>QWOP01000018.1 GCA_003669605.1 Planctomycetota bacterium
AACCAGATGGTGACCAGTCCGAGGAGGAGTGAGACGAGAAAGAAGGGCGCGGCGCGGAGGATGTCGCGGAAGGAGACGGCGCCACGTTTCCACCAGGCATGGAGGAGGATGACGACGGGAAACATGACGACGGATGTTTTGGCAAACATTGCCATCAGGAAGCAGAACAAAGCGAGCGCCCATTGGGTAGCGCCAGCGGTGAAGGCCTGATCGGTCTCGGCCTGCTCATCGGCCCGCACCCAGTGGATGGCGGCGAGGAGAAAGAGTGGCTGAGTGAGGGTGTTTTTGAGTTCGGAGATCCAGGCCACCGATTCGACACACAGCGGATGGACGGCGAACAGCAGTCCCGCCAGCCAGGCCCCCGGGATTCGCATCACCGCCAGCAGTCTCCAGAGGAGGATGCTGGCTGCGGCGTGGAGCAGCATGCTGACAACGTGGTAGCCGGTGGTCGCGTTGCCGAAGGCGTGCCACTCCAGCCAAAGCATGGTGGTGGTGAGGGGGAAGTAGTCGGGGGCATCGGGTGAGAACCACCAAGCAAGGAACGAATACGGTCCCTGGACGACAGGATTGAGAGCGATCAGGGGGTAATCATCCCACACCCAGTCCCCGTGCACGCACGCCAGATACACAAGCATCGACGAGCCGAAGATGATCCCCCCTTGGATCGCGCCGCGGAGGAGGGCCCCGATGGCAGTTTCTGCTCCGCGTGGAACTGGCACGCCCACTCTTGCATCAGAATCCCGCAGGCGTCGGCCGTTCGGGCGAGGGTGTTGCTGGGAGTTGGTCATCGTGCTGGCGGGACGGGATCGAGGATGATGCAGGAAAGATCCCCTTCGTCGCTGCGCAGCAGACTCTTGGGGCCAGTCATTTCGACGACTGCCCCCTCGATCGCCCGGCCCTTGTCCGGAAACCCATTGCGGTGGAGGAGAATGGCAGAGAAGCCGTGGGAGCGGATGTCGGCAACGGCCTCTTTGAGTTCCTTGGCGGGAAGGGTCTTCAACCAGTCTTCCTTGGGCCGCCCCTTGATGGCGCCGAACGACCACCGCAAGTGCTTACTGAAGATATAGGGGCGGAGTTGATCGTAGGTCCCGATCCCCGGGATCGGTGACTCTGGAAACTCCATAATGGGGAGCTGAAACACCATCGCCCCGGGGGGCAACGCGGTTTCGACACGGGCCAGGAAATCGCGGTCGGAATCGATGTGCCGGGCGATTCGTTCGCGGACGGATGCCACCGTAGGCCGGGGTACTTCGTCCCACCAAACCAGGAGCGAGAGAGCGACGGCACCTGCCCAGGCAGCGAGGAGTGCTGTCGTGTGGCGTCGATCCCGAATGAGGAGAGTGCTGGCCCGCCGGGCGGCGAACAGGAGCACGATCGCCAAGATGACGATCGAATATCGGCACGCGGTGCGAAAGAGCGTGATCCCGATCAGCCCACCGAAGGCGTTGAAACCGCCGGTACCAAAGCAGAGGACGATCCACAGGACCTGCCAGAATGCCGCCGGGACGTCGTCGCCGCGCCGTTCGGCGAGGGCCCTGACGCTCACCCCCACAAGCCAACCGAGGGCAAGGATACCCACGATGCCAAGGTAGGTGGCTCCCTCGTTGAGGAGTGGCGCAGCAGCACGGTGAACGCGGGCGATGCCGGCGAACCAGTCCGATCGGTGGCTCGCAGTGGGGATGACAAGATCGACGAGTTTGAGGGCGTAAATCTCCAGCCATTTGTATTCACGGAGCACAGCCCCCGGGTTCGGCCCGTTGAAGAGTCGGTGCGACCAGGAGTCGACATTCATCACCGCGAACCCCGCCGCCGCGGCGGCGACGATGGCGGCCGCGGTGCGGAGGTGCCGCCACGATCTTCCCCGCCAGGCGCTGACGGCGCCGCTGAGAAGGGCGAGCTGACAGAGGATGTTGGTGTAGTAGGGATTCTGGACGCCCGCGATCAGGCCGATCACGGCAGCGCAGCGGAAACGCCGCCCGCCCGGGCCGACCTGTGGATCGGCAGCCCACTGCCAGGCGAGGAGAAACAGTGGCACATGCCACGCCCAGGCCACGGTGACATGGTGGGGGGACTGCGCGAAGATGATCGGGGAGAGGCCGTAGGCCAGACCGGCGACGAAGGCCCACGGCACGGCACATCCCACCACGACGCACACGGAGTACATCGTTGCCGCGGCGAGAAGATGACCAAGGAGGATACCGGCGTTGAGCCCGGCAAACGGCCCGAGCCAGCGGCCGAGGAGGCCGAGAAGGATCGTCTGCGGTTCCTCGATGAGAGGCCAGTCGTTCCAGTTGGCGACGGACGGGGCGCCCAGTTCTGGCACCGTCTTTGAGGCAAGGGGAAGGATACGGCCGTCCCCCGCGGCCCGCATCACCGCCAAGGTGATGAATGTGTCGCCGTATTCGGGGTCAAGATAGGTGTCAGACTTCTCGTCGAGATGAGCGTTGGGGATCCGCCAGGCGGCCGCCGTCCACGCGCTGTTGGCAACGCACCAGCCCAGCGTCGTGGCCAGGAGGAGCAACCCGAGCGGGCCCAGAATGGCAAGCGTGCACCACTCCAGCGGATGCGTTGACAGCTGATGCGCTGATGTCCCGGCCCCTGGCATCGGTTGAGGCGAGCGGTGGGTGGACACGGGGAGAGTTGTCCTGCAGGGCGATCAAGTCCAGAATCGGCACATACTATACCGCACCGGAGGAACGGTTCTCCCTCCGGTCCGGCCAGAAGATGACACCGTGGTTGAACCGCTTGTCTCCGGCCGGTTTGATGGTGGCTCCGGATGGCAATGAGACCGCACCTGCCTGGAGGCTCACCCGTGGCCGAAGGATCGCAACAAAAATACGCCGACGTCCTTGGCGACTGGCTTGTCGCGATGGGCTACACCCACTGTTTTATGGTGGCTGGTGGCGGGTGCATGCACCTCATCGATGGCTTCCGATCCCGCTTCAAATGCATCCCCGTGGTCCACGAGGTGAGCGCCGGAATCGCTGCCGAGCATTTTAATGAATGCCGCTGCGGTGGACGGGCGTTTGCAATGGTGACGACAGGTCCGGGGCTGACGAACATCGTCTCCTCGGTGGCGGCGTGCTGGGCCGAGCGCCGCGAGTTGCTGGTGATCGCCGGGCAGGTCAAGTCGACCGATCTCCTCGACCCGCCGCTCCGCCAGCGGGGCATGCAGGAGGTCGACGGAACGGCGATCATGACTCCGATCGCAGTGAACGCCACCTGCCTGCGGCGGCCGATCTCCCGACGGCGGTTCAACGCCCTGGTGCAATCGGCTTGGGGGCCGCATCCGGGGCCGGTGGTCATCGAGGTCTGTCTCGATGTCCAAGCAGCACCGGTCGACCGCGCTGCCCTCGAAGGCGCGGGGGAATTCGAGGCCAACGAGGGAATCGCGGAGGTGACGCCGGCAGACGATCCCGAAGGGGTGGCCCGGTCGCTCGCCGAGGCGCTTGGCAGTGCCAGGCGCCCACTCCTTCTCCTCGGCGGATTGCTGACGAGAGACACCGCCTGGGAGGGGCTTGCGACCCTCGAACGGATCGGGCTGCCGACGGCCACCACCACGTCAGCCATCGACCGGATTCCCTCCTCATCGCCCGTGCACGCTGGTCGTCCCAGCAGTTGGGGGGGCCAGCGATCCGCGAACCTCCTCGTGGCCCAGGCCGACGTGATCGTCGCCATCGGCGCCCAGCTTGACCTCCAGCAGACCGGTTTCAATTGGCTTGAGTACGCGCCCGCAGCGCGACTCTTCCAGGTCTATCCCTGCGCCGTCGAACTGGCGAAGGGCCATCCGCGGCTGGCCGCCGGCTTCGTCGCCTCCCCCGACGAAGTCTTCAGGGCGCTGCTGCGGAGTCTGGAGTGGAGCGATCCAGACCGGTGGGGAGACTATGTCCGCCGAGTACGCTTTCTTGTGCCGACGCTTGAACCAGCAAACGAGATCAACCTCGAGGGGCCGTCGACATTCCGCTTCCTTCGCGAATTGTCCCGCGCTACCCGCCCAGATGATGTGATCGCCATCAGTTCCAGCGGGTGTGGGTTTACCGGAGGGCTCCAGGTGTTTGAGTTGGCCGGCGGTCAGTACGCCACCACCAGCGCGGCGATGGCGAGCATGGGCTGGGGGCTCGCAACGGCCGTTGGAGCCGCCTTTGCCCGACCGGGCCACCGCGTCGTCCTCGCCGAGGGCGACGGAAGTTTCTCGCAGAATCTCCAGGAACTGGCGACTATCCGTCGCCATGCGCTGCCAGTGAAGATGTTCCTCATCGACAACGGTGGCTACGCATCGATCCGGGCGACACAGCGAAAGTTCTTCCAGGGGGCCTACGTCGGCTGTGACGAGGCGACAGGGCTGGGTTTTCCCGACTGGATCGCGTTGTTCCACGCCTACGGAATTCCCGCCGAGAAGCTGGCGGCATCCGATATGGTGGCCGAGCGGATCGCGGCCCTGATGGATCGTCCGGGCCCTGCGGCGTGGGTCGTAGAAGTCGATCCCAACCAACCGAACTTCCCCGCCGTGACCAGTCGGATTTTGCCCGATGGATCGATGGAATCCAACCCGATCTCCCGGCAGCAGCCTGCGCTCCCGCCTGAGATCGAGGCCGAGGTGACACGCTACCTGCCGCCACTTGGCTGATCATCCGCTTGCGGAGAGGCCGGGCCGCCGAATCGCTCCCGCTCAACCACCATCGGCCGGTGCCGCACCTGCCAGAGAATGGCGTTCACGTACTCGCCCAGAAGACCGACCAGGAGGATTTGCACCGATCCAAGGAAGAAGATGCCGATCACGGCAGGGGCATAGCCGGCCGGAAGCAGATCCCAGAAGAGCAGTTTGAGGACGAGGAACGCAATCGCCACGGCGAGCGACAGTGCGGAGAGCGTAAAGCCCGCGAGCGTCGCCAGCCGGAGTGGCACGCGCGAGTGGCTCGTGATCCCGAGCATGGCCATGTCGAAGAGCGTCGCGAAGTTGTTCTTGGTGATTCCGTGACGTCGCAGAGGCTGCTCGTAGGGCACCGTCACGATCGGCAGCCCGATGTCGCAGATCATCCCCCGCACGTAAGGGTACGGATCACGGTAACTCCGCATGATCTCGATCACTCGGCGGTCGTAGAGGCCGAAGCCGGTGACATGCTCGAGGAGCGGGACGTCGGCGAGACGCCGCGCAAACCGGTAATAGAGGGTGCGAATCGCCCAGAAGAGGGGCGACTCGGCGCTCGACGTCTTCTGTCCAACCGCCACGTCCGCATCCTCCTCCCATTTCCGCAGGAACTCGGGGATGAGTTCAGGCGGGTCTTGGAGGTCGGTGCACATCGTGATCACGCAGTCTCCCCCCGACTCCATCATGCCGTGGAAGGGGGAGCGGATGTGGCCGAAGTTGCGTGCGTTGACGATCACCCTCACCCGCGGATCGCGCGCCGCGATTGCCCGGAGCGATTGGACAGTGCCATCTGTCGAGGCGTTGTCGACGAACAGCATCTCGCAGCTGTAGCCAGGGAGGCCCGCGAACACCGCAGAGAGCCGCGCGTAGAGCTCGTCGACGTTCCCAACCTCATTGAAGCAGGGGAGGACGAGGCCAACATGCCCGCCACGGCGAGAGGGGCGCTCGCCATTGCGGGAGACGATTTCTGGGTGGAGTGGGCTCGGCCCGAGCAGCGGCATCAGTGCGATTCACTTCGGTGGGCGTGTCGCGGGCTGGGAAGGTCATTTCCGCGCGATGATTTGGATGTTTCCCAGTTTGAGCGGCAGTACGAAACCTCTCGGGATCGGTACGGGGAGCCAGTCCATTCCGAAACGGGACAAGCCCGTGCGGGCGACAAAGTGAACCGGATAGTAATTTCGGGTCGGCACGATCTCGACGACGTCGAAGCCAGCTTTGCCAAGCATCGCGGCCAGTGTTGCCGGATTGAAGAGTTGGGGATGGTAGGGGCAGTAGATCGGGTGACGGGCGCCGAGCAACCGTGAGAGCATGGAAAGCTCGTCATGGACGACGATGCCGAGGAGACCGCCGGGAACAAGGCATCGATGCAGTTCCCGGAGGTGATCGAGCGGATTGATGAGATGATCGAGGACGTGGACCATGAACGCGATTCCGGCGGTCGCATCCGGAATGTGATTGAACCGGTTGAGGTCCACCGAGACGTCGCACGGCAGGGGAGCGATCGAGGCCCGGAGGTCGTCGTGGACGGCCAGATTGGGCTCGATGAACCAGAACCTCCTTGGTGGGACCGCAGACAAAGTCTGGACGGCATGTGCGAGATACCCGCGATCCGGACCGACTTCGATCATGTCTCCGGGGGCGGGATGGTGCCGGAGCAACGTCTGAAGATACCCCTCCTGGGTGTGTCGGAGGCACGAAGTGGGCAGGTCCGACATGTTCGGCGTCATCGAACCGTAGAGTTGTCGGAGTTGGCCGTCGTCCGGATACACCGGGCAGTAGAGCTGCCCGCAGGTCTTGCATCGGTGGTAACTGAAGAAGCCTTTTTTCGCGCGGATCCCGGTGTCCCACTGCCGCATCACACCATCGAAAGGCATCTCCTCTGCGGCCGGATGGCTGCGGATCAGGGCCGGTGTCGGATCAGTGGCGCTGCACCCGGGGCAGGCCCGCTGCCGGTAGGCGGTCTTCGTCTCTCCGGAAGGGGTGTGGCTCATAGGGCGGGGGCTGTGGTAATTGGAATGTCTTCGGCGTCTGGCTGGATTGGTTCGGCGGGACGGCTCCAGTCTGCCTGGCGCAAGGTCACATCCCTTGAATCCCGGCAGGTGATGGTGAGGCCCGATTTGTCGGTTTCAAAGTCGTGCCAAGGCGTCTGGCTGCGGGACGGGCGCGCCGGCAGTTCGATGGCGAGGATCGGGCGGAATTTCCGGCCGTGCCACGGGCACTGAATGGTGGTGCCTGCTTCTGGGCCTTCGCCGCTGATCTTGCAACGGGACGCCGCGGTGTCGAGATCGGCGCCTTCGTGCGGGCAGAGACGAGGAAAAACCAGCACGGAATCGCGGCGGCGCTGAACCGTGAGGCCGAGATGGTTCGGGTCGCCAACGAGGAGCGGGCGCCCCTCAATCAATTCGTCAAAAGCGATCCGGCGCAAAGGCCAGTGCCCGATGTCCGTCGGCGCGACGACGTTCTGTTCGGGCGTGACGACGTTCTGACGCATGATCTTCCGAGACTCGATGAACGACGGAATCTCACCAGACATGCGGAAGGAGTACCCCTTTTTTCGCAGTGCACCGCGTTGATTCCGCATCGGCAAGTCTTCGCTCATCAAGATTCGGTAGTTTCGCCGCAGGAGCCAGCGGATGAGGGGGAACGCCAAGCCCACGAGGCGGTTCGTCCAGCCGACCGCGTAGCGTGTGATCACTCTGGCTCGCGCTGGTCCCAAAGAGTTCCATTCGGTCCGGATGACGACGAGGAACAAGAAGAAGCTTGTGTAGTAGGTGATCGAATTCCGGGAGGTCTGGTAGATCAGCACGGTGAGCGGCAGACGAAAAAATGGCACGCGCTGGAAGAACACCGAAGCCGTCACCGCATCGGCGGCGAATGTCATGCACCCGTCAACCTGCCCGTGCACATAATTGAGGTGCGGGATGTCCATGTAGTTCCAGGCTGCGTCCTCCGGGGCGTAATCGCCATCCGTGACGCACTCGAAGTCCCGGAAAGTCATCCCCTGCTCGCGGAGAAGGGCGACGAGTTCATCTTGGTTCCGAGCCTCGAACGGAAATGCATGCCGCGACGTCGATTCCGGGGGGTGAATCATGGTGGCATTTCCACTTCTGTCCGTGATGCGTCGTTGGCTGAGATCCAGATCCTCAGAGAACCCGTGGAAAAGTCCCCGGCGATTTTTCGCCACGTGGTCTTTTGATGTGGAAAACATCCTTTGTTCTCAAGTGCTGCGGTCCAGCGACCGCTTCTTGCAACTCGTTCCGGCAGTGTATCCACAGCCTACGAGTCTATCATCCCGTTCTGTCATCCTTGTGATCCAGCCTCACAGGCGCGCGCAGGTCGGATCAAGCCCCCTGCCCGTTTGCTGTCGCTGTGTCTGAGGAGGCAGTCTTGTCGAGCACGTGCCGTATTGTCCGGCGGATTGCCTCTTCGAGCGGCGTCGACTCCCGGAGACCGAGTTCGTCGCGTGCTCTGGAGCAGTCGGGGAGGTAGTGGTCCGGTGCGGTTCCTGATGTCGGCATACCGGCGAGTTGCACCGTTGGCGAGCCGGTGGACTGAAGTCCGCCCGCCACCATGGCCACGCAGCGGGCGAGTTCGCCAATCGTGACCCCGGTTTCGCTGCCGACGTTGTAGGCCCTGCCCGGTCGGCCATGGAGCAGGATCGTCACCAGCCATTCAACGAGATCGGCAGCGTAAAGATAACTACGGACGGCGGTTCCATCGCCGCGGACATCGAGAGGGCCGCCGGTGATCGCGTCACGGATGAAGTTCCCGACCGCGAAATGCCTGTCGAGGGGGAGATAGGGGCCGACAAAAGCGAAACACCGGGCGATGGTGATCCCCATACCGCCATCTCCAGCCTCGCTGCATAGCCGTTCCGCTTCCCGCTTGCCGTCGGCGTAGCCCGACGTGCTCAAGGGAGGCTCACCGCAGCGTCGCAGTCTCTCTGTGGCGCGCGTCATCCCGTCTGGGAGTTGTCCGTACACCGCCCCGGAACTGGTGAGGAGAAACCGACTGGCACCATTCTCCCCGGCCAGTGCGAGCACGCGCTGGGTGCCCTTCGCGCAGACATCGTACATCGTGGCCGAGTCGTCCCGATCGAGCGAGGCGCTGGCCTCGGTGGCCGCGTGGATGACATGGGTCACCGGTCCAGGGGGAAAGACGAAATTCCGGACGTCCCCGGGGATCGTCGTCACGATCCCCGACCGCGCCAGATGGGGGGCCTTGTCGGCGAAGCGGGCGGGATGGCGAGAGAGCACCGTCACGCGCAGATCAAGCCCGTGGGCACGGTCGGCGGCGACGAGCGCTTCAAGAAGCCATCTCCCGAAGAAACCGGTGCCGCCGGTGACGAAAAGATGGCTGCCGCGGAGCCCTTCCCAGAGCCCACTTGTCCGTGCCAGGAGCCGCTCGATGTCTTCCTGTACCACGGCACTGCCGCACGACGCGGAGCGGGTCATCGCGATTCGGTTCTCCCTTCGAGGACGAATGTGGTGATGGCCCCGACGATCGCGTCGACGTGGGCATCGGTGAGGCCGGGATAGACTCCCAGCCAGAGCGTGTGCCGCATGATGTAGTCGGCCCCTGCGAGGTCGCCAGCGACGCGGAGTGGACGGTCTTGGTAGGCCGGCTGGCGGAGAAGGTTGCCGCCGAACAACTGTCGCGTGCCGATCCGCGCGGTGTCGAGGTGACGGACGAGGTCACGCCGCGTAAAGGGGGCCGACGGACGCACCGACAGCGGGAAGCCGAACCAACTCGGCGACGATCCCGGCGTGGCCTCTGGGAGTACGAAAAACTCCGAGAGGGGTTCGAGGCCATTCCACAGACGGGTGAAATTTCTCTTCCGCGCGTCGATGAAGCCGTCGAGTTTGTCGAGTTGCGCGACGCCGACTGCCGCCTGCATGTCGGTGGCTTTGAGATTGTAACCGATGTGGGAATAGATGTACTTGTGGTCGTAGCCGTGCGGAAGTTCGCCGAGTTGCCAGTCGAATCGCTTCCCGCAGGTGTCGTCTTGGCCGGGCTCGCACCAGCAGTCGCGCCCCCAATCGCGGAAACTTTCCACAAGCTTCTCGAGCCGCGGCGAATCGGTGAAGACGATCCCCCCCTCCCCCATGGTGATATGGTGGGCGGGATAGAAACTGCAGGTGGCGATGTCGCCGAACCCACCCACATGCCGCTCCCCGTAGGTGGCGCCGAGAGCGTCGCAACAATCCTCGACGAGCCACAGATTGTGACGCCGGCAGAAATCGGCAACGGCCGCGCAGTCGAAGGGGTTGCCGAGCGTGTGAGCGAGGACGACTGCCCGCGTCCGGTCGCTCAAAGCGGCCTCCAGCCGATTGGGATCGATGTTGTAGGTAGCCCGCTGTTCGGGGTGCTCAACATCGACGTACACGGGCACGAGGCCGTTCTGGAGGATCGGATTGACCGTCGTCGGAAACCCGGCGGCCACCGTGATCACCTCGTCGCCAGATTGAAGTCGCCTGTCTGCCAGTTTGTGGCTGGTAAGGGCCGTGACCGCGAGGAGATTGGCACTCGATCCGGAATTCACCAGGCTTGCACAGCGGACGCCGACACGGGTGGCGAAGCGTTGCTCGAACTGCTCGGCGAACCGCCCGGTCGTCAGCCAGAAATCGAGTCCAGAGTCGACAAGGTGCTGAACTTCGCGTTCGTCGAAGACCCGTCCAGCCACCGCCACCGGATCACCGGGCTGGAAGTCTCTCCGCGGAAATGCCAGGCGGCAGTACTCCGCCACGAGATCGCGGATTTCGTCGCGGACAGCGGCCGCGCTGCGGCCGGTAGGCGGGGTGCGATGGGGGGAATTATTCGGGGGATCGTTCATGGGGCGGTGCCCGGCAGTCTGCCGGTTCCTCGAAGAAGCGTGCTGTAGGCGGCGATGTCGTCTTGGCACAGCCGCCGTGCTGTCGATTGATCGGACTGGAAACTCCGATACCAGAGCGCCGCCCGGCTTACCGCGGTGGCTGCGGTCCAGCGCGGATACCAGGGAAGAGACTCCTGGGCTTTGGCGATGGCAAGCCTCAAAGCCGGTGTCTCCGCAGGCGAACGTGGGTCATGGACGTCAACCCACGACCCATCCCCCCAAGCAGCGATGAAGGCCTCGACGAGTTCGCGGACGGTCACGTCGTCTTCGGCGGAGGGGCCGAAATTCCAACCGGTGCACCAACGTGCCGCTGGGGAGGAGAGCATCGCCGTAGCAAGTGCCAGATACCCGGCGAGTGGTTCGAGGACATGCTGCCAGGGGCGGACAGAATCTGGGTTTCGCACCGGCACAGGCCGCCCTGCCGCCAAGTGCCGCACGAGGTCGGTGATGATCCGATCATCGGCCCAGTCGCCACCGCCGATGACGTTGCCGGCCCGGACGCTGGCCACCTGCACACCATGGTCACCGAGTCTACCGGGGGGAAAGTAACTTGCCCGGAAGGATGCGGTTACCAGTTCGGCGGCGGCCTTACTGGCGCTGTAGGGATCGTGTCCCCCCAGCCGGTCATCCTCCTCGTGGGGAAGGCCTTGGGGATGGGGCTCGTAGCATTTGTCGCTGGTGATGACCAGCACCACGCAGGGCCTCCCGGCGCGGCGGACAGCATCGAGGAGCGTGGCGGTACCGACGACATTCGAGGAGAAGGTTTCGACCGGATCGCGATAGCTGCGGCGCACCAGCGGTTGGGCCGCCAGATGCATGACGACATCAGGGTGCGCTGCGGCGATCGCAGCTTCCAGCCGCGCTCCATCGCGGATGTCGGCCTCGATGTGGGTGTCGACGAGTTCGACGAGGTTTGCGGCGGCAAACAGAGACGGGGTGGTGGGAGGAGGAAGCGAGTAGCCTGTGATCCGTACGGCTTGGCTGTGCAGCAACTGCACCAGCCACGACCCCTTGAATCCGGTGTGGCCGGTGACGAACACATGCCGACCGCCCAATCCGCTGGAGGTGTCGTGTGGCATCCGCTCACCACACCTTCCACGGCGCCCGCCCCGACTTCCACAGGTCGTTGACCTGCAGGTAGTCGCGGTAGGTGTCGACGGCGAAGAACCATCCCTGGTGCCGGTAGGCCATCAGCTGGCCGTCGGCCGCCAACCGCTCCAAGGGGCGCGACTCAAGCGATTCCAGATCGCCGCCGTCGAGGTAGTCGAAGACCCTCCGGTCGAAGACGAAGAATCCGGCATTCACCCAGCCCTCAACGCGGGGCTTCTCGGAGAATCGCGTTACCTGTGCATCACCGTCGATCGACAACAGCCCAAACCGTGATTCCGGCTGGACCGCGGTCACTGTCGCCAACCTGCCGTGCGAACGGTGAAAGGCGATCAGGCTGCCGATGTCGACATCGCACAGCCCGTCGCCGTAGGTGACGAGGAAGGTGTCACCGCAGACGTACGGCTCGATCCGCTTCACCCTCCCGCCGGTCAGCGTGTCTTGGCCGGTGTCGGCAAGGGTGACGGTGAACTCGAACGGCTCAGGCGGCCCGTGGTACTGCAATTCCCGTTTCCCGCCGATCGTCACCGTGCAGTCGCGGGTGTGGGCCTCGTAGTCGAGGAAGTAGTCCTTGATGACGTTCCCTTTGTATCCCAAGCAGAGCACAAACCGCTCGAGGTGATGGTGGCCGAAGAGTCGCATGATGTGCCACAGGAGCGGGCGGCCGCCAACCTCGACCATCGGCTTGGGCCGGTACTCGGTCTCCTCGCGCATCCGCGCGCCCTGACCACCACAGAGAATCACGACGTCCATCTGGGAACTCCGGAGATCGGCACCTTCCTCGCCGCACCAGATTACCAATGCGGATCAGACGAGCCATTCCGCCGCTCTGGATTGCTACACTTCCCCCACGAACCCCAGAGGAAATCGACTATGGCCACTCATCGACCAAGGATCGGCATCCTCACCGGAGGGGGTGATTGCCCGGGGCTCAACGCCGTTATTCGGGCGGTGGTGAAAAGCAGTTTCCGCCTGGGATATGAGTGTCTGGGGTTTCTCCGGGGCTACGAGGGGCTGGTCGAACCAGTCGCGTGGACACCGCTCAATCCTCAGGTGACCGCGGGGATCCTGACCCGGGGAGGGACGATCCTCGGCTCATCCAACAGCGGTCGGTTCACAGCCCTCGTCGGGGAGAACGATCGGGTGGCGATCGATCCGCAGTTGCTCGACGAGGCCGCCGCAACGCTCCGCAGCCTGCGCGTCTGTGGGCTGATCTGCGTGGGGGGGGATGGTTCCCTGTCGATCGCCCAGCAGTTCCACGAACATGGCATCCCGGTCGTCGGGGTACCGAAGACGATCGACAATGATCTCGGGGCGACTGCGTTCACCTTCGGATTCGATTCGGCGGTGGCCACCGCCACCGATGCCCTCGACCGGCTCCACACCACCGCTGCGAGCCATGAGCGGATCATGGTTCTGGAGGTGATGGGAAGGCATGCCGGCTGGATCGCCCTCCATGCCGGGATCGCCGCTGGCGGCGACGTGATCCTGATCCCCGAGATCGACTGGAACTTCGACCATGTCTGCCGGGCGGTGCTGGCCCGCGAGGCGGGGGGGAAGAAATTCACGCTCATCGTCGTCGCGGAGGGAGCACGGCTCCCCGGTGGGAAGTCGGTTCAGGCAGACTCCGCTCTCCCCGCTGGCTCGGGCGACCAGCGCCGTCAGGTGCGGTTAGGAGGAGTGGGGGAGGTGGTGGCCGGTGAAATCTCCCGGCGGCTCGGGCGGGAGGTACGGACGGTGGTACTCGGCCATTTGCAACGGGGGGGCCAGCCCACTCCATTCGATCGGGTGCTGGCCACGCAGTTCGGAGCGCATGCGGTCCGGCTGGTGCACCAGGGACGTTTTGGCGAGATGGTCTGCTACAGTCCCCCCGACATCAACAGCGTGCCGATCGCCACGGCCGTCAGTCGGCTGTCACAGGTGGCCGCTGACAGTTCGGCGGTGCTGGCGGCGCGGGCCCTGGGGATCGCCTTTGGCGACGATGCTCCGCTGGCAGGACCGTTCGCCGAGCCCCCGGGGGCGTGAGGCTCGAGGGTTGTCCGCACGGGGGGCGGCCGCCGATGCGGCCTTCTTTTCGGGTATGATCGCCAGGCCTTCGGGTCCGTTCCGTCCGTCGACTCTCCGTTTGAAGGGGAGTATTCCGCCTCAGGGAACCAAGCATGACTGCACCGCAGAAGTCTGCCGGCACCGTTGCCAGCGTGATGACAGAGGACCGAAAATTCCCCCCCCCGGCGGAATTCTCCGCGCGGGCCCGGATCGGTTCGCTCGAGGACTATCAACGGCTTTACGATGCCGCGGCTGCCGATCCTGAGGGTTTCTGGGGAGAGCGGGCAGCGGCGCTCCCCTGGACGAAGCCGTACGATCGCGTCCTCGACTGGAATCCCCCCGAGGTGCAGTGGTTTCCCGGTGGCAGGCTGAATGCGTCGGCGGCCTGCCTTGATCGCCACGTGGCCGCCGGCCGCGGCGGAAAAACGGCCCTGGTGTGGGTCGGCGAACCGACGGGCGAACGGCGGGAATACACCTACGCGCAACTGCATGCCGAGGTCTGCCGCGTCGCCGCGGGATTGAAGGCCCTCGGCATCAAGTCGGGCGAGGTGGTGTCGATCTACATGCCGATGACCCCGGAATTGGTGATCGCCATGCTGGCCTGCGCTCGGATCGGCGCCGTCCACTCGGTGATCTTCGGGGGCTTCTCCAGCGAGGCGATCGCCGACCGCAATCAGGATGCTGGGGCAGTGGCCGTGATCACCGCCGATGGCGGATGGCGGCGGGGCACGCAGTTGCCGCTAAAGAAGAATGTGGACGTGGCTGTGGCCCGCAGCCCCAGCGTGAAGCATGTCGTGGTCCTCAAACGCACCGGGCAGCCGGTGGAGATGGTCGCGGGCCGCGATGTGTGGTGGCACGATCTCATCGAGGGCATGCCGTCCGACATGCCCCCGGAACCGATGGATTCCGAGGCTCCGCTGTTCATCCTCTACACCAGCGGTTCGACCGGGAAACCGAAGGGGATCAAGCACACCACGGCGGGCTACATTCTCTGGGCCCAGACGACGGCTGAATGGGTCTTTGATCTGCGGGACGACGACCTCTTCTGGTGCACCGCTGACTGCGGCTGGATCACCGGCCACAGTTACATCACCTACGGGCCACTGGCCGCCGGGGCCAGCCTCCTGATCTACGAAGGTGCCCCCAACGCGCCCCATGAGGGGCGCTTTTGGGAGATCATCGAGGAGGAGAAGCCGACGATCTTCTATACCGCTCCAACCGCCATCCGCTCGTTTATGAAGTGGGGGATGCAGCACATCGAGGGGCGCGACCTCTCCAGCCTCCGTCTCCTGGGAACCGTGGGGGAAGGGATCAATCCAGAGGCCTGGATGTGGTACCACGAGGTGATCGGCGGCAAACGCTGCCCGATCGTCGATACCTGGTGGCAGACGGAGACTGGCGGGATCATGATGAGCCCGCTGCCCGGCTGCACGCCCACCAAGCCGGGGAGTTGCACGCTTCCCCTGCCCGGTGTCGTGCCGGAAATCGTCGATGCCGCCGGGCATCCTGTGGCCCGCGGTGACGGGGGATGGCTGGTGTTGACGAAGCCTTGGCCGGGGATGCTCCGCGGCATTTGGGGCGACGACCAGCGGTGCCGCGAGACCTATTGGTCGCGGGTGCCGGGGAAGTATCTGGCCGGCGACAACGCCCGCCAAGACAGTGATGGCTACTTCTGGATCATGGGGCGGATCGACGACGTCCTCAACGTCGCCGGCCACCGGCTCTCCACGATCGAGATTGAAAGCGCACTTGTCAGCCATCCCAGCGTCGCCGAGGCGGCGGCTGTGGGGCGGCCCCACGACGTGAAGGGGGAGGCGGTGGCAGTGTTTGTCACGCTCCATAAGAGCGCCGAGGCGAGCGACGCTCTCAAAGAGGCGTTACGGAAGCACGTCCGCCAGCAGATCGGGGCCCTTGCCGTTCCGGACGACATCCACTTTGCCGCCATTCTGCCCAAGACCCGCAGTGGGAAGATCATGCGTCGTCTGTTGCGGGACGTCGCCGCCGGCCGTGAGACCGTCGGTGACACGACGACCCTCGAGGATTACACGGTGCTCGCCACGCTCCGCGGCAATGACGAATGACTGCAGGAAATGAAAAAAGGTCGGGCCGGCTTTCGCCGGCCCGACCCGTTTTCTGAGACCATCATCATCCGTGTGCTTCCCGCAGGAAGCGTCGGGAATCAGAGGCCGAGAGCGCCGATCGTCTTCACCATCGGCTCGACGATCGGGCGGAGGATGTCACCCACGCCGGGGATCGCCAAGACAGTGTCGATCAACGACGTCAGCGAACCGAGGTTCTTGCCGATCAGATCCTTGATCGAAGCCTTGCCAGCCTCGGGGAGCTTTTCGGTCGATCCCTTGAGGGCATCGAGCGTGATGCCGAAGTCCTTCAGCGACGGGATGGCAGCCTCGGCAGAGGCCGCATCGGTGACGCCGGTGAAGGTCTCGGTCAATTTGCCAAACAATCCGGTCAGGTCCCCGCCGAGTTTCAGGGCGTCGCCCATTTCCGGAAGACCGAGCGCATCGCCGGCCTTCTCGACCACAGCGGCGGCAGTATTCGCCACATCCTCGCCAGCCTTCTCGACGACGGCTGCGGCCTTGGCACCCTCGACCTGGGCCGTCTTCTTCATCTTCTCCATCATGTCACGGGTGTCGGGAGCCTTCACCGTGGCAGCCTTGTCGACCGGCTTTTTATTGTCCCGGTTCATCACGAAATAGGCACCGAGCGCGATCAGCGGCAGGGCCAGCCATGGCAGCCACGAGGGGAATCCCGAAGATTCCGGCTCGCGACGCTGGACGTGGCCGTGGCCGCCGGAAGTGGCAGCGGACGCAGCCGAGGCGACGGCCTTGCCGAGTCCACCGAAGTCACCCAGCGACAGCCCAGCCGGCAGTGCGGACTGGATGTTGCGCCCCTGGTCAGCGAACAGGCTCTGCACGCTCGAGGCATCGAACGACTTGCCACCACCGGTGAGTTGCTTGGCGACGGTGCCGAGCACGACCGGGGCGAGGTACGAGAGCAACGAGCGGGCGATGCCCCCCTTGATGCCGAGGAACGAAGCCAGCGTCTCAACCACCGTCGAGGTGATGGAGTTGCCGAACAACGATCCGAGGAGGCTGCCACCCTTGTCGGAGACCTTGGAGGCGTTCGAACCACCGAGCAGCCCGGCGAGGTTGCCGAGGGCGCCGAGGTCGAGTCCACCGAGGGCCGAAGCAATCTGGCCAGCGCCCTGCTGGGACGAGGCGAGCTTCGACAGGCCACTGAGCAGCGCGGGGACCGCGGCAGCGGTGGCAGCCTTGGTCTGCGCTTCGTTCGAGCCAACCAGCGAACCGAGGTTGCCGAGCACTTGGCTGGTCAACTGATCCTTCACCAAATCAACAATATTCATTCGCAAACTCCAGAAACGGATAGTGATACCTCTCACCGGCCGAGCCCTCCCAGGGAAGGGAATCGAGGCCCGATGCGGGTGTGATCCTTTGTACAAAGGTCAGTCTGTCTTACACGCTGCGTCAGGCGTCCACAAGCATCCGCACGAAGGGTGAAAATCTCTTCTACCGGCCGTCAGGGACCGTTTTTCAGGACGATCTTGCCAGCCACCGCACGCGTCCCCCCTATACTCCACCGGCATGGCCCCTTCAGTCCCCGCTATCGTGCCAGAACTGCTCGCCCCCGCCGGCGACTGGGACTGCGTCCGGGCTGCGATCGAGAACGGGGCCGATGCGGTCTATTTTGGGCTCGAGTGTGGGTTCAACGCCCGGGCCAGAGCGGCCAATTTCTCCCTGGCCGACCTGCCCCGGCTCCTCTCCACGCTCCACCTCCACGGGCTGCGGGGCTATACGACTCTCAATACCCTGGCCTTCGATTCTGAGCTGAGTGAGCTCGAGGGGGTGGCCCGGGCGCTGGCAGCCGCCGGAGTGGACGCGGTCCTCGTCCAGGACGTGGGGGTCGCCAGGCTCCTGCGGGCCTGTTGCCCCGATCTCCCGCTCCACGCCTCCACCCAGATGACGCTCAGCAGTGCCGAGACGGTGCGGCTCGCCGAAGCCCTGGGGATGGAGCGGGTGGTGCTCGCCAGGGAGCTCTCCCTCGAGGAGATCGCCGCCATCCGTCGGGAAACCTCCCTGGAACTCGAGGTCTTCGTCCATGGCGCCCTCTGTGTCGCCTATTCGGGGCAGTGCCTGACGAGTGAGGCACTCGGAGGACGCAGCGCCAACCGCGGCCAGTGTGCCCAGGCGTGCCGGCTCCCCTACGAACTTGTCTGCGACGGTCGCGATGTCGACCTGGGGGCGCAGCGCTACTTGCTCTCCCCGCAGGATCTTGCCGCCTACGACTTGGCGGCTGAATTGGTGGCCGCCGGTGTGTCGAGCTTCAAGATCGAAGGACGCCTGAAGACCCCCGAGTACGTTGCCAACGTCGTCAGTCATTATCGGAGGGCGATCGATGCGGCGGCGGGAGGAGCGAGGGCTGAATTCGCCCCCGGTGACGTGGAGGAGATGGAACTCTCCTTTTCGCGAGGCTTCTCCCCCGGCTGGCTCCTTGGCTGCGAACACAAGCGGCTCGTCCCCGCCACGAGCAGCGCCAAGCGAGGCGTCCGACTCGGCTCCGTCGTCGCCACCGGCCGTGGCCGCGTCACCGTCGAGCTCGCTTCGTCGGTCAAGCGGGGCGACGGGATCGCTTTCGATCCAGCCGACGGCGGTGACGACGGTGCACAGGGGGGGCGCGTCTACGAGGTATTCGAGCGGGGTGTCTCGGTGACCGGGCCGGTGGCAGACGGTCGCGTCGACCTGGCCTTCGGTCACGGCGCGATCGACTTCGCCACCATCCTCCCCGGACAGACCGTCTGGAAGACCGATGACCCGGTGGTCACGCAGCGCCTGCGGGATTCGTTTTCCGGCGACCGTCTCCACCGTCGTCAGCCGGTTGATGTTGTCGCATCCGTGGCGGAAGGGGCACCGCTGCACATCGAGGCGACGCTCTGGACAGGCACCCCCTGGGCTACGACGGTTGCGGTCGCGAGCGATCAGGCAGCCGAGCCGGCCCGGCGGCATCCGCTCGACCAGGATGTCCTTCGCGACCAACTGGGGCGACTCGGCGGCACCCCCTTCGCCTTACGCGGCCTGGAGGCCAGGGTCGTCGGCGCACCGATGCTCCCTTTGAGTGTGATCGGCAAACTCCGTCGCGACCTCGTGGAGCGGCTCTTGGCCGAGGCGGTCCGCGTCCCCAAGCGGCCGTTTTACGAAGGAGCGATTGCCGCAGTCTGCCGGGCGGATGAGCCGCTGTGGCGGGAATTGGCGACCGCACCGGCTGCCACGGAGAGGGTCCTTCACGTCCTCTGCCGGTCGCTTGAGCAGGTCGCTTGGGCGCTCGCTGCGGGAGCCAGGGAGATTGATGCCGAATTCTCCGACATCCGCCGCTACCGGGATGCCATCGACATCGTCCGGGCTGCGGGAGGCACGATCCGAACCGCGACTCCGCGGATCCACAAGCCGGGCGAGAACGGCATCTTCCTGGCGATGCACAAGCATCAACCCGACAGCGTGCTCGCGCGGAACTTCGCGGCCCTCGAGTTCTTCGTGGAGAAGGGAGTGGCGGTCGACGCGGACTTCTCCTTCAACGTCACCAACCGACTCTCCGCGGCGTTCTTTCGGGCCCATGGGGCGCGGCGGATCGTTCCCGCGCACGACCTCAACCGCGACCAGCTCGCCGACCTCGTGGCGGCAGTGCCGGCGGCAGTCCTCGAACCTGTGATCCACCAGCGGATGCCGCTGTTTCATATGGAGCACTGCGTGTTCTGCTCCGTGCTCTCTCCCGGCACCGACAAAACCAACTGCGGTCGCCCCTGCGACGACCACACCGTGAAACTCCGCGATCGGATTGGCGTGGAACACCCGCTTACCGCCGACGTCGGCTGTCGCAACACACTCTTCAACGCCGTGCCGCAAAGTGGTGCCGAGGTGGTGCCGATGCTGCTCGCTCGCGGCGTTGCTCACCTCCGTGTGGAGTTGCTCGACGAGCCCGCCGAAGCGGTCGGTGAAATCGTCGCCACCTACCGCGATCTGCTCGCCGGAAAGTGCAGCGGCCGCGACGTCTGGACGCGGCTCCGGGCGACCAACCGTGTCGGCGTCACCCGCGGCACGCTCGAGGCGAAACGCGATCCGCTGGCGATCCTCTGACAGCCCGTGGACAACGTCATCCCTGAACTTTGTCAACGGGCAGTGAGCCTCCTGAAGCGGCGGTGGCGCCGCGTGCTGGGGCTGGCAGGACGTCACCAGTAGACGTACTGGAGGAATTTCTCCCGGCCGGGCTGGGGAAGATCGTCGACGTCGCGGACGACGTAGCGGTTCTCGTCGGTGTCGATGAGCATCTTGCCGTCGGCGCCGAAATCGATCGCCTGGCTCTGGGTCCAGCGGGCGGTGAACTGTTGCCGACCGACGTCTGTTTGAACGTCGAAATCGAGGTATCCGTGGCCCAAGGTAACGTCGTGAACACGCTCGATCGAACGCACGAGGGAGCGGCGTTTCAATCCGGTCCGCAGCACGGCCGCATCATCATCCGGCCAGCCTGACAAGTCGCGGATCATTCCCATTTCCACTTCGTCGCCGGTGTCGTTCCAGCCGCGGACCGAGAGATAGGAATCGGGGTGCGAGGCGGGGAACGTCCGCACGATGAACAGCCCCACCGCCAACCGGGTGCCGTCCTCGTCGACTTCGATCCGATCGTGGGGCCCGATCAGGAAGTGGTGCCTGCCAGGCTCAAGCCACTTGATTTGGCCGCTCACCGGCATCGCCACCGGTCCGGTTGGCACCGCGGCAGTGTCATCGGTCGCTGTGGCATCAGCGGTGGCCGAGAGAGCGACTGCTGCCGGGGGGCCCTCAGTGAGGAGCGTATCGACGGTGGGCTGCTTGGTGACCTGCGTCTGGATCCGTACCAGCCGGGCATAGATGCCGTCGCCTGCCAGGAGTTCGGCGTGGGTGCCTTGTTCGGCCAGCCGGCCGCGGTCGAAGGCGAGGATCCGGTCGGCATTACGGAGCGTGGAAAGACGGTGGGCGATGGCGATCGTCGTCCGGCCGCGGACGAGTACGGCCAGCGCCTCCTGAATGGCCTTCTCGGCCTCGGCGTCGATGTTGCTCGTGGCCTCGTCGAGGACCAGGATCCGCGGGTCATAGAGGAGGGTGCGGGCAATGGAAAGCCGCTGTTTTTCCCCGCCGGACAGACCGGCGCCGTGTTCACCGAGGAGGGTCTCGTAGGCCAACGGCTGGCGGCAGAGGAAGTCGTGGGCGCCGGCGGCCTTGGCTGCCTCGAGCCCCTGCTCGATCGTCGCCTGCGGCCGACCGTAGGAGAGGTTTTTCCAGATCGTGCCGCGGAACAGGAACGAATCCTGGAACACGATTCCCAGTCGTTCCCGCAACTGCTTCATCGACAACCGGCGGATGTCGATGCCGTCGATCTCAATCGATCCTTCCTGGGCGTCGTAGAACCGGCCCAAGAGATTGACCAGCGTGGTTTTTCCGGAACCCGATCGCCCCACGATGCCGATCATCTCGCCCGGCGCCACCTCAAACGACACGTCACGGAGCACCGGTTGATTGCGGTCGTAGCCGAAGGTGACGTTGCGGAAACAAATCGCTCCCCGCGGATCATCCCAGGCTTGCGGCTGCTCGGCCTCGCTGATGGTCAGCGGTGTATCGAGCAGTTCCAGCACCCGCTGGCTCCCGGAGAGGAAACTCGTCAGCCAGGTGGTGAAGTTGGAGAGGGCGCCCAGCGGGGCGTAAAACATCGCTAGATAGGCCAGAAAGGCGATCAGCTGTCCCAGTGTCATCTCGCCACCGATCACGTCGCGGCCGCCGACGTACCACACGATCAGGCCCCCCAGACCGAACACGATCTGCATCGCTGCGGCGTAGGTGGAATTGGTGTGTTCCACCCACAGCCGCCAGTTGGAGAGGTGTTCGCTGGCGGCTCTGAACTTGTCTCGCTCCCGCGGTTCTTGCGCGAAAGCCTTCACCACGCGGATCCCAGAGAGCATCCCGGAAAGGGCCGCCATCTGCTTGCTGGAGGCATCCCACAGCCGGTAGTGCCGCGGGTAGACATGCCGCCAAAAGATCCACGACCCAAAAATCACGAGCGGCACGGGGATGAGGGTGAACAGCGCCAACTTGGGATTGATCCACACAAGCATCGCTCCCACCCCTACCAATTGCACAATCTGGAGGAGGAAGCCGCCGGTGATCTGGTGCATCAGACCGTGCAAGACCTCGCTGTCGTGGGCCACGCGGCTGATCATGGATCCCACCTGATGCCGGTCGTAGTAGGCGATCGAGAGGTCTTGGAGTTTGTGAACCATCTCCTCGCGGAGCGTGCCGGTGAGGCCGGTGCCGATCGCCGTGGCGAGCCGGCCCTTGAGGACGCCGACCACCGAGAGCAGGATTCTGGAAAACGCGAGTGCCAGCACCACCACCAGCAGCGCCGTCTTGAAGTCGGGAGCCGTGCCGGAGGTGCCTGCCACCTCCTGTGCCCGGCCGGAGAGGACGTCGTCGACCATGTACTGCTGGAGCTTTGGAGGCACGAGTTCCGCGACGACCCCCAGCAGCGTCAGCAGGCACAGCCCGATCGCCCCGCGGGCATGGGGGGCGAGGAGTTCACTGACCCGCGTCAGGATCCGCCCCTTCTGCATGCAGCGCGGACACGATTCCTCGCGCGTGGTTTTGCGCAGGCCACACGATTGGCAGCGTGGTGGATCGAGTGAGTCTGCTGCTGCTGCTGCGTCGTCTCTAGCAGGGGAAAGAGCGGCAGCCTCCGCTGGCACCGCGATCCCGCCGTCGGCCGTCCTCGGGCAGTCGCGGGTCTGATCCAGGGCCCGCGACACCTTGTGGAACCGGGTGGCCAGGGCGTTGGAGTAGCGAACGACGTCGATCCAGTCCCCTTCCGCCTTCACCTGGAGCGTGCCTCCCCCGACCCCCGAACTGGTGCGGACCAACTCCACTCCCGGCCAGGGGATGACGCGGAGGACCTTCCCGACGCTGGCTGCTGCCGAGGCACCTTGGGAGGGCGTGTCTCCGACCACGGAGATGTGGTCGGGGGTGACCAACAGCCACTCTCTGCAGGGATCGCCGTCGAGCGATACATCGGTGTCAACCGCCATCAGGACGGGGCGGTGGTTGAGGTCCGCCTCGTCCAGGGCCGCTTGGACGGCTGTGGGCAACGGGCCGGTGGTCAAAAGCGCTGGGATCCGGGAAGTTGGCGGGGCGATGGTCGCCGGCGTATGCTCCCGGGACCGGTCAAGCGATGCTTGAATCGTGGTGTCCTTTCCAAAACCGGGGCGGAGAATGTTCATGAGTTACGCATGTGGGTTGGCATTGGTTCGCATGGTTCGGGCAGTGCGCGGCGGCGTGATGCTTGCCGTCGTGGTGGCGGTTTCCGCTCTGGCCTGTTGCCGTGGCCCGGCAGCCATGGGTGATGAGCCGGGCTTCGATCCGTTGTTCGACGGCAAGAGTCTGGCGGGATGGAAGGTGAACGAGAACCCCCAGAGTTGGAAAGTGGCTGACGGCCACATCGTCTGCCATGGTCCCCGCAGCCACCTGTTTTTCATGGGCTCCGATGCCGCCAAGCCGGCTGATTTCAAGAACTTCCACTTCAAGGCAGACGTCATGACCCGGCCGGGGGCCAACTCCGGCATCTTCTTCCACACGAAGTACCAGGCCGAAGGCTGGCCGAATGCGGGCTACGAGATGCAGGTCAACAATTCCCAGGGGGATCCAGTTCGCACCGGCAGCATCTACAACGTGGTCAAGAACTTTGTCCCGCCGGCCAAGGACGATACGTGGTTCACTGAGGAAGTGATCGTCAACGGCAAACAGATCACCGTCTTAGTCGATGGGAAGGTGCTGTTCGAGTACGTCGAACCGGACGGTGTCACCGGTCCGCGCAAGCTTTCCGAGGGGACGTTCGCCCTCCAGGCCCACGATCCGGGCAGCGAAGTCCACTACAAGAACATTCGCGTCAAGCGGCTGCCGTGAGTCCCGGCCACGCCGTGGCGGATCAACCTGTTTCACCACCTGTTTGACCGCCTGTTTCATCAGCAGGGGGGGCGGCCCGTGCGCCCCCTTTTTTTGCCCCCCACTGAGTCGGGTGCAGGCCTGGCTGCCAAGGGGATGCTGGGGGGGAATGTCGTGTTGACGCAGGCCGCCGGGGGGGCGTAAGTTCCCTGATCAATTCCAGCAAAAGCCTATAAACTTGGTGATGATTCACCTCCACCGCAGAGGGTGCGACCCATGAGCACGACCCAGCCCGCAGGCATCCGTGACGACATCACCCAGTGCATCGGCCGCACGCCGCTGGTGCGGCTCCGCCGGGTCACGGAGGGGTGCGTGGCGTCGGTGGTGGGCAAGATCGAAAACATGAATCCGCTCTGGAGCGTGAAGGACCGCATCGCCGTGGCGATGATCGATACCGCGGAGAAGGAAGGGCGGTTGTCGGCCGACACGATCGTCATCGAGCCCACCAGCGGCAACACCGGTATCGGCTTGGCGTATGTGTGCGCGGCCCGCGGATACAAACTCCGCGTCACCATGCCGGAGAGCATGAGCATGGAGCGACGGCGGATGCTCAAGGCGCTGGGGGCCGAACTGGTGCTGACTCCGGCCGCCGAAGGGATGCCTGGCGCCGTCCGGAATGCTGAGGAGATCTCCCGAACGAGCAGTCAGTTTTTCATGCCGCAGCAGTTCAAGAACCCCGCCAACCCCGAGATCCATAGGCGGACCACCGCCGAAGAGATCTGGGCCGATTCCGCCGGACAGATCGATATCCTTGTCTGCGGCGTGGGAACCGGCGGCACGATCACCGGTTGCGGCGAGGTCCTCAAAAAATACAAGCCGGGGTTGAAGGTGGTGGCGGTTGAACCACTCAACAGCCCGGTGATCTCGCAGAAACTTGCCGGCGAGCCGATCAAGCCGGGACGGCACACCATCCAAGGGATCGGCGCCGGATTCATCCCCGACATCCTCAACCTCGCGATCATCGACGAGGTGGTGAAAGTCGATGACGAGGATGCCAAGGAGATGACCCGGCAGATGGCAAAACGCGAGGGGTTGATGTGTGGCATCAGTTGCGGCGCCGCCGCCTGGGCCGCAATCCAGTTGGCTCGTCGGCCGGAGAATACCGGCAAAATGATCGTGGTTGTTCTTCCTGACCTCGGGGAGCGCTACCTTTCGATCCCCGGCCTCTTTCCCGAGTGATTATCGCGTTTCCGGGCCCGGTTTGCGGTCCAGTTCCCCGGGCAGGGCCCGACCGGCAGCGGAACGAGGGGCCTCTCACCTTCCTTTCGCTTTGGCGTCCTTTCTCTTCTGGGAAAAAAGCCAGTCGAGGACTGCCGGGTCGCGGTAGGCGGGAGTCCACGAGTCGTGGCCGACACCAGCGAGTTCTGAATACTTCGGCTCACCACCAGCAGCACGAATCGCCGCGATGATCGTTCGCGACCGCTCCACCGGCACCGCCTGGTCGGTATCGCCATGAAAGCACCAGATCGGCAGGTCTTTGATCTTCCCCGCCGTTGCTTCGTCGGCACCACCGCAGATCGGGATCATCGCCGCGAACCGCTGCGGCATCCGTGCCGCCAGATCCCACGAACCGTAGCCGCCCATTGAAAGCCCCGTGAGGTAGATGCGCTGGGGATCGACTGCTTCGCCAGTCAGCGTCTCCTCGACGGCCGCGATCGCTCCGAGCATGTCGGCTGTCGGCTGCGGCGTCTGTGGTGTGCTCTTCACTTCAGACCAGGCGATGTCGACCCACTTCTCGTCGTTGCGGCACTGCGGGGCGAGGACGAAGCAGGGGTATTTCGCCCGAGCGCTCTCCTCTGCCATCCAGGCCGGTAGGTATTTGAGTTGGGCGAGGTTGTCGCTGCCCCGTTCTCCGGCACCGTGGAGGAAGATTACGAGCGGATACTTCGTGCCCGGTTTCGCCCCCGCAGGCTTCAAGAGACGGTACGAGAAGTCGACCGGATCGGCGTTCTTTTTCGGCGAGACGCGGACGCTGCGGGCCTCGTAGGCCTCAGCGAGTTGATCGTTTGTCAGCGGGCTGTCGGTCACGGCAGGCTCCTTCGTCGGGGCGGTTGGTTCCTGACCGTTGATCGGGGCGGAGAAGAGGCTCATCAGGAGGCAGCAGGCAGCGAATCGGGTCGGGGGCAGGGCGGGGCGCATGATTGCCTCGAGGGGTGAATGCCGATCTGACGACTGGCGAGCGCGGCGGATGGACGGTGATCAGGAGGGGGGAGAATCGCCGACTATCAGTTTCAAGCGACGCGGCATGCCGAGCCTGCCGAGCATGCCCACCGAACCCTTGGGGAGCCCGAGGAATTCCAGATGCTCGAACCATTTCGGCACCTCGGCCCCCAGTTTGCCGACTGCCGTGCCGCGGAGGTCGAGCGTGCGGAGGCTCTTGAGTTCCTTGAGCTGGAGCAGCCCTTCGTCGGTCAGTGATCCGCCAGCGAGATCGAGCGTGGTGAGGTCTTTGAGTGACTCGGCGCGGAATCCAAGCAGGATGGCAAACACATCGTCGGCGCGGGGGCCGCGGAGCCGGACGGTCACGAGTTTGTCGGCGACGTGGCCGAAGTCCTCGCCAAAACTCTTTCGCAGCCAGTCCGCTTCCTCCATTTCGATCTCGCCACCGCGCTCGATCGCCTCCGTGGCCACCTCCTGCTGTTGGGAATAGGCATCGATCTTCGAAGCCAGCCACTCGATTTTGCCCGCCTTGAATTCCACGAATTCTTTGGCGTCCTCGTGGGCTTTCTTGAGGCGGAGAAACGCGGCTGGGTCGCCTCCCCGATCGGGGTGCATGGCCATCGCCTTCACCAGGTAGGCCTGTTTGACATCCTCCATCGTCACCGGCGGCATCAGGCCGAGCACCTGCAGGCACTCGGGGTGAGTGGGGTCGCCTGTCCGGAGGGAAGGGGGGTCTGCTGCCATGGATGCGATCACCGGAGGAGCCGCAACCGCAACGGCAGCAGCCTGGGGGGACTGGGAAGAGATCAGTGAGACTACCCCACCTACCCTCGTTGCCGCAACGCACGCCAAAGCTCATCCCGCCGGCTGAAGACAGGGGCACTTCGCCTTGATCGGCCTGCTGTCATTCCCTAGTTTCCCCAAGGTGCGCCGGCGGCAGGATTCCGCGACGGCGCTTTGGAAGTCAAGGAGGACATGCGATGCAGCGCGATTGGGGGACGAGTGTCGACGCGGTGTCGAGGTTGGCATCCCGGCTGCGGTCCGTGGCTGGGAATCTCTCCGGGGCACCGGGGGTGCTCGGGCTGGTGGTCATCCTCTTGGCGTGCCTGGCATGGCGAGTCGGTGCGGGCGGCTCGCAGGCCGATGCTGGCCCTCCGGCAGTCAGGGGACGCCCAGCAGCCGCACCACCGGCGGTCGGCAGTCGCGGCCCGCAGGCACCCCAGGTCCCGGCGCCTCCTGTCGACAGGATCGCGGCGATGGTCAACGGCACTGAGATCCGTCAATCGCAGTTGGCCGCAGAATGCCTCGTCCGGCACGGAGCCGCCGTGCTCGAATCGCTCGTCAACAAGGCGATCATCGAGCAAGCCTGCCAGCGCCACGCGATCTCGATCACTCCCCAGGATGTCGATGCCGAGATCGATGCTATGGCCCGACGCTTCAACCTCCCCCGCGACAAGTGGATCGAACTCATCCAGCAGGAGCGGGGAGTGACATCCAAGCAGTATGCCGAGGAGATCGTGTGGCCGATGCTCGCCCTGCGACGACTCGCCCACGCCAGCATCGAGCCGACGGCAGAGCAGATCACAGAGGCCTTCGAGAATCAGTTCGGGCCGGCGGTGAAGGCGAGGATCATCGTCAGCCGTTCCCTGGCCGACGCCGAGCGCGTCCGCGGACAGGTTGTGACGGCGCCTGAGGAGTTTGGAGCTCTCGCCCGCCAACACTCCGTCGATGTCGGCAGCGCCAGCGCCAACGGCTGGGTGCAACCAATCCGTCGGCACACCGGCGAGCCGCGTTTCGAGGCGGTGGTGTTTGGCCTCAATCCTGGCGACATCTCGGGGGTGGTGCAGGTGGCGGATCAGTTCATCATCGTCAAATGCGAGGGGCACCTCCCGGCCGCGGATGTGAAGATCGAGGATGCCCGTCCCCGTCTGGCCGAGGAGATGCGCGAGCGGAAAAGCCGCGAGGCGTCATCGAGCCTGTTCCGTTCCCTCCAGGAGGCCTCCGCGGTCGAGAACATCCTCAATGATCCGACAAAAGCAATCGCGAGGCCAGACGTGGCGGCATTGGTCAACGGTGTGGCGATCAACACCGACTTGGTGCGCGAGACCTGCGTCGAACGGCATGCCAACGACGTCCTGGAGATCCTTATCACCCGCGCCCTCCTCTCGCAGGCCCTCGTGAAGGACAGGATTCAGGTGTCGCAGGCGGACATCGACGCGGAGATCGCCCGCGGTGCCGAGGCGATGGGGTTCCGCAAGCCCGACGGCACGCCGGACACCGCCGCCTGGCTGGAACGGGTGACTCGCGATGACAAGGTCCCGCTGCAGCACTATCTGGAGGACATCGTCCGGCCCACGGTGTCGCTTAAAAAACTCGTTGGCAGGGTCCCCGTGTCGCAGGAGGATCTCGACAAGGCCTTCACGGCCACGTTTGGTCCCCGGGCCCGCTGCCGCGTCGTGATTCTCGACAACCAGCGCCGTGCCCAGGAGGTGTGGCAATTAGCAAGGGAGAAGCCATCCCCGGAACGCCTCGGAGACTTGGCGGAGAAGTACTCGGTGGATCCGACGACGAGGGCCCTTCGCGGCGAGGTTCCGCCGATCCAGCGATTCGGCGGCCAGCCCGCGCTGGAACGCGAGGTGTTCGCGCTCAAGCCCGGCGAACTTTCTGGCGTGGTGCAGATCGCCGACCGTTTCATGGTGATCTATTGCGAGGGATTCACCGAACCGGCAGCCGTCCGCTTCGAGGAGGCCCGCGATGAACTCTACGTCGACATTGAGGACAAGAAACAACGGATCGAGATGGGGCGCTACTTCGCCCACCTCCGCGAGGGGGCGGCGATCGACAACTATCTCGCCGGCACCAGCCAGACGCCTCAGTCCAAGTCAGGATCTCTGCCATCAGGACGACCGCAGGCACCGGCTGGTGCTGCCGGGCTGCCGCCGGAGACCCTCACCCGGGCGGAAGCCGAGGAGTTGCAGAAACCGCGGGCCGGCAGTCGTCGGGCGGTGGCTCCTCCCTCCGCTGATCAAGGGGTTCGCCCGGCCTCGCTTGAGGTACCGGTTCCGGCTCGTTGAACAGTCTGGAGGGCCCCTGAGTGGAGCCCGGCCGACAGCCCATGAACGAATCTTGAACGAAGTCATCGCTGGGCGGTTCTCCCTGGGAAAACACCTGTTTTCTCCAGTGCTGCCAGCTCGTGCAATTCGCTCCGGCAGTTCACCCACAGGCTGCTCGCAAAGCCCCCACAGCCCACTGGTTCCAAGCCGCGCCAGTCGCGGGCACGGCTTGGAACCTAAGGATCATTCCAGTTCCGGAAGCACCGCTTCAGCGGCGGCCGCGACGCGAAGCTTTTCCAGCGCCTTGGCCTCGATTTGGCGGACGCGTTCTTTGGTCACTCCCAGCGCCGTGCCCACTTCCTTGAGTGTTTGCGGCTCCTGGCCGTGATCGAGACCGTAGCGGCGGATGATGATCGTCTGCTCGCGGGAATCGAGCCGGTCGAGGAAGCGGCCGACCTGCTGCAGCCGGTCACTCTCCGCCATTCGCAACTGGATTTCGTCCCCGCGCTTGTCGGCAGCCGACTGCAGCAAATCCATGTCGGCGGCACGGAACCGATCCCGACGGCGGTGCTC
The DNA here is from genome assembly GCA_003669605.1 of Planctomycetota bacterium. Classification (GTDB taxonomy): domain Bacteria; phylum Planctomycetota; class Planctomycetia; order Pirellulales; family UBA1268; genus QWOP01. Next base: position 29,509 of record QWOP01000018.1, read on the forward strand.
GTCGGGGATGGTGCGGGCGAAGTTCTTCATGATCGCCCAAGAGGCATAGGTGCTGAACTTGTTGCCGCGGGCGTAATCGAACTTCTCCACGGCACGGATCAACGACATGTTTCCGTCACTGACCAAGTCGAAGAAACTGTCGCCCGGTGACACCCGCCGCTTGGCGATCGAAACCACCAGTCGGAGGTTTGAACGCACGAGCCTGTTCTTGAGGGCGACGATCTGCTCATAGATACCGTCGATCTGGTCCATCAATCGCGTGCTGGGCTTCTCCGAGTCGAGTTGTTCCCGCAACTTCGTCGCCTTGTACTTGAGGAAGTTGAACTTGCGGAACAGCCACACCTCCTGCTCGCGGGTGAGGAGAGGGACTTCATAGAGGCTGGCAAGGTACGCGGGCAGGCCGGTCGGTCGCCGGGCACGCTTGGCGTCATCGGTGCCGGGGAACGGCTGATCGACGACATCCTCCGCAGTGCGGCGGTCGAACAGCGCGTTGGGGATGTAGTCCAGCGGCAACTGCAAGGTGTGTTCCGCACGCTGGGCAAGGATCACCCTGTAGATGCTCGCCTTCGAGCGGTGATAGCGGCGGGCGATGGAGTCGACGTCATCGCCCCGTGAGTAGAGTTGGAAAATCCGAGCGCAGGTCTCGGGCCGCAGGCGACCGTCTGCAGCAGGAAACACCTCGGCGCCGAGGTGTTCCTGATCGTGGTGCTTGATCGTGTAACGGATCGTCTCGACGCTGCGGTTGAGTCGCTTGGCGATCCGTCGGTGGACATCCGCAGGACAGGCGCCGGCGGTGGCCAGGCGACGAGCCCAGTGGATGATCTTGCCGTGCTCCTCGGCGGAAAGTTGGCTGAATCGACTGCCGCGTTCGACACGCAGAGGATTGGACGACACAAACTGCTCCACCACGCTGAGCAGGAATCCCACCCTCTTGCGGCCGCCGATGTCATGACGCTGCGCCACCAGTCCATGGGCGCGCCACCGCGAGATGGTTTTGGTGGAGACGTGAAACCGACTCGCGAGATCCTCGATCGACAGTACCTCGTCGCCGCCTGCCGGCGGCGACCCGGTGGAGCCGTGCACAACCTGACCGCTGGCCAAGGCCATCAACTGCGACTCGGCGAGGAGATGCGACGGCCCGACGACCGACGGCATGACCTGGGACGAGTGCTGGCCGTGAGGCTTGAGGGGCTCGAAATCGATCTGATCTTCAGTGAACAATTGCACGACGGGACCTGAATAATTGGAACGCATTGCAGTCCTCCTCTGGCCGGCAATCCATTGCCGGTCGTGTGGTTGATCGAAGAACCGATTGCGGGCGACCCCTGACCTCGCCCGCAGCCGATAGTCTTCGAGACGATGTTCAGACTGGGTATTCCACCCAGACAGTGTTTCAAGCCGAACGCCGAACTGGCAACACGCTGGTGCCGACAGCAGGCGATCGTGATGGCGAACCGGATCCGAAATGCTGCCAAGGGGGAGCCGTGTATCCAGCCAGCGGTGCTGGCCTGCGTTCCCCGATGTGGTTGAGCTCGGCGGCGATCCTTGCCCCGTGGTCGTCTCCGTGCCGCCGGATTTATACGGCCGAGGAGGACAAATGTTCTCCGCACCCGGCGTCGATCCGGGAATTCTCTGCGAGACGCCCTCCAGAGCCCCTTATCGCCGGCTGTTTTTTCAAGCGCAATCGATTCATTGGCAATGACTTGCGTTGCAGGCATGCCAACTCCATTCGCCCCGGCCAGCGACATGCAGGAACCAAGAGTCTTATCCGACTGGGGGGAATAGAGAGGGAGACACCTGGTAAGTGGCCCTCAAAATGGGTCGCTGGCCGTGGGCTCGAGAGGCATTCTCAGAGCGTCGCCACCTGCCCGGAGGACCCTCCGTGATTGGCCTGGGAGTGTTGGGAGGCCCTGGCAAGATGTGCCATGGCGAGCCAAAAACAGCCTGACAGTCCCAGTGCGATAAGGTGGCTTGACGCGGTAGGGCACCGCTTGGAATACTAGGGGACTTTTCCCAGGAACACTGCCGCCCTTGAGGGCGTAGCAGCCCGTTTTGCCGTGCCGCTCGTGGGCTCATAGCCCTCGTGCGTCCCGTCCGGACTGCATTGGTGCCGGGACTCCCGATTCCGGGGACATGAGCCATCGAGAAACAGCACCGTATTAACGAGCAGATCCGGATCACTCCGATCCGGGTGATTTCGGCCGAGGGTGCCCAACTTGGCATTATCCCCACCGAGGAGGCGTTGTCCCGTGCCCGTGAGGCCGGACTCGACTTGGTGGAGGTGGCTCCCAATGAGAAGCCGCCGGTTTGCCGGATCATGGATTTCGGGAAATTCAAGTATCAGCAAAAGAAGAAACTGCACAAAACACACGTCCATCAGACCAAACTCAAGGAGATCAGGCTCCGTCCAAAGACTGGCGATCACGACATCGAATTCAAGGTCAACCAAGCCCGTGGCTTTCTCCAGCACAAGGACAAGGTGATCGTGTCGGTGGTCTTTCGGGGACGCGAATTGGCCCATATCGACGAGGGACAGCGGGTGATGCGGAATATCCTCGAACAACTCGATGCGGTGGGGAAAGTCGACGCACCGCCGCAGCAGATGGGGAAACGCCTTGTGTGCACGCTCTCGCCGAAGTGACCCCAAGTGACGCATCCAACTCTGAGTGAGGCTTGACCACTAGGTGACGTTTTAGGGCGATTGTGCCGATCCCAGATGTGCAGCCTGGCTCCGTTTTCCAGTCCGATTCATCCCCGCCGGTGTGGTCCCGCTCTCCTGTCCATTCCTCCCCGTCGCTGTCCTCAATTCACTCCACTCCCAGCCCGTATCCGCGATCTTTAAGGAGCCTCCTCGTGCCAAAGCAGAAGACCCACAAGGGCGTGAAGAAGCGTTTTCGCCTCACCGCCACCGGCAAGGTGAAGCACCGCCGGGCCGGAACGAGCCATCTCCAGGTTCGCGTTTCCTCAAAGCGGAAGCGGAATCTGCGTGGGACTGGGGTGCTGGCATCGGTCGACACGCCGAAGATTGCTGCTGCCCTCGGGAAGTACAGTTATTAGTCGATGTCGGCTCGGGGGTGTGGCCCTGTCACCCCATCCTCTGCGGCAGCGGCTGAGGATGGCTGTCGATGAGGGTTTGGTGGCAAAGATTGGGCTGAATTACCTCGGCCCTTGCAATCCTGGGCCAGTGCGGGACGATATTGGGCCCGGAATCAACGTCCTGTCCGGTTTCGTCTCCAGTTTTGCTTGGGACCTGTCCGGCGCTGCCGCTGGGTTTGTTGTGTCTGGTCCTGTTGTGTCGGGGTCTGTTGTGTTCGGTGTGTTGTTGTTTTGCCTGCTGTGCTCTTTTGCGGTCGGAAGTATCGCGGTTTGACCGGTAGGTTCGTTCGGTTCACGTTCGTTGTCATTGAAAGACCAGTGCCATGCGTACCAAGAGCGTCGTTCCCCGCCTCCGAGCCAAGAAGCGGTTGTTCAAGCGGGTCAAGGGCTTCGTGGGTGGCCGTCGCCGCCTGCTGCGGACCGCCAAGGAAACGATCATTCGTGCTGGCGTCTACGCCCGCCGGGACCGGCGGCGCAAGAAGCGTGACTTCCGCCGCCTGTGGATCATCCGCCTCAACGCCGCTGCCCGTGAGCGGGGCCTCCGTTACAGCCAGTTCATCGCCGGTCTGGTCAAGATCGGGTGCGAACTCGACCGTCGGACGCTTTCCGAGATGGCTGTCCTCGATCCCACCAGCTTCGACGCCATCACCGAGCAGGTGCGTGCGGCGCTTGGTGTCCCGGCTCCTGCCGGGGCTGCCTGAGTCGCCCCCACGCCCGAGGCACAGCCGTGGCCACTGTGTCGCTTGAATCGTTCTGCAGCGAGATCGAACGCTGCCGCGTTGAAGCGCTCTGTGCGCTGGAGACAGCTGCAGCCGAGGAGCATTTGGAGCGGGCGAGGGTCGAATTCGCTGGGGCCCGTAGCGGTCGTTTGAAGTCGATTCAGAAGCAACTCGGGGCCCTCGAAGCCGCCGATCGACCCGCTGGCGGGCGTCACTTCAACGAGTTGAAGACCGCCATCACGGCTGCCCTTGAGGCGGCGCAGACGAGGCTCGCGCGAGTCGCGGCTGCTGCTGACGCCATCGACGTCACCCTTCCCGGCCAGCCTTTCCGGATCGGTCACGTTCACCCGATCACGCAGACAATCCGCCGCGTTCAGGAGATCATGTCGCGGCTTGGGTTCGAGAGCGTGGATGGCCCGGAAGTCGAGGATCAGTGGCATAACTTTGAGGCGCTGGCGATCGGTGCCGAGCATCCTGCCCGTGACCCGCTCGACAATTTCTATCTCGCGGTCGCGCATGGGGCTGATCCACTGCTGCTCCGATCGCAGACCAGCACGGTGCAGATCCGCATCATGGAACAGCGGAAGCCACCGCTGCGGATCGTGTCGCTCGGGCGTGTCTACCGTCCCGACACCGCCGATGCCACGCACTATCCGATGTTCCACCAAGTGGAGGGCCTGCTCGTCGAGCCGGGGGCGACGATGGCCGATCTCAAGGGGGTTCTGCGGTTCCTCGCCTCGAGTTTTCTCGGCGGGGATGTGCACGTCCGCTTCCGGCCGTCGTTCTTCCCGTTCACCGAACCGAGCGTCGAGTTTGACATGGAATGGGGAGGCCGGTGGGTGGAGATGGGAGGGGCTGGGATGGTCGATCCCGCCGTCCTGGCGGCCGTGGGCTATGACCCGGCGACTGTCTCCGGCTTCGCGTTCGGTCTTGGCGTGGAGCGGATCGCGGCAAGGCGGTATGGGGTCGCTGACATCCGTGACTTCTACCGCAACGATGTTCGGTTCCTCCAGCAGTTCTAGTTCACCGCCGGTCGAGCCTCGGACCCGCTCGCGGGTCGGGGACGACGGTCACCCGCGGCAGACCCCACATGATCATCTCGACGACCTGGTTAGCCGATTACGTGCGCTGGGATGCGCCGGAGAATGAACTCGTTCGCCGCCTCCTGATGAGCGGCCTCAATCACGAGTCCACCTGGAAGGTGGGGAATGACACCGCCATCGACATCGAAGTGACGAGCAACCGTCCTGATTGCCTGGGCCACATCGGCGTTGCCCGTGAGGTGGGGGTGTTGTTCGACCGCCCGTTGCACCTCCCCGATCCCCGGCCGCTGGAGTCGGGGGGCGTGGCCAGTGATCAGATCGCCGTGGAAATTGCCTCGGCGGACGTCTGCCCCCACTACACAGCCCGCGTGATCCGAGGCGTCCGCGTGGGGCCGAGCCCGGCTTGGCTCGCCGACCGGCTGCGAACGGTGGGGATCGAACCGGTTAACAACGTCGTCGATATCACCAACTACGTGATGCTCGAGTGCGGCCAACCACTCCATGCCTTTGATCTGGGCAAGGTCCGTGGCGGGAGGATCATGGTCCGCCGGGCCCGTGACGGCGAGACGTTTTGCGCTATCAATCACAAGGCATATGCGCTGACGTCCGGAATGGCGGTGATCGCTGACTCCCAAGGACCGGTGGCGCTGGCCGGCGTTATGGGGGGGGCGGAGAGCGAGATCGCCGTCGACACCGTCGAGGTACTGCTGGAATCGGCGCAGTTTGCACCGCTGGTCGTCCGGGCGGCGGCACGGGGGCTCGTGCTGATGAGCGCCTCTTCCTACCGGTTTGAACGCGGTCCCGATCCAGCGGCCGTCGACTGGGCCAGTAGGCGGGCGGCAGCGATGATCCAGGAACTCGCCGGTGGCGAGGTTCTTTCCGGGGTGGTAACGGCCGGCCGACTGGCAGGCGACCAAGCGTCGATCGAGCTAGGGCATGGCAAAGTGGCCGAGGTCCTGGGAATTCCCGTGGCCGCCCAGCGGCAACGTGCCATCCTGACGGGGCTCGGCTTTGTTACCGAGAAGGCCTGCAGCGAGGTCTGCCGGTGGCGGGCGCCGAGTTGGCGCCGGGATGTCACTCGCGAGATCGACCTCGTCGAGGAGATCGCCCGCATCGAGGGCTACGACAATGTGCCAGAGGACCGGCCGATTCACGCCAAGCCGGTGGAACTCTCGGCCCGGGAGCGGATGATTCGCGCAGCCGGCGAGGTGCTGGTGGCGGCGGGGATGTGCGAGGCGATGACGCGGAGCGTCGTCAGCGAAGCATTGGAGGCGACGGCGAGTCCCTGGACCGTTCATCCGCCGCGACAGCTTTTCCCGGCGCTCGTCCGCGGTGCCGACCGGTTGCGGCGTTCGCTCGTGCCGAGTCTTCTCGAAGCCTGCGGCCACAACCGTGCCGTGGGTGCGCCGCACGGTGAACTCTTCGAGGTGGCCCGGGCCTATGTGGATCGGGCTGCCGCCTCTCCCGCGGGCGATTCGCCGCTTGAAGAACCGCTCTTGGTGGCGCTGGTGACGGGGGGGGAGTATTCCCGGGCGAAAGGCCTTGCCGAAGGGGTGATCCGCAGGCTGGGTGTTGCCGTTGGACCGTTGGCGGGCGGCGCGGTTGCCGTCGAGTTTCGCGCTGCATCGTTCGATCTGTTCACCGCTGGGCGGACTGCCGAGATTGTCCTTGTCGGAGCAGGGCCTCAGCCAGTGCGTGTGGGAGTCGTGGGTGAGGTCGCGGGCCCGGTTCTCGGCCGATTCGGGCTCGAGGGGGGCGTGTCGGCAGCCGAACTCCGCCTCGACCTCCTTGGATTTGCGATTGATGGCCAGCAGCGGCTTGTGGCGCCGAGCGAGTTTCCCGCCGTGCAGCGCGATGTGAATCTGGTCATGGAGCGGTCAGTGCCGTGGGGCGATGTCGAGCGGGCGATCCGCGGTGCTGATAGCGTGGCGAAATTGGTGGAGGAAATTCGCCTCCTCCAGGTGTGGGAGGATGCGGAGCGCCTCGGCGTTGGAAAGAAGAGCATGGTGGTGGGGTTACGGCTCCGCAGCCAGTCGGGGACGATTTCGAGCGACGATTCGAAGCAGTTCGTCGACGGGATCGTGGCGGCATGTGGCCGGGATTGCGGTGCCATCCTGCGATCGTGAACCAGTCGCGAACTTTCGCTCCTTCCGGCCCCTCCTTCCCTTTCGCCAGCATTCCCCCGGCGACATACTTTGGCCATGCCACCAGGCCGAAATTCCCGGCTGGCAAGTCAACGGATTGCCCCGTGCCCTACTTCGACCACAACGCCACCGCGCCGCTCCACCCCGCTGCCCGCGCGGCGTGGCTGGATGCCGCCGATCGGCTGTGGCACAACCCCTCTGGTCTCCATGCCGCCGCCACTCGGGCCCTTGCAAGCCTCGAGGACTGCCGCGAACGACTGGCCGACCTGCTGGGCTGCGACGACCCGCGCCGGATCGTGTTCACTTCAGGTGCCACTGCGGCGAACAATCTCCTTGCCAGGCATCTGGCCAGGACCGCCGCGACCGACGCGGTCGCCATCCTCTCGCCCCTGGAACATCCCGCCGTTCATGCCGCATTCGGCACCAATTTTTCCGGCAGAGTGGTGGAGTCGGACGTCGACCGTGACGGTGTGGTGCCCGTCGACGTTGTCAATGCGACGCAGGACGCCTGCGCTGGTCGCCCGGTGGCCTGCGTTTCGGTGATGGCTGCCGGCAATGAGAGCGGGGTGCTCCAGCCCTGGCAGGCGATCGCCGCGGCCTGCCGACTCCGCCGCATCCCCTACCACACCGACGCTACGCAGTGGTTGGGAAAACTCCCGGCCTCCGGGCTCGGCGGCTGCGACTGGGTGACCGGCAGCGGCCACAAATTCGGTGGGCCACGCGGCGTTGGATTTCTCGTCGTGCCTGCCGAGGCCACGTTCTTTGGCGACGTTGGCGGACCGCAGGAATCGGGACGGCTCGCCGGCACCGAAAACCTCCCTGGTATCGCTGGGATGGTCGCGGCTCTCGAGGCCCGCGACCGCGATGCCTCAGCGACAGCGACGCGCGGTGCCGGCTCCCGCGACGCGGCGATCGACTTCCTCCGTCGGCAACTCCCGGCGGCCGTCGTGGTCAGCGGTGGCGCCGACAGATTGTGGAATACGCTCGCCATCCTCATCCCCGGTGCCGACTCGCGGAAGATGGTCGCGGCGCTCGACCGTGCCGGTATCGAGGCCTCGACCGGATCGGCTTGCAGTTCCGGCACAGCATCAGCCGCACGGGTGGTCGCCGCCACGGCAGGATGGTTTAGTTTTCCGCCCGAATCGACCTTTGGCATGGTGCGCTTCTCGGCGGGGCCGGAGACGACGGCCGCTGAGTGGATCGCCGCGGTGGGGGCCCTGGTGGCCTTTGTATCCTCGGACTCCAAAGCACCGCGCGTCGCCCTCGGCTGACTTGGCCGTGGGGCTGTGCGTCAGTTCCGCTCGGAAAGCCGTGAGGCCCGCTCCACTGCCGCGACGGTGAACGCCAGAGGATAGATCTGCTCGTCGTACCACAGTTTGGCGAAATAGAGGCCGATCGGTGCCGACGGATAGGTTGTCCCCCCCGCCGTCTGTTCCATGAGCCATTCCACGCCGGCCTCCACGCTTTGCAGCGCCCGCTTCTGAAGTGCCGTATCGGTGGTCGCTGCGACCACTGCCGCCAGCGCCTCCACTGCGACGGCCGTCTCCTCGATCGTCCCCGGCAGGCCGGGAGCACTTGTCACGCTCCCTGAGGCCGACTGCGCCGCGCAGAGCCACTCGGCTCCCTGCGTGTCGAGCGTGGCCAGGACGACCCTGGCGGTGCCGTAGACCGGAGTCGCCTGGTCGGGATGTCCTTGGTTGCCAAACCACAATGGCCACCACGATCCGTCTGGTCGCTGTCTGCCCCGCAGGTAGCGTTGCCCCGCCGCCACGGCCCGGGCCACCCGGCCCTCCGCCCCCCACGCCGCTGCGGCGCGGAGAAAATGGGCCGTGATATCGGGGCATGAGGTGTCGAATGGCAACCGCCCCCACCCCCGACAAAAAGTGGGGATCCCTCCGTCGCGGTTGGCTAAGTCTGCCAGCCAGGTGAGGCCGGCGTTCGCGGCAGACTGGACATCCTCGGCCGGGCGCCCCCCATCGGCCCCCGCCAGCGCCGCCAAGGCCACCAGCGCGCCGCTGGTGTCGTCGGCATCGGGCACGCCTCCGGGGAGATCGGTCCAGGCCCATCCCCCAGGAGCCGCACCGGTGGCGGGATGGGTCCTCTTCCATTGCTGATTCAGAAGCCAGTCGCGGACAATCCCCCGGTCGGCAGTCCCGAGCCGTTCCGCCAGTCGACCGGAGGCAGACAAGGCCCCCACCGAGAGCGACGTGCACCACGTGGCGAGGTTGGTGTCGATCGGCCAGGAGCCGTCGGGCCGCTGCGAGGCAACCAGGAACGCGGTTCCCTTCACGGCCACTGGATGACTGGCTTGGTGCATTCCCGCCAGGCTCATGGTGACAAAACTCGTCAGTGGTGTGGCCTCGAGAAAACCGCCGTTGGCAGGCTGGATTTCCCCGAGCGTTCGCAGCGTCGGCACGACGGCCAGGCGGCGCAGTCCGCTGCTCAATCCCCAACCGGGTGCACGGGCATGCCGTACCTGACCGATGGCGATCAGCGCCGGAAGGGCATAGCTGACAACCTGGAGATCGACGAGCCGGAACCAGTCCTGCGGCAGCACCGCCAATTGGAAGGGGAGCTGGGGAATCACTCGCCAGGTGGCAGGATCGCGAGGATCGCCGAGCCGACCGCAGAGACAGGCATGGGTCAGGATCGGCACACTGAACGTCTGATCGCGACCGTAGATGCTTGAAAGCGCCTGGGCGATTGCTGCCGGAGTGGTGCTGCCAGCCCGGGCTGCGATCCAAGAACGGGCACGTTCCAAGGTGCCTGCCGAAATCTGGGGGCCGCCAGTCTGGAGTTGATCGTCATCCACCGCAGCCAGTGCCGACCAGCAGAGGATCGTGGTGGAGAGATTGCCGATGCTCTGCGGGGTATCGCCCCAGCTGCCGTCAGGAAGTTGCGTTGCCACCAGCCACGCCGAGCCGGCTGCGATCCGCAGAGCATGCGTGCTGCCGCCGAGTTCCTCCTCAACCAATCGCAGGCAGGCGATCGCCGTCGCTGTCGAGAGGGCGCTGGAAGACAATCTCCCCGTCCAGTGGCCGCCCGTTCCCCGCGCCAGGAGCAGCCGATCGACCGCCGCCTGCCGGAAGCGGTGGAACGCCGACGAGCGGAGCACCGAACCGGAGGCGGACGGGCGCGGGACTGTCATACGCTGGCGTGCCCCAAGGCCACCAGACCGTAGAACGTGTATTCCGCATCTGGCTCGTCATCAGCCCACGATCCGTGGAACGCGCCGACGTTTGTCCAGAGCGTGTCGAGAAAGTCGAGCACGTCCTCCCGCCACTCCCGCCAGGGGGCATCGAGTGCATCGAGTGCATGGAGCGTGACCGCGGTCGAAAGGAGATCGGGGATGGGGGCGTCTGCCGCAGCAACGAAGCCCCCTGCTGGGTGGCGGCGGGCGAGGAACCAGGCATCGATTCCTGCCGGAACCGAGCGCCCCAGCGAGCGGAGCGTCGCCACGGCGGCGGCCGTGGCGGTCGTTGAGCCCTCCGCCTGGCCCGGCTCGTTCGACCAGCCGCCGTCGGCCGACCTGAGGTTTTCCAGGGAGTCGGCCAGCCCCGATGGATTGGGAAGATCGAGGCGGAGGTCGGCGTGGGCGTTGGCGGCGAGGAAACAGCCGTAAGCCGTGCCGCGGGGGGCACTGCGCCTTGACGCCCAGCCACCGTCGGCAGCGCGATGCGGGGCGAAGGTCGCCGCAATCGCACGGCGCATCTCGTCGGGAAGTGATCCGACAGGTTGCGATGCCCAGGCGCGTGCCAGGCAGCAGCGGTGGACGAAATCAAGCATGCCGCCGTCGCCGAAACTGCGCAGCCATTCGCGCGTCCGCAGGGTATGCGGGTCATCGACGTCGAGGGCATCGAGAGCCACCAAAGCGTCGAGGGCGAACGACGTGTAATACAGATCGCGGCGGCCGCCGCGGTTGGCGAAGCCCCCTTCGGCCACTGCGGTCGAGCGGATGAAAGTGGCGACGTCTGCGGCCGCGTCACCGAGGGTACGACGCGACAGCCTCGCCACCTGCAGCATCTGGAGTCGTTGGCTCATGCTGCGGGACCGCTCAGGCTGGTGCCGAGGGCTGCTGCTGCCGGGCCCTCTCCTGCTCCGCTTCGCGGCAGAATCCGTCGAAACGCAGTTCGTCGAATATTTTTCCCAAGACGCGCCGCAGCAGTCCCTTGAGGGTGGGATCATCGAGGCCATCAAGAGCCCGGACCGCCTGCTCCTTGTAGCTCTCGAGCAACAGCGCTGCCTTCTCGTCGGCCTTGCAGTCGCCGATCGCCTTTCGAACCCGTTCGGGGGTCATCCCCTCGACATGTTCGCCGCGGGCAAGTCGGGAGAGCAGATCGCGGTCTTCACCGCGGGCTCGCTCGGCGGCCAGCGCGATGACGACACTCGGCCGCGGTTGTGCGCCTGGCAGGAGTCCGGCATCGTCGTGCAGGTCTTCGAGGTCGTCTTTGATCTGGTACGCGATCCCCACCGCCTCGCTGAAGGCCCGGAGCACATCGGCCAGGGAGTCACCGCGTCCTGCGACCACGGCACCGAGTTGGAGGGCGACATCGAAGGCTGGCGCCGTCTTCAATCGGAAGATCTCCAGCACCTGCCGGCTGGCGAGGGTGACGGGGGTCCGGCTCCAGGCCAATTCCTCCCCCTGCCCCCGGCAGAGCAGGCGCTGCGATTGTGAGGCCTCGCGGACAGCCATGGCGATCGCGGCTGGCTCGAGGCCCGAGTCGGCAATCAGCCGGTAACCTTCGCCGATCAGTACATCGCCGACATTGAGAGCCACCGGCACGCCGAACGCGCCGGGAAGGGTCGGTTCGCCGTAGCGCTCCAAGTCCCCGTCCTCGATGTCGTCATGCACCAGCGACGCCTTGTGAAAACACTCCACGGCCACGGCGATCTTCCGCAGCGACACCGCCTGCGATGCAGTGGCCTGGGGACACAGCGCGGCGTGGACTGCAGCGGCCAGGAACGGTCTCCACCGCTTGCCACCGACTCCCAGCCATTGACGCGATACCTGTTCGGCATGGCCTTCGGGGGATCCCATGACGTCGTCAAGTGCCGCCGGCTCGAACCAGGTCTTCACGCTGTCCTGCAGCCCACCGAGATCCAGCCGCCGGGAGGTGTCGGCCGCCTCAAGATGGATGTAATCCCAGACCCAGTCGACGTCGACATTGGTGTCGATGCAGTCGTCTTGAAGGAGGGGGATTGCTATGGCGGGGATCGCCGCCGCCTCGACGAACGGATGGGTCTTCTCAAGCACCGGCAGACAACTGACGCCGACGATGGCGTCGATCTGTCCGGTTTGGATCATGGCCATCACCAGTGCCGAACCCTCCGCCACCAGGACGGCATAGCCCAGGCGTTCAGCCTCTGCCTGGAAGTCCTGGATCGAGCACAGACCACAACTCTTGCACAGCAGGCCGAACTCATCGAACGGCGCGGGGCAGCGGTTTTCGACCCGCAGGCACTTGGGCATCAACAGCAGGCGGCGCTCGAAAGGGATCGTCGCCAGGACATCGCGCCACGACTCGTTGTTGACCAGCACCCCGGCGTAGTCCAGATGGGTCTCGGGCAGCCCGACTTCAGCCAGCGCCTGGCGGGCGCGGGAATGCAACTCCTCCATCCGCAGCGGCGGGGTGGCCGGACGGATCACCAACTCGCGGCGGATGGCCTCGAGCAAGGCAGTTCGTTCAGGCTTCGTCTGCGGGATCTTGGGGTGCGGCAGGCGCGATCTGACAAGTGCCGGGGGCACCGGCGCCGGAAGAATCACCAGCGGGAGCGTAGAGCGAACGGCAGTCGACATCGAAAGTCACCTCGTGCCTAGCCAGCCGTGGCATCACTCCCCGGGACCCCGGAATACCCGGGGGCGGGGCGGCGGCAAGAGAATCCTATCACGGCGAGGGGGGGGAGACCGATGGGGTGGCCGGTTCCTCCCGTTCCGCGGGGGCTGGAGCCGCTCCCTGGCTCTGGGCGGCGGCCTCCCTGCCGGCGAGGGCGGATGCAGCGCGGCGGGCCGCCTCCTCCGATTTTCGCAGGATCTCCTCCGGGCTCGGCAGGGCATCGAGGACTTCCCGGGGAATGGCGGCCGCGTCGGCCAGCTTGGTGAGGCAGCGGCGCCGCTCCGCCAGTGCCTGGTCGGCGCTGCGCTCGCGGGAAAAGCGATTTTTTGCCTCGCTGGACCGCTCGCGGAGCCGCGCGTAAATGTCTCCCCCCAGCAGGGCGGAAATATCGACCTTCATCTTCTCCCGACCGACGTCGGTCTGTGTCACCGGAGCCCCGTCGATGGGGCCGGCGTGATACTTCGGGAACATGATCGCCACTTCGGGGCAGACCCGCGAGCAGGCCGGGCAGTTGACCTTGCAGTTGGCAGGGTTCTCGACCCGCAGGCGATGTTCGGCATCAACTCCGTAGACGTCGAACAGGCAGAAACTCAGGCACTGCATGCAGTTGGTGCAGCGGGCCTGATCGATCACCGGAAACCATGGCTTCCAGGCATCGCCGGCAGCAGGATTGTTGAGCGGCCTGCCTTGCCGGGCCTCCTCCACCAACCCCACCACCTCGCTCATTGAGCGCCCAGTGCAGTCACGGACACTCACCCGGCTGGCATCAGGACCCTCGACACTCGGCGCCGTCCCCCCAAAGCGACCGACGACGATAAACGTGGCCGCGTCGGCCGCCGGCGCGGCGCCCTGGTGCGCCATCGTCACCGAATAGCCGCGGTCAAGGAGCGAGGCGAGCAACTCCGCCCGCTCCGCTGCCGGGAGCGGTTCGGCGCCGGCCCCCTCGTAGAGCACCACTCGCGGCTGTTGTCCTGTCACCACCGTCATGACCGGCCTCTATTTCTTGAATCTTGAAGAAGAGTTGCTTCAGGGGGTCTTGGCGGCATCCAAGGCCGCGATCCGTCCAGTTGCCGCCTTCTCGGCGGCGGCGTCATCGCGGGGAGAATCACTTTCGGTCACGGCTGCGGCGTCGCCGTGGAGCATGCCCGAGAGAACCCGATCGGCAGGGAGCGTTCGCATGTTGAGAATCTCCACCCGGCTCTCACCGAGGGGAGCATCGGCAAGGTGAAACAGGCCCCGCACGGCCCGTGGCCAGCAGGCAGCGATCCGGAGTGTCGCTCCCCCTTTGGCCAGAGCCGCCAGATCGACCAGATGTGGATCGCGCCGCGCCGCCATATCGCAGAGGTCGGCCACCGCCTCGAATCCCGCTCCCGAGGAGGCGAGGCCGTCGAGCACCGCCCCCTTCACATCCGCTGGCACCACCTGGGCGAACGCGCAGCGGCAATAGAGCATCCGCACCGCCGGTGGGTTGCTGGTCGTTGGATTCCCTGCTGCGGAAAGCTCGCTCATCGGTCTGGTCCCTCCCCCCGTCCCGCGGCCGCGGAAATCCGCGCGGATGGCAGCCGGCCGGAGGCGTCTCGCGCCGCATCACGGGAGTAGGTGTCAAAGTCGTTGAACCAATGCCGTTTGGCGAGGCGGTACATCCAGTGTTTCTCGGGGATCTCACGGCCGGGGAGGTCCTGGCTGCTGCGTGGCGTGGCGGCCAGCAACTCCTCCCGTGCGGTACCCCGCTGCGTCGTGTCACGGGCGCCGTGCCGGTCGGCGATCTCCAGCACGAGGCGGGGATTCTCCAGCATCACGCAGCCCCGACTGTGGGCGGCGGCGGCGTCGCGCATGTCGCGGAGGAATTCCGAACGGGTCACGATCTCGTAGAACGATCCACTGCGGACGTCATCGACGGCCAATTGGATGATCGGGCAGGGCTCCACGAACCCCGACGGTCCGACATGATGGGTGATGCCGGCGGCCATTGGGCACAACGCCTGCCCCTCACCGTCGTAGTAGGCGTCGATGATGGCGATTGGCTTTTGCGCCCGTTGCTCGACGACGAACCGGCGGACCCGGACGAGCTGATCGGGGCGGAGTGCGAGTTCCGGAGATGCCTCGGGACCGACCGGCCGGTAGGTGTGGAACCAAGCGTAGTGCACCCCCATGCCGATCAGTCGATCGAGCCAGGATTCGCTGAGCATCTGGTCGATGTTCGATTGGCAGAGGCTCGTGGCCACGCCCGTCAGCAGCCGCGCCTCAAGGCACAACTCGAGACCACGAAGCGAGCGGTCGAGGACCTGACGGTTGCCGCGGCGCACGTCGCTTGTTACCGCATCCCCCTCAATGCTCACCAGCGGGGTTGCGTTCCCCACCCGGGCCAAGCGTCGGGCCACGTCAGGGGTGATCAATTGGCCGTTGGTGAAGATTTGGAAGTAACAGTCGCCATGTTTTTCCAGCAACTCAAAGAGTCCGGGATGGAGGAACGGCTCCCCCCCGAGGATCCCAAAGAACGAGTTCCCGTGGCGTTTGGCGTCGGTGACGATCGCGTCCAACTCGTCGGTAGTCATCATCGTCCGCGGCGACTGGACATCGACCCAGCATCCCTGGCAGCGGAGATTGCAGGAATTGATGATCGAGAGGTGAAGGAACGGCGGAAAAACGATCCCTTTGCGCTTCCGGGCCTTGAAACGCTCCACCGAGAGCATCCCTTTGACGCCGAAATTCCAGCCGGCCTTCCAGAGGCACTTTGGCGATACGGTGTTGAGGATCCGCGATGTCAATTGCGGGAGCATGGGAGGGGTGCCTCAATGGCCTCGGAGCGGGAGTAAAAATCGGGTCAGGCCCGACCAGCGAGGCCTGTCAGCCGGTGCGTGGGAACGGGGCGTCCGGGCCGGAAGTGCTCGCAGTGCACGATCTCGGCGGGGAGTTCATCCCCAAGCGCATCGAGTGCCGATCGGAGAGCTGATTCGAGGACGGCCGGATCGGCCTCTGCCCGGAGGTTGATGAGCAACCGACCGGCATCGAGTGGGTCGGCGAGGCGGTGGGAGAGCTCGGGGCCGGCGTCGGTCCGCACGAGATTCGCGGCCGCCAGTTCGAAGGCGTCCCCCTCCACCGAGAGCGTTGCCTTGAGATGCGCTATCTCATGCCCGCTTCGCTCCACCGCGGCCCGGATCGACGCCAGGATGTCGACGAGCCGGGCGTTGCCATCCCACTCCACGCCGCCGGGCACGCCGAGACGCACCTCGGCGTTGAGCCAGCCGAGGAGCGATTCGCCGTCGGCATAGCGGTCATAGTCGATGTCATCGATCGCGGTGGCCGCCGAGGAATCGGCCAGCAACGCTTCGAACCAAGGATCGAGCCCCGTGCCGTCTCGTGCCGAGCCCTCAATCAGGCG
This sequence comes from Planctomycetota bacterium, assembly GCA_003669605.1. Classification (GTDB taxonomy): domain Bacteria; phylum Planctomycetota; class Planctomycetia; order Pirellulales; family UBA1268; genus QWOP01. The sequence goes on from QWOP01000018.1 coordinate 45,727, forward strand.
GGCCCCCGGGAACTCTGCAGCCAAGCCCGTCCGGAGGGCGGCACGCTGCGCTTCCGAAACGAGGTCGCACTTGTTGATGACGATGATCTCCGCCTCCTCCAACTGCTTGCGGTAGATGTAGGTGACGTTGGCAGAGAAGCCACCCACTCCGCCGATCCCCAGCACCCGCATCGCCCGCAGCGGATCGACAACCACGCTCAGCGGCGCCACCGTAAAGCGGTCGCCGTAGATCCGCTCCAGCGGCAGGCTGACGGTTGCCACCAGGTCGGTGCAGCTTCCCACCGGCTCGGCGAGGAGGATCTCGGGGGCGGATTCCTTCTCCAGCCGGGAGGCAGCCTCCACCAGCGAGGTGAATCGGCAGCAGAAGCAGCCGCCGGCGATCTCCTCGACGGCGAGGTTGTGCGCTCGGGCAAGCGCCGTGTCGACGAGCCCGCCAGCCTGATCGTTGGTCACCAGTCCCACGCGGAGGCCGCGGGAGGTGAACCATGCCGCGGCACGGAGCATGGAGGTGGTCTTCCCCGCACCCAGAAAGCCACCGATCATCACGTAGCGGGCGGTGTGTCCGGACGAGGTCGTCATGGTGGGGGGGCCTCAGTGGGGGGTGTCGAGCCACTATAGCGGGACGCGTGGAGCCGATCGATTGTCGCGGAGAGCAGTTCGACGTAGTCGTGGACGTCGAGGTCTCCCTCCACCGGCCTGCCGCGGACCTCGTACAGCCAGCCGTTGACGTAGGGATCGGAGTGGGTGAGGCACGACTCAGTGCTGAGGAGTGGATTGGGACCGATGAAATCCCCCTCGACCACTGAAAACAGATCACTGACGGCCTTAAAGCCCTCCACCGTGCCCAGTCGCTGTCCGCCGCTGACGGGCTGCCCCGGAACCACATCGAGGACCATCTCCACCAACTCACCGAGCATCCGCGTGGCGAACTTTGTCATCCCCACCCGCCACACGACCGGTTCCCCAGCCTGCCCCTCAACATCTTCCGCAGGCAGCATCCAGAAGTGTGACGGCGCGTAGCGGTAGCCGACCGGAAAGCGGGCGGTGAAGTGGGCGTGCCGGAAGCGGACGGTGTCCATCGGAGGATTGACAGGGGGCTCGGGTGGCTCGCTTGAGAAGGGCTGCGAAGAGCCCGATTCTACGCCAATTCAGTCGCGGTCGCCGCCGGCAAAGGGAGGACGACGTCCGCGGCGACCGGCGACCGTGCCGCGGAGTTTTTTGAGGAGGCGGGAGATATCACTGGGAAGAGGGCTGGAAAACCGCAATTCCTCCCCCGACACGGGGTGGACGAAACCGAGTTCCGTGGCGTGGAGGGCGACGCGCGTCGCTTGCGAGCGGTCTTCAATGGTGACTCCGCGGGGCGCGGAGTAGACCCGCTCGCCGCACACCGGGTGACCGCTTTCGGCCATGTGGATCCGGATCTGGTGCGTGCGGCCGGTCTCCAGGCGGCATTCCACCAGCGTGTAGTCCTCGCCGAAGTGCTCCATGGGGCGGACGTGCGTCACGGATCGCTTCCCCTCCTCGTCCTCCGACGAACCGCGACGGCCATCACCACGGTCGCGGACGAGGTTGGAGATCATCGTGCCTGTCGAGACTCTCCCCACACACACTGCCAGGTAACGGCGGTGGGTGGTGTGGGCGCGGAACTGTTCGGCGAGGATCCGTTCGGCAGGAACGGAGCGGGCGAAGACCAGCAGTCCGCTGGTTTCCCTGTCGATGCGGTGCACGGCCCGGACCGGCGGCAGCCGACGCGTTCCCCCCTGTCCGTCGCGGGGCTTTGTCGGTGGACCCTTTCGGGATGATGACCGCGTCGCCAGCAGGCGGTCGATCACCGCTGGGAGCATCTCATCGACAGTGGGTTGCACCTGACGCCGCTTTGCCGGCCACCCCCGCTCCTCGGCGTGCCGCGTGGTGGTGATTCCTGAAGGCTTGTCGACCACGACGACGTCATCGTCAAGGTGGACGATCCGGAGGTCGTCCGCCTGCGGGGGGGCCGCGGCGGCGGCAGGGAGGATCTTTACCACCTCTCCCTCCTTCAGCCGGCGGGCCGCGTCGGTGCAGATGTTGCCATGAATCATGACGTGCCGCGACCGCACCAGTTTCTGCACCTGCGACCAACTCGCTCCCTCCATCCGTTCTCGGAGGTAGGCAGAGAGCGTCTGGCCACTGTCGGCGGGGCCGACGTGGTGAACGAAACGGTGGGGGGGCTTTGAATTCATCGCGGGTGGCGGAAGTGTCGCCTGTGGAGGCGGTGGATCGGGGGGCAGGGGGAACAATGGACGCCAGGGGGGAGCCAAGGACGCCGAGGAGAGGATGGGTGCCGACCTTGACGGCTAGACCGAGGGGGGCCGGCACTGACGAGAGCGGGCGTTGCGTGGAGTCTGACCGTTCGCTTGACCGGGTATTCCCTGGTTCTAGACTCTACACTGGGGAGGCCTCGCGGCAGCCGCCTCCAATCGGTTTCGCCGTTTTGTTTCGTCCCTTGCGAGGATCTCCATCCGTGCCCGGCACCTGTGTTATCGGTCTGCAATGGGGGGATGAGGCCAAGGGGAAACTCGTCGATCTGCTCACCGAAGAGCATGACATCGTCGTCCGTTACCAGGGGGGGGCCAATGCCGGCCACACCGTGGTCTGCAACGGCCAGACCTGGAAACTTTCGCTGATTCCCAGCGGCATCCTTCGCGACGGCGTCACCTGCGTCGTCACCGGCGGGGTGGTGCTTGATCCTGCCAGCGTGATCCGCGAAATGGACGGTCTGGAATCGCGCGGGGTCTCGATGGGCTCCAAACTCCTCCTCAGCGATCGGGCTCACGTCGTCTTCCCCTGGCACATTGCCGAGGACCGTCTCCTCGATGGCAGCCTCTCCGGCGGAGAGGCGATCGGCACCACCGGCCGGGGCATCGGTCCGTGCTACCGCGACAAGGTGGGCCGTTCGCTGGCCATCCGGCTGGGCGACCTCTACCGCCCCGACTTCCGCGACACCCTGGGCCACATTGTCGAGGTCAAGAACCGGCTCTTGGCCGGCTGGGCGAGCGCCGGTCACACCGCGCTAGCCGAACTCGACGCCGCCGCGATCCATGACGATTATGCCCGCCATGCAGAGCGACTCCGGCCCCACGTCGCCGACACCACCGCCTTTCTCCTCGACGCCGCCGAGGAGGGGAAACGCCTGCTGTTTGAGGGGGCACAAGGATCGCTCCTCGACATCGATCACGGTACGTTCCCCTTCGTCACCAGCAGCAACTCCTCCGGGGTCGGTGTGGCCAGCGGATCGGGTGTTCCGGGCCGGTGGGTCGATCGGGTGATCGGCGTTCTCAAAGCCTACTCCACCCGTGTCGGCGGCGGTCCTCTCCCCACCGAGCAGAGCAACGCGACCGGGGAATACCTCCGCGAGCGGGGACGCGAGTACGGTACCGTCACCCGCCGACCGCGCCGCTGTGGCTGGTTCGATGCCGTCGCTGCCCGCTACACGGCCCGGCTCTCGGGCGTCGACGAACTTTCGGTGATGCTCCTCGATGTGCTCTCCGGCCTCGACGAGGTGCGGATCTGTTCGGCCTACGAGATCGATGGTCGCCGCGTGACCCAGTTCCCCAGCCATGCTGATGATCTGAAGCGGGCCGTGCCGGTCTACGAGACACTGCCCGGCTGGGGGGAGGATCTGTCGGCCGTGCGCGGTTACGATAATCTTCCCCGGGCGGCGAGGAACTATCTTGATCGCATCGGTGAACTGCTCGGCAGGCCGGTGTCGATCGTGTCGGTCGGTCCCGACCGGGAACAGACGATCCTCCGAGACCGCGTCGGCCCGCGCGACGGGTCCGCCGCCCCCCCGAAGCCATGGCCACGACACCCGCACCCCTCGCCGGCGAACGCCTGACTGCCGCCCCATCGCGGAGCGACCGTCTGCCGCGGCACGTGGCGATCATCATGGATGGCAACGGCCGTTGGGCCCGGAGCCGTGGCCTGCCACGGATCGAGGGGCACCGTCGTGGTGTAGCGAGTGTCCGACGGACGACCGAGCAGTGCGTCCGCCTGGGAATCGAACAACTGACTCTCTACTGCCTGTCGAGCGAGAACTGGCGGCGGCCAGAAGCGGAGCTCTCGTTTCTGATGGTGCTCCTTGAGCAATACCTCGTCGAGGAGCGGAGCCTGTTGCAGAAGCAACGCGTGCAGTTGTCGATGATCGGCCGCCGCGACGGCCTGCCGGCGGCCACGCTCGCCGCTCTCGACAAGACCACCGACCTCTGTGCGGCCAATGATGGGTTACGGCTCTGTCTGGCGATCAATTACGGATCCCGCGCCGAGATCGTCGATGCCGCCCGCCGTCTCGCCCGCGAGGCGCGCGACGGAGGACTCGATCCGGATGCGATTGACGAACAGCGGTTCGCTGCCGCGCTCGATACCGCCGGCACTCCCGATCCCGATCTGCTCATCCGCACCGCCGGCGAGATGCGGGTGAGCAACTTCCTGCTCTGGCAAATCAGTTATGCCGAACTCTGGGTCACCGACAGTCTCTGGCCCGACTTTGACGAACCCCAACTCGACGCTGCACTTTCCGCCTATGCCCGCCGCGAGCGCCGTTTCGGGGGGCTCGGCCAGACGTGACGCCATCTGCTTCCAGCTCTGACCCATCCACCGGGGCAGTTCGCCCCCTGGCCTCCCCGCTGGTGTCGCGGGTGGTGGTTGGTTTCAGCCTGCTGGGGTTTTTCCTGCTCCTTGTCTGGGCGGATGCCACGGGGTTCGCGGGGGCCCGCCCCGCTTGGTGGTTGCTCCCGGTGGCCCTCGTCCTGGCTGTGGGAGCGGCAGAGGAGTTGCGGTCGTTGCTGGCCGCTCGAGGCTTTGCCGCCCGCGGAGCCGTGGTCATCGGTGCCATGTTCGTGCCGCTGGCGGCGGCCCTGGGCAGTCCTGCCTTTCACGGCGCGGATCTGGCTGGTCCGCCCGCCGTGGCCTGTGGGTGGGCTGCCTTGGCGTTGCTGGGAGGAGTCGCAGCGGCATTCCTCGTGGAGATCGTTCTCTACCGGCCGCAGGGCCAGGCGCTCGAGCGTCTGCTGGCTGCGGTGCTCATGATGGTGGTGGTGGGATTACCGTTGTCGGCGATCGTGGCACTGCGCCTCCTTGGCATGCCGCGGGGGGATGGCACGTGGGGGCCACCGGGCCTGCTGCCGCTGCTGAGTCTGGTGGCCGTGGTGAAGTCGGGGGATGTGGCGGCGTATCTGGTCGGCTCGACGTGCGGGCGGAGGAAAATGGCGCCGATTCTCAGCCCGGGGAAGACCTGGGAGGGGGTGGCCGGATCGTTTGCCGGTGCGCTCCTGGCAGCGTGGATCGCGCTGGTGGTCATTGGTCAGAGCGGCGTTGCCGGCAACCCTGGGCCGTGGGGGGGCTTTGGAGTCTACGGAGTGGCGGTGGGGGCGGCGGGAATCATGGGCGATCTCGCCGAGTCTCTTCTCAAGCGCGAGGCCGGCTTCAAGGACTCTGGATCAACCCTGGGTGGGATGGGGGGCATCCTCGACCTCACCGACTCGCTCCTCTTCGCCGCGCCTGTAGCTTGGCTGTTGTGGACTGCGGCAGGGTAGGTAGCGGCAGCTCCTTGGCTTGAAGCGGGACGGACGGATCTTCTTCTCCTTTGAGGGTGGTAGGCATGACGCGTTGGAACGGGCTGGTCGGGGCATTGGCGATCTTCGTGTTGATGGCGGCGGCACGGGCCGAAGAGGGCAACTGGCCGGCGTTCCGCGGTCCTCAGGCACGCGGCGTGTCGGCAACCGGCGGCATGGCAGACCACTGGTCAGTAACGGAGAACGTCGCCTGGAAAACCGATCTACCGGGCCGTGGCTGGTCTTCTCCGGTGGTCTGGGGAACGCGGGTGTTCGTCACCACGGTGGAGTCCACTGGCCCGATCGAAGAGGCCAAGAAGGGGCTCTATTTCGGCGGCGACAGAGCCGCTCCCGCCGAGATGCAGCATCGCTGGAAGGTGCTGTGCCTCGACCTCACCTCGGGGGCTCTGCTCTGGGAAAAGACGGTGCACGAGGGGATGCCGGCCCAACCGATTCATATCAAGGGAAGTTACGCTTCGGAAACTCCGATCGCCGACGGCGAGCGGCTGTGGTGCCTGTTCGGCAACGTCGGCCTCTTCTGCTTCGACCACGACGGCAATCAACTCTGGGACCGCCCCTTGCCGGCACGGGCGATGCGCAACGGCTGGGGGACCGCCTCATCCCCGGTGCTCCACGATGGCCGCCTCTATCTCGTCAACGACAATCAGGACGAGTCGGAGATCGTGGCCCTCGAAGCCGCCAGCGGCCGCGAGGTATGGCGGGTGGCCCGCGACGAGGGGAGCAATTGGGCGACCCCGTATGTGTGGGTGACGCCGACGCGGACCGAGATTGTCACCCCGGGCACGGGGCAGGTGCGCTCCTATGGCACCGCCGGCGAACTTCTCTGGACACTGCGGGGGATGTCGGCCATCACCATCGCCACCCCCTACGAGCACGATGGATTGCTGTGCGTGTCGTCGGGGTACGTCCTCGACAAGTCCAAGCCGCTGTACGCGATCCGCCCCGGTGCCAGCGGCGACATCTCGCTGGCAGCGGGGGAGACATCGAATGCGTCGATTGCCTGGTGCCAGCCCACGGCCGCTCCCTACAACCCCACCACGCTGTCGGTCGATGGCCGTCTCTTCGTCCTTCACGACCGCGGCTTTCTCGCCGCCTACGCCGGCAGCGATGGCCGGGAACTCTTCGGCCCGCAGCGGATTCCCGAGGGCCGGGCTTTCACCGCCTCGCCATGGGCCGCCGACGGGAAGATTTTTTGCCTCAACGAAGATGGCGTGACCAGCGTCTTCCGGGCGGGAGACAGCTTCGAACCGCTGCACACCAACACCCTGGCCGAAGACGACATGTGCATGGCGACGCCGGCACTCGCCGGCGAGAGGTTGTTGATCCGGACCGCGGCCCGGCTGTATTGCATCTGCCAACCGAAAACTGTTTCCGCGACCGGGAAGCCCCCCGGAATTCCGAGAGTAAAGCCGGAAATTGGGCTTGTCGGACCTGCCCGCCGCGAGCGGGTATACTTCGATTGAATCCCTTCGCCGTCCTCCTTTCACCCCGATGCCGTCGACGCCCCATGCGACACGGGCTCCGATGAACCGCACAACCATCGCGGTGGTCGATTCGAAACGGATCCTGGCCATCTTCGGCCCGCGGGATCAGCACCTGCGGAGGATTCGTGCCGCCCTGGGGGTCGGCGTGTCGGCCCGTGACGACTCGATCCGCATCGAGGGGGAAGCGCCGGCGGTGAAGATGGCGACGACGCTTTTCGAACAACTCGACCGAGTGGCCCGCGACCGCGGTACGGTAGACGCTTCCGACGTCTCCCAGGCGATCTCGGCGGTCACCGGCGGAGAGCCGCCGGTGCACCACGAGCCGATCGACGTCCAGCGTGCCGGACGGCATGTGGTTCCCAGGTCGGAGGGGCAGGCGGCGTATGTGAAGGCAATTCGCGACCACGACATCGTGCTGTGCAACGGGCCGGCGGGGAGTGGCAAGACGTTCCTGGCAGTGGCAATGGCGGTCTCGCAGTGGCGTGCCGAGCAGGTCCGTAAGATCGTGCTCGTCCGTCCCGCGGTGGAGGCTGGGGAGAGCCTCGGCTACCTCCCCGGTGACCTCCAGGCGAAGATCAATCCCTACCTCCGGCCGCTCCTTGATGCCCTCCGCGAACTGATGGACTTCGAGCTCCTCAAGAGGCTCGGCGAGCAGGACGTCGTGGAGATGGTCCCGCTGGCGTACATGCGCGGCCGGACTCTCAACAACGCCTTCATCATCCTGGACGAAGCCCAAAACACGACCGTCCTGCAGATGAAGATGTTTCTCACCCGGCTGGGGATGGGCTCGAAGATGGTGATCTCAGGCGATACCACGCAGATCGACCTGCCATCCAACCGCACCAGCGGCTTGATCGATGCGATGAATCGACTTCAGAACGTCCCCGGCTGCTGCCGCGTCCGGCTCGGCGGCGGTGACATCGTCCGCCATCCGCTCGTGCAGCGGATCGTCGATGCCTACAACGACGACGGCCGCGAGACCGATGGCCGCCGGCAGTCTCGCTGAACGAACGCCCAACGTATGCCTATCGCCCCTTCCTCTTATCGCCGTACCATCCGTCGCGGCAGTTCCGTGGAGGCCCCGCTGGGCTTCTGGGGGAAGCTTCTGGAACGGGCCTCGCGGGCTGAGGTGCTGCTCCGGTTGGCACTCTGCCTCGGTGCGGCGGCTGTGCTGTTGATCCTCCTGCACGGCTGGAGCGAACCGCTTCCCTACCACGACGGGACGGTGGTGGCCCGCGGGATCGCGGCCCGCGTTCCCTTTGAAAGACCCGATCCGGAGCGGACGCGGGCAGCCCAGGAACGGGCCGCGGCGCAGGTCCGGGTGGTGTACACCCAAGACCAGTCGCCGCTGCTGCGCCTCCGTGACGGATTGAAGAACCGGGCTGCCGAGATCGGCGCCGCCGATGACCTCAACGCGGTCTCCCGTGACGCCTGGATCGAGTTCGCTCCCGAGGCGGCAACGGTGCTCGCCGGGCTTCATCCCAAGGCAGCCCAAGCCCAGTCGGCCCAGCCTCTGCCGCCGGGGGAACCATCTGGGGATCCTGTCCCTCCGGCGTTGCCGGAGGCTGTTCCGTCGGCGGATGACGCGGCCCTCCAGGCGGCTCGGGAAGAATTTGAGAGGTTCCGCGGCCGGCTCGACTCCAAAGAGTTGCAACTGGAGTTCGACAAAGGGATCGATCGGGCGTTCGCTGACGTCATCACCACCGGTGTCCTCGAGACGATCCAGCACGGCATCGACGAGGGAAGCCAGACCGAGATTGATGTCCACCCGCTGGGCAACACCACGGAGACGACCCGCGTTCAAGTTGCCGACGCTCTACTCGGCGAGACGAAGATTCGCCTCCGTGGCCGGCTGGAGGAGGAACTCGGTGAAGGCGACTTCTCCGACCGTGTTTTCGTCTGGATCGAGCCCAAACTCTCCGGATCACTGGAGATCGACCGCGAGGCGACCAGTGCCGCGAAGGCGGATGCCATGGAGAAGACCCCTCAGCAATTCATCCGCTACGCCTCAGGCGACGTGCTCGCCGCCCCCGGTGCGCCGTTGACACCCGATGAGATGGTGCTGCTCCGCCGCGAACACGACGAATACGTGCGGCAGCAGGATGCCAAGCAACGGGCCGGGCGAACGGCGGCGATGTTCGGGCTCTTCGTGGCGATGTTCACGCTCGCCGGTTTCTACATCCATATGCACCACCATGAGGTGCTCGACGACCTCGGGCACGTGGCGACCTTGCTGGGGCTCTCGGTGGCCACGGTGGTGCTCTGTCTTTTCGCTGCGGGCGACGCCTGGCGGGCCGAGGTTGTGCCGCTGCTGTTGTTCGCGATGACGGTGGCCATCGCCTACGACGAGGATCTCTCGCTCCTGCTGGCGGCCGAGGTGGCCTTGGTGGTGGTCATCGGTCTGGGACGCGGCATGGCCGACTATGTGACCCTGGCCGCAGCGGCTGCGGCGATGATCTTCTGGATGGGCCGCCTGAGGAGCCGCAGCAAGTTGATCTATGTCGGGCTGTGGGCAGGCGCGGTGGCGATGGCCACGCAACTCGGGGCCCAACTCCTCGAGGAACGGATCCTCGACTGGCAGCTGCTCTACGAGGCGGGACGGACGGGGATGTGGACGGTGCTGGCCGGCTTCCTGATGACAGGCCTGCTGCCATTCATCGAGCGGTCGTTCGGCGTGCTTACCGACTTGAGCCTCCTCGAGGTGGGGGATGTGGCCCATCCGCTTCTCCAGGAACTCGTCCGCCGCGCCCCCGGCACCTACAACCATTCGATCAACGTCGCCAGCATCGGCGAGGCGGCGGCGGAGGCGATCGGTGCCCGGGGACTGCTGGTCCGGGTGGGGGCCTATTTCCACGATATCGGCAAGATGCTCAAGCCGGCATATTTCGTGGAAAACCAGGGGCAGCAGGGGAACCGGCACGAGTCGCTCGTTCCCGCCATGAGCACGCTGATTATCATCGCCCACGTCAAAGAGGGGGCGGAACTCGCCCGCCAGCACAATCTCCCCCAGCCGATCGTCGACTTGATTGTGGAACATCATGGCACGACGTTGGTGGAGTATTTCTACCGCCGCGCCACCGAACGACAGTTGGCCGATCCCAATGGCGGTGACGTCGATGAGCAGACCTACCGCTACCCTGGCCCCAAGCCGCGGACGCGCGAGTCGGCGGTGCTGATGCTTTCCGACGCTGTCGAAAGCGCCAGCCGTGCCCTCACCGAGCCGACTCCAGCGCGGATCCAGGGCTTGGTCCACGATCTGGCAATGAAGCGGCTTCTCGACGGACAGTTCGATGAGTGCGGGTTGACTCTTGAGGAACTGGAGATCATGGAACAGAGTCTGGTGAAGAGCCTGACCGCGGTGTACCACGGCCGCGTGAAGTACCCCGATCAGAGGACGGCCTAGTGGCCCGCCGTCGCGATTCTTCCGGCAGTCTTCCCCGCCGTGATGCCCCCCTTTCCCGCCCGGCAACGGCCAGTGTGGTGGTCGACATCGCCAACCGGCAGCGACGGGTGCGGATCGGAAGCCCGTGGCTTGAGCGAATCGTCCGCCGTGCCCTCCGGGCAGAGGGGGTGGGGAGCGCTGAGATCTCAATCCTCCTGGTTGATGACCAGCGGATAGCGGCCATCCACCAGGAGTGGATGAACGACCCGACAGCCACCGACGTGATCACCTTCGACCTCTCCGATCCGCCAGCCAGCCGCCCGGACGGGGAGCGCATCCTCCGCGGCGACATCGTTGTCAGTTGCCAGACCGCGGTGCGGATGGCGGCGGAATACGGTTGGACGGCGCGGCAGGAAACGGCCTATTACGTGCTCCATGGAATTCTCCACCTCACCGGCCACGACGACCTCGAGCCGGTGGCACGGCGGGCGATGCGCCGTCGCGAGCGATCGCTGCTGGCATCGCTGGGGATGCCACTGCCTCCCCGCGGCCGTCGGCCGGTTAGGAGGGTGCGATGAACATTCCGGCGGGGATCGAGGGGGGACTGGTGCTGCTGGCGGTGGCCAGCCTGGCTGCGGTGCAGGCCCGGGTTGCCCGCGGCGCGCCCCGTCATCGGCTCCAGGAATTGTGCCGGATGCGCGGTGTCCCGGGACTGGCTGACGAAATCGTCGCCGGCAGCGAGCCGGTGGCCTTCGTGGCGGCCACGATTGTGGTCTCGACGGCGGCCGCAGCGACGCTCTTGGCAGGCCACAGTTTGGAGGCGGTGGCGGCCCCAGGTGTGCTCCGCTGGCCCGCACTGGTGGGGTGGGTGGGGCTGGTATGGCTGGCGTTGGTGGCGGTGCCGATGCTGCTAGCCGTGATTGCTGGTCCCACAATCCTCATCATCACCTGGCCGGTGTGGCGACCGCTGGTGGCGATCACGCGCCCCTTCATCCATTGGGTGGCGCTCCTCTCCGGAGCGATTGCCGGGATGTTCGGCCGCCGGGCTGCGCAGGCCGATGAGCCGAGCGTGCAGGACGAGGTGCGGCAGGTGGTTGACGACGCTCTGCGGGACGGCCGGCTCGAGGGGGCCGCACGCGACATGATCGAGGGGGTGATGGATCTGCAGGAGGTCCGTGTCGCCAGGATCATGACCCCCCGCACCGCGATGGTGACACTCCCCCTGGCGACCCCCTGGAATGAGGTGCTCCGTCTGGCGGCCGACAGCGCCCACACCAGATTGCCGGTCTGGGATCGTTCGCCCGACGATATCGTCGGCATCCTCCACACCCGCGAACTGCTCACGCAATTGACCGCCATGCAGCAGGCCGGGCCCGGCGCTGAACCGCCGCCGCTGCGGCCGCTGCTGCGGCCCCCCTACTTCGTTCCCGAGGCGATGAGCGTGCAGAACCTGCTCCGCGAGTTCCAGCGGACGCACACTCACATGGCGGTGGTCACCGACGAATTCGCCGGGGTCTCAGGATTAGTGACGATCGAGGACGCCCTCGAGGAGATCGTCGGAGAGATCGCCGATGAACACGACGAGGCCTTCTCTGACGGCCTCAGAGTGGTGTCGTCTGGGGGCTTTGAGGCCCGCGCCCAGGTGAGACTTGCCGACCTCAATTCCCGGATGGGGCTGGACCTGCCGGAGGAAGCCGACTACGAAACGGTCGGCGGGTTCGTGTTCCACCATCTGGGACGGATTCCCGACGCCGGCGAGCGGTTCGAATCGCACGGGGCGGTCTGGGAGGTGCTCTCCGCCACACGGCACCGGATCGATCTGGTGCGGATCAGCAGGCTGTCCCCCCCAGTGTGAGTTTCCATGGCCGCGGATAAGGCCCGAGCCATCGTCATCCGGGCCGTGCCATTCGGTGAAACCAGCGCCGTGGTGACACTCTTCACCCGCGAGTTCGGCAAACTGCGGGCCTTGGCGAAGGGAGCGTGGCGGCCGAAGGGTGGGTTTGATGCCGCCCTTGACCTGCTTTCCTCCTGTCAGGTACTGGTCCTTCGCAAAACCTCGGGCGGGCTCGACCTGCTCACCGAGGCCTGTCTCGAGAGCAGATTCCGGGTCGCCACCAGTTTGGCGGCCTTCCATGGCGGGATGTATGTCGCGGAACTGCTCGACGCCCTCACTGCCGATGCCGACCCGCAAGGGGAGTTGTTCGATGCCGCCAGCCACACGCTTCACCGTCTCTCCGGTCACGCCGGCCCCGATGCGGTGGTCTGGCCATGCATCGCCCGCTTCGAGTTGGCTGCCCTCCGCGCCGCTGGGCAGGCTCCGGCGCTGTCGCGATGCGCCGCATGCCGGGCGGCATTGCCCACCGCGCAGCGGGTGGCATTCGGGATGCTCGACGGCGGCGTGCTGTGCGGTCATTGCCGGCAGGGACGCCGCGCGGTGGTGTCGGTGTCGTCGGGGACACTCGCCGCGCTCCAGCGTCTGGTCGGCCCCACCCGAAACGAGCCTGAGCACCCGCTGCCCGATGCTGTCAGTGGAGAACTGCGGGCCGTCATGAACACCTACCTCGCCCACATCCTCGGCAAGCGACCGCGGTTGGCGCAGCGCATTCTCCCCTCGGCACCACGCAGCTCTCCTTAGATCACTCACCGAACTCGATCCCCCCCAAAGTCTCCCATGCCTACGCCACCGCCCCCCCGTGACGGCCACCGCCGTGTTCTCTCCGCGGTTCTGGCGGTGGTCTGCGCTCTGGGCACAGCGGGTTGCGCGACGACGATGAAGCCCCCTTCCTGGCCCTGGTCGCGGCGGGGAGCCGATGCGGAACGGAAGGTGGCTGGTGAATTGGGTGAGGATGCCGACAGTTCGATCATCTCCTCCGAATACACCGCCCCCGAGACTGCCAGCGGTTGGGACTGGTTTAAGGGGGACAACGTCAAACGCCGGTGGAAGAAGATGGTGGGACGCGGCCCGAATGAGCCGGTGGCCCGCCGGGCGCTCGCCGAGGCCGATGGTCTGTTCACCCAGCGAAAATATGCCGAAGCGATCCCAAAATACAAACAATCGATCGATCGCTGGCCCGATTCGGTGATCGAGGAGGATGCCCTCTGGCAACTGGCCGAGTGCTGGTTCTTCACCGACAAATATCCCAAGGCGGAGGATTGCTACGACGAGTTGGTGAAGAAGTACGCCAACACCCGCTACCTCGATCGGATCGCGCAGCGTCAGTTCGTGATCGCCCAGTACTGGATCGCGCTCGATGAGAAGAACAACTATTGGACGATCGTTCCCAACGTCATCGACCGCAGCCGACCATTATTCGACACCCGCGGCCGGGCCCTCAAGGCCTACGATCATGTGCGGATCAACGATCCGCGTGGTTCCCTCGCCGACGACAGCATCGTTGCCCAGGCCAATGCCCACTTTCTCGAGCGGCAGTGGATCGACGCCGACTACTTCTACACCCTGCTGCGGAACGAATACCCGGAGAGTGACTTCCTCCTCCAGGCCCATCTCCTTGGCCTGCAGGCCAAGTTGCGAGCCTATCAGGGGGCCGGCTACGAAGGGGGCGTGCTTGATGAGGCTGAGGTCCTCGCCGATCAAACGCTCGTACAGTTCCCCGATCAACTTGTCAGCGACGACCAAGAACGTGTGTTGGGAGTGCGTGCGGAGATCGCCGCCCAGCAGGCGATGCGCCACTGGAATCGGGCGGAGTTCTATGCCAAGGGGAATCACTTCACATCGGCCCGGATCTACTACGCCCTCATCGCCCGCGACCGGCCGCAGACGCTGCTGGCAGCGCGGGCCCGCGAGCGCCTCGGCGAGATTGCCGGCAAGGAGGACGTCTCCGACAACCCCTTCCCGACGCTGACGGCGTTTCTCAACCCCGACTCGCTCAAGGAGGCAGAACTCGACGCCATGGCGGAGTCGGCGACGGTCATCGCCCGCGAGGACAACTCCGGCGCCAATCCGCCGCTCCGCTGATCAGGTTCATGATCAGGTTCATGATCAAGTCAAGTTCCTTCGGTTCCCGCCGGCCCCTGCCGGTTCCCCTCCAGGATCTGGTCATGACCACCGGCCGGAACCTCACCCGCCGGTGGATGCTTGGTGCCCTTGGCGGCGTTGGAGTCCTCGCGGCCACTGGCGGCTGTGCCGGCTACCGGGTGGGCAACAACACCCTCTATGCGCCGAACGTCCGCACCGTCTACGTGCCGGTGTTCCAGTGCGACAGTTTCCGCGTGGTACCGGGAATCGATATGGGGGAGCGGCTCACCGAGGCGGTTTGCAAGGAGATCGAGAAGCGGACCCCCTTCAAGGTGGTGGGTACGCCCGATGCCGATAGCGTGCTCACCGGGAGGATCGTGGCAGACACCAAGCGGATGGTGGTGGAGAGCCCCACCGACCAGTCGCGGATGGTGGAGATGAACATCCAGGTGATGGTCAGTTGGGCCGACCGTGGTGGTGCGGTGCTGGCCAGCGGTGCGGTGCCGTTGCCGGCGGCGAGCGTCGACGTGGGGCAGGCGGCGGCACTGGTGCCGGAGTTCGGCCGCTCGGTGGTGACCACGCAGCAGGAATCAATCGTGAAGATGGCCCAGCAGATCGTGGGGCTGATGGAAGAGCCGTGGTGAAGAACGGTCAGCCACGCGGCGCAGGGAGTGCGGATGGTCATCTGCCGCTGGTGCTTGGCACGGGCGCGAGACTCCGCGTTGTCGATCAGGATGTCGGCACCGGCGACACAGCAGAGCAAGTCCTTGTCCTCGACGGAGAGCGGGCCATCGTTTGGCCGGGGAGTGCGAAGAGTGGCGCTGGAAAGAGGAGAGTTGCGGCATGACCACCCCGCTTCCCACCCACTGGCAACTTCGCTCGACGAAGCTCGTCTTGCCACAGCCTTTTGCTCCCCTCCGGCGGCCGCTGGTGATGGGGATCGTCAACGTCACCCCTGACAGTTTTTCTGACGGTGGCCGACATGCGGCCGTCGATGCCGCTGTCGCCCACGGCTTGCGCCTCGTCGCCGAGGGGGCCGACCTCCTCGATGTCGGTGGGGAGAGCACGCGGCCCTTCTCGACGCCGGTCGATACCGACGAGGAGATCCGCCGCACCGCCGAGGTGGTGCGCCGTCTCGCCCGCGAGTCGGGGGTGCCGGTGTCGATCGACACCTCCAAAGCAGCCGTCGCCAGGCACGCCCTCGACCATGGTGCTGAGATCGTAAACGACGTCACTGGCCTGGAGGGGGATCGGGCAATGCTCCCCCTCGCCGTTGCATCGCGGGCCGGCGTCTGCGTTATGCACATGCAGGGCACTCCCGCCACGATGCAGATTGACCCCCGCTACGACAACGTCGTGGAGACTATTTTTGAGTGGCTCCGGGTGCGGCACGAGGCGCTTTGCGCCGCCGGCATCGATCGGGAACGGATCTGCCTCGACCCCGGCATCGGCTTCGGTAAGACCCACGCACACAATCTCGAACTCGTTCGTCACGCCGGAAGGTTTATCGATCTCGGCTGCCCGATCCTCGTGGGCCATTCGCGGAAGGGTTTTATCGGGAAGTCCCTCGAAGAATCACGTGGTCGCCCCGCCACAGAGGCCGATCGCGACGCCGCCACCGCAGGGATCGCCTGCCGGCTTGCCGCTGCGGGAATCCAGATCGTCCGCGTCCATGCCGTCGGCCTCGTCCGCGCGGCCCTGGAAGGTTTTCAGTGGTGAGCGGCGCTGGGGCCGCTCGCCGTCGGCGCCTGGGCGCAGCGAAACCTTGACGCCGGAGGGACGTTCAACGGACAACGGTCTGCGGTCTCCCCTCTCCTCCCAGGAGTTTTTCACGCCATGTTGGCTGATCCCCGGACCTCTTCGCCCCCCCCGTTCCGCAGCCGGTTCCAGGCCACGGGAATGGTGATGGCGACGTTCTTGGCCCTCTCGACCGCCGCCTGCGGTCAGCCACAGGGAGGTCCTCCGCCCGGTGCACGGGGCGGACCGCCGGGTGGACCGCCGGGTGGACCGGGTGGTTTTCCAGGGGGACAAGGTGGTTTTCCCGGAGGGCCCGGTGGCTTCCCAGGCGGCCCTGGAGGGCCTGGCGGACCGGGTGGCTTCGGTCGGCCGTTGCCGGTGATGACCGCACTCGACACCGACAGTGACGGCGAGATTTCGTCCGCAGAACTCAGCGCCGCGACGGATCATCTGAAGAAACTCGATGCCAACAGCGACGGCAAACTCTCGGCGGAGGAACTGCGCCCGAACTTTCCCGGTGGCCCGGGTGGCCCTGGTGGCCCCGGTGGATTTCCTGGTGGTCCTGGTGGTCCTGGTGGTGGATTCGGCGGACCACCGGGAGGCCCTGGCGGCCCGGGTGGTTTTCCAGGAGGTGGATTCGGCGGACCGCAAGGGGGGGGCGCGAGTGGCGAAGAACTGGCCACTCGCCTGATGGAATTTGATGCCGACAAAGATGGCAAACTGACCTCCGAAGAACTCCCCGCGCGGATGCAGGGGATGCTCGCCCGCGGAGACTCCGACAAGGACGGCAAACTCACCCGTGAAGAGATCGTGGCCATGGCTGCAGCCGAAGGGGCGCGCGGCCCAGGTGGACCCGGTGGTGGACGGGGCGGCGCCTTCTTCGGTGGACCTGGTGGCGGTGGACCTGGTGGCGGTGGACCTGGTGGCGGTGGACCTGGTGGCGGTGGACCGGGTGGCGGTGGACCGGGTGGCGGTGGACCGGGTGGCGGTGGACCGGGTGGATTTATCGAGCGGATGTTCGAGTTCGATACCGACAAGGATGGCAAACTCTCGCGTGAGGAGGCCCAGGCGATGGCCGCGCAGTTCCAGGGAGGTGGTGGACCTCCAGGTGGACCTCCAGGTGGACCTCCAGGTGGACCTCCAGGTGGACCTCCAGGCGGACCTGGCGGTCGTGAAGGGGGCCAGCGCGGTCGTCGACCTCCAGTTGAAGAATGAGTGACTCTCACTTGCGGCAACACGTTGGCGGTGCTCCGACAGTTCTGTCGGAGGAGTGAGCCGATTCCCCTTTCCTACACAGGAGGTTGCTGATGGTCCCGATCCGGTTCGGTGCGCAGACTGCCATCGCGGTCTGGTCGCTGCTGGTCGTTGCTGTCGCTCCGCCTGCTCTCGCCGACTGGCCCCGCTTCCGCGGACCCAACGGCAGCGGTGTGGCGGCCGATGACGCTCCCACGCCGACGGAGTTTGGCGAGCAGAAAAACCTCCGCTGGAAAGTGGAATTGCCTGGCGAGGGGGTGTCGTGCCCGATCGTCGTCGGTGACAAAGTGTTGGTCACCACCTACTCCGGCTATGGCGCTGCTGGAGGGACGCAAGTCGATCTTGTCCGCCACCTTCTCTGCCTTGATGCCGAGACCGGTCGGGAACTCTGGAAGAAGGAGATCGAGGCAGTTCTCCCGGAGGATGCCTATTCCGGCATGGGGATCCCTTCGCATGGCTACGCCTCGCACACGCCGGTCTCCGATGGCGAGCGTGTTTTCGCCTTCTTCGGGAAGTCGGGAGTGAAGGCGTTTGATCTTGAGGGAAACGAACTTTGGGAACGGTCGGTGGGCACCGACTCCGATCCGCGCCGCTGGGGATCGTCGTCGAGTCCGGTGGTTGTTGATGGCGTGGTAGTGATCGTTGCAGGACCCGAAAAGCGGGCGATTGTCGGCCTCGATGCGAAGTCGGGGAGCGAGTTGTGGACAGCTGATTCGGAGTCGCTTGGAAACGTTTGGGGCACTCCGGTCACGGCACCGGGCGACGGCGGGAAGACGGATGTCGTTCTTGGCACGCCGGGCGAGATCTGGGGGATCAATCCGGCCACCGGCAAGATCCGCTGGTACGCCGGCGCCGTGGGAGAGGACGGATTCAACACGAGCGTCGTCGTGGCTGACGGCGTCGTGTATGCCGTCGAGGGGCGAAGCGGCGGTTCGATCGCCGTCCGCACCGGCGGCAAGGGAGACGTCGGCCAGTCGCACCTCGTCTGGAACGGCCGCGACGCCAACCGCTTCGGCACGCCGCTGGTCTACCGGGGCAGAGTCTGGTTCGTCTCCAACCGGATCGCCAACTGCCTCGATGCCAAGACGGGAGAGAAAATCTTTCAGTCCCGCCTCCCGAGCGAGGGGGGGGGAGCCTTTGGCCGTGGCGCCGACTACTCCTCGCCGGTCGCCGCCGACGGGAAGATCTATTACGTCACCGGCAACGGTGAGGTGCATGTCCTGAAAGCGGCCGATGCCTTGGAATCGCTCGCCGTCAACTCGCTCGCCGCCGAGGGGGAATCATTCGCTGCCACGCCGGCGATCAGCGACGGCGCCATCTACATCCGCTCGAGTCGTCATCTGTGGTGCTTTTCTGAGGAGGGGCGATGATCGTCGCACGTTGCCTGGTCTTGGAGTGGGCCGGCGTGCTCGTCGTGGTATCCTCATTTCATACGAGGACCCGGGCTCCAACTCTCCACCACGCCCATGTCGACTACCACCGACCGCACGCCCCACACCCCCGCTGATCTCGCCGCCCACTGCCGCTCGATGGCCGAGCGGGCGCGGAAGGCTGCAATCGACCTCGGCGGCGTGCCGTCGCTGAAAAAGAGCGCGGCCCTGCGGCATGCCGCGGCAGCGATCCGGGCCGATGTCCCTGCGATTCTCGCCGCCAACCGGGCCGACATCGCGGCTTCCGCCGGGACCGGTCTGACTGCGGCTGCCGCCGAGCGATTGCTGCTCGACGAGAAGCGCGTGGAAGGGATTGCCGCCGGACTCGAAGCGGTGGCCGCACTCCCCGATCCGGTCGGTGAACTGATCGAGGAATCGACGCGCCCCAGCGGCCTGGTGATCCGTAAGGTGCGCGTGCCGCTGGGAGTGATTTTCTTCATCTATGAGTCGCGTCCCAACGTCACCGCCGACGCGGCTGCCGTGGCGCTGGCCTCCGGCAACGCGATCATCCTTCGTGGCGGCAAGGAAGCGGCCCAATCGAGCAGAGCGATTGTCGACTGCGTCCGTCGCGGCATCGCCGCCGCGGGCCTGCCGGTAGATGGAGTGCAGCTTGTCGACACCGCCGACCGCGCGGCTGTCGGTGAATTCCTCAAGTTCGACGACCTCATCGATCTCGTCATCCCCCGCGGCGGCGAGCAACTCATCCGCCGGGTGTGCGCCGAGGCACGGATGCCCGTGCTCAAGCACTTCACTGGCAATTGCCATGTCTACGTCGATCGGGCCGCTGATCTGGCCATGGCCCGCGAGATCACTGTCAACGCCAAGTGCCAGCGGATGGGGGTCTGCAACGCCGCCGAGTCGCTCTTGGTCCATCGGGATGTGGCGAAGACGTTCCTGCCGGAGATCGGTGCGGCGCTCGCCGAGCGCGGCATCGAGATCGTCGGTGACGCCGCCACACGGAGCCTTCTTACTGGAGCGGGCGTGGCCACCGATGCCGACTTCGCCGCCGAATTCCTTGGGCCAAAAATCTCAGTAGCGGTCGTCGACTCGCTCGACGCGGCGATCGATCACATCAACCGTTTCGGCTCCCGGCACACCGATGCAATCGTCACCGCCGATCGAGCCGCCGCCGAACGGTTTGCGGCCCGCGTCGATACGGCAGTCGCCATCGTCAACGCCAGCACCCGCTTCAACGACGGCGGCGAACTCGGCCTCGGCGCTGAGATCGGGATCTCCACCGATAAACTCCACGCCCGCGGCCCCTGTGGCACCCGCGAACTCACGACCTACAAGTATGTCGTCACCGGTACCGGACAGATTCGTTCGTAGCGTCTCGTCCCTGAACAGGGCGACCCCTCGGAGGCACGTCGGCCATGCACTCATCCCCCTGCCGTTTTCTTGCCGTTCTCACCACCTCGCTCGCTTTCACCATGGCACATGCAGCCCGCGCGGCCGATTCGACGGCCCCCTTCCCCGACGACAACTATCTGTGGCTTGAAGAGGTCACGGGCGAAAAGCCACTGGAGTGGGTGAAGGAACGGAACGCGAAAGTCACCGCGGCGGTTGCCGACAACGACGCCTTCCGGGCCCTCGAGAAGCGGATCCTCTCGATCCTCGACTCCAAGGACCGGATTCCGATGGTGGGGAAGATCGGCAGGCACTTCTACAACTTCTGGCGCGACGCCAAGAATCCCAAAGGAATCTGGCGGCGGACGAGCCTTGAGGAATACCGCACCCGAGAGCCACTCTGGGAGACGGTCATCGATCTCGACACCCTGGCGGCGGCAGAGAACGAGAATTGGGTCTGGCATGGCGTTGCCTTGTTCCAGCCCGAGGACAGGCTGTGTCTGGTCGAACTGTCACGTGGCGGCGCTGATGCCGAAGTGATCCGGGAGTTCGACGTGGAGAAGAAGGCTTTCGTGCCGGGGGGCTTTGAGCTCCCCGAGGCGAAGAGCCGGGTGGCGTGGCGCGACGCCGACACGCTTCTGGTGGGGACTGATTTTGGTGCAGGATCGATGACCACCTCCGGCTATCCGCGGACCATCCGGGCCTGGAAGCGGGGCACGAAGCTCGCCGATGCGGAACTCGTCTACGAAGGCGCCGACGACGACATGGCCGTCTCCGGCTTCAAGGATCCGACCCCTGGCTTCGAGCGGGAGTTTTACGTCCGTCAAAAGACTTTCTGGACCAACGACATGTTCGAGCGCCGCGACGGCAAGCTCGTCCAGGTGCCGAAGCCCGAGGATGCCAATGCGAGCGTCCACCGCGAGTGGCTCTTGCTGGAGCTTCGCAAAGACTGGAACGCCGGCACGAAGACCTATCCGGCCGGGGCGCTGCTGGCGATCGACCATGAGCGCTTCATGGCCGGCGACCGCGACTGCCACGTTCTCTTCGCGCCATCTCCGCGGACGTCGCTGGTGTCGTTTACCCCCACGCGTCACCACCTTCTCGTGACGACGCTCGACAACGTCCGCAACCGGGTCGAGGCCCTCTCTTGGCAGGGCGGAAAGTGGCTCCGGGAACCGCTCTCCGGCGTGCCCGATCTGGGCACGGCGAGTGTCTCGGCGGTCGATGATCTCGACAGCGACGACTTCTTCCTCATCACGGCAAGCCCCCTGCAGCCGTCGACGCTGGCGCTTGGCAGCCTGCCGGCATCGGGCCCGCCGAAGGTGACCGGCGTCGAGAAGCTCAAGAGCGCGCCATCGTTCTTTGAATCGAAGGGGCTCCTCGTGGAGCAGCACGAAGCGGTGAGCGCCGACGGGACGAGGGTCCCCTACTTCCAGATCGGCCCGAAGGATCTGAAGCTCGACGGCTCGACCCCGACGCTCCTCTATGGCTATGGCGGCTTCGAGATCCCGCTGCTTCCCGGATACGAGGCTGTCACTGGCGCGGCCTGGCTGGAGAAGGGGAATGTCTCGGTGATCGCTAACATCCGCGGTGGCGGAGAGTTTGGCCCCGCCTGGCACCAGGCGGCCCTCAAGGAAAACCGGCCACGGGCCTACGAAGACTTCATCGCTGTCGGTGAGGATCTCATCCGCCGCCAGGTGACGTCGCCAGAGCACCTGGGGATCAAGGGGGGGAGCAACGGCGGATTGCTGATGGGGAACATGCTCGTCCGCCGCCCCGATCTGTGGGGTGGCGTCGTCTGCCAAGTGCCACTCCTCGACATGCGCCGCTACCACAAGCTCCTGGCCGGTGCCAGTTGGCAGGGGGAATACGGAAATCCCGACCAGCCGCAGGAGTGGGAATTCATCCGTGGATTCTCCCCCTACCACAACATCGATCCTGCCGCGACGCACCCATACCCGCCGATCCTGATTACCACGAGCACGCGCGACGACCGTGTCCATCCCGGGCATGCCAGGAAGATGGCCGCGCGCCTCGAGGAGCTCGGGCATCCGGTGCTCTCGTATGAGAACATCGAAGGGGGCCACGGTGGCGCCGCCGATAACAAGCAGCGCGCCTTCATGGACGCCCTGGGCTGGATATTCCTCTCGAAGGAGCTGAAGTAGGCTCCCCCTCAGCCGTCGGCGGTGATGGTATCCAGGAGTTTTCGTGGCACGCCGATGTCGAGGACATGCACGGCTCCGGTGAAGGCGCCCGAGCCGGGAACGTCAAAACCGATTTTGCGGGCCACGAAGGTGGCGGTGACGTCAGCGCGGACGCAAGCCCCCGCCGCGGTTCCGAGGTCGCAGTCGAGTCCTGACGGGAGATCGACGGCGAAGATGCCCGGGTGTCGTCCGCTTGGCGTGGCCCCTTCACGGGCCCGATT
Organism: Planctomycetota bacterium; assembly: GCA_003669605.1. Taxonomy (GTDB): domain Bacteria; phylum Planctomycetota; class Planctomycetia; order Pirellulales; family UBA1268; genus QWOP01. Next base: position 68,371 of record QWOP01000018.1, read on the forward strand.
GATTGCCTCGATCGCCGTCGCGGCCGCCCCGCGTGGGGCCCCGGTAGCGCCGGTGCCGAGGAGGGCATCGACGATCCAATCGGCGCCGTCGAGTGCCCTCGACCAATCGGCGGCGGTGGCGAACTCGAGCGGGATGAGCGGGATCCCGGATCGGACTGCGACAGTATGATTCGTCGCCGCGTCGCCACGGTAGCCGGCCGGATCGCAGGCCAGCACGATCCGCACGGCAGCCCCGAGATTTTCGAGGTGCCTGGCGATCACGAAGCCGTCACCGCCGTTGTTGCCGCGGCCGCAGGCGATCACCACCCGCCATGGCACCTGGCGGCCGCCGGCCGTGGCGAGTCGATCGAGGAGGTGAGCGGCATTCCGCCCGGCATTCTCCATGAGGACGATGCCGGGGAGGGAAAAGTGGTCGATTGCCCGGGCATCGACGGCGCGGATTTGGTCGCGGGTCAGGGATCGCATCCGGGGTTCCATTGTCGGCGAACAAAGCCGCGATCGAAAGGCGTCAGCGATCGGCGTACACCCTGGTGATCTCCTCCTTGGTGATCGGCGCCGGTTGCTCGTCGCTGGTCAGTTGCACCTGGACGCGCTGGTCCCCTTCGCGGCGGCCCCGGACGCGGATCCGGTAGAGCGCCTCCTCGGAGGGCGCCAACTTCGCCAGCGGTTCGAAGGAGACCGTCAGATTGTTGACCCGGTGTGGAGAGGGGCCACTGGCGTCGACTGGCTCCATGTCGCCGAGCAGTGTGGCGACGACTCGGACGCCGCTGGCGGGCTTCGTTCCCTGATTGCCGACGCGGATCAGGTATTCGCTGACTCCGCCGACCTCGATCGGGTCTTCGCTGTCGGCGACGTCGAAGGTCAGTGCAGCCAGCCCCTCGACCTCGACGGTGTGGGCCACCTGATCGGAGAGCCCGGCGGCTGTGCGTGCCGCCACGACGATCTTTTGAGCGCCCAGGGCGATCGGCATCACCACCATCTCCACCTCGCCGGTCTCTGCGGCGGGCAACTCCTCAAGGCTCCACAGGACGCGATGGGTGCGTTCCTCGTAGTAGCCGGCATTGTTGGCACGGACAAACTTCATCCCTGGCGGCAACTGAGCGGCGAGCTCTACGCCGACGGCCGGCGCCGTACCGGCATTGGTCATCGAGAGCACACAGGTGGCCGGTCGTTGCAGGTAGCGGCGCAGGGGCATCTGGACGGCGAGATCGAGCGTGGGGGCGGTAATCGCCACCTTTACCGTCGCCTCGACCTCGATCTGCCCGTCGGCACGGGCCATGAGGCGGAGGTCGTGGACGCCGGGGCCGGTACTGGCGAGTACCAGGTCGATCGTCCGGGACTCCCCCGGCGGCAACGACCCAACATCGAATTCGAGTTCGCGGCCGGCCCGGTGGACCAGGCCCTCTGGCACGATGCCCTCAAGGACCACTCCGGTCGCCGCGCCGCTGCCCGGATTGGAGACGGTGATCGTCATCCGGGAGTCGCGTCCCACCAGAACTGGTGCCGGAACCTCGGCGGAAATCTCCAGCGCCGGTCGCGTGGCCCGTGATCGCACCGACGCATCAGCGCGGAAACTGACGCTCGCCACGCTCCCCACATCGCCTTCGGTTGTCGGCATCAGATCGAGTGCTACGCGCGCCTGTCCGCCGGGGGGCAGGCTGCCCAGGAGCCACACTAATTCGCCCGTGGCGGCTTGGCCCGGAGGAGCGCCGGTCGGCGTGGCTGGGGGAGTGGTGGCCACCAGCGACGTTCCAAAGGGAACTGTGTCGCGGAGGACGACATCGTTGGCCACGGCGCTGCCGACATTGCGGACGAGGATTTCGAAGCGGGCCGTCTTCCCCACCTGAATCTCGCGTGGGCCCCGTTTCTCCACGGCCAGTTGCGGAGTCTGCACCCCTTCCAATTGCATGGCACCGGGCCGGCCTTGAGCCGAGGACACAAGCCGAGTGGAAGTGGGGAACGAGTCAGGATTGCCAGGACCTGTGGTGGGGCCGATAGCGGGCGCGGCAGCGAATGGCATGCCGGAGGTGGCCTGCAACGGAGGCTGATTGGGAAGCGCGTGAACAGGGATCGGCGCCTCGGGATCGTGATCGAAACCGGAGTCGGTAAAGCCGCTGGCCCGGGAGTGCGGCGCAGCGCGGGCTGCCGGCATCATTCGGCCGGTTGTTGGAGGCGGGCCGGTGGGAGCGGCGGCGGCGTACGGATGCACGGGGGAGGGAGCAAGGCGGGCAGCAGGCGGCACTGGAAGGGGGGTGGCCTGCGGAGCGGCGGCCGGTAAGGGGGTGGCAAGGGGTGGGAAAGGGACCGGACTGCCGGCGTCGAGATCGCCCGGATCCTCGGGGAGCGGTTCGGTGTCGTCTGTGCCCGATTCCAGAAGATTCCCTGTACTGTCAGGGAGCGGCTCGTCGGCGGGGGGAGCAGTCAGTTCAGAATCGTTGGCGGCGGAGTCTGCAGGGAGGGGGGCGAAGTCAGTGTCTGCCAGATCGTCCCCCGCGGGCAATGCATCCAGGGCTCCATCGAGCGCTTTGTCGTCCGCTCGCCCGGAGCGGATGGGGTTGCGCCCCCTTGGCGGAGTTGCGGGGTCGTCGATCATCTCGCTGTTTGGGGAGTCGTTCTCTTGGTCGGCAGGCAGTGGATCGAGCGGTCCTTGTTCCTCCGTTGGCGAATCCAACGGTTCCACAGCCATCGCGGGCATGACTCCAGAGGGGAATGGGCGCCTGCTCACCACCGGCTCAGGAGGAGTGCCGGCATTGCCTCCGAATCCTCCCCTGCCGGCGTAGCGGCTGGCACCCAGGCTCGCGGCGGCAAGGGGCTGGTTTGAAAGGCCGCTGTCTGCTGATGGGAGGACGTTTGTGGCAATGTCCGCAGGGAAGACGGCCGGTTCGAATGTCGAGCGAGTTCCGGTATCGCTTGTGGGGTCGATGGCCGACCCATTGCCCGGCGCGGGCTGGGTAGCGAGGACGGCATTGGTATCCGTGGCGCGGGGCACCCGCCGGAGCATTCCACTGGCCATCAGTCCTCCCCACACCAGGCCGAAGCCAGCGCAGGCACAGCCGCAGGCGGTAAGGATGAAGCGCAGGTTGGCGGCCCGCGGCGAGATGACGAACTCCTGACGGGAGGGGCGTGTGGACATCGCTGGGGCCTCTGCATGGACGGCGTCGGAGCACCGGTTGCGCCGGGCGCGGAACGGGACGGGGGAGGGGGAATACCACAACCGGCCGGCGGCGGAGAAGATCAACCGGCGATCAAAGGGCGGAGATGGAAGTGGAACTTGCCCAGCTTGCCACCGTAGTTGCCGGCCGAGATCGCCAGCAGTTCTGGCCCGGCGGCCGCCTGCATGGCGGCTGCCATCGCCGCCGCCACGCGTTCCTCGTCGCTGCCATCGATGACGATTTCCACGGCGCAGGCCGTACCGCTGACGAGTTCCGACTCGACGCGGCCGATGAGGCCGGGGCAGAAAGCCTCGTTGGTAGAGCCCCGCAAGCCCTGGTAGCGGGACCCCACCTTGCTCCCCGACCGTACCGCTCCCCCGGGAAACGGGGCGATCACCCCCGGCAGGGCCTCGATCGCTCCCACAGCCCGGCGCACGGCTGCCAGCGTCCCCGCGAGCGATCCGCCTTGGAGGATGATGTTGCCACCGCCGACACCCTTGGCGATGCCGCAGGTCTCTTCGACGAGGAATTCCCCATCCATCACCGGCACCCGCCAGTACCGACGGCCGTCGATGACTTTCGATTTCTCGAAACCATCGCCAAAAAAGCGGACGTGGCTGCCGAGCGGGGCGCGTTCCTCGGCCTCAGGGAGGCCGTCAAAGACGCTGGCCGTCGGACAGGTGAGGAGGCACTGAGCGGTGCGGTTGCCGATCGCTTTTGCCAGGCCTTCAGCGGCGAAAGAGAAGGCGAGAACTGCCGCCCCCGGACGGCCGTCGGGCGACGAGGCGGGGGGGATTTTGGCCTCGATGCCGACCTCGGCATCGCATCCCAGGACGCTCGTGCCGTAGCCGCATGCCGCCCGCAGGGCCGCTTCCAGCCAGTGGAAATCGTGGGCGGTGACGATCAGCCTGGCGTACCGGAGGCGGAAAGCCTCGGCGAAGGTGTCGACGATCAGAGTGGGGCCGATCCGCACGTCCGCTCCCAAAGAAAGATGTTCCGCCGCGGATTCAGGTTTGCCAGCCGGTGCAGTTGGCATATCCTACGGCGGTGAGGGGTGGGGAGTCACCGTTGATTTACACCCCCTCCGCAGCCTCAAGCCGGCTCTCGCGAAAGGACCAATGATGGCCCGCAACAACATCTTCAGCATTCGCCTGACCTCTCGGTCGCTCCCCCGCCGCCAGTTTGCCGCTGCGCTGCTCGCCGGCTTGGCGCTGGCCGCTGGCGGCCAGGCTCGGGGAGCCGACATCCTCGACGGGGGTGTGTCGATGATTCCCAAGGATGCGGCCTTCGTGTCGGCCACCCTGCGGCTCGAGGAGCAACTCGATTTGCTTCTCAAGAGCAACGCCGTGGCCACGCTGCGGAAATTGCCTGCCGTCATCCAGGCCCTCGAACAACTCGAGGAGCAGAAATCGCAGCCCGGTAGTCCGCTGTCGATGCTCAGTACCTACCTGGAACTTCCGGAGAACCAGCAGGCAGTGGAACTCCTCCGCGACATGGTCTCCACCGATACATTCCTCTATGGCGAGCCGTCGTGCATCACTTTCCTGGAGCTCATTCAGAAAGTGCAGCAGGCCCAAAATGCTGCCAACATCCTGCAGATGACGCGCGGCCCGGAGCACATTCGGATCGACCTGGAGAACCCTGCGCTCAACAGTCTCGATGCTGAGGAGATGGACGACGACGATGATGATGAGGACGATGACGATGATGACAATTCCTCGGTGAACCGCGGCCAGTCGATCGTCCCGGTGGCGAGGCAGGTCCTTGAGGCAGAGGAGTTTGAGCTCAACGTCGAGTCTGGGGGCGAGCAGTTCGCGGCCCGGATGGTGCTGCAGGCACTGGCCGACAACGCCGACAAGATCGTCATCCCCGATCTCGTCTGGGGCTTCAAGACAGGCAAGGTCGAGGCCGCAAACTCGCAGGTGAAGCGGGTGGAGGTGCTTCTCAAACTCGTCACGCAGACCAATCCCGACCTGGCCAACGCCCTCTCCCGCAAGAAGCTCCCCAGCGGCGATGTGATGACGTTCACGATCGACGGCGCGATGGTTCCCTGGGACTCACTTCTCCGCAGTCAGGAGGGGATCGACGAGGACGACCTGGAGAAGGTCCGCGATCGGCTCCAGGGGATCGACATCGTGATCGCGTTGGGGGTGGTGGGAGACCGTGTCATTCTCTCGATCGGCGATTCAGCCGATCACCTCGAGAAACTGGCCTCTCCAGCGGGGAGCCAGGACGGGCTGGTGATGACCAAGCCCTTCGAGCCGCTCCGCGAGCACAAAGACAAGCGGATCACCGCCATCACGTACATGAGCGAGGCGCTGGCCAGGGCGGTCGCCCCTTCGGCAGCCGACATCGAGCAACTCGCCGACCTGACCGATTCGATCGCCGACTCCGCGGGGCTTTCGGAAGGGGCCGCCCGTGAAGCCCGCGAGGCATTGGAGAAGGTGGCCACCGGCTACAAGAAGCGCTTGCCAGTCCCTGGGGCAACGATGGGCTACTCCTACCTCTCGACCGATGGCTACGAGGGCTACTCCTGGGATTGGTCGAAGAACACAATTCTGGACGGCTCCCGGCGGCTCGGTCTGCTGGAGCATGCCGGTGGCGCGCCGCTGGCCTCGCTGGTGATGCGGACGAAGACCGATCCCGAGCAGTTCGACGACCTGGTCTCCTGGGGGCGGATGGCGTGGACCTTCTTCCAGCGGAACATGCTTCCGAAGGTGGACGCAGATGACAGGGAGCGGATGGAACACTACACCGAGCGGCTCTCACCCCTCGCCGAGCGGTTGGTGAGTAGCCTGCGAACAAAGCTCCTCCCGGCCCTCGCCGACGGCCAGATCGGCTTCGTGATCGATGCCAAGAGCAAGGCCCGGAGGCTGCAACGCGACCTGCCAGAATCGGCCGAGCCCTTGCCGCTTCTGGAGCCGGCGGTGGCGTTGAAACTCGACGACCCGAAACTCTTCCGCGAAGGGATGAACGAACTCTTCGCCCTCGCCGACGATCTCGTCGACGAACTGCGGGGCCTCAATCCGGGATCGGTGCCGGAGGGCTATCAGGTGCCTGCCCCGGAAAAATCGAAGGTCGAAGGGGGAACGCTGTGGAGTTTCCCGCTGGCCAGCACCGGGATCGACGAGCAGATTCAACCGGTGATCGGGATCGGCGACGACGCCGTCGTCTTTAGCCTTGTCCCCAAGCAGGCCGGGCGGATGCTGTCGAAGTCGAGACTCGAAACCGGTTCGCAGCTCTCCAGGTTTGAGGAGCCTCTGGCGGCGGCGGCCGCCCTCGACTTCGCAGGCTTGATAGACGCCCTTCAGCCCTGGGTGAACTACGGGGTGCGGGTCGGTGTCCTCCAGCAGCAAAACGGGTTTGTCGATCGAGCGACCGAGATCGGTCCTGATGGTGACACGGATCAGACCCGCGAGTTACTGAAAACAACTGGCGTGATCTTGGAGGCGATGAAGTCGCTGCGGGTCGCCGTGGCCGAGACATCGACGCGGCCCGATGCCACCGTGACCCATTGGCGGAACGTGATCCGGGACATGCCAGCCAGCCGCTGACAGATTCTGTCGGCCAAACAGGGATCCTCGCCACCGCCTCCTGTCGCGGTTCAAATCATTGCCCTGCAACGACTTCGGGTCGTTGCAGGGCTTCTTTTTTGCGTTTCAGACAGTTTTGGCAGGGCTCCATTGGAGGGGGGGAGTCGCTCGACATCCACTCATAAAGGTGTAACACTTCTACAAGGTCGATCCGCCTCGCAGTTCCGCAGGAGTGAGTCTGCCATGAAGTGCAATGGAAACGAACTATCCCGCCGTGGATTCCTCTCGGTCGGGACGGTGGGGGGCCTGGGGCTTTCCCTCGGCGACTACTTCCGGATGCAGAGTGCCCGAGGCGACATCAAGAATTACGCCAGCCACGAAGGCACGGCGAAGTCGGTGATCTATATCTTCCTCCCGGGCGGCATGGCGCATCAGGAGACGTTTGACCCCAAGCCTTTCGCCCCGGTTGAGTACCGCGGTCCGCTGGGAAGCATCGACACCAACGTGTCTGGAGTTCGGGTCGGTGAACTGCTTCCCAACACGGCAAAGATCGCCGACAAGATCGCCATCTGCCGCTCGATGACCCACGGCGAGGCGGCCCACGAGCGTGGGACCCACAACATGTTCACTGGGTACAGGCCCAGCCCGGCCCTGCAATACCCGAGCATGGGATCGGTCGTGGCCCATGAATTCGGCCCCCGCAACAATCTCCCCCCCTACGTCTGCATTCCCGGGCAGCCCAACGAATTCGCCGGCACCGGCTATCTCAGTTCGTCCTATGCCGGATTCAGCCTGGGGAGCGACCCCGCCGACGGCAATTTCCAGGTCAAGGACTTGAGCCTTCCGGGGGGCGTCGATGAGCCGCGCTTCGACAAGCGGCGGCGGATGCTGGACGTGGTCAACGATCATTTCCGGGAGAAAGAAAAGAGCGACTCCCTCGACGCTCTCGATACCTTCTACGACCGAGCCTACAGCCTGATCAGCTCCGAGAAGGCCCGTCAGGCCTTCGACATGACCAAGGAAACCGACGCGATCAAAGACGAATATGGCCGCAACCAGGCGGGGATGCGGATGCTCCTGGCCCGTCGGTTGGTCGAGAGTGGCGTGCGGTTTGTGACGCTGACCTACGGCGGTTGGGACATGCACGACAATATCGCCGGGTCGATGAAGGGCCAGCTTCCCGCCTTCGACCAAGGGTTTGCGGCACTGATCCGCGACCTTGACCAGCGCGGCCTGCTCGACTCGACGCTGGTCTGTGTCGGTTCTGAGTTCGGACGGACACCGAAGATCAACGCCACTGCCGGCCGCGATCACTGGCCGAAGGTGTACAGCGTCGTCATGGCCGGCGGCGGATTGAAGAAGGGCATCGTCTACGGTTCGAGCAATGCCACAGCCAGTGAGCCCGAGGACGATCCGCTCACCGTTGAGGATTGGGCGACCACGATCTACGACCGGCTGGGGATCGTGGCCGACAAGGAGTTGATGGCACCTGGTGATCGTCCCATCGAGATTGTCGATGGTGGCAAGGTGCGCAAGGAACTTCTTGCCTGATATCGCGGCCGACCCTCCGTTGATCCGTGGTGGCCCTGGGCTGGCACTGCGGATGGCGATGGGGCCTGTTCCCAGATTCCCACCTCCAGGAGCGAAGGAAGTCCGCAAGGTCTTCCCGGATGTTCATGCTTGCGGGCTCAAGTCGCGTTGACGGGGTTGGGGTTCGGTGGTCACGCAATGTGGTCGCGAGTTGCTCCTCCCCGCAGTGCGGAGCCATCCTCCGGACGATGGTGGGGATGGTGCTAGTGGCTCTCGGGCTCAGCGCCGCTCCGGCGCTGGCGTCGTTTCCGCAGTTGGGCATCATTCTCCCGCGGGGCGTGCAGCGGGGTGGCGATCGCGAGTTGACGTTCCAGGGAGCACGGTTGAAGGACGCCGAGGAATTGCTCTTCCACGGCTCAGCCTCTGGTCCTGCCACAGGCTTTGTCGTTCGGGGAATCACCCCCGTCGACGACAACTCCTTTAAGGCCACGATCTTCATTCCCGAGGACTGCCCTCTCGGGGAGCAGTTGGTGCAGGTTCGCTGCAAGTCGGGGATCTCTGACTTCCGCTCGTTCCTGGTTGGCGCCCTGCCGCTGGTCGACGAGAAGGAGCCGAATGGATCGCTGGCTGAGGCCCAGGCCGTGGAACTCAATTCGACAGTCCAGGGGATTGTCGAAAACGAAGATGTCGATTTGTTTGCCATCCTGCTCCAGAAGGGGCAGAGATTGGGGGTCGATGTCGAGGCGCTGCGGCTGGGAAGTTACCTCTTTGATCCAGCCGTATCGATCCTTGACTCCAAGCGGTTTGAAGTGGCAACCGTCGATGACGCGCCGGTCGCCCAGCAGGACGGAGTCCTGAGTTTCATCGCCCCCGAGGATGGCACGTATTACGTCCAGGTGCGGGAGACAAGCTATGCCGGCGACGGAAATTGCCGCTACCGGCTCCACGTGGGAACGTTCCCCAGGCCCACGGCTGTTTACCCAGCCGGCGGGAAGACGGGGGAGGCCCTGACGGTGACGTTTCTGGGGGATGCTGCGGGGCCGCTGACGCAGGAGGTGACTGTCCCGGCCACTGGCACGGTCCTGCCTTTGTTTGCCCGCGACCCGCAAGGGATCTGCCCGACATCGATTCCCCTGCGGATCTCACAGTTCGGCAACCTCCTGGAGAGTGAGCCGAACAACGATCCTGCCTCCGCCACGACCGCCGATTCCGCCGCCTCTTTCAACGGAATCATCGGCACTGAGGGGGATGTCGATTGTTTCAAATTCGCTGCCACCAAGGGGCAGGTGTTTGAGGTCGAGTGCTACGCCCGGCGGATCCGCAGCGGCCTCGATCCGGTTCTCAATATTCTTCGTGCTGACGGGGCCGGCATCGCCGGCAACGACGACTCCCGTGGCCCAGACTCCTATCTCCGCTTTGAGGTTCCGGAGGATGGACAGTACGTGATCCGGGTCACTGACCACCTCGGCCGCGGCCGTGCCGACTTCGTCTACCGGGTCGAATTGCAACCGGTGTCCCCAGCGCTCTCGCTGTCGATCCCCCGGATTGATCGCTACTCCCAGACTCGCCAACAGATCATGGTGCCCCGCGGCAATCGTTACGCCGTGCTGGTCAACGCGTCGCGTGCCAACTTTGGCGGCGACCTTGTCCTCGAACCGGGGCCCCTGCCCGCCGGCATCACGGCGCATCACCGGGAGATGCCAGCGGCGGTGTCGCAGATGCCAGTTGTCTTTGAGGCCGCCCCCGATGCGGCGATCGCCGGAGGCCTGATCGCCTTCGAGGCCCGAGCGAAAGATGAAAGCCTCAAGATCCGCGGCGGTTTTGAGAACTTCTCGGACTTCGTTCTCGGACAGCCCAACAACGCTGTGTATTACGGCGCAAAAGTCGACAAACTGGCGGTGGCCGTGGTCGATTCACTTCCCTTTCAGATTGAGTTGGTGCAGCCGCTGGCGCCCCTTTGCCGCAATGGCACCATGAATCTGAAAGTTGTGGTGAAGCGTGCCGAGGGCTATGCACAGCCGGTGACGGTCGAGTTTCCCTTCCGCTCGCCCGGTGTGGGCGCCGGTCCGAGCATCACCATTGCTGCTGAGCAGTCCGAGGGGCTCTACACGATCAACGCCGACGGCAACGCGGCTTTAGGGATCTGGCCGGTGTACTGCATCGCCCAAGCCGATTCCGCTGGCCCAGCGTGGGCGGCGTCGCAATTGGCGACCATCGAGATTGCGGAGCCGTTCACGAATGCCTCCCTGGCTCGGGCCTCGTGCGAACAGGGGCAAGTTGCCCAAGTGGTGTGCACGCTTGAGCAGAAGATCCCCTTCGAAGGGGAAGCGGTGGCTCGTCTCCAGGGATTGCCCGCCGAGACCACGGCAGAGGAATTGAAATTCACCAAAGAGACTGTCGAGTTGGTGTTTCAAGTAAAGACCAACGACAAGAGCCCCGTCGGGAACCACAAGACGCCGTTCGTGGAGATGGTGACCACCATCAAGGGTGAACCGGTGACGGTCCGGGGTGGCCAGACAGAACTCCAGATTGCTGCTCCGACGACCCCGCCGCCCCCCCCGCCGGCACCGGTGCCCGACGCTGCGGCACCTCCCGCTCCCGTTGCCCCGCCTGTTGCCACCCCTGAAAAGCCGCTTTCGAGACTGGAGAAACTACGTCTCCAGGGCAAGCCACCTGCCGCCAAGTGATGCAGTTGGTGGAACCCCCACTGGCTGCCGTCGGAACCGACCAGTTTTTCTCCCCACGAGATCCTTGCCGTGACTGCCACTTTGTCCCAGCGTCTTTGTCGTGGAATCCTGGCTATCGCACTCACACTGGGCTGCGGTCTCCTCGGCGTCTCACCCCGGCCCGCCCGTGGGGCAGGTGCCGAAGAATTGGCCGTCTACCCGACGTCGATTCACCTCACGACGCTCCGCGATCGCCAGGGGGTGATTGTGCAGGCCACCTCCGCCGACGGACTGACTCGTGACGTGACGGCCGAAGCGACGTTTGCAGTCGAGCACCCTGATCGGGCGGTGATCGAGGGGGGGATGCTCCGGCCGATCGCGGATGGGGACACCGCGCTCAAGGTGACCGTTGGCGAGACGACGCTCACCGTCCCGGTGCATGTCGAACGGGCCGCAGAGGATCCGCCCATCAGCTTCAAACTCGATGTCATGCCGGTCTTCATGCGATCTGGTTGTAATACCGGCAGTTGCCACGGCGCCGCCCGTGGGAAGGATGGATTCCGGTTGTCGCTGTTCGGGTTCGATCCCGATGGCGATCATCACCGCCTCACCCGGGAGATCAGCGGCCGCCGCCTCAATCTGGCGCTGGTCGAGGAGAGCCTGCTGATGGAGAAGTCGGTGAACGACGTTCCCCACACTGGTGGTGCGAAAATCAAGAAGGGTGACCCGTACCACGCCACGCTCCTCCGCTGGCTGGAGAGCGGCGCCGAAAAGGATCCCGGTCCGGTGCCGGCTGTCGTGAAGGTGGAGATCGACCCGCCGACCGCCGTCCTCGACGGGGAAAACGCCACGCAACGGTTCATCGTCCGCGCCAAGTATGCCGACGGCACCGATCGGGACGTCTCGAACTTGGCGGTGTTTTCCAGCAATAACGACAACTCCGCGGTCATCACCCAAGATGGCGTGGTGACGGCCAAGAATCGGGGCGAGGCCTTCATCATGGCCCGCTATGACACCCACACCGTCGGATCGCACGTCATCGTGCTCCCCAAGGCACTTGCCTTCCAGTGGGCCAATCCCCCGGCAAACAACTACGTCGATCAACTGGTCAACGCAAAACTTCTCAAGTTGCGGATCAATCCTTCGGAACTGTGCACCGACGAGGAGTATCTCCGTCGCGTTAGCCTCGACATCTGCGGCACCCTTCCCACATCCGATGAGTACCGCTCCTTCATGGCCAGCGCTGATCCCGCCAAGCGGGAGCACCTGGTCGACTCACTGCTTGAGCGGAAGGAGTTTGTGGAGATGTGGGTCATGAAGTGGTCGGAACTGCTCATGATCCGCACTTCGCAGCAGATCAGTTACAAGGCGATGCTCCTCTACTACACCTGGTTGCAGCAGCAGATCCAGAGCAACGTGCCGGTCGATGCCATGGTCCGCGACCTGCTCTCGGCCCGAGGCGGGACTTTCGCCAGCGCCGCCACGAATTACTACCAAAACGAGACCGACACGCTGAAGGTGGCAGAGAATGTCGCCCAGGTGTTCATGGGAATGCGGATCCAGTGTGCCCAGTGCCACAATCACCCGTTCGATCGCTGGACGATGGACGATTACTACGGATTCGCCAATTTTTTCGCCCAGATCGGTCGCAAGCCGGGGGAAGACCCCCGGGAGACGATCGTCTTTAACTCCGGTGGTGGCGAGGTAAAGCACCCCATCGGCGGCCGCGTTATTCCCCCAAAATTCCTTGGTGGAGAGGCTCCCGACACCGCCGGCAAGGACCGCCGCGAAGTGATGGCCGGCTGGCTGACGAGCCCCGGCAACACGTTCTTTTCGCAGAATCTGGTGAATATCGTCTGGGCTCATTTCTTTGGCCCCGGCCTGATCAACGACGTCGACGATGTCCGCATCAGCAATCCGCCGGTCAACAAGGAACTCCTCGAGGAACTTGCCCGGCGGTTTGTGGACTACAAGTACGACTTCAAGAAACTTGTCCGTGACATCTGCATCTCGCGGACCTACCAACTCTCGACGAAGACCAACGAGACCAACGCCACCGACGAGCGGAACTTCTCCCACGCACTTCTCCGCCGCGTCCGCGCGGAGATTCTCCTCGACATGGTGACCAGCGCCACCGAGACCAGAAACAAATTCTCCGGGCTGCCGCTGGGAGCGCGGGCGGTGCAGATCGCTGACGGAAACACGTCGACTTACTTCCTCACCACCTTCGGGCGGGCCAACCGCGGTACCGTCTGTTCGTGTGAGGTGAAGATGGAGCCGAATCTCTCGCAGGCACTCCACCTCCTCAACGGCGACACCGTTGGGGGGAAGATCCAGGCCGGTGGGCTCGTCAAGAAGATGCTCGACGCCAATCAGCCTCCTGAGGCGATCATTGACGAAATGTATCGACGGACCATGACCCGGATGCCGACGGAGAAGGAGAGGGCTGGGCTTGCGAAAGTCGTCGCCGAGGATCCCAGTCCGCAGCAGGCCCTCGAAGATGGCTTCTGGGCGCTGCTCAATTCCCGAGAATTTGTTTTCAATCACTGATTCTCAAGCGAGGTTCTCAAGCGAGGTTCTCAAGCCCCGTTCCTGCCGACCCATCACCCCTTCCGCATCAACGACATGAGCACCACACGGATCCTGTTGGCGACGCTTTGGGCGACGCTTTGGGCAGTCGGCCTGCCGACGGCTCGTGCCATGGCTGCCGATGAGGCAGTCACGTTCGACGACAACGTGCTCCCGCTGCTCCGGCAGCGGTGCGGGAGTTGCCACAATCCTGACAAGAAGGCCGGCGGCCTCGACATCACCACCTACACCGGCTTGATGGCGGGAGGGGGATCGGGTGGTTCGATCGAGCCGGGCGATTCGTCTGCCAGTTATCTCTACAAGCTCGTCACCCAAGAGGATGAGCCGAAGATGCCGCCAGACTCCCCGCCGATCCCGGAGGAGGAGCGGGCCGTGTTGAAAAGATGGATCGATGGGGGTGTGCTCGAGACCCGGGGGAGCAAGGCGGCGGCACCGAAGAAAAAGAAATTCAACCTTGCCATGGACGCCGCGCCGACTGAACGGCCGCAGGTTGTCCCTCTCCCGGCACATCTTCCGTTGGAACCGGCGGTCCACACCCGCAGCCTCAGCGCTTGCACCTCGATCGCCACCAGTCCCTGGGCTCCGTTGGCAGCCGTGTGCGGACAGAAACAGGTCCTGCTGTACCGCACCGACACCCAGCAGCTCGCCGGCGTGCTCCCCTTCCCTGAGGGGCGGCCGCAGGTGCTGCAGTTCAGCCGCAACGGCAGCCTCGTGCTCGCCGGTGGCGGTCGGGGGGGCGCCGCCGGGAAGGTCGTGGTGTGGAGCGTGGCGAGCGGGCGACGGGTGATGGAGATCGGCGACGAGCTCGACACGGTCTTGGCCGCCGACATCAGTGCCGATCACCGCTTCGTGGCATTGGGTGGGCCGCAGCGGGTGGTGCGGATCTACTCGACGGAGACGGGGGAACGTCTCTACGAGATGAAGAAGCATACGGACTGGGTCACGGCCGCCTCGTTCAGTCCTGACGGAGTGCTCCTGGCGACGGGCGATCGCAACGGCGGGGTGATGGTGTGGGAGTCGCAGACCGGCCGCGATTACCTGACTCTCGCCGGCCATACCGCCGGGATCACGGCGGTCTCTTGGCGCGGCGACTCCAACCTCCTTGCCACGGGGAGTGAGGATGGCACGATCCGCCTCTGGGAGATGGAGAATGGCGGACAGGTCAAGAATTGGAACGCGCACGCCGGCGGTGTGGCGGGAGTCGAGTTCACCCGAGACGGACGGATTGTCAGCATCGGCCGCGACAAACAGCCGAAGTTGTGGGCCCAGGATGGCACTCAGCAGAAGGCGTTTGAGCCCTGTACCGATCTCGGTCTGGCAGTATCGTTCTGTGATGAGACCGATGCGGTGATCGTCGGTGACTGGACCGGTGAGATCCGCGTCTGGAAGGCCGCAGATGCCACCCGTGCCGGCGGACTGTCGTCTAATCCGGAGCCGATTGCGGTGCGAATCGCGGCTGCCGAGAAGGCTGTGCTGGAGCGTTCCCCGGCGGTGGACCCGGCCAGAGCGGTGGCTGCCGAGGTTGCCGGGCAGTTGGCCGGGATGCAGCAGGCCTTTGACGGGGTGGTGCAGGCCAAGACCTCTGCCGACGGGACCTTGGCGGAGATGCAGAAAGGATTTGACGCCGCCCTGGTTGTGAAGACCGAATCCGCTTCGGCCTATGTGACCGCCACCGATGCGGCCGTCGCGGCGGCCCGTGACCTCGCACCGGCCCTGGAGTCTCACGCCCAGGCGCTGTCTGTAGTGGCCCAGAACCCCGCAGACGAGGCCGCCAAGAACACGCTGGCAGAGGTAGCCGAGAAGCTCAGGCTGCAGCGGGAGGCGATCGCCGCCAGGGAAATCGAGTTGGCGGCCTCGGCTGATCGGATGGCCGCGAGCGAGAAGCAACTCGCACAATCGACCCTGCAACGCGATCAAGCGCAGCTCTCTGCCGACCAGATGGCGGCGAAGGTGGCCGAGATGACGCCCGGGCTTGAGGCCCTCAAGGCCAGCGCTGCAGTGGCTGCCACCAAGGTGGTGGAACTGTCTGCCGAGCTCGATCGAGCGCAGGCCGAACTGGCCCGCTGGCAGGGTGAAGCGGCGTTCATGCAGAAGTACACCGAACTCTCGGGGGCGGTTTCCGCCCGCGAGCAGGTCGTCCGCCAGGTCGAAGCGAGTGTGGCCGAGGCCCGCGGAAAGTTGTCTGGGGATGAACAGGCCCGTCGGGGGATCGAGGCCCAAAAGTCAGTGCGCGTAAAGGCCGTGGAGGAACTCTCTTCCGCGCTTGCCGCTGCTGCCGGCGAGCATGCCGGGCTGCTGGAGAAGATCGCCAAACGCCAGCAGGAACTGCTGGCCCAGCAGGGAACGATTGAGATCATCACGAAAGCCTCGAGCATCCTCGAGCAGGCGGCGTCCCAGACGAAGGCCGCGCTCGATCTCGCGGCAGGCGACGCGGAGCTCGCCGCCGCCCATAAGGTCCTCATCGACACGCTGGCGGCCAAGGCGGCACAGGTGAAGGGGATGCGGGAAGGGATGGACGCAATGGCGGCTGAGCGGGCTACCTGGGAGAAGGCGGCTGCCGACAGCGTGGCGATGATGGAGAAGCGCAAAGGTGAGATGCCGGCGCTGGTGGCTGCCGTGGCCGAGATGGACGGCCCCCTCGCCGAAGCGGCGCAGGTGGTCGAGGGGGCGGCGTCGGTGGCCGCCACGGCGGAGGCTCTGGCGGCGGCGAAGCAGGCCGAGGTTGAGGCGGTTGTTCGCGAACTCCTCGCCCTCCAGGGGATTGTGCCCGCGGCTTCCCAGCCCTAGTTGTCCGTGGAGAAAGTCATCCCTGACCTTTTTTCACTGGAGAATCCGCCGGTTTTTTCCAGTGCTTTGCTCGCGCGACCGCCTCGTGCGGTCGAGGCAGTTGGTGAACCGCAGCCGGGAAAATCCAGTTTTTAGGAAGTCGTTGTCGCCTCTGTGACGCGGCCCTCGCCGTGGATCACGGTGCCACGGATGAGAACGTCGCCGTCGAGGCTCGCCAATTCCTCGACAGCGATCCGTGGGGCGTCGGCCAGACGGGGGTGGCCTTGGCCGCCAAGCGGGGCTGGTGCGGCGGCTCCACCGATGAGTTTCGGGGCCACAAACGCCCAAGCTTCATCGACGAACTTGAGGTCGCAGAAGCTCCCGAGCACCCCGTTCCCCCCCTCCACCAAGAGGTTTGTCAGGCGTTGCTGACCGAGGTGATGCAGGAGCTCCCGCAGGCGAAGCCCGCGGTCGGCTTCGCTGCCCCGCCATACCAGGCAGCCGAGCGACTCCAGGTGGTTGGTGCGTTGGGCCGGGGCGTCGGGCCCGACGGCCACCAGCAGCGGGATTTCGGGGGCTGTCTGCACAAGCCGGCTGGTCGGGGGGAGGCGGGCTGCCGAGTCGACGACGATCCGCAGCGCTCGACGGAGTCCTGCGGGGCGGGCGGTGAGCAGTGGATCGTCGGCGAGCGCCGTGCCGATGCCGATGAGAATCGCATCCATTCGCCCGCGGAGGCGATGCACGGCGCCCCGCGACGCCTCCCCGGAGATCCACTGGCTCTCGCCGGTCGCGGTGGCGATTCGGCCGTCGAGGCTCATCGCCCACTTGGCGATCACCCAGGGCCTGCCGGCGGTCAACAGCGTGCGGAATGGGGCGATGAGCCGCTCGGCCTCGGGCGCCATCAGCCCGGTCTCGACGGGAATCCCCGCGGCTTCAAGGGCGGCGATCCCGCTGCCGTTGACTGCCGGGAAGGGGTCGCGGGTCGCCACCACCACCCTGGAGATACCGGCTGCGATGACGGC
Organism: Planctomycetota bacterium; assembly: GCA_003669605.1. Classification (GTDB taxonomy): domain Bacteria; phylum Planctomycetota; class Planctomycetia; order Pirellulales; family UBA1268; genus QWOP01. The sequence continues at coordinate 85,629 of QWOP01000018.1, forward strand.
GTCGGTGCAGGGGGGGGTCTTGCCGTGATGGCAACAGGGCTCGAGTGTCACCAGGAGCGTGGCGCCCCGTGCCGCGGCTCCCGCGGCGGCCAGGGCCATCACCTCGGCGTGGGGGCCACCGAATCGCTCGTGACAACCCTCGCCAACAATCTGACCATGGCCATCGACGACCACCGCTCCCACCTGCGGGTTGGGCTCCACGAGCCCCTCACCGCGGCGGGCGAGTTCGAGGGCCCGCCGCATCGCGGGGACGAAGTCAGCAGGCATGTCACGGTGTCCAGATGGTCTTTTTCTCTCCTGCCGGGGCTGGCTGGGCGCCACCCGGCGTCCAGATTCCACCGGCTGCCGGTGCGGAGCCAGGGGACGACATTCCCGCGGGTGCCGCTGATGAGCCCATGCCGGCAGGCCCGCCCCGTGCCGAGGTCAGCCCGGGGAGGTCGACTCCCGCCTCCATCAAGACCTCAGCGAGGGCTTCCAGCACCTTGGCGTCGCGGGAGTGATCGCGGCGGAGATGATCCAGGAGCCGCATGATGTCGGCCTGATCACCGCGCTGCAGCCTGATGCGCATTTCGGAGACGTCGATCATGCCATCGTTGGCCTTGAGTTGCGCGGCGAGCCCCCGGAGTTCGGCGATGATCTCCAACTTGCGGACGCTCTCCAGGGCCCGCTCCTCGAGGAGACCGAGAGCTTCCCAGCGATCCTCCGGCGCCGAATCGGTCCGGAGGATGATCGCCTCGGCCGCCCGCTCGGCAGCCAGGTCGAATCCCGCATCGACCGCCGTGACGAACAGGCCACGGAGTTCATCGAGAGCGATTCCATCCAGTGCCAGGCGGTGCCACCGCATCGGCGGCACTTCCTCCAGTGGTTTCTGGGAGTGGATCGCCGGTTCTGGTTTGAGCCCGAGTCGTCCGCGCAGAGCGCCCCAGGCCTCGGTGGCGTCTCGGCGGCGGCTGGTCGCCTCCCCCTCCACGAGCAATGCCTCGACGCGGCGAGCGCCGTCGGCATCGTGGAGCGCATCCTGGGGAGTCTTGCCGAGAAGTTCAGGCAGTGCGGTGTCGGGCCAGAGATCAAGAAACCTCGTCCAGAGCCGTTGCCGCTGGCCTTCAAGCATGATGTCGAGCGGACCAGGCTGGCCGACAGGGGTACCGCCGGCAGGCACCGTGGGGGGGACGATGCGAAACTGGGTCGAGAGCAGCCAGGTCGTCGGCGTGGCCACCGGCAATCGGCCATTGTCGGGGAGTCTGCTGAACGCCACGGTGGAGATCGGCTCCACGACAGCCACCGCTCCGGCGACGTCTGGCTCGAACCCTTGCAGCACCAATTCCGCCTCGCGGTCGGTCTGGCGACCGAAGACCAGAAGTGTGGCCAGCAACCGGCCGGGGACGGCCATATCGCCACCGGGCGCGTCGTAGACCCGCCACACCGATCGTGGCGGTACCGCACCGCGGGAAACCCATTCCGAGCGGTCGAAGGGGGCGGTTTCGAACCGGCCGTCATGGCGGAATTTGTCCTCCATCAGGTCGAGGCCGTTGCCACTGGCCTCAGCAGCCGGCAGCATCGCTGCCGACCGGACGAAGGGAATCACCGGCGAGCGGTCCTGGTCGGCCTCCGTCTCCAGTGCCATCGCCCGGCCAGTGGCTTCCACGGCCGCGTCATGGTCGGCCGACCGCAGCCGCGCCACTGCCAGCCAGTTTTCCGCGGCCTCAAACGGCAGCGCCAGCAGTTCGCAGACACGCCCCAGATTGGCAGCCAATTCCGGGCTCTGGGAGGCCAACTTCTTCAGGCTACGGAAGCCCGTTAACGCCTTGGAGAGACGCCATTCGCGGGCAGCCTTGAGATTGATGTCGAACTCAAAACGCCACGGCGAGTCGTCCGGGCATGATTCGAAGAGCACTCGGGTCCGCAGGGCGGCGGGCACGCCCGCCTGTCCGACCGCTGCGGCGAGCATGTTCCGGTCCTCGGCGGTGCCGATTCCCGCATCGGAGAGCCACTCCACGATTCCCTGAGAGAATCCCGTCTGTCCGGACTGCGCTGCCACCTGGACGAGCGTGGCCGCGATCCGCTCCAGTTCAGGACCGACCTCCTTGCCGGCGACCTCGCGGGCGCGGTCAAACAACGCCGCCGCCTCCGGCATTTTCCCGGCGATCGCTGCGGTGACAGCCGACTGGCCCAGGGCCAGTCCGTTGTCGGGGAAGGCAGCGAGGAATTCCGCGCTGCCGGTGGCAGCCTCGGTGAATTTTCGCGAGGCCAATTGCAGTTTGGTGCGGGTGGCGAAGAGGCAGGCCCGGTTTGGGGTCTTCGCCAACAACCGCTCGACCTGCTCCAACGCCGCCGACACCTGCTCACCCTCGAGCAGACGGTCGAGTTGTTCCAGGTCGCCGACCAGATCGGCGCAGCAGAACTTGATCTTCTTTCCGGTGCCCCCCGGACAGGCTGCGTAGGGATCGATGGCCATCGTTGACAGAATCTCCTCTCCCGGGGTGCGCCCCGGCGGCGGTCGGGCGGCCCGCGGTCGCCTGGAAACGGCGGCTGGAGTGGCGGACTGCCCGAAAACCGGAATGTACCAGAGGCCGCGGCGGCGGGCAGCGATCGGTCTGCTTTTGACAGGCCCGATTTGCCCGTTGGCCCCGGGGCCTGCATACTCCCTGGCAAGTCACACTGGAGAGGCGGCCGGTGCGACCCGGTCCGGGAGAGTTCTCGGATCCACAGACGTCGGTCCACCCCATCCCGCCATGCGTCAGCCGCGGATCCTCATCGCCGATTCCGCCGGCTCTGGCGGCTTGCCCTACGCCCGGTTGGTGGCCCGGTTGCAGCCGATGGAAGTCCGGGTCGAACCGTCGCTGGAGCGCGTGCTCGACAGCGTCGCCCGTGACTCCTGGGATCTGGGGGTCGTCACCACACGCGCCGGTGAGTTGGCGGTGCGGCTCCACGGGGCGATCGCCGCGGCTGACCCCCAATTGCCACTGGTGGTCATCGATTCCAGGCCGGACGTCGAAACCGCCAGGGCATGTCTTCAGGCCGGTGCGGGTGACTATCTCGACCTCGCCCGTATCGAGGACGAACTGGAGGACAGTCTGGCAAGGCTCCTGGCCTCCAGCCGCCGCCGGGATGCCGAGCAGGTGCTCCGCCGCGTGGTCGAGCGCCCCTATTCATTCGAAGGGTTTCTTGGCGAGAGCCCACCGATGCGGCAGGTGTACTCGATCATCGACCGGGTGGCGGCCAGCAACGTGGATGTGCTCGTCACCGGCGAGACAGGAACCGGCAAGGAACTCGTTGCCCGCGCCGTTCACCGTCGCAGCCGGCGTGCAGCGGGACCGTTTGTCCCGATCGACTGCGGTGCCATCCCAGACGCGCTGCTGGAAAGTGAACTGTTCGGCCATGAACGGGGGGCCTTCACCGGCGCCGATGCCAGACGGATGGGGCTGGTTGAATTCGCCGATGGCGGCACCTTATTCCTGGACGAGGTGGGGGAATTACCGCTCCCGCTCCAGGCCAAACTGCTCCGCGTGCTCCAGGAACGGCGCGTCCGCCGCGTCGGTGCCAGACAGGAGAATGCCGTCGACGTCCGCGTCGTGGCAGCCACGTCGCGAAATATCGATGAGATGGTGACGAAAGGGGAATTCCGCCGCGATCTCTTTTACCGGATCAATGTCGTGCGGATTGACATGCCTCCGCTGCGGAGCCGTGGTGACGACATCGGCCTGCTCGCCGAGTCGTTCGCCAACCGGGCCAGCCAGGAAATGAGCCGCCAGATCGGTGGCATCTCCCCGGATGCCTACCAGGTGCTCCGCAGTTACCATTGGCCGGGGAATGTCCGCGAACTGCAAAACATCGTTCGCCGGGCGATCGCTATGTCGAGGGCGGCAGTGGTGGGGGTTGAGGATCTTCCCGACGAGGTCGTCACCGCCGCGGGGCGATCGGCCGGCGCCGAAGCCGGGGCGGTGGGGTTCTTTGCGCAGCGGGCCGAACAGATCGCCCGCTTCGAGCGTCAATTCCTCAGCGATCTCCTCACCCGCCACCAGGGCGACGTCTCCGCCGCCGCCCGCGAGGCCCGCCTGCCGCGGGGCACCCTCTACCGGCTGATGAAGGGGCATTCCCTCGACGGGGCCACATTCCGCCGCCCGGTCGAGGAACCTCAGGCAGGTGATCCTCGTGGACTTGGGCCACACCCCGGCTGACCCCCGCGGCAGGGGCAAGCCGAGTCACCACGCACCTGTCGCGCCTGTGTGACAGGTGCGCCGCGCCTGCGTGACAGCCCTTTTTCGCCGTTGAACGACGGGCCAGCGCCGCCGAGCCACCAAAGGGCGCTTCGTCAGCGCGACACCCGCCATGCCTGCCAGATTTTTGGAACTGGCTTCTCTGTCGGCAGAGAGAGGGATTTCGAAGATCGCATGCAGATGGCACGCGGTGTGCAACTGCGAGACTGTTGTCCCAGAGGCCTGATGAACCCAGAGGCCTGATAAAGCGGATCGGCTTTCGCCGGCCGCTCAAACGCGGTGTCTGTGCATTCACGAAATTCCCCCAACAGGAGTTCCACGCGATGAAAAAGATCGAAGCCATCATTCGCCATTTCAAGCTCGAGGAAGTCAAGGATGCCCTCAACGCCGCCGGCATCCGCGGCATGACCGTCACCGAGGTCCGCGGCTTTGGCCGGCAGAAAGGGCACACCGAGACCTACCGCGGCGCTGAGTACTCGGTCGACTTTCTTCCCAAAGTGAAAATCGAAGTCGTGGTCAGCAACGACGAGGCCCAGGGGGTGATTAATAAAATCATGACCACCGCGCGCACCGGTCAGGTGGGTGACGGGAAGATCTTTGTCACCGATCTCTCGGAGGTGGTGCGGATCCGTACGGGTGAGACCTCAGGCGCGGCGATCTGAATTTCACGGCTGCACGGCCATCTGGGGCCGTGCAGCCGCCAGGCCCGTCGCGGCAAGTGCCACCGGTTCGCCCGGCGGGGTGTCTGGCGGTTGCGTCTGGCGGTTGCGTCTGGCGGTTGCGTCTGGCCGTCGACCAGAGGGCCATCACGTCGACAGCGGCCGGGTCATCTCTGCCGGGACAACCCACTGGTCGTACTGCTCTGCCGTAACGTGCCCCGAGGCGACGGCGGCTGCCTTGAGGCTCGTCCCCTCCTGATGGGCCTTCTTCGCGATCTTCGCCGACTTCTCGTAGCCGATGTGGGTGTTGAGGGCGGTGACGAGCATCAGCGACTCGTCGAGGTTGTGGCGGATGCGGGCGAGGTTCGGCTGGATGCCGACCGCACAGTGAATCCGCATCGAGTCGCAGGCGTCGGCCATGAGGTCGGCCGACTCCAGCACGTTGTGGATCATCACCGGCTTGTAGACGTTGAGTTGGAAGTTGCCCTGTGAGCCGGCGAAGGCCACTGCGGCGTCGTTGCCGAACACCTGGACGCAGACCATCGTCATCGCCTCGCACTGCGTGGGGTTGACCTTGCCCGGCATGATCGAGCTGCCCGGTTCGTTCTCTGGGATCGAGATCTCGCCGATCCCGCAGCGTGGCCCGGAGGCCAGCCAGCGGATGTCATTGGCGATCTTCAGCAGCGCCATCGCCAGACTGCGCTCGGCGGCGCTTGCATCAACGAGGGCATCGTGGGCTGAGAGGGCAGCAAACTTGTTCTTCGCCGAGACGAAGGGGTGGCCGGTCTCTCTGGCAATGAACTTCGCCGCGACGTCGCCAAACTTCGCGTGGGCGTTGAGCCCGGTGCCGACGGCCGTGCCGCCGATTGCCAGTTCATAGAGGCCGGGCAGTGACCGTTCGATGGAGGCGATCCGGTCGTCGAGTTGGGATTGCCAGGCCGAGATCTCCTGGCCGAGGGTGATTGGGGTCGCATCCTGGAGGTGGGTGCGGCCGATCTTGACGACGCTCGCCGTCCGCTGGGAGAGGTCAGCAAACACGTCTCGGAGTGACCGCACCGCCGGCAGGAGGCGATCGTGGATCACCTCGACGGCGGCGATGTGCATGGCAGTGGGGAAGGTGTCGTTGGACGACTGGCCGCGGTTGACGTCGTCGTTGGGGTGGACCGGTGACTTCGACCCCATCACACCGCCAGCGATCTCGATAGCGCGATTGGAGATCACCTCGTTGGCGTTCATGTTCGACTGTGTACCGCTGCCGGTTTGGAAGACCACCAGCGGAAAGTGGTCGTCGAGTTTCCCGGCGATCACCTCGTCGGCCGCCTGGACGATGAGCCGCACCCGCTCGGCGGGGATCTGCCCGAGCTCACCGTTGGCAAGCGCCGCCGATTTCTTGAGGATCCCGAGGGCCTTCTTCACCGCCCGGCCCCACTCGAAGCGATCGAGGCCGATTTTAAAGTTGTCTCGGGAACGCTCCGTCTGGGCGCCCCAGTAGCGGTCGGAGGCGACCTCGACGGCCCCCATGCTGTCGGTCTCGGTGCGGGTGGAGGGAGTAGCCATTGGTCGGTTCCGGAGGGAGCGTGTGGGGGAGGGGGGAGCCTGCAATTTTTCGTCCGCCGGCCCTGCAGTGCAACGGGAGGACCGCTTGAGCCGGTGTGTGGAGCGTGCCTGGAGAATTCTTCCCAAAAGAGCGGGATGGCGGCAGGGATGGGGAGGTTGTCGTGGTGGAGGGTGAAGGTGCCCCCTGTCCGGGCCTTCGCTCCCGACGACGCGTGGCGCTGCTGACGACTCTGCCAGAGAGCGGCCTCGCTGGCGTCACTTCCGCAGGGTGCGGCGGGCCGGCGCGGCGACGGCCACGGGGGCTGGCAACTCACCGAGCGAGATCGCAAACCAGCCGTCGGTGCTGGCGGCCTGAAGAACCGCCAGATCGGTGATTCGAGGATTGGAGGCAATCGTCTCCGGGAGCAGCGGCAGCGGACGCTCCTTGGGGAAGATCTTCCCGAAGATCGCCCGCAGTGCCAGTTCAGCGCGCCCCTGGTGGCCCGGCCCCCCGATATGCACAGGACCCTCTCGCTCCAGGAAGATTTGCGGCGAGACTGCCTTCGGTCGGTAGGTGACTGAGGCGACGATGTCCCGCCAGCTGCGGCGGCCACTCTCGATCGAGTCCAGCGAGATGCGGACGTGCACCAACCCGTCGCGGTACTCCACCCACAGCGGTTGTTCTGCGGCGAAGGTGATCTCCACCCCTTCGGGAGTCTCCTCGGGCACACGGGGCTCAATCCCCGCGCGCTCACAGAGCAGCGTCACCAGTTCCTCCAGCGACAGTTGCCGTCCGGCCAGCCCCAGTCGTTCCAGCGCGTTGTTGACCGCCGACTGGTGAACCTGCACGCTGAGCAACGAGCCGGCCGGGGCCCGCGGCCGCGGTGTGTGGGCCGCAAGTTGGTCTTGGGCTGCCAGTCGGAGCCGGGCCGTGGCGACCCCCGCGGTGGTCTCGAGGGCGAGCGCGGTCGGCTCCAGCCCCAAGCGCTCCAGCGGTTCCCACGCCTGGAGACGGATTTTATCGGCCATCTGTGTGAACTGCGGTTCAGCCTGCTGATCGACCTCACGGCAGGCGCGGGCGATGATCTTGTCGATCACCTCGCGGTTGGCTTCGGGGAGATGTTCGTCGTGCTGGTTGCGGGCGATGTTCCGCACCAGGGACCGCATGATTGGGACGCCGTCGAAACTGGTCTGGATATTGGATAAGTGCGAGCGAGACGAGGCCGAACCGCGGGCTGCGCCGAAGACAAGACCTTGTTCGCCAATCGTCACCGGCTTGCGGACAGTGAACGAGGAAGAACCCTTCGACGTCAGTGACACCGGCCCCGATGCGGTGACCGTCCGCGAGGCGACATCGCCCCGAATCTCAAGATTCATGGAGATTCCGTCGGTGTCGGGCACGAACCGGACGCCGGTGGAACGCTCGAGGGTGCTCGTTCCCCGGACCTGACGGCCCAGGACCCTGTCATCAACCGGAGCGGTCGTGACGCTGGTGACAGGGAGCAACCGCTCGAGGAATTTCTGGTGCACAGCCACCCGGACATTGGCGGCGGAGTAGTGGGTGCGGACCGCATCGGCAAACCGATCCGCACTCGTCGAGCGACCATCCTCGATCCGAGCCACGGCAGCAGCGATGGCGGCTGCATCGGCGGCCGAGCCCGATTCCTCGAGCCGTTCCAGGGCGGCCAGCACGGCGATGATGTCGGCCTCCAGCCGGCTCTCGGCGAGCAGGTCGCCAGATCGTTCTCTGGCGGCGGCATCTGATCTGTCGGCCGCCTGCGTGCAGACATCGATCGCTCCCTTCCAGACCGCGGATCGGCGCTGCACGGCCAACGCCGCTCGGCGGAGCGTGGCGGCGCGAGTGGCGTCTGTAGTGGAGTCGGCCAGTCGCATGCCGGCGTCGGCCGTCGATTCAAGCGCCGCCAGCCCGGTGGCGGCGGTCGGGTCACACGGTCCCCTTGTCCCCCGCAATCGCTTGAGGATCGCGCCGGTGTCGGCGGCCCAACGGACCGAGGCAGTTGTTTCACTGCCCCCTGGCTTGGCGAGCAGGTCGATCTGCTGATGGAGTTTTATCGCCACCGGCCAGTCGCAGATGCCGGTGGCATAGTCTTCGCCGTGGGGCGCTGTCGGAGCCGAAGCGTCTTTGCGGTCGCGGGCCAGGAGACGTTCCCCGAGCCGGAGCCGCTCGATCAACCGACCACTGCCGGTGGCCGTCGACGAAGTCGGCCTCCGCGGGAAGGGGACCGTCTGGGATCGTGCCGACTTGATGTCGTCGAACGAGTCGCGGAGCCAATCGGCCACCGGCCCCCTTCGAGAGCCGGGGGCGGGGGGCTCGAGAGGTTGCACCGCATCGGTCGGGGCGTGCGACCAGTTGATGCTGTCCGGGTCGGAGTGGCGGTCGATCCGGGGGGCGACAGGCTTTGTTTCGGGGGATGCCACAGCCGGCGGTGGGGCGCTGGCCGCTGCCGCAGCGAGGTCCTGGCCAGCCGACAGCGGTTCAGCGAACTGGACTGCGATCACCTGAGGAGAACGACGACCGACGCCCGTGGAAGAAGGTTGATTGGGAATCCGCCGGGCGGTATCGATGCGCGGGACCACCGGCGGCGGGACTGCCGAAGTGCGCGTCAGCAGCGGGCTGGCGGTTTTCGTCACCGGGGCTGCGACGAGCACTACTGGACGGTGGCTGGCCTGCGCCTTCTGTACAGGAACGACACCTTGGGAGGCAGGAGCGAGCCTGCGGAGGTCGCCGGTGCCCTGCCACGTTTTGCCGTTGCTCTTGGGGGACGGCGGCGCGGCGTCGGAGATCGGCGCCGCCGGCGGCTGGTCGGGATAAAACTCCGCTTGCCGATGACGTGGCAGGTTCTCCTCGGCGAAGAGTGACTCGTGCAGCGGGACAAGGACCAACGGCCCGACTCCCGTCGCGGCCACGAGGCCGGCGAGGAAGGAAGCCGCGACGATCCGTCCCCCACGCTGCTGCGACATGCCGATCCAACTTTTCCAGGCGGCGAACGCCTCCAGGGACTGGCCCTTCCAGTCCCCGCACGTTCCTCCCGGTTGGATCGACAGGCATGGTGGGAAAAATCGATCTGCACGGGACGATGCCGGCATATTCCGTCATCCGTGCAGGTCTCCCATTTCCTCCGCATTGCCACCTCTGGGGCAACGTCAAAGATCAGCGGCCTTTGCCGGGGGGGGCCGGGGGAGCGGCTGGCTCCAGATGAACCGTCCAGGCATCGACGAGCGTGGGAAGGTGGGCGTTGCGCTCGATCCCGTCGAGGGCGTCGAGCGTGCAGCGGATTCCGACCGTAGCCTGTTCGGCGCTTCCCCCCCAACTTGCCACGGCGTGCTGCAACTCCGGATCGGCAGTCGGCTGTCGTTCGCCATCCCGTCCGGCGTCCGCGGAGCCCGCGCTGCTTCGCAATGACGCACGGAAGAAGTCGAGGGCTGCCCCGAGGACGACCCGCAACCGGGCCCGCCGGGGTGGGGCATCCTTCCCAGCCGCCTCAACGAGCTGTTGCACTTCCCGGGCCAGGTCGACGCCGTGCAGTGGCCGGTGGGAGAGCATGTCGAGGAGGCGGGCGCGGAATCCGGCCAGGTGGGGGTCGAGGAGCAGGCGTGCCCGGGAGAGACTGCCGCCGCTGCGGGCGGCACAGCTGTCGATGGTGGCATCGTCGATACCGGCAGCCTCGATTGCTCCGGAGGCGATGTCACGGCGGAGGATGGTGGCGACGGTGCCGCTTTCGAGTGGCGCAAAGCGAATGATCTGACAACGGGAGCGGATCGTCGGCAGCTGTCGTTCCAGAGCCGTCCCCACAAGGATGATGGCGGAAGAGTCAGGGGGCTCTTCGAGCGTTTTTAGCAAGCAATTAGCCGCCTCATCGGAGAGGTGATCCGCGTCGAGGATGATCGCCACCTTCCGCCGGCCAAGTGCTGGCGCGAGGAGAATCCGCCAGCAGAGTCCTTCACGCATCCGGTGTTCACGGTCGCCGATAAACACCTCCAGGGGAATCGTCGCCCGGTCTTCGGGTTTCTCGACGACGTCGATGTCTGGATGGCTGCCTGCGGAGGCCTGGATGCACGACGGACAGTTGCCGCACGGCTCGAGCCCCGGCCGTGGCGCAGGGCAGACCAGCGCTTTGGCAAGCGTTCTGGCGAACAGTCCTTTCCCTACTCCGTCGGGGCCGATGAACAGGAACGCGCCTGCGATGCGGCCCCTGGATGCGGCGGCCACGAACCGGGCGACGACATCGTCATGCCCCTCGATGCCCTGCCATGCCATCGCGTGCTTGCCCCGGGAGGTTGTCGTCAGAAACAGTGCTTCGCGACCGCGTCGCGGATTGCCCGACCGACATCGTCGATTCCGCTCGAGGCGTCGATCGTGACATATCTGCCCGGGGCGGCGGCGGCCTCGCGCAGATACCCGTCCCGGAGCCGACGGCGGTAGTCGTCTCCCCGGCTCTCCAAGCGGTCCAGTTCCCGGTCAATACGGAGGGCGGCCTGGGCGGGATCAATGTCGAGGATCAGCACGAGATCGGGCTCGATGCCGTTGGTGGCCACCTCGCCCACCCTCCGGATCACCTCAGGATCGAGGCTGCCGGCATGCCCCTGGTAGACGATGTTGGCCGGCAGAAACCGATCCGATATCACCCACTCCCCCCGGGCCAGCGCCGGCGCGATCACGTCGGCCACGAGCTGCGCTCTGGCAGCCATGTAGAGAAGCATCTCTGTAGTTGCAGCCAGATCGATCTCCCGGCGATGAAGGAGGATCTGGCGGATGGCGTCACCGGCGGGAGTGGCACCGGGGTCGCGGCAGACGACGACCGACTTCCCTTGGCCGCGCAACCAGTTTCCGAGCCCTCCGACCTGCGACGACTTGCCGGAACCGTCGATCCCCTCAAGGACGATGAACCGTGCGTTACTGGTCCTGGCGGAGAGGGAACTTTTCCCATCAGCCATCGGTACCTCCCGGCGGGGCTGCCGCCAGCCTGGAAAGCCCGAGCGGATCGGAAGGGTCGAGGGCCACCACCTTCCGGGCGGTGTCCTGGGCCATGCCGCGCCGTCCGGTCTCCATCAGTGCATGGATCAGCCCTTTTGCCGCCTCGAAGAACACCCGATTGCCGGGGAGTGTGTAGGGCAGCGGCCGGGGATTCCCGGCCGCCTCGACGGCGCGGAATCCGAGCTCGACGGCACGGCCGAAGTGGCCGCGGGCGAGTTTCGGATCGTCTTCCTCCAGAGCCAGGAGTCCGAGGTGGAGGTGGGCTTCGAGGAAGTCGGGGCACTCGGAGAGCAACCACACCAGTTCGTCGCGGGCCACGTCGGCTTCGCCCGATTCCACCATTGCCTCTACCTCTTCAATATCCTCCTGCCGCCGCCGCGCACACCGCGGGTGGACGAACTCGTAGAGGGCTCCGGCGGGCAGCGGCACTCCGGCAACTCCGCAAGGGACGGCTGCTGTCCCACCGGCCGGGAGATCGTCCTGGGGGGAATCGAGTTCTGTACTACCGCTCGTCGGAGGGACGAAGAGGGCGACGCGCAGTCCCTTGTCGGTGGCTGCGCGCTTTGCCGGCCGACTTCCCGCCGGATCGCGTTTTCCGGGGCGGGCGGAGGTGGCGCTGCGCCGGCGGCGAGGCGCTTGTCCAGATCCGGGCGGAGTCTCGCCGGAGCCGGGCGGGTCGTCAGATGCGGGCATGGTGGAGCCGGAGAGTCGAAGGGGACAGGGTACGCTTTGGCCCACAGGGGTACACTTCCCCACAGGCGCTTCCGCGGCGCCATTGGTTGGAACGGAACGAAAACCTGTTGGCAAGGGGTCATGGCGAAGGTCGCATTGAGGTCGTCGCCGGATGGTCCCCTGCCCGCCAGTCTGCTGGCAGGCAGGGCCGACGTGACCCGGGAACTGTTGGCGTGGTACGACCGTGTCGGTCGCGATCTTCCCTGGCGCCGGGGGAGGGATCCGTACCGGACCTGGGTCAGTGAGGTGATGCTCCAGCAGACCCAGGTGGAGCGGGTCGTCGGGTATTTTCAGAGGTTCCTCGGGCAGTTCCCCACGGTGGCTGATCTGGCCGCGGCGTCTGAGGCCGACGTCCTTCATGCCTGGGAGGGACTCGGCTACTACCGGCGTGCCCGCCAACTGCAGGCGGCGGCGCGACGGATCGTCACCGATCACGACGGCCGCTTGCCGGCATCGATCGATGCGTTGCGTGCTCTCCCGGGGATCGGCCGCTACACCGCAGGTGCCATCCTCTCGATCGCCTTCGATCAACCGGAGCCGATTGTGGAGGCCAACTCGCGACGGGTGCTCGCGCGGTTGGCTGGTTACAGCGATCCGCTGGGCGGCACCGGCGGCGATGCCGCTATCTGGGGGATCGCCTTGGCGTTGCTGCCGCATTCTGCCGCAGGCCGCTGGAACCAAGCCCTGATGGATCTGGGGGCGCTGGTGTGCACGCCTCGGGAGCCGCTGTGCACCCGCTGTCCGCTGGCCGACCACTGTGACGCCCACCGCACCGTGCGGACCGCGGTGATCCCGGCCAAGACGGCGCGGCGGGCGACGGTGGTGCGGACGGAGACGGCGCTGGTGGCCCGGCGGGGCCAACGGGTGTTGCTGGTGCAGCGGGCGCCGGGAGAGTGGTGGGAGGGACTGTGGGATTTTCCTCGCCTGCCGGCGCGGAGTCTGCTCAGGCCGCTCGGCTGCGGTCGCCGCCGGACGATCGGCAGACTCACCTATACCGTCACGCATCATCGCATCGACCTGACGGTGGCTGTCTGCCAGGCAACCCGGCTGGGGCCACGCGCAGAAAACCGGAAGTGGGTGACGATCGCCGATCTGGCAGCCGTGGCGATGACCTCCCCCGGACGGCGGATCGGTCGGTTGCTCGCACCGCCGGGGAGTGGAGCTCCCGCGGCATTGCCTGAGGCAGAAAAGCGGCCCTGACGGAGGTGGTGGAGTGCCGCCTGAGCTCCGGGCGGAGGCGGGAGGGTAGAATTGGGCTCTGGTCCGCCGTGAGTGAGACAGCCATGCCCCCCTTCCTGCCGACCGGCCGCGTTCCCGATCTCCACGCTTGGCCGTGGCGAGCAGGCAGTGGAGGAGGGGGGAAGCGCACCTGGCGACTGGTGGTCGCGCTCCCGGCGGAGTGGTGCTGCGCCCTGATGACGCTTTGCTGCGCCTGGATGGTGCTTTGCTGCGCCCGGGCGGCGGCCGACGATCCGGCGGAATTCGACCGCGATGTGCGACCGCTCCTGCAGACGTACTGTGTCTCCTGCCATTCCGCCGACGATGCCCAGGCCGGCGTGCGACTGGACGACCGCCGGAGCGATGTGGCGAAGTCAGTCGACCGCCCCTTCTGGCAGCGGACACTGCGGCAGGTGGAAGGGGGGGTGATGCCGCCGGGGGATGCCCCGCAGCCGGCCCTCGAGGAACGCCGGCTGATCGGCAACTGGATCCGCTCGTTTGCACTCTCGCCGGACTGTTCCCAGGGGGAGCGGCCGGGACGGGTGACACTCCGCCGTCTCAACCGTTCGGAATACAACCACACCATCCGCGACCTGCTGGGGGTCGACCTGCGGGTGGCGGACGATTTTCCCACCGACGACGTCGGCTACGGATTCGACAACATCGGCGACGTCCTCTCCATGCCTCCGGTGCTTTTTGAGAGGGCGCTTGAGGCGGCGGAGACAGTGGCCCGGGCGGCTATCGTCACCGGCGAACTCGCCGATGCACCCGTGCAGAAAGGTGGCGGGGGCACGCTCGGTTCGCAGGGGGAGATCGGCCAGGATTTTGAGTTCCCGGCGGAGGGCGAATACCTGTTCCGGGCCCGCGCCTCCGGCGACCAGGCCGGCCCCGATCCGGTGCGGATGGGATTCCGGATCGCCGGCCGCGAGGAGCAGGTTGTGGATGTCCCCAACCGGCCCCGCAATCCCAAGGAATACGAATTCCGCATCAAGGTGCCGGCCGGTCGGCAGCGGTTCGCCGTGGCCTTTCTCAACGACTACTACCACCCCGAAGCGGAGAATCCCCGACAGCGGGACCGCAATCTCCATGTCGAGGCGCTGTCGGTCATCGGGCCGATCGGCGTTGTGCCCGAGACTCTGCCGGCTTCCCATCGGCGTTTGTTTGCCAAGCCGATCCCGGCAACGCTCGACATCGCCGCGCAGCGTCGCCTCGCGGCCGACAATCTTCGTCCCCTGGCCTCCCGCGCCTTCCGCCGGCCAGCCAACGACGCCGAGGTCGATCGGCTGGCGGGCATCTTCGCCGCGGCGCGCGCCCAGGGCGAGGGGGTGGAGCGGTCGATGCAGGTGGCGCTGACGGCGATGCTCGTCTCGCCATCGTTCCTGTTTCTGGTGGAGGAGGATCCACCTCCCGGCGCGGTGCGTCGGCTCGACGACCACGAACTGGCGGCCCGGCTGTCGTATTTTCTCTGGAGCAGCATGCCCGACGATGAGCTAGACGCAGCGGCGGGGCGGGGAGAGTTCCATACCGACGAGCAACTCGCCGCCCAGACGCAGCGGATGCTGCGCGATCCCCGGGCCCGGGCGCTGGTCGACAACTTCGCCGGACAGTGGCTGCAATTGCGGACGCTGGCGAGCTTCTCGCCGGACCGGGAGCGGTTCCCCGGCTTCGATGAGGCGCTGCGCGGGGCGATGCGCCGCGAGACGGAGGAATTCTTCTGGGGCATCATCAACGAGGACCGAAGCATCCTCGAGTTTCTCGATGCCGACACGACGTTCGTCAATGAACGGCTGGCGAAGCACTATTCCATCGAGGGGATCACTGGGGAGGAATTCCGTCGCGTGAGCGTCGATCGGGGGCAGCGTGGCGGCCTCCTCGGCCAGGCAAGCATCCTCGCTGTGACGAGCAATCCCACCCGCACCAGCCCCGTGAAGCGGGGCCGCTGGGTGCTCGAGAATCTCCTTGCGGCGCCCCCTCCCCCGCCCCCTCCGAACGTCCCCGAACTCCCCTCGTCGCAGGAGGCGCTCTCCGGCACGCTCCGGCAGCGGATGGAGCAGCACCGCAGCAATCCCTCCTGCGCCGCCTGCCACAAACTGATGGATCCCCTCGGCTTCGGCCTGGAAAACTACGACGCCATCGGCAGTTGGCGGACGGAGGAGGGGGGAGTGGCGATCGATCCTTCCGGCGAACTGCCAGACGGCCGGCGGTTCGCAGGGCCGGCCGAACTCCGTCAGGTTCTGCTTTCGCGGCAGGACGAGTTCCGCCGCTGTCTCACCGAGAAACTCCTCACCTACGCCTTGGGGCGGGGGCTTGAATATTACGACGCCTGCGCCGTCGAGCGGATTGCCTCCGCCACCGCTGCCGGGGGTGACCGGTTCTCCGTCCTCGTCGGCCAGATCGTCACCAGCCCCGCTTTTCGCCAGCGGGAGTCGGAAGAAGGCCGATAACTGTGGGGCGGGGGGCGTGACCGCGATTGACTCCCCTCCCCACCCATCCGACCATAGGGTGACCGCAGGAAGCGGCGCCGGAGCTCACGAGGACCAAAGCCATGCTGCAGCCATTGTCGCGTCGGACCGTCCTGCGGGGACTCGGAACGGCGGTTGGATTGCCGCTCCTGGATGCCATGGTGCCGGTGCGCACCAGTCTCGCCGCCACGGCCGGCGCGGAGCAGTCCCTCTCGCCATTGCGGGCGGCATTTCTGTACGTCCCCAACGGCAAGCACATGAATGCTTGGACTCCCACCTGCGAAGGTGCGGGTTTCGATCTCCCCGCGACGCTCGAGCCACTGTGCGGCGTCTATGGCAAGTTCTCGATCCATTCGGGGCTGGCCCAGAAGAAGGCCGAAGCCAATGGCGACGGCGCCGGCGACCACGCCCGCGCCCTGGCGACGTTCCTCACCGGCATGCAGGCCCGCAAGACCGCCGGAGCCGACATCCGGGCTGGCGTCTCGGTCGACCAACTCGCCGCGGCCCATCTGGGGCGCCGCACCCGGCTGCCGTCGCTGGAGATCGGCACCGAGGGAGGGGGGCAGTCGGGCAACTGCGACTCCGGCTACAGCTGCGTCTATTCCGCGAACATCGCCTGGCGGAGCGACACGCAGTCGGTCCCCAAGGAGAGCAACCCAAAACTCATCTTCGACCGGCTGTTTGCTGCCGGTCGGCCGGGTGAGTCGGACGAGGCCCGGGCGAAGCGGGAGCTCCACTCCAGGAGCATCCTTGACTATGTCCGCGAGGAGGCCCAGGGCATGGAGCGGGTCGTGGGGAGTGCTGACCGGAGGAAACTCGACGAGTACTTTACGGCCGTCAGGGAACTCGAGCAGCGATTGGAGCGCTTCTCCGGCAGTCGATCCGCAGAGATTGCCATGCAGCGGCCGGATGGCGCACCGGAGGGCTATGAGGAGCACCTGCGGATCCTCGCCGACATGCTCGTGCTCGCCTTCCTCACCGACACCACGCGGGTCTCGACGTTCGTCTTCGCCAACGAGGGGAGCAACAAGAGTTACTCCTTCATCGGGGTCCCGGAAGGCCACCACGATCTCTCCCACCATGGCAGGGATGGCGCCAAGCAGTCAAAGATCCAGTCCATCAACCGGTTCCACGTCACGCAGTTGGCCTACCTGCTCGAGAAGCTCGCCCGCACTCCAGAGGGGGACGGCGTCCTCCTCGACCGCTGTATGGTGCTCTACGGCAGCGGCATCGGCGACGGCGATCGCCACAACCACGACGACCTGCCGATCCTGCTGGCGGGTGGTGGTGGTGGCGCGCTCCAGCCCGGCCGTCACGTTGTCCATCCCAAGGGGACGCCGCTGACGAATCTTTACCTGGCAATGCTCGACGGGCTCGGCTGCCCGGTGCCGTCACTCGGCGACAGCACGGGGCGGCTGGCCGACATCTGATGGTGGTTTGAGTCATCTTTCCCCGGTTGACTGGCTCTCTGGTTTTGCAGGCGCAAGGGCTGGCTGCAGGGAAGGCAGGAATGCAGCGGCGAGTTTCTCTCCGAGGAGGAGTGTGCCGTGGGTGCCGTACTGGGCGCGAAGGTAGGGGAGTTGCGATGTCTCCACCACCTCGATGCCAGAAAGTGTCCGCGCAAGTTGCGTAAGTCCGGCGTTGACCGCGCTTCCGTTTCCCCACGGCGCGTTCCTGTGCAGTGCGGCAATCACCCAAGGCAGTTGCGGTTGTTTCAGGTCGATTCGCGTCTGTTCGACAAGCGCTTGGAACGTCGCAGCATGGTGCTGGGCGAAGGGGCCAAAGAAGGCATCGTTCTCGCCGGTCGTCCAGACGATGCCCTCGAGTCGGCAGTCGAAGCCTCGGCGAACGAGGTCGTGCCGTGCATCACCACTACCAGCAACCAGTGCTTCGCGAGCATGATCAGTTCCCCAGAGGATGCTTCGGCCCTGAAAGGCTGTTGTCAGGCAACGATCCCGGTGAGCGGCCCGGTGCTGTCGCCGGTTAGGGGGCCGTGGATAAACTGCCGATCCGACTGCACGAGGCAGTCGCGAGTGCGTAGCACTCGAGAAAACCGGAGGTTTTTCAAGTGGAAAAAGGTCATGGATGACTTTTTCCACGGGCTGTTAGGGGGCGGTCCCCAACGTGCCTTGCCATTGCTCGTTGAAGTATCCGGCATCCAAGACCTGGTCCGGGAGCGGTTCTTCGGCGGGGTGGGCAGCGGGGACTTGGATCACGGCCCAGTCGCCCCAGCGCGGGAAGAGGAGGTAGTTCAAGGCGCCCAGATCTGCCCCGCGGAAGGTGTGGCCGCTGTTGATGACAACGTAATGCTCCGCTGCGCCGGGCAGTGGATTGGGGGCAATCAGTGCGGGCATGTGGTTGGCAGCCGGGTGGTCCTGTCCTCCCAATCGGAGGGTCTGTCTCGTCCACTCCATCGGAAGCCGAGGCAGGGCGCTTGCGATCAACACATTGCTCCCCGGATCGCCGAAGAGAATCAGGTTCTTGGTCTGGAGATCCTCTGCGGTCACCGCCGAGTCGTCCTTGATCGGCAGGTCGCCGCGAAAGTAGCGGTGCCACTCATCGGCAAATCGATTCAAGCTGTTGATGGCGTGCTCGTGCACGGCCTGGTTCCAGGGTGTTCCAGTTCCGCGCACGCAGAGGAACGGCGCGGTGAATGCATCGTCGATCGGGCCCTGGAGCCCGGGGCGTTTGCCCGCTTTCGGGACCGAATCATCGCCGGCAATGCTCCACGCCTGTTGATGCCGAAAAAAAACAAGCGGGCTGCGTGGCGGCACTCCGGAGAGGGGAAGTGCGAGCGCAGTGGCTCCGATCCGGATGGTCTCCACCGTCCGGGGCAGCTTGGCGACATCGATGGAAAATCGATTGATATTCAGCGGTTCGGCGACCTCAAGGCTGTCGCCACGCACTCGGGCAGCGAATTCCGCTCTGGCGTAATGGCGATCGAGACTGAGCACTTGGAGCCAATGGCAGCGGCCATATTTCAAAGTCCAGGTGACAAACCGCAACTCCCTTGGGGAGTGGTTCAGGCCGCGATCGGCGTGCGCGCCGATTTGCCGCATCTGCTCGGCATGCGTGGCGGGATCGATGACATGGCCTGTTCCCGGCGCGATCAGGTTGATCATCTCCAGTCCCTCGCGCCGCAGCGCCTCTTCCATCAGCACGTGAGCCTGAAAGAAGACATCCTGGTCCCCCATGCATGCGATGGCCGGAACGACGCTGGCGTTGGCGGCATAGTCGACGGAGTCGAGGATGTGCAGGCCAAGTTCCTCATGCTCCGGCAAGGGGCCAACCTTGATAAACGAGGGGATCGGTGTTTCGGAGAACCGATGCGTGTCGACATACCCGCAATACGGCCCGAGCGCCACGAACTGATCCGGGTGCTTGAGGCCGAGATGCCACGTTCCCGAAGCTCCCATCGACATGCCACGGAGGACGATCCGATCGCGATCGATGTGGTAGCGACGAGCGACGTCTTCGATGGCTGCAAAGACGTCACTCTCGCCCGACCAGCGATAGCAGTTTTCGACCCGGCCGAGTGGATGGAGTTCGATCCATGAGACGTCAGGCGGATGCGCATTCGGCTCGTCCCCTTCATCGAAACGGGCCATGAAGTTCAACTCGCTGGAGCCGACGGGGCGGGTACTCCCGTGCAACACGACATCGAGCCGCATCGCGTTCTGCGGGTCGTAGGTTTTCGGCACGATGAGACCGTACGGCTGCAGGGAGCCGTCGATGCGCGAGACATACCCCAGGACTATTTTTCCGCGTCGCTCGGCCCAGGGGCGCCGGCCGTCGACGAGGGCTGCCAATCGCTCGCTGCCGCGCTTCAGCGCCTGATTGAGTTGCGTTACTTCTGCGGCGGAGAATTCAGCGTCATACCGCAGCGCCCACGTCAGGCCCTTGGCGAAGATCGCTGCGTCGGCGCGATCCTGGGGGACTGGCCCCTGGGCAGGTTCAAGCGAAAGGTTTAATGCCCGCAAGCCGTCTTCAAGCGACTGGCGCTGCTCCCCGGTCAACGGCTGCAAAACAGGGGCCTGAGCCTGCAAGCCCCGTGGGCCACTCCATCCGGCCGCGCCAGCCATCCACAACGCTGCGATTGCGATCCACCGGCCTCTGCGATGACAACTCACCGGCCATTCCCCCCAGGAGGCTCTTCACCCGGCCTTGGCCGGGACGCAAACCCACAGCAGTCTACTGAAGATCGCCTTGGCAGACGGCTCTTTGGCCCTCTTTGCATGGCAGCGAAGAAGATCCGCGTCAGGAGGGTCTTCTCAACAAAAAAGCTGCCGGGGGTGAGCGAAACACCCCCGGCAGCCAGCGGTGAACGGCGTCAGCGACACGGGGTTCGAGTCCCGTGACGGCGATCGTTCACGCCCCGACCGGCGGATCCGCCGGCCGTGTGTCGTGTCCCTCCGCCTGCTCCATCGATTCGAGCACCTTCTCCGACATCCGGTCGGCGAAGCGTTTGAGCGGATCGGCCTCGTCGATCCCAATCCCTCCCAGGCCGCTCTTCTCGGCCACGAGGAGACTGACAAGCAGGCCGAGCATCCCCTGACCGGAGGCCTGTTCGCCCTTGCCATCCCCGCCGCCGGAGATAAAGAGCCGCTGCGGCACCAGCGGTTGCACGCTCGCCGACAGGCTGCCGGCTACCTCGGCGAGGGCGTAGAGTCGCGGGTCGCCGTAGCTGGAGATCTTTTTGAGTTGCACGGCGGCCTCGCTGAGGCCGATGTGCATCACCTTCTGCCCCTCGCCACGCCCCTCGAGTTCTTTCTGCTTCGCATCAGCCTCGGCCAGAAGCACGCGCTGTTCCGCCTGGAGGCGCGATCGCGACAGATCGGCCTCGGCCATGACCACCATCTGCTCGGCTGATTTCCGGGCCCGGAAGAGGTCGGCCTCCCCCTGCTGCTCGGCGATCTGGGCCTCGACACGGGCGTTGGTGAGCTGCGTCTGCATCGTCGCCAGGGCCTGTGCCTCGGCCAGCAAACGCATCTTCTCCGCAGCCACGCGCTTCCGCTCGAAGGTCTCAAGTTGCTCGACGGAGAGCTGCCGCTCGCGGAGCTGGTCAAGCAGCGTCTCAATCTTGCCTGATTCTTTGCCAGTCTCCGGCTTACCGATGAGGACGTCGACGCACTCGATGTCGAACTGCTGAAATTTTGTATGCAGCTCTTTTCGCGCCTCGGCCTGGATCAGGTCGCGGTCGTGGAGGAGTTCGAGCATCGTTTTCTTGTGGGCGATATCGCGGAAGTAGGCAGAGAGCATCGGATCGAGAGTCTGCGTGATCAGCCGCTGGACATCCCCGAACCGCTGGATGACGCTCGGGGCCCGTTGGTAGTCGATGTGCACGACCACCGAGAGGGGGAGCGACGGCTCGTAGGCGTCTTTCGTCACCAGATCGATGCTCTTCAGGCTCTCGTCGTAGCGGTGCGACTCGCTCCGACCGGTCACCCAGTGGAGGACGAAGTTGGTCGTCGGCACGAGAACGACGTTGCCGGAGTAGCTGTTGAAGGCGTACTTGCCCGGGCCGAGGGCCCGCTCCCACACGCCCCGCTCCCCTTCGGCCACCCGCTCGCCGTGGCGGAAGGCCGATCCGGAGATGTCGGTGCCCGTGCGGCCGATGTAACTGACCACCACGCCCACTGAGCCGATCGGCACGACCGTCTTCGGCGTCATCTCCACCGTCGCGAACCAGCGGTTCACAAAGTAGGTGCCGTCGGTGAGGGGCATGTGCTGCCGGCCACGGCGGCCTCCGGCACGGAGAAAGGCCTCGGTGTCTTGGTAGTTGTTGTGGTAGTTCGGATCGGCCAGATCGCCGCCGACGGTCGGCGCGATGATCTCGCCCGGCGACAGCGACGGACCATCATGGACTGTGATAATGGCGATCGAGTCGGCAGGGGCCTCCTCCGTGATGGCGACTGTGGCGAGCGAATCGTGATCAGGAATACTCGCTACGGCGGTTCCCTTGCCGACGACGACGGGGTCGAAGCCAGAGGCGGCACGGAGTTCGGCGAGCCAGCGACCGAGCGACTCCTGTTCCGCCCGGGTCTGCACGGCCTTCAGCCCAAAGACGGCGTTTTCACTGACGACTGTGAACAGCGCCGGGTTGATCGCATACACACCCTCGCGGAGGATGGCCCGCTGGCGCCCCTTCTGCCCGGCGGCGATCCGGGCTGGGATGGTGGCACCGGCGGCCGGGGCGAGCCCGAGGAAGCCGCGGGCATCCTGGAAGTTGTTGCAGTCGACCACCCGGGCGAGCGTTTGGCTGGCGGGCAGCGGCTCGCCGTCACGGGCAAACACATAGCCAATCTTCCCCTCGGGGATACTTACTAAGGGCACGGTGTGGATGGCGTACTGCCACCGCCACCAGCCGAAGTGAAGGCCACCGCGGAGGATCTCCGCCCGGTAGCCTGCCTCGGCGGCCGGGGCGACGATCCGTCCTTCCGTCACGCTGCCGGCAAGCGACCACCACTTCTCCACCACGCCGATCCGGTCGTTGGGAATCCAGCGGAAGCAGATCCAGAAAAGCACAGCGATCGCGGTGAGGATCCAGGCGGGCCACCAGGCAGTGACGATCTGGGGAAGCGCCGCCAGTGGGAGTGACCTTGGCCAGAGAACCGCAAGGTCAGTGGGATGGACCGCGAAACAGAGCATCCCCGTCAGGGGACTTTGGAAAGACACGTCACAAGCCCTCCGGCGTCGGAGGCTCAGGCGGGGGCGCACGATGGCCACCGGGAGGAACGACGCCCGTAGCAAACCCAGGGCCTTCGCGCTCCTGCGAGGGAGCGAAAGAATGCCCTTTCAAATCGGGCCGGACACCGCGTCCGACCATGCCTACGGGGTTAGCTGACGGGCTCGGGCTTGAAAGTACCCTGGTTCATTTCTGAACCTACGCCCCGGGTGTGGCCGCCGCTTCGCAACAGCAATCGACCACACTGGTTTGGTTCCCCCGTTCGCGGCTTTTTTCGGCCACGACTCGGCGACGCCCCAAGTATACCGCGCTCCGACAAAGCGACCGCAGCAGATTCCACGGATTGCGCGCAAAAGCCGATCCGGCAAGCAGATCAGACGAATCGGTTTGGTGTCGGCACAAGACGTGCTTCTGCCCCCTCTGCTCCCTCTGGTCATGGACTGCAGCGGGAGTGGTTGTATCCCTGGAGGGCCGCCGTGGTATTCTCCCCATCCCTTTGGAGGAAATCACGATGCTTTGCCGACTGTTCTCCTGCGCGCTTGTCGCCTGCACTGTCGCCTTCGCCCCCATCGCTCCCGCTGCCGAGCCACCGGCCGGCAAGGACCGTCCGCTGGAGGTGCTCTATATCACCGGCGGCTGCTGCCACGATTACGACGCCCAGAAGGCGCTGATCAGCCGTGGCATGGCGGCGCGGGCGCGGATCCGGACCACGGTCGTCCACGAGGGGGGCACGACCACCAACCACCCGATCTCCATCTACGAGAAGCCCGATTGGTCGAAGGGCTACGACGTCGTTTTCCACAACGAATGCTTCTCCGACGTCAAGGATCCAGCGTTCCTTCAAAAGATCCTCGCTGAGCATGAGAAGGGGGTGCCGGCCGTCCTCATGCACTGCGCAATGCACTGCTACCGGGCCGGGAACGACGACTGGTTCAAGTTCTGCGGGATCACCTCTCCCGGCCACGGCGCCCACTACGCCTACACCTGCTCGCTGAAGGCAAAGCACCCGATCCTCACCGGGCTGCCGCTGGAATGGGAAGTGCCGAAGGAGGAGCTCTACTACTCTGACAAGGTGTGGCCATCCGCCACGTCGCTCGGCGAGGCGATGAGCACCGACCGCAATGCCATGCAGACCTGCATCTGGACCAATCAGTTTGGCAAGACGCGTGTCTTCGGGACGACCATCGGCCACTACGCCGAGACGGTGGCAACCCCGGAATTCCTCGGGCTTGTGACCCGCGGCACGCTGTGGGCGGCGGGAAAACTCGAGGAAGACGGCACTCCAGTCGCTGGCCTGGAACTGACTGCCGCGGAGAAGGCTGCGGTCGAGGATCCGGCCCCGGAGCCGACCCCCACCCTGGCCAAGTGATCGCGTTGGTTTCGCCGTTGTCTGCCATTCCAGCCCCCCCGGCCTGACAGCCGGCTGGGGCGTGGTACGATTGGGCCGTTTGCGGTCAATCGGATGCGGTGATTCTGCTGTTCGGCAACAAGAGGAGGCGGTTGTGGCACGTGCGGCCCTGGCACTGGAGGACGGCACGATCTATTTCGGTGATTCGTTCGGAGGTCGGGGCACCTCCTCCGGCGAGGTGTGCTTCAACACTTCGATGACCGGATACCAGGAGATTCTCACCGATCCGAGTTACCGCGGCCAGATCCTCTGCATGACCGCGCCGCAGATCGGCAACTACGGCGTCAATCATGACGACGTCGAGAGTGGCGGGATCCACATGGCCGGCTTTGTGGTCCGCGAAGCGAGCCGGATCGCCAGCAATTTCACCGCTACCGGCACGCTCCACGACTACCTCGCCGCCGCCGGCGTGGTGGGCCTTTCGGGAATCGACACCCGGGCGCTGGTTCGCCGTCTGCGGATCCGCGGTGCCATGACGGGCATCGTATCGAGCGAGGTGCTCGATGGAGCAAAGTTGGTGGAGATGGCCCGCTCCGCGCTCCCCCTTGTGGGCCGCGATCTGGTGGCGGAAGTGATGCCAAAGACGCAGCGCGAATGGACGGAGCCGCTTGATGAATCGGCACTGTCGCTGGTCCAGCCCACCGAGGGGGGCGTGATGCCCGCAGCGGAAGTGCTAGGGCCGCTGAAGCATGTCGTGGCGCTCGATTACGGGATGAAATGGAACATCGCTCGGCATCTGGTGAGCAGTGGCTGCCGGGTGACGGTGCTCCCCGGGCGAGCCAGCGCCGCCGAGGTGCTGGCGCTCAAAGCCGACGGCGTCTTCCTTTCCAACGGGCCCGGCGATCCCGAGGTGCTGCTGGGATGTGTCGAGACGGTCCGGGGGCTGATTGGCGCAGTGCCGCTGTTTGGCATCTGCCTGGGCCATCAGTTGCTGGCACTGGCCTGTGGGGCGAAGACATTCAAACTGAAGTTTGGCCACCGTGGCGCCAACCAGCCGGTGATGAACCTCGACACCGGCAAGGTGGAGATCACCTCGCAGAATCACGGCTTCGCAGTCGACGAGGCGACGTTGCCGGCGGATCTTGTGGTCACGCACCGCAACCTCAACGACGGCACGATTGAGGGTGTCCGCCATCGCTCGTTGCCGGCCGCGAGCGTCCAGTATCACCCCGAGGCGGCCGCCGGCCCGCACGACGCGGGGTATCTGTTCGGCGCCTTCCATCGCCTGATGGCCTGATTGCCGGATCATGGCCTGATCCGACCTGATCCGACCTGATCCGACCTGATCATGCGGAGACCGGCATGACTCGCGCGACGCGCACGACCGGCGTGACCGGACCCAAACTCTTTTTTTGACTCCCGCCCGCCGCATGCCACAGTAGGAGTGAGGCGGCGGCGGCATCCCTCCCTCGGCGCCACCGAATCCGGTGGTTCCTCTTCCTGCCATGGAGGATCGCAGTATGTTCCGCTCCCGTCTGCTCGGCGGCCTTGCCCTCTCGCTTTTCTTGGTCGGCATCGCTGGCATCGCCAATGCCGGCTTCCCGCAGCGGCGTGGCGCATCAGCCTTCTCGCCGGCCGGTTATCCTGTTGATCCGGGGCTGGTCCTGGCGCCGATCGGCGGTGGTGACCCGATCGGTATTCCACCTGGCGGGATTGGCTTTGGGGGCCCGATGGGATTCGGCGGCCCGCTGGAATTCGCAGAGCCAGCCTTTGGCGTTGAGCCCGGCTGCGGCCCCGAGACGGTCTGCCCCACCAATCCCTCCATCAAGTACCGCCACAAGCATGCCCACCGCCACAAGCACGCCTGTGGGTGCTGTGTCGAACCGAGCTACGAGACCGTACTCGAGGCTTGCAGCCCCGAGACGGGTGTCCAAGTCGCCCTCCCCGTCTGCCTCCCCACCTGCTGCAAGGGCTGCCCCTGTCAGTCGTCGCGGTGCACGATCCTCGGCTGCGGCCAGGTTCGCTGGGACTACGCCTGCGGCTGCTCAGTGGTGGCCCGGTTCACCAAGCATGGCGACATCCTCGTCACCTATGTCGGTTTTTAAGCGCCCCGAAAAAGGTTGGCAGCGGGGGCGAGGCGGGTGAGAGAGCCAGAGCGGGCCGGAGGCGTGTCTCCGGTCCGCGAGGGGAGTCAGTGAATCCCCTGTGCCGCCAGCCAACGCTCCGCGTCGAGCGCCGACATGCAGCCGGTACCGGCCGCGGAGATCGCCTGCCGGTAGTAGTCGTCGGCCACGTCGCCGGCCGCAAACACCCCCTCCACGCTTGTCTCGGTGCGGAAGTGTTTCGTCCAGACGACGTAGCCCTTGGGATTGAGCGTCAACTGTCCAGCCAGAAACGCCGTGTTGGGCGTGTGGCCGATGGCGAGGAACACGCCCGTCACATCGAGGAGCGTCTCCTGCGTTGGATCGACCGTGCTCACGAGCCTGGCCCCCGTCACCCCCGTCCTGTCGTCGCCGAGCACCTCGGCCAGCCCGGCATTGAAGTGGATCCGGATCTTCGGGTCGTCGTGGGCCCTGGTGGCCATGATCTTTGAGGCCCGCAGGGCGTCGCGGCGGTGGACGAGGTGGACGACGCTTGCGAATTTCGTCAGG
Source organism: Planctomycetota bacterium (assembly GCA_003669605.1). Lineage (GTDB taxonomy): Bacteria > Planctomycetota > Planctomycetia > Pirellulales > UBA1268 > QWOP01. The sequence continues at coordinate 112,133 of QWOP01000018.1, forward strand.
TAGGTTGCCTCCTCGACCGCCGAGTCACCGCCGCCGACGACGACGAGTTCCTTCTTACGGAAACGGGGCAGGGCCCCATCGCACACGGCGCAGGCACTCACCCCGCGGTTTTTGAATTTCTCCTCGCTTTCCAGCCCCAGCCAGTTGGCACTGGCGCCGGTGGCCACGATCACGCATTCTGCCTCGACCACGCCCCCCTCCTCCGGATACAGCCTGAAGGGGCGCTTCGAGAAGTCGACCTTCTCGATGTCGTCGGTGATGATCCGGGTGCCGAAGTTCACCGCCTGCTGCCGCATCAGTTCCATCAGTTCCGGGCCGCTGACTCCGGCCTTGGCGTGCGGGGCCATCATCTGACGGCGTTCGGGGGGAAGCGACGAATCGAGAAACGCTTCCAGGTCGCCGTGGGGGAAGCCGGCATAATTCTCCACTTCGGTAGTCATCGCCAATTGCCCTAGCGGCAACGTTCCCGAGAGCCGGTTCTTTTCCGTGATCGCCCCTTCGAAGACCAGCGGTTGGAGTTGGGCGCGGGCGGCGTAGGTGGCGCTCGACCAGCCGGCCGGGCCGCTGCCGATGATCACCAGTTTCTCCTTGCGGACCGGGGCGGAACTCATGGCGCGGTTTCCTTCGTCGGGGCTGGCGGTCATTCGGGACCTATTTTGGCTTTGAGCCTGCCGCGGGCGGGCAACGGCCGCCGGCGCTGCTCGGGGCGGAATCGACGCCGCCTCGGGCAGACGGCATGATGGTAGCCGCGGGGGCCAGCGGTGAAACCCTCCGCCGCCGTTTGCCGCAGATTCCCCCTCTCCATCCCCTTCTTTCCCTCGGCCACACCATGAGCCTGCTTGCGATCCTCCTGCCGACCGCCGTGGTGCTGCTGGTGGCCTACCGGCTGTATGGGGGCCTCCTCGCCCGCTTGTTCCGCCTCGATGCCTCCGCGATCACTCCGGCGGTGGCTCTCCGCGACGACATCGACTACGAGCCGATCCCCTCGAGCCTCCTGCTTGGCCAGCACTTCTCGGCGATCGCCGCTGCTGGCCCGATTGTCGGTCCGATCCTTGCCGGCGTTGCCTTCGGCTGGGCCCCGGCACTCGCCTGGATCCTCTTGGGGAGCATCTTCATCGGCGGGGTCCACGACTTCGCGGCGCTGGTCGCCAGCGTTCGCCACAAGGCCCGTTCGATCGCCGAGGTGGTCCGCGACCACATGAGCCGCCGCAGTTACATTCTCTTCCTCTCGTTTGTCTGGATCGCGCTGGTCTATATCATCGTCGCCTTCACCGATATCACCGCCTCGAGTTTCGTCGGAAAGCAGGTCCTGGAGAATGGCGAGGGAGTGTCGGGGGGTGGGATCGCCTCATCGAGCCTCCTCTATCTCGTCTTGCCGCTCGTGATGGGCGTCTGCATCCGATATCTCAAGATGCCGATCTGGCTGGCCACCGTGATCTTCGTGCCGCTGGTCGGCCTCGCCATTTGGGTCGGCCAACAGATCCCCTTCGATCTCGCCGCCACCCTCGGCACGACCGACGCCAATGCCCAGAAGATCTGGGGCGTCTTGTTGTTGGCCTATTGCTTGGTGGCGGCGATGGCGCCGATGTGGCTCCTTCTCCAGCCGCGCGGCCACCTCGGCGGCTGTTTTTTGTATGTGGCCCTCTTTGGCGCTGTGGTGGGCTTGGTCTTCTCCGACAGACTCTTGGGCGGCGACTCGCAGATCCGCTATCCGGCGTTCACCACGTGGACAGCCAAGAGCGGTCCGCTGATACCGATGCTTTTCATCACGATCGCCTGTGGGGCCTGTTCTGGGTTCCATTCGCTGATCGCCTCGGGGACGACGAGCAAACAGCTCAAAAACGAACTCGACGCCCGGCCGATCGGCTACGGCACGATGCTGCTTGAGGCGCTGGTGGCGACGGTGAGTCTGTGCTGTGTGATGGTGCTCCCCGAGGGAGATCCCCACACCGCGCAGCCGCCAAACTTCATCTATGCCCTCGGCATGGGGAGGTTTTTGGAGATCCTCGGTGTTCCCACGGCGCTCGGTGTTTCCTTCGCGCTGATGGCCTTCACGACGTTCGTCTACGACACGCTCGACGTCTGCACGCGGCTGGGCCGCTACATCATTCAGGAGTTGACAGGCCTCTCCGGCAAGGCGGGGGCATGGCTCGGCACAGCGCTCACGGCTGGCGCTCCGCTCTTTTTTCTCCTTCGTCCGCACCTCGACGCTGCCGGCAATCCGGTTCCCGCCTGGAAGACATTTTGGAGCCTCTTCGGGGCAAGCAACCAGTTGCTCGCGGCGCTGACGCTCCTCGGGATCACCGTCTGGCTGTGGCGGACGCGGCGGGAGGTGTGGGTGTGGTATGTGACTGGGCTGCCGACGTTATTTATGTATGTGATGAGCACGTGGGCGCTTGCCTCGATGACGCTGCCGAAATTTCAAAGCGAAACTGGCTGGGTTTTCCCGGCCGACCCGGTGCCGTGGGCGGGGGTCGTGTTGCTCGTCCTCGCCGGCGTGATGCTCGTGGAGGCGATTCGGGCGATTGCAGGCACAGGCGGCCCGCCGTCAAGCGTGGCAACCGTGAGCTTGCCAGTCGCCGGTGCGGCAGCGAGATGAGCCCGCGCGGCGGAGGAGAACGCGGAAAGCCGCGTCGCGCGGCGGGCGCTCCCAAACCGGAGAAGCCGTGCATCGCCTGTGGCCGGCCGTTTCAGTGGCGGCGGAAGTGGGCCGCCTGCTGGGAGCAGGTGAAGTACTGCAGCGACCGCTGCCGCGCCCGTGGGGGGGCCGGCTGAGGGCGGGGAGTCGGGGATTGCATGGAAAGTGTACACGCGTACACTTCCTGGCGGGGCCCTGGAGGACTCTTGATGGCAATTCCCACGTCCGATTCTCGCGCTGCCACTGAGCCAGCTGAGGGCAGCAACGTTCCGCCGCTGCGGCGTCCGCGATTGCTCGATCGCTTCCGCGACGCCGCCCGAGTGCGGCATCTGGCGCGGAGCACGGAGCGGGTCTATTCGCACTGGGTGCGTCGGTACATCCTCCATCATGGCAAGCGGCATCCGCTGGAAATGGGGGAGGCGGAGGTGAACGCGTTTCTCACCGATCTGGCGGTCCGTGGCCATGTGTCGGCCTCGACGCAAAACCAGGCTCTCGCAGCGATCCTCTTTCTTTACGACGCCGTTCTGGGAAGGCCACTGGGCCGGATCGACGAGGTGGTTCGGGCACGGCGGCCGCGCCGACTGCCAGTCGTGCTCACGCCCGCTGAGGTCGAGCGGGTGATGAAGCACTTCCAGGGGGAGTCCTGGATGGTGGCGATGCGGCTTTATGGGGCCGGGCTGCGCTTGATGGAGGCGCTGCGGCTCCGCGTCAAGGATGTCGATTTCGAGCGACGTGAGTTGACGATCCGCGAGGCGAAGGGAAACAAGGATCGGATCACCATCCTGCCTGCGGGCCTCGTCGAGCCACTCTCGCGGCATCTGGGCTCATGGCGGCGGCATCACGCCGAAGAGGACAACCAAGGGAAAGGCCGCGTGCGTTTGCCGGGGGCGCTCGACAGGAAATACCCTGAAGCCGGTAGAACCTGGGCCTGGCAGTGGGTGTTTCTGGCGGCTCGCTGCTACCGCGATCGCGAGTCCGGGGGCCTCTTCCGGCACCACGTCCACGAATCGTTGATCCAACGGAACATGCATCAGGCCGTGGTGGCGGCGGGGATCGCGAAGCGGGCCACCTGTCATACGCTGCGCCATTCGTTCGCGACGCATCTGTTGCTCGCCGGATACGACATCCGCACGGTGCAGGAATTACTCGGCCACAATGACGTGAAGACGACGATGATTTATACGCACGTGCTCAACACCGGCGGGCGGGGAGTCCGCAGCCCGGCTGATCGACTCGGCCAGGCCGGCCACCGCGACGAGCCGAGCCTGGAAGAGGGCCGCGGCTGACGCGGGCATCATGCGCGGTTGCCAGAGTGACATGCCGGTGGCGGCGGGGAGCACTGACGAGAAGCCAACTCGCCGGGAGCCGGACCCGAAAACGCTGCCGGCCGGTGAAATTGTCTCCCCACACGGAGGAGCGATATACTGCGCCGGGCGCCTGTTAAGCACCGGCTGAGCCGAGCAAAATCTCGGCGTAAGCCATGGCGTGCAAAAGACTTGATGGAGATTCTGCCTCTGGGCCCAAGGGGTGTTAACACGCAAGCTCGGGTGGTTATACGGACCGTATAAATACAAGTTCGGCCCTTCAATAACGTCCCAATGCGACAAGCCGCTGAGTCCCGCGTGCAAAAAGGTTTAAACGACTATCGCTTCAAGGCGTCCCTCTATGTGGAGCACCAGGCGATCGGGCCC
>QWOP01000006.1 GCA_003669605.1 Planctomycetota bacterium
CCCCTACGCGCCCGTAGCTCAGTTGGATAGAGCATGGGATTTCTAATCCCAGGGTCACTGGTTCGAGTCCAGTCGGGCGTATGCAATGATGAACTCTTCGAGAGCCTGCAGCAACCGCATGCCGGACCACAACAGGCCAGATCAGGAAGGCCCGGTGGAGCCGCCCTCCCTTCGACCCAATCCAGAGTCTCACTTCAGCAAGACAGGTGATCGATGACACCCTCCAGCCACACGCAGCCGTTCTTACGACGCGACCCTGCCGAAGTGGCTCCCTGGTTGGAAACGTGCGGTGAAATCCGTTGCCTGATCGAAGCGCAGGATGGCGCCGCAGGTGAAGTGCATCATGTGAAAATCCAGGACGCCCGACTGCACTATCACGCCCATACGGATGAGTTTTATTACGTCATCAGTGGCGCAGGAACGATGACACTCGACGGAACCGACATTGAACTTCACGCCGGAGTCGTTGTGTATGTTCCTCGTGGAACGAAACACAAAGCGGTCGGCGATTTGACGGTCCTCGTCGTCTGTGTCCCGCCGGGAGTCTTGAACGATATCCATGAGTTGTGAAGCCCCGGGAACCTCAGGGCGCCATCAAGGGGCCGCCAAACGAGTCACCAGCCACTGCCACGGATTCGATGGAGTCTGCCTGTTTGTCACCGCCCTCTCCCAAGGAGGCCTTCATGGCGAGCCGTCTTGATCCTGATTCGATTGGTCCACTGATCGAGCCGCAGGTGAAAGTGATGCGGATTATCTACGCGTCCCTCGTGGCGGGAGTAGCGGCTTACCTGCTGTTCGCTTGGTGGCAGCGGGGTGACGCCGGCGCTGGCCAGGCCGGTGGTACCATGGTGTTGATAACGCTCGTCTTTGCCCTGACGGCTGTGGTGGCGTCGTTCCTCGTACCGACTCATATTCTTCGTACGAGTATCCGACAGCTCGCCCGCGGTGGTCCAATCGGAACAACCATCACGGTCCCGGACGATCCAGTCGTCTCACAGATCATCGCCTTGATGGGGGCCCGGCAGACGAGTTGGCTCTGCGGACTGGCGATCCTCGACATGGCTGCTTTTTACACGTCGTTTGTGACTACAGCCCCCTGGGCGCCGAACTGGTTCGTGGCGGTACCGGTGGGACTGATTCTACTCATGGTGGTGCGGGTCCCAATCGGCAGTGCCCTTGCTGAGTGGGTGGCAACGACGATCGAAGATATCGATGCCGGCGTGTTTGGCTGATGGCGACCCCGCACAGCACTTCCGCGTGAGTCTTTCCGGAGCGCCGCCTCGCTCGCTTGCAGGACCGGGTCTCTGTGACGATAATCCCACGCGCGACGAAATGAGCGGGCGGGCGGCCTGACTCATGCGTCTATCCCCATCACTTCTCTCCCACCGCTTCTCCCCCACCCCGGAGACTTTCCCATGAATTCGAACGTCGTTGTGCTCATGATCTCGGTCGGCCTCAGCGCTTCGGTGGCTGGTGCCGCGCCCGATGCCGGAGCAAAGGCCCGCGGCAGCTACAATTTTTACTCGCACAGTTCGCACAATTCGTTCTCGAGCGCCCGCTCACACGTCGAAGGCTACCAGGGCTACCTCCATGACACGCATGGGGTCGCGGTGCCCGCCCACACCCCGACTGCCACCGCGGTGCCAGCCGCGTCGGTGTCCGTCGTCCGACCGGCGACTCCCGCCCCTCAGGTGGTTTCGAGCACGCCAACTGTCGTCGATCACCACGCAGAGATCGCAACCCATGGGTCCGTCGATACAGAGGTTGCACGCGATGCGAGCGACGCGCTCGGCGACGACATCGAGCGGATCCAGCGGCATGTGAAGCGGATGCGGGCACACGCCGAGGAACTCGAAGACACCGAAGCGCTCTCGATCCTCGCCGATATTGAGAAGAACCTTGGCATTGCCCGTCGGGGTCATGCCGATCTCCACGAGCATCATGCCGAGGAAAAAATCGCGCCGAAGACGGCGATGGCGCTGGCCCAGAAGGTGAACGATGCCCTGCGTGCCGCCCATGCCGACCACGACAAGTTGATGAAGCGGCTCCATGAGACCGACGACTCAGACTCGAAGTGAGCCGTCCTCTGGTAAGCGTTGTCTCCCTCCTCCAGCCTCGCGGCGGGATTCACCCCGCCGCCGAGGCTAGGTCATGACAACCACTAACCACGCGGCCTCACCTCAGACAAAGATCGGGCTGGCCTTGGCAGCCCTGGGTGGTGTATATCCGGCAGGGCCACTCCGCCCCTGCCTCGGAGACTCCATGCGGATGCCCCTGAAACATCTCGAGCACTGCTAGCACTCCGATTCCCTGGGGGCCCGACGGCAACGCGCCCCGCCTGTCATACCGAGCAGAGTCAATGCTTGAGACAGCGGATACCTCCTCCAGCGAGACTCGCCATGCTCATGGTTTCACCGCGGCGGCAGCTGATGATCGGACTTCGTCTGCTTGCCGTCAGTCTCGGTTGCTGGCTGGCAGAAGCCAGCGCCTGTCACGCGCAGGGGTTCACTTTCGGACCAACTGCGTCGACGGCCCCCGCCGCACCGTCCCCCTGGCCGGCTCGTCCGCCAGCACGCATCTACGTCGTGCCGTTTCCCATGGACCCCGCCCTCCAGCAGCAACTCGACCAGGCGTCTGCCGGAGGACTTCCCCAGGGCCCGCTCCGCAAGATGATGGCCGATCGGCCCCGCGCCGCCGACATGGCGACCGGTTTCGATAGACAGGCTCCGGCTGGTTGGTCGATCGCCCAGCAGGTCGCCAACGCACTTGCCGGCAATGGCCTTCCGGTCATTTTCTGGAATCGGTCCGACCCCCCCCCGCTCGATGGCTGGCACCTCCGCGGCGAGGTTGTGACCCTTGACGACGGCAGTGCTGCGGCGCGCGGGATTGTGGGATTCGGTGTTGGCAACAAGAAGGTGGGAGTGGATGCCATCCTCTGCGATCCCCAAACCGCCGGCGGCCAGGCGTTCTTTGTTTTGGACACCTCCGACAAGGGGCGGATGACACCAGGGGCGGTGGCTATCGGGGCCGTGGCCGGTTTCAATCCCTTTGTGATGATCGGCCGGGCAGCGGTCAGCGCAACGGGCATCAACGACATCACACAACAAAGCCGGATCGCCAAGGAAATCGCCGACAGTATCACCGGGGCAATGCACCAGCACGGTCAGTGATTGGACCGGGCAAGAGTGGCTACTGCGCGTGGGCGCCGAGAGCATCGAGGCCGAGGTTCGCGACAGCAAGGTCATCGGTATCCTTGCCACCACTGAAGGCCGCCAGAACAAAGCCGCCTGGGATCTTCCGGATCGCCCCCCCCTTGTATCCCAACTCGCCATGGTGGGGCGGCCTGACACCGCTGCCACTGTCCTTGAGTGTGTCGGCCATCTCCGACATCTTCGCGTAGGCAATCCCCAGGACGTTGGCCTGCCCAAGGACGAACGAGTCCACGACTCGCATCTGCGACGACCACCCCTGCGTTGTGTCGCCCGGAACAAAGGCGATGACGGCAACGCCCTTCATCTCCCTCGTCACCGCCTCCTTTGCCATCGCATCCAGGGCCCGGCCGATTGATGCGCTCAAGTCGGCCGAAGTATCTGCTCCAGCGAGCGGCTGCGCTGCAAGGCGGGTCGAAGTCGGCAGACCCCACAGAGCCAGACATGCCACGATCGACACCACGACAGCGGGAATGACGCGAGCAAGACGCATAGCAGACTCCAAGCAAGAGATGATCCGGGCCCCGTCGGCGCCGCTCCCTGCGACAACACGACACCCGTCATCATCCCTGGCAGCACGCTCCCACGCCAGATCCCCACCCACAACACCGCGTCCTCCGCCGGGGGGATCTCAATCCCGCCAGTAGGTCGATTGCCGCGGCGCCCGATAGGCAATCCCCATTTGCGGAGTCTGGTGGAGCGTCTCTCCTGCGGCGAGCGATTCCACGCCGCCGATCACCATCCCGGAGGTGAGCAGGGTCCGTTCCACCGGATAGGGTTCGCGGTTCTCGAGGATCAGATCCTCAATGTGACGCGTGAGGGGATGGAAGAAATCGGCAGTCGTCGCCCCATACTTCGGCATCGGGAGATGCATCAGGCAACTCACGATCTCGCCAGTATCGGTGCGGAGCCCGGCGTAGGTGAAGTCGCGCAGCGGCGCCATGATCATCGTCGTCCGAAAGCCGTCGCGGTGGTCGATGAGATATCCGGTCGAGTCGGCGAGTGCCTTCCGCGCCCACTCAAACGTCACCGGACCGGTCATCCACCCCCCCTCCACTGGAAGATTATGGCTGCGGTTGAGGGCCGCCACGATCAAGCGTCGCGTCACGTCGCGGTCGCCGGCGGAGATCGCTTCCCAGAGTTTCTCGCCACGCAAGGCATGCACCGAGCGAATCCCCACCTCGCCGCCGCGGCGGCGCTCCGACATGCACTGCGCTGTCTCCAGACCGTGGAAGTCATAGCTGTCGACACCGCCATAACACATGCAGACGCTCTCCAGGAGCGGCACATCGAGCGGCATATCAAGCGCCGGTTGCCGGAGCGTGATCGGGAGCGATGATCCGGCGAGGAACGGAAAGCCGAGACGACGCGAGTCGGCCACCATCTCGGCACACTCACCCCACTCCGTGGAGAGGTGCTTGTCGTTGAAGACCGGCACCGACCGTCCCGATTCCTCAAACACCTTCACACATTCCTTGAACCAGTCGTACCGCGGATAGCGGGTCTGCCCCTTCTCGTTCTTCGGATAGTCGCCATGCTCGGCGATGATCACCACGCCATCGACGGCGAGTTTTTCCGTGCCGAGCGTGAGGGCCTCGCGGACGCTGGGAAAGCTTTTCAGTTGGTAGCGTTCGATCCGCTGCTTCCCCAGATCCCCCTCAGCCGGAAACTGTGCGATGTGCACGCTCCCCACATCGAGCCGCGGTTCCTGCCAGTGCCCCTGCCACGAATAGCCGCTGCAGAGCCTGTCGAGGATGTGCTGGGTGTGAGAATGTTCGAAGATCACCGTGCCGAGGACAGCGATCTTCTTCCGGCCTCCGCCCGCCGTTGCGGGAGCCGCCGATAGCGGAGCAACAACACCAGCGACGAGGCCCGCGGCCGCGGCAGCCAGAAGGTCACGGCGGGAGGGACGAGAGCTGTGAAAAGCAGGCATGCCGCACCTCGGAGGAGAAATGAATCCCTGAAACGGGATTGGAAGTCGGGCCACTGTCATCCGTCAGTCCACTGTGCCGCCCGCGGCGTGGGTCTCCTCCCCCCGGTCGTCAGGCCAGAGGATCGCCCATGCCATGAGGGCCAACAGCGTCACCGCTCCGGCAGCGGCGAGGCCGTTTGAGTACGACTCCGTCTGGTCGGCGAGTCTCCCAAAAAGCTTCTGGAACCGGGCCGATGCCACCCAGGCGACACAGCTCGCCACGCCGGTGACGAGCCCCTGATGGTGGCGCGAGATGTCCTGCGTGAAAGAGTAGTAGATGGGAAACAAGCCGAGCGCCCCGGCCCCCGCTACCAGCAACACCGCCAGCAACACCGGTCCGGCTGTGAGCCAGGGAATCGCCACCAGCCCGAGACAGAGAAAGCAGCAGATCGCGAACGTCGCCACACGCGACCACTTCACCGACCAGCCCTTCACCGCCAACCACCATGCCAAGGCCCCCGACGCCAGGCAGCCGACATCGGAGATTCCGAACCACAGCGCCGTGAACCACAGCGACTGTGTCTCGCTGTAGCCGTGCTCCTTCTGGAGGATGAGCGGGATCCAGGCACGGAGGATCTGCCAAACGGTGTTGATCACCACCACGACCACGAGCACCGCCGCCCAGCGACGGATCAGGTCGCGCGTGGCCGCGTCGCGGTTCCCCGCCCCCCCCGTCGCGATGGCCGGTACAACCTGGAAATCCTCGGCACGCGTGGCTGCGATCCAGGCAAAGATCCAGACGATCCCCACCAGTCCGACAAGTTGGAAACCAATCCGCCAACTCTGTCCCTGCTGGATCATGATCCACCACATGACCACCGGCGTAAGGATCGAACCGATCGAAGTCCCGCTCTGGAGGATGCCGTTGCCGAGGGCCCGCCCTTTGGTAGAGATCAGCAACTGCGTGGTCTTGAGCGCACATGGCCAGTGGGCCGCCTCGAAGAACCCCAGCACCGTCCGGCAGTAGAGAAGGTCGTCGTAATCCCGGGCGTAGCCGGTCGCAAATCCCACCAGCGACCATGCCAGGAGCGCCGCGGGATAGAGCCAGCGGACGCTCATCCGGTCAGCGAGCACTCCGAAGAGGAGCGACCCGGCAGCAAAGGCGTAGCCGAACCATTCTTCGAGCCTGCCATACTGCTCGTTGTTGAGGGCGAACTCCTCTGTGACCCGCTTGGCGACGTTGGAGAGCGTCTGCCGGTCCATGTAGTTGATCGCTGAGGCCGCCAGGAGCAGCCCGGCGATCAGCGCAACGCGGCGGGGCAGCCGCTCCGTTCCTGATCCGACGCCAATCATCGCTTAGCCCTCCCAGGACTGGCCGTCCCAACGGAGCACCCGTTCCAGCCAGGCCTCCAGATCGGCGGCAAAAAGCGAGAATAGGAGTTCGCCCTTGGCGGCACTGGCCGCCTGCGGCGATCCAATGTGCCCGGGAGTCGTTCGCTCCTTCGTGATCCAGCCCCGCGAGCCAGGCAGAAAGGCGTTGCCGAAGGGAACCGTCTCGAGACGCTCGTGCGGCTTCACTAGATGCGGCGCCGCCCGCAGCACCATCGATGTCTCCCATTCACAGGCATGCCCCATCTCGCGCTGCTCGATCCGTTCGTCGTGTTCCCAGGGACGGGTGCCGAGGCCCCAGTAGGTGGTCATGAGGAGGAGCAGATCGGAGCGTGTGCGATGACGCTGCCGGACTTCGAAGATTGCCTGCTTGGCGGGAATGTCGTTCCCACCGTGGCCGTTGACGAGAACGATCCGCCGGAATCCGTGCGTAATGAAACACTCCACAAGATCGTTGAGCAGATCGAGGTAGACCCGCGGCGATGCCGAGACGGTTCCGGCGAAATCGATGTGGTGGTGTGAGTTTCCCAGCCACTGGAGCGGAGCCAAGAGCACCCGGTCGGTAATCCGCGCCGACATGCGGGCCATGACTTCACCAAGCAGGAGGCTGTCGGTGACCACCGGCAGGTGATGGCCATGCTGCTCAATGGCCGCCAGCGGAATCACCACCGGCACGTCTTTGGAGAGCTCCGCCACCTCAGGCCAAGTCATGTCGATCAGATTCATGGCCGCGGTCTCCCCGGTGGGGCGAGGGTGTTGAGGGAAACGAGGATCACTTGGCCGCCGCGGGGAGTTCGCGGATGAAGACGTCCCGCCAACGGATCTCGCCGCCGTGGGTCTGCAACTGGATCGGCCCCTTCTCCGGTACTGATAGGGAACGGTCGTAATAGTTCTCCATCCGCGCCTCGTCGACAACCTTCTGGTCGTTGAGCGATACGGAGACCTTATCCCCACGCATCACGATCCGAAACCGGTTCCATTCGCCGAGCGGCTTGTCGGCCTTGACGAGCGGATCCTTGCCGGGGGCGCCGGGGGAATTGTTCCACAGGCCGCCCGATCCTTTGGCAAGCCCGAGGTTCTGTGGGTCGGGGAGGCTCGAGTCCCAGATCTGCACCTGGGGCACTCCGCGGAGATAGATTCCTGAGTCGGCCTTGGGAACAGTGCGGTAGTCGACGAGCAGCTCGAAGTCGCCGTAGTCCTTCTCGGTGGTCGCATAGGCGCCGAAACCGTCGTTGATCAGTTCGCCGTTCTCGACATACCAGTGGGGCTTGCCGGTCACATCGCTCACTTCGAGCATCGAATTCTTCTGGTCGGCGGCCGTCCACTTGCGGATCTGCTCCTTCCGCTCGTCGGCCGACATCGCCAGCAGTTTGCGGTGGTCGAAAGTCTCACCGCCGCGCCACCCGGCCAGATCCTTGCCGTTGAACAGAGGGGTAAAGCCGGCCGGCGGCTCATCGGCCCGCACCGAGGCCAAGGCCAGGCCTACGATCCCCACCGCCGCCAGGCCCCGAAACAAAGCCACACAGAAGCACTTCATGAATCCCCCTTACCGGATGAAATCCCGGATCAAAGACACGAACCGACTCGGACACCAGCCCGGATGCACTCCAGCCAACGGCTGCCCTGTGCGGGAGGATTGTGACACGGCGACGCCCCGGGCGGAAGCGGCGGCAGCATGCGCCGGGTTTCACAAGACATCCCCATGGAGGGATACTAGGGAGGCTCCGCTTGCACCCGTGAGACGGCCCTGGCCACGGATCCCCTTCCTTTTTGTTGCCCATCGATGCCACGCTCCACGATCCTCTCCGCATCCCTTCCGGCACAGAGCACTCCACTTGTCGTTGGCCCCCGCTGGTCGGCGGCGCGGCACCAGATCCGCTGGGAGGCGCTGCGCCGGACTGGCTGGCTGTGGTGGGCGATTGCCTCTGGCATGACGGGAGGCGATCTCGCCGCGGACGACTCTTCTCTGACCTTCGAACGGGATGTCCGCCCCATCCTCCGGGCCCACTGCCTGGATTGCCACGGCGCCGAGGATCAGCCCCAGGGGGGGCTCGACATGCGACTGGTGCGATCGATGATCCATGGCGGCGACTCGGGAGCGGCGGTTGTTCCCGGCGACACGGTGGCGAGCCTGCTGCTGACGCGGATCCGGGACGGAGAGATGCCCCCTTCGGCGCTCAAGGTGAAGGCCGAAGAACTCGCGGTGCTGGAGGCCTGGGTGGCGGCCGGAGCCCCCACGGCGCGGCCGGAGCCCGAGTCGCTGCCGCCGGGGTTGGGGATCACCGCGGAGGAACGGGAGTGGTGGGCATTCCGCCCACTTGGCCGAGTTGAAGTGCCGGTTGTCTCCCGCCCCGATCTGGTCACCACGCCAATCGATGCCTTCGTCCTGGCACGACTGGAACGGGAGGGGCTATCGTTCTCGCCACCGGCGGACCGGACGACACTCATCCACCGGGTATCGTTCGACCTCCTCGGCCTCCCTCCCACTGCGGAGGAGGTCGATGCGTTCGTGGCCGACACCGATCCGCAGGCGTTCGACAACCTCGTCGAGCGGTGCCTCGCTTCACCACACTACGGCGAACGATGGGGGCGACACTGGCTCGACGTCGCCGGCTACGCCGATTCCGCCGGAGCCACCCAGGATGACCCCCAGCGCCCGTATGTCTACAAGTACCGCGACTGGGTGATCCGGGCGCTGAATGCCGACATGCCGCTGGACCGCTTCATCGTCGAACAACTTGCTGGGGACGAGTTGGTGCCACTCCCGCATGCAAACCTCGGCAGCGACGCCATCGAGAGGCTCACAGCCACCGGATTCCTGCGGATGGCGGCCGACGGCACGGCCGGAGGCGGCGATGCCGAGAGCCGTAACCGCGTGGTTGTCGACACGCTCGGAATCGTCTCGACGGCCCTGATGGGACTTTCCGTGAGCTGCGCCCAGTGTCACGACCACCGCTACGATCCGATCCCGCAATCGGACTACTACGCACTGCGTGCCGTCTTCGAACCGGCCCTCGACTGGCAGGCCTGGCGGGCGCCGAACGACCGGCTGCTGTCGTTGTTGACCGATGCCGATCGGGCCCGCTCCGCAGAGATCGAGGCCGAGGCGGTAGCGGCTTCGAAGGAACTCGAGGACAAGCAGGCCACCGCGATCGCGGCGGCGCTGGAAAAGGAACTCGCCAAGCACCCGGAGGACCTCCGGCCGCTGTTGGCCGCGGCGGCCCAGACGGCGGACAAGGACCGGACCCCCGAGCAGCAGCAGCTCCTCAAGGAACGGCCCAGCGTCAACATCACTCCCGGCGTGCTCTATCAATACAATCAGGCTGCCGCGGACGAACTCAAGGCCATCGCTGAACGCATCGCCGCCATCCGGGCGCGGAAGCCGGTGGAGGACTTCCTCCATCCCCTCACCGAGCCGGCCGGCCACCTTCCCACGACTCGGATCTTTCATCGCGGGGACCACCGCCAGCCCAAGGGGGAGGTGGGACCGGCCGACCTGCAGGTGGCGGCCCCGGAGGGAGCGGCATCTCTCCCCGCGGACGACTCGTCCCTTGCCACCAGTGGTCGACGGCTGGCCTTGGCTCGACGGCTGACCCATGGCCGCCACCCGCTCCTGGGGCGCGTGCTCGCCAACCGTTTTTGGATGCATCATTTCGGCCGTGGGATCGTGGCCACGCCGGCTGATTTCGGTCGCCTTGGCGAACTCCCCTCGCACCCTGAACTGCTCGATTGGTTGGCGGTGGAACTCGCCGACTCCGGCTGGGGCTTGAAGGACTTCCACCGGCTTCTGCTCCGCTCCACCGTCTGGCGGCAATCCTCGGCCCGCCGAGCGGAGCTGGAGCAGGTCGACTCCGAGAACCGGCTCCTGGGACGGATGCCCGTCCGCCGCCTGGAGGCTGATGCCGTCCGCGACCGGATGCTGGCAGCCGCAGGCAATCTCGACTGCGCGGTCTTCGGCCCTGCAGTCTCTGTTGTTGCCGACGACACCGGTGAATTCGTCATCAAGGATGGCAAGCCGCGACGGAGCGTGTATGTCGAACAGCGGCGGAGCATGCCGGTGCAGTTTCTGGCCACGTTTGACGCTCCGCAGATGCAAACCAACTGCGATCGCCGGATCAGTTCCACCGTCGCCGGTCAGGCTCTGCTGCTGATGAACGGCGAATTCGCCATCGCCCAGGCCCGCCTCCTCGCCGACGCGGCGATTGCCGAGGCCGGAGTCGGGGTCTTCGTGCCGGAGACGACTGGACCGGGCAGCGAATCCCAGGCCCTTTCGCCAGCAGTGATCCGCATCTGGCAACGGGCCTACTCCCGCCCTCCCGCAGCCGACGAGATGGCAGAGGCCGTCGCCTTTCTGGCCGATGAACTGGCGCTGCTGCGGACGACACACCCAGCCGATGACGCGGCAGCGGTCCGCGAACGGGGCACGCGGGCGATCGCCAATCTTTGCCAGCAGCTCCTCTGCAGCAATGAGTTTCTCTACGTCGATTGACTCTGTCCTCTAAAGTCCACACCAGCCGCCTGCGGAAGCCTCCCCATGACATCGCTTTCACTCTCCGGTCGCCGAGAGTTCCTCGTTCAACAGGCATTCGGCATCGGCGCGATCGCACTGGCCGATCTCCTCCGCCAGGAGGGTCTGCTCGCCAACCCTGCCAAGCCGTCGTTCGAGCCCGCCTTCAACGACCTCCGTGCCAGGGCCCCGCAGTTTCAGCCCCGTGCCAAGGCGATGATCTCGCTGTTCATGCACGGCGGGCCGGCTCATATGGACCTGCTCGATCCGAAACCGGAACTCCAGCGCCTCGACGGCAGCGACTACAGCGGGGAGGTGGCTTTCAGTTTCGTCAACAGAGCGAGCAAGCGGCTCCTGGGAAGTCCGTGGAAGTTTGCTCCCTGCGGTCAATCCGCTACGGAGATCAGCGAACTGCTTCCCCATCTGCGTACGATCGCCGACGACATCTGTCTCGTGCGGTCGATGCACACCGGCCACAACGGTCACGAGGTCTCCATCCGGTATTTCCATGGAGGGATCCCCGCTGTCCTCGGTCGTCCCACGCTCGGCAGTTGGTTGACGTATGCCCTGGGGAGTGAAAGCCGTGACCTGCCCTCCTACATGGTGCTGGTCGATCCGGAGGGGCATCCAGTCGATGGGGTCACAAATTGGTCGAGCGGCTTCATGCCGCCACTGTTTCAGGGGACGGTGCTCCGCGCGAAGGAGCCGCGGATCCCGAATCTCGAACCACCGCCACAGCTCAAGGGGGACATCCAGAACCGGAACCTGAAATACCTCGGTGCCATCAACCGACGTCATCTCGCCCGGCACCCCGGCGAAGCCGACCTCGAAGCCCGGATCGCGAGTTATGAACTGGCGGCGCGGATGCAGGTCTCGGCCACCGATGCCCTCGATATCTCCGCCGAGACCGAGGCCACGCACCGGCTTTACGGGCTCGACGATCCGGTCACGCGGGAATACGGCACGCGCTGCCTGATCGCCCGTCGGCTCGTGGAGCGGGGTGTCCGCTTCGTGCAATTGTTCCTCGGCGGGCAGCCCTGGGACAATCATTCCAACATCCGCGAATCGCTCCCGGCGATCTGCCGGCGGACCGACAAGCCTGCCGCGGCACTGGTGACCGACCTCAAACAGCGGGGCATGCTCGACACCACGCTCGTCCACTGGGGTGGAGAGATCGGGCGGCTGCCGGTCACCGAGGGGGAGGGAAGCGGCTGCGGCCGCGACCACAACGGCCAGGGGTTTAGTATCTGGATGGCGGGCGGTGGCGTGAAGCCGGGGATCGTCCACGGGGAGACCGACGAAGTTGGCCACCGGGCCGTGACTGATATCGTCACCCCCAACGACTGGCAGGCGACGGTGATGAGCCTTTTCGGCCTCGACCATACGAAACTGCTCTACCGCCACAACGGTGTCGAACAGCAGATCACCGCCGGGCGACCAGCCCGGATTGTCGCGCCGATCCTGGCGTGAATCCCGAGGGGGAGGGTAAGCCTTGCCGGTGAGGGTGATTCCGGGGGAGACACCAGGGCACTCCCGCCGAAAAGATGGATAGCAGGCTGTGGATAAACTGCCGGTCCGACTGCACGAGGCAGTCGCGAGTGGGTAGCACTCGAGAAAACCGGAGGTTGTTCAAGTGGAAAAAGGTCAGGAGTGACTTTTTCCACGGCCTGCCGGGAGGCCTCCCTTTCACACCCAGTCACGGCGTCCGATGGGATCCATCACCCGATCACCATCCGGCTTAAGACACACGCTCCGTGTCGGCGTGATCCTCGCCGGCCTGCTGGCGGCAACGCCGCCCCTCTGTCCGCCGGCGAACGCGGAGATGGCATCCGGGACCGACATGGGGACCGACCGCGATGCCTTCACTCCTTCCACGAAGACCGTTCCTCCGGGAAAGTTTCTCAGCGAGGGGTCGTACGTGTATATCGACAACCGCAGCGGGCTGCCGACCAACAACATCCCCGAGTACGTGATCCGCATCGGAGCCACTGAATGGCTGGAGTGGCGCCTCGGTGTCGACTACGGGGTCAACGCCCAAGGCAACGTGGTGACGAGCGTTGAGGTGGGGGAGGGGCGCTTCGACGGAAAGAATCTCTACGAGGCGAACCTGCTCTACGGACTGAAAGCCAATCTCACCAGTCAGGATGGCTTGCTCCCCGAGAGTTGTCTGATCATGGAGGCCGGCACCCCCACCAACGGCAACCTCTGGGGCACCGTTCCAGTGGCCACTTTCGTGGGGGGCTGGGAACTTCCCGGCCCATTCCGGCTCGACTCCTCGCTCCGCTATTCCTACTCGGAATGGGACACAGGATGGTTCAGCCGCTGGGCGCCGACGGTCATCCTGCGGATGCCGGTCACGGAGCGCTGGGAGGTCCACGCAGAGTGGTTTGAAACCGCCACGCAGGGGCTGCCGGTGGACACGGTACGCCCTTTCTTCAGCCCCGGTACACACTACCTGCTGACGAAGAATTTTGAGATTGGCCTCCGGGTCGGCTGGGGCCTCAACGACACCGCAGCCGGATTTTTCTCCGATGCCGGATTCGGCTGGAGGTACTGATGCTCAAGCGTGGATCGCGTTGCCGCCGACGGCCATGGCCGCTTCCTTGAGCGCTTCGGGCAACGTCGGGTGGGCATGACAGACGCGGGCAATGTCCTCAGCAGTGGCCCCGAAGGCCATCGCGGCAGCCGCTTCGCCGATCAAGTCGCCTGCCGCGGGGCCGATGATGTGCACCCCCAACACCCGGTCGGTGACTTCGTCGGCAAGCACTTTTACCTTGCCGACGGTGTCGTTGATCGTCCGAGCCCGGCCATTGGCCCGGAACGGGAACACGCCCTTGCGGTAGCGGCGTCCCTCGGCAGTCAATTGCTCCTCGGTCTTCCCCACCGCGGCGATCTCCGGATGCGTAAAGACCACCGCTGGCACGAGATCGTAGTCGACGTGGGCCCAGCCACTCTTCATCCCCTCGACGCAGGCCACGCCGTCTTCCTCCGCTTTGTGGGCGAGCATCGGGCCGGGAATGCAGTCGCCAATGGCGTAGATACCCGGGGATGTGGTGCGAAACAGTCCGTCGACGGCGATCGCGCCACGTTTGTCGAGTTGGATCCCAACCGCCTCGAGGCCAAGATCAGTCGTCGCCGGCTTGCGACCGGTGGCAGCGAGGACCCGATCACAATGGATCGGCTCCCGCCCTTCACACTCCACCACAGCCCCCGCCGGCTTGACGGCCCTGGCCGCCAGCACGCGCGCGCCCAATTGAATATCGAGGCCCTGACGGCGGAATTGCACGAGCGCCTCGGAGGCGATGTCGGCATCGATTCCCGCGAGAATCCGCTCGCCGTACTCAAGCACCGTCACTTTCGCTCCTAACCGGCGCCACACACTCCCCAATTCAAGCCCGATGTAGCCTCCGCCGATGACCACCAAGTGCCCCGGTACGGCGTCAAACGAGAGCGC
This sequence comes from Planctomycetota bacterium, assembly GCA_003669605.1. GTDB lineage: Bacteria > Planctomycetota > Planctomycetia > Pirellulales > UBA1268 > QWOP01. The sequence continues at coordinate 14,472 of QWOP01000006.1, forward strand.
CTCGGTGCTCGTGCCCACCACCGCTCCATCGACCTCGACGCCGGGCAGCACGAGGCTCTGGCTTCCCACGGCGATAATCACCCGGGGCGATTCGAGAACCGTCGTCGTGCCTCCGGGAGCGCTGACTTCCACGCGCCAATCCCCCGGCGAACTCCCCGGACCGGCGATCCGACCGGTACCGCGGTGGCGAGCGATCTTGTTCTTGGCGAGCAGGCCGTCGATCCCCTTGCACAGTGTGCCGACGACGTCGTCTTTCCGTTTCATCATCGCGGCGAGGTCGAGGGCCACCGAGCCGACCTGGACGCCATGCTGCGCCAGGTCGCCGCGGACCTCCTCGTACTTGTGACTCGACTCGAGAAGCGCCTTGGACGGGATACACCCGACCCGCAGGCAGGTCCCCCCCAAGCGGTCCTCCCGCTCCACCACCGCGGCCGTGAATCCCAACTGGGCAGCGCGGATCGCTGCCACGTATCCGCCGGGGCCGCCACCGATCACCACGATGTCGAACCGGGCCACCTCAGACTGTGCCATGCGTTTCTGCCCATTCCTCGTTGATTTGCCCGCAGCCGTCATTCCGGCTCCCGATCTCTTCGGTGCCGGAAGACATCGCCCCTCCCACGCCTCCCGACCGACGAAAGTCAGACCTCGAGCATCAGCCGGGTCGGCTCCTCGATCGTGTCCTTGATCCGCTTCAGGAACGTCACTGCCTCGCGGCCGTCGACGAGACGGTGATCGTAGGTCAGCGCCAGATACATCATTGGCCGGATCACGACTTGGCCATCAATCGCCACTGGTCGGTCGGTGATGGCGTGAAGGCCGAGGATTCCGCTCTGCGGCGGGTTGATGATTGGCGTACTCATCATCGATCCATACACGCCACCATTGGAGATCGTGAAGGTCCCCCCTTGGAGTTCATCGAGTTTCAGTTTGTTATCCGCGGCGCGTTTGGCGAAATCATTGATCGCCATCTCGATCTGCGCAAAAGAAAGCGTCTCGGCGTTGCGGAGCACAGGAACCACGAGCCCCTTGCCGCCACCGACCGCGATCCCGATGTCGCAGTAGTCGCGGTAGATGATGTGCGGATCGCGGAGTTCGGCATTCACCTGCGGAACCGCCTTGAGAGCTTCGACCGTCGCGCGAACAAAGAACGACATGAATCCCAACTTGACGCCGTACCGTTGCTGGAAGGAGTCCTTGAATTTCGTCCGCAAGCCCATCACAGCGCTCATGTCGACCTCGTTGAAGGTCGTCAATAACGCGGCCTGCTGCTGGGCCTCGACGAGCCGCTCCGCGATCCTCCGTCGGATGGGGCTGATGAGCACCGCACGTTCCTGGCGGGGGCCTGCCGGCGCCGCAGCCACCAGTGCCGTCGGTTGGGCGGATGCCGGAGGAGCAGCGGGGGTGGCTGGCCTCATTCCAGCCGCCTGCACGGCGTCAGCCTTGGTGACCCGACCACCGGGCCCGGTGGCAGTGGCAGCAGCGGCTGTCATCCCGGCCTCAGCGAGAACGCGAGCCGCAGCGGGCATCACCCGGGCCGCGTCGGTGGGGGGCGACATCTGCACCGATCCGATGTCCACCCGACCCCCAGTGCGTTTGACGTTGACCACCGGTTGGCCTCCCGTCGCTGCGGGGGGGGAATTGGTCACTTTGTCATTGTGGCTCGCGACACCGCTGCCGGCCGGCTCGAAATAGCCGATCACTTCCCCAACCAGGGCCTTCTCGCCAGCAGCCTTGAGGATCTTCGTCAGCGTGCCGGCCGACGGTGCCGGCAGGTCGACGGTGGCCTTGTCGCTCTCGATTTCGACGACGGCCTCGTCCATCGCCACGGCTTCCCCTTCCCGTTTCTTCCAGGAGCCGATCTGGACCTCGGTGATCGATTCGCCGACTTCGGGGACCTTCAGTTCGATGGCCATGGTGGATGGGTGCCGGTGCGAGGATGAGGGAACGGTGATTGGCGCGACGGTGGGATCAGGATTGGAAGGCGGCGGTCAGCAGTTCGTTCTGCTCAAGATCGTGGCTCTTCTTCGAGCCCGTGGCGGGACTGGCGGCACTCTGCCGGCAGACGCCCGAGAATGGGAAACGGTCGAGAAGCTTCTCGCCGAGATGGATGCGGAAGAAGCGCCAGGCACCCATGTTCTCTGGCTCCTCCTGGACCCAGACTGCCGGCGTGCCCACGGCATAGGCAGCGAGCGCCGACTCGAGTTCGACACGGGGCAATGGGTAATACTGCTCGACACGGACGATGGCCACGTCGTGCCGCCCCAAGTCTTGGCGACGCTTCTCGAGTTCGTAGGCGATCTTTCCGGCACAGAGGAGAATCCGCCGGATTTCCCGGGGGGGGACCGCGGACCGGTCGGCGAGCACACGGCGGTAGGTGCCTGTCGTCAGTTCGTCGATCGTCGAGACGCAGCCGGGATGCCGCAACAGGCTTTTGGGGGTCATGACCACCAGCGGTTTCCGCCACGATCGCAGCACCTGGCGGCGGAGAAGGTGGAACATCTGTGCCGGCGTCGTCGGCGACACCACCTGGATGTTGTCTTTGGCGGCTTGGAGGAGAAACCGCTCCAGACGGGCACTGGAGTGCTCCGGTCCCTGCCCCTCGAATCCGTGCGGCAGGAGCATCACCAACCCCGAGAGCCGATTCCACTTATCTTCGGCGCTGACGATGAACTGGTCGATGACCACCTGCGCACAATTGACGAAGTCGCCGAACTGCGCTTCCCACATCACCAGGCCGTCCGGGCAATCGAGACTGTAGCCATACTCGAATCCGAGCACTCCCGCCTCGGAGAGCGGGCTGTTGTAGATTTCCACCCGAGCCTGATCGGAGGCGAGGTGCTCGAGCGAACACCAGGTCTCGTCGGTGACCACATCGTGAACCACCGCGTGACGGTGGCTGAAGGTGCCTCGCTGGCAATCCTGCCCCGAGAGCCGTACCCGCAACCCTTGCGTTGCCAGGGTGGCCATCGCGAGGGCCTCGGCCGCTGACCAGTCGAGCGGTTGGGCGCCCGCTGCCATCTGCAGCCTTCCTTCGAGAAACTTTTGGATCTTCGGATGGGGCTGGAATCCGTCGGGAAGCAGCGTCAACTGACGGAGAGTGTGTTCGAGCACATCGCGACGAACGCCGGTGTCGACATCCGCTGCATCGCGTTCCCGACCGCCGACGTAGGCCGACCAGACGCCGGTCAACTCGTTGGCGTGGACATAATCCTCACTCTTGGCGACGGAAAGTTCGGCATCGAGCTTCGCCCGGTGTTCCTCGGCGATCTGCATCGCTTCCTCCCGGGCCACGTCGCCCAATTTGAGGAGCCGTTCCAGATAACTCTGGTGGACGCTGGGCCGCTTCTCGATCTCCCGGTAGAGCGCCGGTTGCGTGAACGCCGGTTCGTCAGCCTCGTTGTGGCCACGACGCCGGAAACAGTACATGTCGATGACCACGTCCCGCTGAAACTCCCGGCGGAAATCCATTGCCAGACTGACCACCTGGGCCATCGCCTCGGGATCCTCACCGTTGACGTGGAAGATGGGGATTTGCAACATCTTTGCCACGTCGGTGGCGTAGGTGCATGAGCGGGCCTCGCGGGGCCCGGTCGTGAAGCCGATCTGGTTGTTGACCACCACATGCAGCGCCCCGCCGATGCGGTAAGCATCGAGCTCGCTCAGATTGAGGGTTTCCTGGATCACCCCCTCACCGGCGAAGGCAGCATCGCCGTGGATCAGGATCACCATTCCGTTCTGGCGGGCGAGGTCGTTCGATCTGTCTTGCCTGGCGCGGACACGCCCGATGGCCACCGGATTGACGAACTCCAGGTGGCTGGGATTGAAGCACAACGTCAGGTGGACATTACGGCCGTTGGCGGCCCGGTGGTCGGTGGAATGACCGAGGTGGTACTTGACATCGCCACGGCCGACGTGGAGTTCGGGGTCGAGATCGGCAAACTCGCGAAAGATCCGCTGCGGACTCTTCCCCATCACATTGGCTAGGACGTTTAAGCGGCCGCGGTGCGCCATCGCCAGCACCACATCACCGATCTCGTGGACGGCTGCCCGCTCAATCGCCAATTCCAGCAACGGAACGAGTGTCTCGGCCCCCTCCAGGGAGAAACTCTTGGCTCCCAGGAACCGCTTTTGGATAAACTCCTCAAACACCGTGGCAGTCGTCATCTGCTTGTAGATTCGCAACTGCTGACGGCGGTCGAGTTGGATGCGGTTTTCGCACCCCTCCATCCGGACCTGCAGCCACTGCCGCACACGGAGGTCGTCCATGTGCATGAATTGCACGCCGATCGCCCTGCAGTAGGTGATCCGCAACCGCTGGATGATCGATCGCAGCGGCATCGACTGCGGGCCCTCGATCGTGTCGGTCGAGAACACCCGGTCCATGTCCTCCTCGGTGAGGTGATAGAACCGGGGATCGAGTTCCGGAAGCCCGGGCCGGGGCCGCCCCAGAGGGTCGATCTCCGCCATCAAGTGGCCACGCACCCGGTAGGCCCGCACCAATTGGTCAACCCGGTCCTGAAGGAACGCCACCCGTTCCTCGCTGGCGGTGCCGGTGGCATGGGCGGGGAGAGGGAGCGGCATCACCTCACCGGCCGGAGCGTCTGGCAGGCGGACGTTTCCATTGGAGATCGCGAGCGCCTGCGCGGTGGCGATGCCATCGGGAGTCACAAGCTTGGCGCCATTGCCGTTGTACTGCGTCCCATCGCTGTAGGGCGTGTCGGCTACCACCTGGCTGGCAGTCGCAGTGCTCTCGCTGGCTGTCGGGCCGTGGCCGTTTGCTCCCAGCGACTCAAAATACGCCCGCCAGTCCGGCCCGACGCTCAGCGGATCGGCCTGGTACTGGTCAAACAATTCCTCGAGGAACCCGAGGCTGGCGGTACCGGCGGAATCGATGCGGTCGAGAGGGCTCACGGGCACGATCCATTGCTCACTGGGGGGTCCATCGATGCCGGCGGCACGTGCCCCGGCCGTTGGTGACAAACGCAGGAATCGCTAGCGTGCCAAAAGCAGGCGGCCAGGACTCTCGAGGAAACCGATCACGTCCTTGAGGAACCGGGCAGCCAGCGCCCCATCGACGATGCGGTGGTCATAGGAGAGCGACAGCGGCATCATGAGCCTCGGTTCGATCCGGTCCTCGTGAACGACGGGCATCTTCCGCGACCTTCCCACAAGCAGGATCGCCACCTCGGGCCAGTTGATGATCGGCGTTGAGTAGGTGCCGCCGATCGCCCCAAGGTTGCTGATCGTGAACGTACCACCCCGCAGGTCCTCAATCCCGTACTGGGCATGCTTGGCCTTCTCCGCAGTCTCGGCAATCGCCTCTGCGATCTGCGGGATCGAGAGTTGATCGCAGGCGCGGAGCACCGGCACGACCAACCCTCGGGGAGTATCGACCGCCAAGCCGATGTTGACATAGTCCTTGTAGAGGATCTCCCCCTTCTCAACATCGATGCTCGCATTGATCGCTGGATGCTGCCGCAACGACAGGCTCACCGCCTTGATCACGAACGAGAGGGCGGTCAGTTTGACGTTCGCTTTGGCGTGGTCGCCGGCGCTGGCTTTCCGCAGCCGCTCCAATTCCGTGACGTCCGCATCGTCGAAGTTGGTGAGGTGCGGGATGGTGGAGACGCTGCGCACCATGTTGGCGGCAATCGTTCGCCTCATCCGCGACATCTGCTCGCGGTGGACCGGCCCCCAGTCGTCACGCTCGCTGTCCACCGTCGCACCACTGCGGCCCGCAGCCCCCTGGGCACTCCCCTGACGGACCGCCGCCACCACATCCTCACGAAGAATCCGGCCGCCGGGACCGCTGCCTCGCACCTTTGCCAGATCGACGCCGAGCTCCCGGGCCAGCCGGCGGACGGCGGGGCCTGCCGGCTCGATCGCCCCGCCACTGGCCGACTCCGTCGCCAACGGATTCTCGATGGTCGCGGCAACTGTCGGCGCCGCGACTGGCAGTGGCAAAGCGGCCTTAGCGGCTGGCGCCGCAGCAGTCGCGGGGGCTGCCTGCACCGCCGGCGCGGCGGCGGGCTTGGGGGGGGCTTTCTCGGCAGGCTTGGCGGCCGGCGGAGAGGCTGACCCTGCGGCCTCAAGCATGACGAGAGTCTGCCCGACCTTGACCGTGTCCCCTTTCTTCACCAGCACGCTCGTCACCCGGCCCCCTGGTGGGCAGGGGACCTCGATCACCGCCTTGTCGGTCTCGACCTCCAAGAGGGCCTGGCCCGGTCGCACCACATCACCGGCGGACACGAACACGCTGACGACATCGCCCGAGGCGATGTTCTCGCCCAGATCGGGCAGTTTGAATTCGGTGGCCATGGGTGGGTATCGAGGGGATGAGCGGGAGGATTTGGGAAACGAAAGCGAGCAAACAAGAGCCGAGTCAGGACGTGTGCAGAAATAGGCCCCGGAGGGCGCCCCCCCCCGGGCACCGCGCTTGCGGGACCGGAGGAGAGGTGGTTTTTCTCAGGCCAGGGCCGCGTCGATTTTATCGGGATCAACTCCCAGACGCTCGATGGCCTCGGCGACCACCTCGGCCCCAATCGCGCCGGCGGCAGCCAGCCTCGAGAGGGCCCCGATGGCGATGCATTCGGCATCGACTTCGAAATGGCGGCGGAGCCGGCCTCGGGATTCACTGCGGCCGAAGCCGTCGGTGCCCATCACAAAAAGCCCGCCTGGAATCCAGGGGTCGAGTTGCTCAGGTACCGCCCGCACATGGTCACTGGCCGCCACAAACACCCCCTCGGCCGATCCGATGGTCTGTTCAAGGTAGCTCCGCCGCGGCGCCATAGTCGGGTGGAGCATGTTCCAGCGGCGGCATTCCTGGGCCTCGCGGCGCAGTTCCTTCCAACTGGTGACACTCCACACGCTGCTGGCGACCCCCCAGTGCTCGGCAAGCAGATCGCCCGCCCGGATCACTTCGCGGAGGATCGAGCCCGATCCGAGGAGTTGCACCGGCGGCAACGTAGTCCCCTTCCCCTTGGCTTTGCCGACGGGCTTTCCCTTGGCCGGAATCTCGCGGAGTCGGTATGCCCCCTTGAGGATCCCCTCCTCGCAGCCGGCCGGCATGGAGGGCATCTCGTAGTTCTCGTTATAGACAGTGATGTAGTAGATCCAGTCCTCCCCCTTGGAGTACATCCGCTCCATGCCGTCGAGCATGATGACGGTCGTCTCGTAGACGAAGGCCGGGTCATAGGCCCGGACGCTGGGGTAGGCGAGGGCAAACAGATGGCTGTGGCCATCTTGATGCTGCAAGCCTTCTCCATTGAGCGTCGTCCTGCCTGCCGTGCCGCCGATGAGGAATCCCCGGGCCCGGCAATCGCACGCTGCCCAGATTTCGTCACCGATTCGCTGGAATCCAAACATCGAATAGTAGATGAAGATCGGGATCATCGGCACGCCATGGCTGGCATACGCTGTGCCCGCGGCGATGAAACTCGAAATGCTGCCCGCCTCGGTAATCCCCTCCTCGAGGATCTGGCCGTCCTTCGCCTCGCGGTAGTAGAGAAGCTGGTCGGAATCGACCGGCTCGTAAAGCTGCCCGGTGTGGGCGTAGATCCCGCACTGCTTGAAGAGCGGATCCATGCCGAAGGTCCGGGACTCATCGGGAACGATCGGAACGATGTACTTGCCCACCGACTTGTCTTTGAGAAGCGACGCCATGAGCGTCACCGCCCCGGTGGTCGTCGACACCTCCCGCCCAGCGCTCTTCTCGATGAACCCCATGTATTCCGCCAACTTCGGGGTCTGCAACCGCGGAGAGTCGAGCGGACGGCTCGGCACCGGGCCACCGAGAGCCTCGCGGCGTTCCTTGAGGTAGCGGATCTCCTCGGAGTCCTCCGCCGGACGGTAGAACGGCGCCTTCGAGACCTCGTCGTCGGAGATGGGGATGCCGAACCGGGTTCGGAAGGCCCGCAACTCGTCTTCGTTGAGCTTCTTTTGCTGATGGGTGACGTTGCGCCCCTCGCCGACCTCACCGAGGCCGTAGCCCTTGATCGTCTTGGCGATCACGACCGTGGGCTTCCCCTTGCACGCCACGGCGGCAGCGTAGGCCGCATAGACTTTCTCCGGATCGTGGCCGCCGCGGCGGAGTTTCTTCAACTTCTCGTCGGAGAGATGGGCCACCATCTCGGCCAATTCCGGATCGGTGCCGAAGAAGTGGTCGCGGATGTACCCGCCGGGCATAACGACGTACTTCTGGTACTGGCCGTCAACCACCTCGTTCATCCGCTTGACGAGCATCCCCTTCTCGTCCTTGGCCAGAAGCGGATCCCACTCCTCCCCCCAGATCACCTTGATGACGTTCCACCCCGCCCCGCGGAACACTCCCTCGAGTTCCTGGATGATCTTGCCATTGCCGCGCACGGGGCCGTCGAGACGCTGCAGATTGCAGTTGATCACGAAGGTGAGATTGTCGAGTTTCTCGCGTGCCGCCAGCGAAATGGCCCCCAGCGTCTCGGGCTCATCGCACTCGCCGTCGCCGATAAAGCTCCACACCCGCTGCTGACTGGTGTCCTTGATGCCGCGGTCTTGGAGATATTTGTTGAACCGCGCCTGGTAGATGGCCATCAGCGGCCCCAGACCCATCGAGACGGTTGGAAATTCCCAGAACCCAGGCATCAGCCAAGGGTGGGGATAACTGGACAACCCCCCTCCGGCGGCTAATTCACGGCGGAAGTTCTCCAACTGTTTTTCGCTGATCCGTCCCTCGAGGAATGCTCGGGAGTAGACGCCCGGGGAGGCATGGCCCTGAAAGTAGACCTGATCCCCGGTGTTGTTGCCGTTACGGCCGCGGATGAAATGGTTCATCGCCACTTCCACCAGCGTCGCCGATGAGGCGAACGTGGAGATGTGCCCGCCGACGCTCTTGTCCTCGCGGTTGGCGCGGACCACCATCGCCATGGCATTCCAGCGGATGATGCTTTTGATCCGCCGCTCGATTTCGCGGTTTCCTGGGAAAAGGGGCTGCTTATCGGCGGGGATGGTGTTGATGTACGGCGTGGTGACCTCGAACGGGATCGGCACCCCGAGGCGGTAGGCCTCCTGTTCAATAACCCGCAGCAGGTAACTGGCCCGATCGGCCCCCCGACTGTTGACGACATACCGGAGGGAATCGAGCCATTCCCGGGTCTCGCCGGGGTCGGAATCGACGGCCGATGTGCCATCGATGGCGACCGGTTGCCCGGCGGAAGCACCGGTTAATTGTCCGATCGCCATGTGGGCGTGGCCCCCCCTGGAAAGCGGCGTTGCATGCGTATCAACATCACTTCCGGACTCGTCGACGTCGGGGCTCGCCATGGGCATCTCCGGGTGGGCTGGGAGAACTTTTCCCATTATTCCGCCCGCGCCGGCGCCCGTAAAGGCCGAATCAAACCGAGCGGGCGAGACGAAATTCTTGTTCTGGCTGGGCTTTCGAACGAGACAGGAACGGATCCGGCCCATTCGCCCCCCACTGGGGACGGGAGTCGCCCCCGCAGGGCGAGTCACCAGCTGGAGATCAGTGCCTGCCTTCGGCGGCATCGATCCGCGGGCGGTAGATCTCCGTTGCCAAGCCGAAGTAGTTCTCGGCGGAGAACGCCACCGTCTCCCCGAGTGTCGGGTGGGGGTGGATGGTCTCTGACATGTCTCGTGCGGAGCAGCCCATCTCGATCGCCAGCGCCCCCTCGGCCACCAGTTCCCCGGCCCCCGGGCCGACCATCCCCACCCCAAGGACGGTGTCTGTCTCGGGATCAATGAGCAATTTTGTCAATCCCTCGGTCCGGCCCAGCGCCTGGGCGCGTCCGCTGGCCGCCCACGGATAGCGACTGATCTCCACCAATCTCCCGCTGGCCACGGCCTCCTGCTCGGTGAGCCCCGCCCAGGCGATCTCCGGGTCGGTAAAGACAACCGCCGGAATGGCCCGCGGGGCGAACAATGCCGGGTCGCCGTGCAACACTTCCACGGCCACCTTGCCCTGGTGACTGGCCCGGTGCGCGAGCATCGGTTCCCCACACACGTCTCCGATGGCGAGGATCTTGGGATCGCTCGTCCGCTGCTGGCTATCCACCTCGACAAACCCCTTGCCATTCACGGTCACGGTGGTGTTCTCAAGACCGAGACCATCGGAATTCGGCCGTCTTCCCACGGCCACCAACACCCTGGAGAACTCCTGCTCGAAGGGTCCTTCGGGGCCCTCGAACCGCACCCGGATCCCCTTCTTCGTCTCCTCGAGCCCAGCCACCTTCGTCTTCATGTGGATCTTCTCAAACAGTTTTTCAAGTCGCGACTGCAGCGGTTTGACGAGGTCGCGATCTGCCCCGGGGAGAAGCATGTCGGTGAGTTCAACGACCGAGACCTTCGATCCCAACTCGGCGTACACCGTCCCCATCTCCAGTCCGATATACCCCCCGCCAATCACCAACAGCGTCTCGGGGATGTCCTGCAGTTCCAGAGCCGTCGTCGAATCCATCACCCGTGGCGTGGGGAGGGCAAAGGCGGGGATGCGGGCCGGACGCGAGCCGCTGGCGAGGATGCAGTGATCAAATGTCACGGTCTGGCTGGCAACTCCCACCTCCGTCCCGGCGACCTCGAGCGTGCCGGAGGCGGTGAACCGGGCCTCGCCCCGAATGATCGTTACGTTGCGTCGCTTGGCGAGTTGGGCGAGCCCTGCGGTGAGGGTCGCGATCACCTTTTCCTTGCGGGCCCGCAAGGCGTCGAGTTTGATCTTCGGCTTGGGGAAATCGATTCCCCAGGCCTCCATTTCCCGCGCCTCGGCCAGCACGCGGCCCACGTGGAGGAGGGCCTTGGAGGGGATGCAGCCCCGCAGAAGACAGGTGCCGCCGAGCCGCTCCTCCCGATCGATGATCGCTACCTGCATCCCCAGGTCAGCCGCCAGAAAAGCCGCGGCGTAGCCCCCTGGCCCGCCTCCCAGCACAACCAGCGGCACATGCGTCGTCATCGATCGTCTCCAGAGCATTCAGCGGTTCGTTCAGCGTCGCTCCCAGCCGAGAGCGACGTTGTTGTAGTTGTGTGTGCCCGATCCTTCAAGAAACAAGGGTTCGCCAGAAGGCCCGCAAGAAAACTGAGTCCCGCCAGAAACCAGGGCTCGACGGGGACTGCGGCTGTGAAGGAAAATCGGCAGGGGCTTTCCACCCCCTCCCGGCACCCGCACTGGCCCCCCATGCCTTCATCGATCGACTCGTCGCCATCGGCCGCGGAGACCTGCCATCCCACCGCCGACCGACCGAACCGCAGCCTGTCCCCAGAAAACCGCGGGCTTTTGCACTGCGTCCGGCAGGCGATGGAGATCGACCTCCGCAGCCTCGCCGCCATGCGGATTGGACTGGGGCTGATTCTCGTCGGCGATGCACTGTTGAGGGCCCAGGACGCGCCCGCCATGTTCGCGCCCCATGGAATGCTGCCGCCAGACCTCGTCCGGCAGTACCTCGGCGGGCCCTGGTCGTGGTCGGTGGCACTGTGGTTCGATCCGGCCTGGTGGGGAGAGACGCTTCTGGTGGTGGAGGGCGTCGCCGGACTTCTCCTGGCCGTCGGCGTCGCCACACGCTGCACGTCGCTCGTCGCCTGGGTGGCGGTGGTGAGCGTCGTCCGCCGCACTGCACCGGCGACCAATGCCGGCGACGTCCTCCTGGCCTGCCTGCTATTTTGGGGGATGTTCCTGCCGCTCGGAGCAGTCTGGTCGGTCGACTCACTTCCTCGCCAGCAGAGGCTCGTGGGAGACAGAAGCCCTGAGACCAGCGGCACCACGGTGACGGGGATCGCGACGGCGGCGCTGGTGCTCCAGGTCGCAGCGGTCTACTTTTCTGCTGGCCTCAGCAAATGCAACGGAGTCTGGTGGAGCGGTGACGCTTTTTCCTACGCGCTTTCGATCCACGATCACGGATCTCCCTGGGGAGCTTTCCTGGCCGCGATTCCCTGGCTGTCGCCCCTTGGCAGTTGGGCGGTCATGCTCCTGGAAATAGTGGGGCCACTGCTGCTCCTCTGGCCGGCGGCGAGGATCCCGCTGGTGGCGTTGTTTGTCATCTTTCACGCGGCGATCGCCATCTTGATGGACGTCTGCCTGTTTCCTGCCGTCGGCTTGGTAGCCTGGATGGTGCTGCTCCCGACGGCCTTCTGGGATCGCCTCTGGGGCCCCGGGCATGTGCAGGCAACACCCTCCCGACCGGCCGCATCAACAGGGAACAGGCCCTGGCAAAACTGGCTCTGCGCCACCTGCCTTGGGATCGCTGTCCTGGCATTCCTGCACACCAACGGTCCCTGGCGGACCAGCCGCCTGACGCCCGGGATCCGACACGCTGTCGGGCTCACCTTCTTGGAGCAGGACTGGAGCATGTTTGGAGAAATCCGCCGCCAGCAGCAATGGGTCTATGGCAGGGCCGTCCTCGCCGACGGAGACGTTGTCGACATTCTCCGCGCGGGCCGTCCCCTCGAGACGGTCCTGCCGTCGAGCGGCTTCCACGGACTCGGCAACCAGCGTCGCCAGAAACTGTTCTGGGAACTCCCCAAGCCCGGACATCGCGCCTTCGCCGAGAGCATTGCCGCGACGGTGGCCCGTGACTGGAATGGTCGCCACAGCGCCCAACAGCAGGTGATCTCACTGGAACTTCATGGCGGCAGACTCCTCGATCAGCCCGATCCAGGAACCGTTCAGGATGTGCTGCTGGCGGCTTGGCCGCCGCGTTCGTCACGGGGGCGAGGAAACCTCGACCGCCTCCTCCAGGCTTCCCCCAGGGACACTGGCGCAAGCGCCGCTAGCGACGCCCCGGTTGTTCCATGACGCTGTCGGCCCAGCGCCAACGCCGCAGGGCATGAGGGGAGACGCCTTTGGTCGTCGCTCTCTGGGAGAATCACCAGCGGGCGAGCAACTCCCGGCGCGGGTGGAGTAGACTGAAGGGCTTGCTGGTTGCAGACGCGGCTGGTGAGCGAGAGTGGCGGAACTGGCAGACGCGCTGGACTTAGGATCCAGTGCCGCAAGGCGTGCGGGTTCGACTCCCGCCTCTCGCAGTGCTCCGTCGTCCAACAAGAAGGATCATCTGATCATTGAGGGCAGCTCGCAGACGGTGACGGTGGCGATCGACGGCCACGTGGTCACTCCCGCTGCCGTGATCACCAGCGAGCGGACGGATCCGCGTCTTCGGGCACCGGCTTCGTCGGCGCCGCGGCACGGCTGATTCCGCCGCGGAGGGCCTGTCAAAAAAACGGGGCCCCGGAAAGGGCGCCCGCCCCCTACCCCACCGTGCCCCGGTCGAGGAGGCTCGCGATCAGCGCCGAGCGGCTATCGATCTGGACAAGTTGGCGTTTCGCTGCCGGGCCCGAGAGGATGGCGAAGAGTTTGGGGAGCCGCCGTCCCCCTGACTGGGCGTCGTAGCTGTTGAAGGCGATCCGGAAGCGGGCTTGCGGATCGACGAGCTCCCCTTTTCGCTCGAGCCGCGCCGGCCGGTCAGCGCCGGCCTTGACCACCGTGAACGGCCACAATGTTCGATCGCTCCGCGGATCTCCCGCATCCTCTGCCACCACCTCGAGCAACTCCGCTGCGGAAAGTTCGGCGACGACGAGCAGATTCTCGTAGGGAATCAGCTTCCAGCAGTCCGCCACTGTCAGTCGCCCGGCCGCCAGATCGCCACTCAAGAATGTCCCGTGGAAGACGCCATCAACCGGAGTCCCATGCTTGGCAAGCGCTGCCGCAAATGACTCGCAAAACAGCGTCCCGAGTCGGCTCCCCCGCCCCTTTCCCTTGATCAGCGTTGTCACCGTCGCCACCTGACGGGCCAATTGCTCATCGGCCAGAGCGAGATCCGGACGGGCCAGTTCCATCACCTGCGGATCGAGGTCGTAACGATCATCCATGAGGAGCGTGAACACACGCCGGTCGACGAGCTTCCGGGCGTCGAGATCGAACGAGAGATCGACGCGGCCGCAGTGGAGGCCGTAATAGCTCGCCTGCGTACAAAGCACATCGTTGACAAACCACGCCGGCTTGTTTTGATGCGAATGCCCGGCAAGGTAAACATCGACTCCCTTCCCTCCCGCGAGGATGCCACGGACTGGATTGGCGTAGTCGTCCTCGAAGCGCCAGCCCATGTGACCGAGGACGACAACCGCTTCGGCGCCAGCGTCGCGGCACTCGGCCACGGCACGCTCAAGCGCAGGGCCGGGATCGGTGGCGGCGGTGCCGCCAAGCGTCTCAGGATCGAGCCATGAAGCGAGTCCCGGCGTGATCAAGCCGACTAAGCCGATCCGGAAGCCACCGACCTCCCGGATCGTCCACGGCACCACCTTTTTCCACGTGCCCTCGAAGTCTCCTGCCGCCTTCCCGCCACGCTCGAGATTTGCAGTCAGGATCGCCGCCTGTGAGCAGGTGAGATTCGCTTCGAGCTTCTCCGGCCCCCAGTCGAAGTCGTGGTTGCCAAGCGTCCAAGCGTCGTAACCCAAGGCGTTGAAAAGTTCGAACATCAGTTGCCCGCCACGGGCCATGCTCGCCAGAGTCCCCTGAACGACATCGCCAACGTCGACGGTCAGCGAGTAGGGGGACTCGGCACGCCACTGACGAATGCAGGTCGCGCAGCGTGCGAAGCCACCGACATCATCGAGCCCCTCGTAACTGCTCGTGGGGAGGATCCGGCCATGGAGATCGGTGGTGTGGAAGATCGAAACCGTCCGCGCCCGACCGAGATCGGCGCCGGCAGCCATGCCACTGACGGCTCCAGCCACCACCACGGCGCTGTCGCCCAGAAAACCACGCCGCGGGATCCGCTGCCGATCGAGACGGGTATGGGGATGGAACGAGTGCATCGAGGAACTTCTCCGGACCAGACCGGGACCGGCAACTAGCGGAGTGGGTTGACCGGTTCGGCGGTCACCCCACGGAGAGGATTGTGCGCTGCCGCACTGCGACGATTGGCCGGACGCCACTGGGGGACAGCGCGGGATTCCACAACCTGGTCGCCCGCCAGCGGCGCGACGTCGCCTGCCGGCAGTGCTGCGGCGGGGGCACTGGTCTGCACGACACGGTCCCAGGATCCCACCGCAGGCTCCGCAGCGGAGGCTGCATCCCTGGTGGGGCCAGAGTCACCTCTTCCCCGCTGGGGAGCTTGGGGCTTGCGTCCCCAGGTGCCCTCAGCCCGGATACGACGGGACGATTGCGGGGCTGGCCGTTGGTTGCTGCGTGGATCCGCCAAGTCAGACGGCCCCGGGTTCGATGCAACTGGCTCAACGGTCAATGATTCGATCCACACCTGGCTCCCAGAACTTGAGGCGTCTGGCGACGCGTTCCCGTCCAACTCAGCAGCTGGCAGTTCCTCGGTGTCACCATCATCAGTCGGCATGTCATCCGTCGGCATGTCATCCGTCGGCATGTCATCCGTCGGCATGTCATCCGTCGGCACGTCATCCGTCGGCACGTCATCAGTCGCCACGTCATCAGCCTCCATCGGCTCGGCTTCGGCGGGGGCCTCCAACTCCGCTTCCTCCTCCTCATCAGCCTGGCGAGGGGGTGATTCCTCGTCGATCCCCGGAATCTCCGACTTGGGTGGGACCACTGGAGTTGTGGCGGGATCGAAGTGCGACACCTGCTTCACTCCCTGGCCAGGCCAATTCCGCCAGCGTGTGGGGTAATAACCAAACTGGTCAGGCCTGACGGGGCAATGGGCCGGACATCCACCCGTGCCGCACTGGCCGTTACAGGCAATTTTTTTCCCTATTCCGCACACCTTGCAGCCCTTCTTGCCGCAGGCACCGCAGTCGTCGGCCTGTATCAAGGCGCCAGCCTGCACCACGCCGCTCTCAGTGCCGCCGACAGCGGGACCGGGCGGGCCCCTGCGGGCGCCTTGAACTGGCTTGGCAGCCGGTTGCACTCCGACAGCTCGCACCACCTGCGGCGTTGGGGAAGAGCCGCCGATGGCCCGGCCTCCCTCCCTCACCGCTGGGGGTTTGGCCGCCGATGCCTGCTGACGGGACCGGGCTGGTGGCGGCGTCTGGGGAGTAAGCGGCCAAGCCGCGTGGGATTCTCCCCTTGATCCCATCGCCAGCAACGCAGCGAGGATCGGGAGGCAGCGGAGGAGGCTGGTGGGACAACGCCTGAAGGCAGGCGGAAGTCGGAATGAACGCATGGGGTCTCCCTCGCTTGAAAAGCTCTCGGCAGAGAGGTCCGGACCCTCGGGCCACCGAACCAGCACAATCCGTTCGCACGATGCAGATGGTTTATTCGTCCCACACCATCCCAACTCTTTTGCCGGAGTTTTCACGATTTCCAACAGCCAGCTCGGATGGGGAATACTTTGCTCTGGCGGAGCCCACCGGGGTAAGATGGAGAAAAAGGGCCATGAGCACCCCGGACATGCCGGGCAAGCACGCCTATGAGCCCTCCTCCGCCCCCCCTCCGTGGAGTGACATAGGCCGCCCCCTGCGAATCCTCCGTGCTGAGCGGAGGCTGCCGTTGGAAATCGGTGCCCGCGTCCAGCCATGGAGTCGTTGTTCCCAACATCCCAAGATGCACCATGAAGCAGGTCAACCTCCGGCTGATCGTGATCCTCTTCGCAATCCTCGTTGGCAGCGGTGGATCACTCTTCGCGGTGCACCGCATTCAGGTGCGACGCAACGCCGGTGCCTTGCTTCGACTGGCGCGCGAGCGGCGAGAGTCGGGACGATCCGATGAGTCGATCGGGCTGTTTGCCCGCTATTTGAGCCTCATCCCCAACGACGCCGAGGCGCGGAGCGAACTGGCGCGGATGCTCTACCAACGGACGGAAATGTCCGACGCCGGACGGGGCACATTCATGCAGGCCTACCAGGCGATGGAAAGCGCCGTACGCCTCAATCCAGACGACGTGGATCTGCAGCGAACCTTGGCGTTATTCCTTCTCAAAACGGGTAACTTCAGCGACGCGCGCCAACATTTTTCGTCGTTGCGTGACAGGCAGCCAAGTCCTGCAACCAGTTCCAAGTCCGCCGAGGCGCCAGAGGCTGATGCCGAGGATGCCGAGGATGCCGAGATAGAACTGGGCTACGCGCTGGCCTGTAACGGCATGGGCCGATACGACGAAGCCGCTGTGATGGCCAGTGAGTTGATCGGCTTTGAGTTGTCGGCACGGACATTCGATCCCGCCTGGAAGCCACGCCCTGGCTATTCGGGTGCGTATGGACTTCTGGCCGAGATTTTCGAGCAACGCTACCGCGATGGCGACACGGCGGCGCTGATTATGCGACGGCTTCCCGAAGCCTATCCAAGCGACGCCCAGGCGTGGCTCTCAGTCGCCCGCTGGAGCCTCTCCCACAACGCCGTTCCGGCAGCCGTGCTGGAGATTGCCAAGGCCGCGGAGCTCGACCCCAGTGCTCCCGACATCATGTTCGCCGACTACCGCATCTCGCTCCAGAGTCGGAACTACCAGCGTGCCACCACTATCCTTGAGGAAAAGATGGTGGCATTTGCCGACGACCCGAAGGTTCTCAACGGCCGTGCCGATCTCGCCGTGGCTGTCGGTGACGACAACAAGGCAGTCGAGGTGTTGACGCGGGGGGTGTCGCTTCATCCGAGCAACGCGGAACTGGTGTCAAAACTCGTTGACATCTACTTTCGACAGCGACGCTACGACGAAATCAAGCCCGTACTCGAAAACCTACGGACGGCGTTCGGAAACCAGTCGCCCGTCGTCCAGTGGGCTGAAGCACGCCTGCTGATGGCGGAAGGAAAGCATCAGCAGGCGCGGGTTCAATTCGAGTTGCTCCGTCCTTTGGTGGCTCAGTCACGGGAAATGACAAGCAATGTCGACCTCGCACTGGCGATGTGCTTCTTGGCGTTGGGGCAGGCAGATGAGGTGTCGGAAGCCGCCAGCCGGGTGATCGCCTGGAACCCCAACTCCTTCCAGGCCAAAGTGGCTCTGGCCACCGCCGATTCGATGGCCGGGAAGAAGGTGCAGGCCCTCGCCGAATTCGAGACCTTGGCAGCCTCGCTTCCTGGTCCGCGAATCGCCGAGGAGCGTCTGCTCTGGCAGCCCCTACTCGAGTTAAGAACCTTCGCTCAAATTGGGCTTCCCCCTGCCGAACGTGACTGGCGGATGGTCGATGAACTCGTCGACAACCTCGCCCAGTCACCGGCGATATCGGCCTCCCAGTTGGCGGAGATCCGCGCTACGGTGCTGGTGCAGAAGGGGGAAAAAGGGGCGGCTATCGAGATGGGAGGGGAACTGCTCGACTCCAATCCGAATGACCCACAGGCGATCGCGACGCAGGTATCGCTCCTGCTGTCAGACCGGCGGATTGCCGAAGCCCAGACGCTGATCGACCAAGCATCCGCAGACGTCCGCGCCGCCCCCTCTTTGTTGATTGCAGCCACCCAGATCGCCGTCAGCGGCCCCCCGAAAGATCTGCCCGCAAAACTGGAGGAGATCAAGAAAAGTGCCGCGGAACTCGACGATAGGCAATCGAAAGAAGTGCTCTCCGCGATCCTTTCAATCGTGCTCGCCAGGGGCGCTACGGAGGATGCCGCTCAGATCGCCGAAGCGATACTGAAGAAGGATCCGGATGCTGTACAGACCCGATTCCTCCTCATGCAGATCGCCCGCGATCGTGACGACGTCGATCGGTTAACGAGCCTCGCCGAGGAAATCGGCGACCGCTCCGGCCGGACGACGCCGCAGGCCTGCGTGGCGCAGTCGATGGTGCTGCTGCAAAAAGTGAGTAGCAGACGCAAGGCGCAGGTGGGAGACGATGCGGTCCTTCCGCCACTTTCCGCCGAAGACGAGACCGATCTGGAGGCATCCCGCAACTTTCTCATTGAGGCGGAGAACGACCGCCCAGGCTGGGCCATGATCCAGCAACTCTTTGCCGAGGTCTCCGGCGTTCGTGGCGACACTCCGACTGCCATCGACCACCTGCAACAGGCCCTACTCCGCGATTCCAACAACCCCCAGGTGGCCCGCCTCCTCGCCGGCCTCCTCCGCATGTCCGGCCGGCTCGACGAGGCACGCAACGTGATTGACTCCCTCGGCAGCGCTGCCGGCGATGCCGCGGTGCGGATCGCCGCCGACATCGACGTGCAGGCAGGCAGGTTCAGTGAGGCAATCGCCCGGGCCGAGCGGATTACACCGGACGACTCGACGAACGCCGATCAGTGGGTGTGGTTCGGCAATCTCTTGGCACGCTGCGGCAATTCAGAACGATCACTGGAGGCCCTGCAGCGGAGCTCCTCGCTCGCTCCCGACCGTCTCGATGTCTGGGCCGAGTTGATCAAGCAGCAGCTCCGCATGGGATTTCGCAAGCCCGCGGAGGATTCGATGCTCGCAGCCAAGGCGGCGCTCCCCAGCCCCAACAGGGAACTGATCGTCGCTCTCACCTACGACGTGATCGGCGATCGGGTTTCAGCGGAAGCGGCGTATCGAGAAGCCGTCGCCGCCGCGCCACGTGACGCGAGAATCGCCAGGAGTCTCGCTGATTTCCTCCTCCGTCAGGGCCGGATCGTGCAGGCTCGGGAGGAATTGCTGAAGATCATCGCCATGCCAGAGGCCGCCGGTACGCAAGCCGTGTACTGGGCACGCCGCATGATCGCTCAGCAGGCGTCCAGCGGCGTTAGCTACCGCGAGCTCCGCGAGGTGCGGGACCTCCTTGAAAAAAACACTGACGCCCAAGGGAGGCTCACCGTCGACGATGCCGCTCTCGAAGTGACGCTGCTGATGGATCGGGAAGAGCCCGAATCCTGGAGGCGGTCGGTGGAACTGCTCGAAGACATTTCCAGCAGGCAACCGCTGTCGATCGACAAGCGACTCAAGCTGGCTTGGCTCAAGGACAAGCTCGGCAACTGGCAAGAGGCTCGCGTTGCGCTGATCAATATCGCTGCGCAGCCCAACATCCCTCCCGTGGTGTACTCCGTTCTCATCGAGCAACTTCTCAAGCACCAAGAGGTCGCCGCGGCCCGCCCCTGGATGGCGAAACTTCGTCAGGCGGCGCCTGACGCACCAATGACAATCAGTCTCGAGGCCAGGATGGCGATCGTTTCCGGAGACCGAGAGGCCGCAGTAGAGGCGATGAAGAAACTCGTCCCCGCGGACACCGATCTCCCAGAAAACGCGGCACAGTTGGGCCCCGTCATCCAACTGGTCGAGGAACTGGGGTTTCCCAAAGCTGCCGACAAACTGCTTTTGCAGTTTGCAGCAGCATCACCCGATGGGGTTCTCGCTCGGGCTGCTTTTCTCGGTCGGCAGAACCGCGGCAACGAGGCGCTGGAGATGCTTGAGCAGGCCTGGGATCAACTTCCGGCCTCGCGGATTCTCGCCACTGGTGCTGAGATCATCAGTCACAGCGGTACCATCCCTTCCGCCGAGGCGGATGCACGCCTCGAGGCGCTGTGTACCAAGGCCCGACGCGTCGATCCCGATTCCATCACACTGCTCTTCCAGGAGGGAATCATCAAGGAGCTCGTGGGAAAGCCTGTGGAGGCAGAGCGTATCTACCGCGAGGCGATCGCCAGCAAGCGGTTGCCCCCGAAGCTACTGGCACAGGTCAACAACAATCTGGCCGGGCTTCTCGCCACTCCAGAAACAGCCGCGGAAGCGAAGCAGTTCGTTGATGCGGCGATCGAGGAGTTGGGGCCCCACCACGCCACCCTCGACACGCGGGCGCTGGTGCTGCTAGCGATGGGGAACACCTCGGGAGCGATTGAAGACCTGAGGGAATCGATGCTCGTGCCGTCGGCCGTCAAACATCTCCACATGGCCGCAGCGCTCCTTGAGGCCCGCGACCTCGAGGAGGCAAAAGCATCCTTGGAGACGGCAATGTCCCTCGGAATCCGCAAGCATCGGATGACACCGAGCGATGAGCGGATGCTGTGGAGAGTCGAGAAGTTGCTCACCGACCAACCGGGTGCCTGACATCTCCGGGCCTGTGCCGGCCTCCTCCCTCGCACCGCTGCGGCCTGCCCGTGGAAAAAGTCATCCCTGAGTTGTTTCGCGGGAAAAAGAGCCTGTTTTCTCAAATACTCCGCACTCTTGATCGGCTCGTGCGGCCGTTGAAAGCAGTCTGATCACAGCCTGCGGCGAATGATGCCCAGGAGATGGTCCCCAGGAATTATCCCTGGAGCGTACGGGACATCGCCAGGGCGTCTTCCGCCTCCTGGATTCTTCCGCCACGCATGCACGCCACGCTGAGAGCCGTGTAACTGAAGGCGTCCTTCGGTTCCAGCTCGCAGACGCGCCGAGCGTGGCGGATGGCGTCCTCGTGACGATCCAGGCGCGTGCACCAAGCCGCCAACGCTGAGTGTGCCAGGGCGAAATCTGGATGATCGGCAACCACCGACTCCATCTCAGCCGCGGCCTCGGCCAACCGCCCAGCGTTTTTCGTGGCCTGCGCGGCGTCGTAGCGATCGTCTCGACTCTGCATACCGGCTCCTCGGGTCTGGACAGCGCCCCGGTAAACGGGGCAAATGGGGACACTTCACGCTCATCCTACAGGGACGGTCGGCGGGGGGCGAGACGGCAGCGAAGAAATCAGGGGGGTGTGGAGGCTCTGGGGGAAGATCCAGATCATCCAGAAATGGCATTGAATCCGGCGCAGCCGGAAGACGATAACTCTGCCGATGAATCAGCAGGACCATGCTCGACACGCCCCCTCGGGGCGAGACGATCGAGTGCTTGCAATCGCCTGGCCATCCCGGCCCGCTCTGGAAGGGACGTCGTGAGCATCCATCCGTTGGCCGCCGTGAGTCCAGAGGCCCGCCTCGGCACGGGTGTGCAGATTGGCGCGTTTGCCTCCGTGGAAGCAGGGGTCGAACTCGGTGACCACTGCACTGTGGCCTCCGGGGCCGTCGTGAAATCTGGCGTCGTCGCCGGCAGCCACAATGAATTCTGCGAACACTCAGTGGTTGGGGGGGCTCCGCAGCACGTCGCCCGCCCGCAGGATACAGGCCGGGTCATCATCGGTGACCAAAACGTGTTCAGAGAACATGTCACGATCCACAGGGGACTCAGGCCCGGATCAGACACCGTCGTGGGGAGCGGCAACTACGTGATGGCTGGGGGGCACTTTGGCCATGACTCCGCCGTCGGCAATCACTGCATATTTGCCAATGGCAGCATGCTCGGTGGCCACGTGCACATCGAGGACAAGGCATTCGTATCCGGTGCCGTTGCCGTCCATCAGTTCTGTCGGGTGGGGCGACTGGCGATGGTGGGTGGTCACGCCCGCGTCACCCAAGACATTCCCCCATACATGCTGGTCGATGGCCAAAGTGGCTGCATCGTCGGCCTCAACGTCGTGGGGCTTCGGCGCAGCGGGCACACCAGTGAGGACATCGCCGACCTCAAGAATGCCTATCGGATCGTGTACCGTCGCGGTTTGGCTTGGCACGAGGTTCTGGAGACCCTGCGAGTGGAGTTCCAGGCTGGCCCCGTGCTGCACCTCCGGGACTTCCTCGGTTCCGGGAAACGGGGTTTCACGCAGGAGCGAAGGGCCCCCCCCAATACCACGCTCCGGCTCCGGGTCGCCGACGAGCCAACGGTCACACCAGCCACTTCTCTCCGTTCCAAGGCCGGCTGACCCCCCGCCCCTCTTGTGGGCTTTCTGGGCCTCGCTCGCGGCCGGGATTCGCTCCCGAGCCGCTCGTCCCAGCGCCGCTTGAGAAAGGCTCTTTTCAAGGGCAAAACTCTGTCGAAGCGGCTCGTCCGCTGGAAATCCCGCTCGGTTTTGTGCGGTTCGGCAAGGGTTCGCTGGGGCTCCATTTCCACCTCCCTTGGGCGGACGGCGAAGGAAATCCGTGACCGGGAGTCGCATGGCGTGAAAATCTGGGCAAAGATTGCCGAGAACAGCATCTGCGCCGTCTCTGGCCCCAGGGGTGCCCTCCGCCCGCCATGCCCAGCCACATTCCCCTCGCTTCAAACCGGAGCCCTGCCGCAGTCGGGCTACCGCCGTCTCGTCGCAAACACTGGCTGTGGCTGATCCCTCTGGCGTTCCTTGCCGGCGGCGCCTGGCTGGGCCTCGACAGTCTTCTCGTCGACCGTCGGCCCATCGTCGTCGGCATTCTCCACTCCCTCTCCGATGCCAACTCCGGCTTCGAGAAGTCACTCATTGATGCGGAAGTCATGGCGCTGGAGGAAATCAATCGCGACGGCGGGCTCTTGGGCCGGCCCATCCGCTGGGTGATCGCCGATGGTGGTTCTGACGCAGCGACGTTCGCCCAACAAGCCGATCGACTGATCCAGGAGAATCGGGCCTGCGTCATCTTCGGGCGTGCCACAAATGCCGTCCGCAGGCATATCGAACAATTGATGACAGCGGCCGATTCCCTGCTGGTATCACCGGGAATCCATCCAGGCTTGGGCGAATCGGCACACATCGTCTCCACCGGTCCTCTCCCCAACCAGCAGATCGTTCCAGCGCTGGAGTGGTGCCGCGAATCGCTCGCTGCACGGCGGTTTTTTATCGTTGGTGATGACGACGACTGGTCACGCTGTGCAGGCGCTGTTGCAGCGGACCAGATCGAATCGCAGGGAAATACGCTCGCGGGCAGCGTCTCCCTGCCTGCTGGGGATTTCGACGTCTCGGGTGCGGTTGCGGCAATCAGCGAGGCGCGTCCAGACGTCCTCCTGTGTCTCCTTCAGGCGGACTTGGCAGCCACGCTGGCCCGTCGCCTCCGTGAAGCCGGCCTCGGCTCTGCCATCCTCCCGATGATAATGTTCGCCGTCGGTGAGGATGACCTGAGACGGGTTCCCCGTGACGACCTCGTCGGCAACTACGCTGCTTCGGCCTACTTTCAGGGCATCGACCGGGCGACAGACCAGGGCTTTGTCCAGAACTTTAAACGGCGCTACGGCGCTGATCGAGTGACCTCGGAGTCGATCTCATCGGCGTATTACGCCGTTTATCTCTGGGCCGGTGCCGTCCGCGAAGCCGGTACCGACAACGTGTCGCGAGTCCGGTCGTCGATCCGGCAGCAGAGCTTGTCAGCTCCGGAAGGAATCATCGCCATCGATCCGAACACCTTCCATGCTTGGCGGGGACTGTCGATCGGACGCCTCCGTTCCGATGGCTTGTTCGACCCTGTTTGGACGAGTCGATCACCAATCCGTCCGATGCCGTTTCCCGTCACCCGTTCGAAGGCAGAATGGATGCGATTCTTGGCCGCCCTCCCGTCGCAGCGCACCGGTCGCACGACGCCCCCCCAGGCACCGCTCTCACTGGGACGGCAGCCATGATTTCTCCACTGGCCAATTCCGCTGCTGCTGCCGACGACATGCCACGTTCGATCGTCGGCCGGTTGCTGTTCTGGTTCTTGGTGATCGCTCTGGTTCCATGCGCCATTCTCACGGCGACAACCGCCCGGATCGCCACCCGCAGCCTCGAGAGTTCTGTTCGTATCAATCTCGTCCAGATCGCCTCTGCAAGAGCAACGGTCCTCGAGTCCTACGCCACCGAGCGGATTCAGGACGCCTCTGCCCTCTCACGGAGCCCAGAATTTATCCGGCTGCTACGCGATGCGGCGAGCAATAAAGTTGCTCCGTCCCCAGGAACATTCGACGTTTCTGCCGAATTGCGACAATTCGCCGATGGCGTGGCGTCATCCCTCGACTCGTCACAGATGATCCTGTTTGACGATGCGGGGCGGATCATCCTCTCGATCGACGATACGTTCCCGACAGGAGCATCGGTGACATCAGGGGGACTGGCGTCCTCTGAATTGGCCGCTGGATTCAGCCGTGCCCGAACGCTCCTTCAAGCCGACATGTGTAGTTTTCAGCCCTATGGAGTCTCCGCCCGGCCCCTCGCATTCGCCGTCTGTCCGATTCTCGACGCTGGTCGGGTGCTGGGGGTGCTGGCGCTCGGTTTCGGTCCGGAGCGTGTCTGGGGGGTCCTGTCCGATTTGACCGGGTTGGGCGTCACGGGGGAGATCGTCGTTGGCCAGCGATCCGGCGACGAAATCCTCGTCACCGCCCCGGTCCGCAGTACCCCGGACGCGGCCTTCCGCCTCCGCATTCCCCATCCAGATCACGGCATCGGCTCCCAGCGTGCCGCCAACGGCGAGAGGGGGGATGGCATCGTGACCGATTACCGTAACCAAAAGGTCGTGGCAGCGTGGTGCTACCTGCCCAGTTACCGATGGGGAATGAACGTCAAACAGAACGCAAGCGAAGCCTATGCCCTCGTCAACTTTCAACGGAAGATGATCATCTGGCTCTCGCTGGCAACCATCGCTGGCGTCACGCTTGCGGCTTTCGTGGTGGCACGGACGATTTCCACGCCAATCCGCACTGCAGTCAACGTCGCTCGCCAGGTGGCTGCCGGTGATCTCCGCGCGACCGTCACCGGGTCTTCGGACGACGAGACCGGAGCCTTGCTGGCGGCGATCCGGACGATGACGAACGACCTCCGAGGCCTGATCGGCCGGATCCAAAAGTCATCTGTCGCCCTGATTTCCACCGCCACTGCCATGCAGGCCACCAGCGCCGAGCAGCAGCAGGTGATTGCCGACTACGGCGCATCCACCAGCCAGGCTGTGGCTGCTGTGAAGCAGATCTCGGTCACCAGCCAGGAACTGGTGCGAACGA
>QWOP01000068.1 GCA_003669605.1 Planctomycetota bacterium
GGTGCGCCCCTGGTCGTCTCCGCCGGTTTCGTACCAAAACTCCCGCTCGAGCGCCAGCGACTGGGGCCTGGTGTCGACGGTGATCACCTGCTCGATCGGAAACGGCGCGGCAAGGTAGGTGCCCCGCTCGAGGACCTGCTCACCGGCCGCTCCCACATAGTTGCCGAACCGGAGTCGGAGCGCGACCTCGTTGGAACCGACACTGAACAGCCCGCTGAAGCAGTAGGCGACCAGGAGGGCGAGCAACACGAACCGCAGGATGCCGAAACTCAGCCGCAACGCCTCGGCGAGTGCCCGCTGGGCCGGATCGATCGGGAGCGAAGGCTCCGGAGAGCCGGGCTCGTGCCCGCCATCCGCTGGGTCGATGTCGGTCGCGTTCATGGCTTGCCCCCGCCTGCCGTCGGGGCCGCCGGCCGCGGGCCGAGCCAGTCGAGGATGCCCAGCGATTCCGCCGAGAGCACGAAGGTGGTGTTGTGCTTGAGCATCTTCTCGAGGGCCTCGAGACGCCGCAGAAAAATCGCGAACTCCTCGTTGCGGGCGAAGTCCGCATACTCGCGGGACGCCTCGCGGTCGCCCTGCGAACGGATCGCCTGGGCACGACGTTCGGCGAAGGCCAGGATCCGGTCGCGGCCGCTCTCCGCCTCGCTGCGGATCGCGGAAGCCTGGGCCTGCCCCTCCTGGAGCGCGTTCTCGGCGAGCCGCTCGCGGGTCGCGATCATCGTCTCGAAGACCTTGGCGGTCGTCGACTCGGGCAGGAGGATCCGCGACACCCCCACGCTCTCCACCTGCAGCCCGAAGCCGGCGTCCGCCAGTGACCGCTGGAGGGCCTCGCGGGCCCGGGTCTCGATGGCGTCGAGCGCGAGTTTTTCGCGATTCTCGTTGACGAGTTCGTCGAGTCGGTAGCCGCTGATGATTCCGCGCACCTCCCGCAGCTGGCTGGCGAGCTGTCGGCGGGCCTCGGCGGGATCCTTGAGCGTGACGTAAAACGCCAGTGGGTCGGCGATCCTCCAGGTCAGGTACGTCCGGACAATCACGCTCTTGCCATCGGCCGTCTGAAGTTCCTCGAGCCTGTCCTCGAGAAGCTGAAGCCGCTTCGAATAGTGGGTCACCTCGTGGACGGGCCACGGAAGCCGCCACTTCAGCCCCGGGGTGTCCTCGACACTGTCTGCATCCGCCTTGTCGAACAGAGTGCGGATCGCGACCTGGTCATACCGGACCTGATAGAGAAACATGCGAGACAGCAGCACGACCGCAAGCAGGCAGCCGACGAGGATGGTAAACGGGTTCTTCATGACGGGACTCGAGGAAAGAAGTGAATTACTCGCCAAGGAGGGTTTCGATGGCGGAGGATGGATCGGCGAAATCCATGCGGAGCACAGGGAGGTCGTCCTCGTGGGCGGCGACCACAAACTTGCGGCGGCCCGAGAGACCTTCGGCAAGGACGGCGAAAAACCGGGCGGCGCGGTAATACTGCGGCGCCTGTTCGTGGGCCAGGAGTTCGCCCGCGAACCGCTCCCGCGCCGCCTGCTCGCCGACCGCGAGCGTCCAGCGAGCACCGCGGGCGGCATAAATCAGCTCGGCGGCCTCGCCCCGCGCCTCGCCGAGTAGGGCGTCGATCTCGGACTGCCGCTCGGCGATCTTCGGGGAACGGTCGAGGGCGGCCGCCGCGGTCGACTCGGCCCGCAGGGTGTCGAGATCGAGGATCGCCGCATCGAGCCGGCGGCCAAGATCGACCGACCCGGCCACCCGCGCGAGGATCGCCACCGCGTCGCGTCGCGCCTTCTCGACGATCGTCTCCCGCTCCTGGCGGGCTGCGATCTGCCGATGAAAGGCCCGGGCGACGGTACCGCCCGGCGGCTGCAGAGCCGTGACCGCCACGTCGACGATCTCCAAACCCAGCCCCGCGGCATCGACCCTGGTTTGGATCGCGGCGGCCAGCACCGGACCGGCAGCGATGCGGCCTCGCGACATGAGAAACTCGAGATCGTGGCTCGCGAAATACCGCCCCGCTTCCTGCTGCGCCATCACCGCGACGGTCGCGGCCGGATCAGGAGCGCGTTCCAGGAAGGTCGACAGATCGCGAACGCGATACTGTACGGCGACCTCCGCGTCGATGACCGCGAGGCCTCCGCCGGCCGCGCCCGAGGCGAGCACCACCGGATAGTATTCCTTGCCGATACGTTCGAGACGGTCATCGCCGGTGGCCCAGAGAATGGGATCGTCGTCGCCCTCGAGGGCATGTCGCCCGCTCGACACGCTCAGTTGGAGAACCCGGCGGGTCGGATACGTGACGGCCGTCTCGATCGGCCACGGCAGCTTGACGTGCATCCCCGCCGGCAGCGCGGGCCCCTGGATTGCGCCGAAGCGGAGCAACACCGCCTCTTCGTCCGACCCGACGACAACCAGGCAACTGAGCGCCAGAAGAACTCCCCCGGCGAGAAGCGTCAGCGGGGCGACAGCCCTGCCGAGGAGGCGGTACAGCCAACTGCCCGAGACTTCGACGCCGAACTGGTACCGAATCAGGTCGCCGACGACCTCGCCGAGCGATTCGGGCGCCGTCAGCAATCCCAACAGCCGGCTGTCGAAGGCGGGCCGCGGCATCTCGCCGGGCTTCCGCGGCCGGTAGATTTCCAAGAGGGAGTTCCCCAGGATCTCGCTGCCCACCAGGATCATGACGACCGGCACCGCGGCGGACAGGAGCCGAAAGCAGCGGGTGTCTTCGGCCAAGGCCGCGACGACCGCGGCGATCATGACCAGGCCGGCGATGAGAAAGCAGCTCATCAGGTAACTGGCGCCGCCCCGCAGCAGTCGCCAGACCGGCACCCGGGCGCAGCCGCTGATCCAACGGCCCGCCCCGAAGGCCAACAGCGCGATCCCTCCGGAGGCAAACAGCAGGCCGACCGGATGCCCACCGATCGGCGAGGAGGCCGCCGCATCACCCCCAGCCGCCTGGCCGAAGAATCTCCACAGCAGTCCCCCGCCGACGCCGACGAGGAACAGTCCGACCAGGATGCTGACGACCGGCAGCCCGTAGCCGACCACGTTCGCCAGACGCTGCCGCGACCGCTGCAGTTCGTCGGCCTGTTCCCCGAAGAGCGCGGCTGAGCCGCCCGCCGAGAGTTTCTCGGCGGCCAGCATCTCGCGATGCTCCGCCTCCCGCTGGCCATAGACGACCGCAAGGATGGCCCAGATCGGCACCCCGCCGAGCATGTGCCACGAGGCGGCCACGAGTGCGTCGCTCCCGGTCCAGGCTGCGGCCAGCGCCATGGCCGCGACGAGGAGCAGTTGGATGGCAAGGCCGACGAGGGCCGTCACCCGCCCCTGTCGATAGGCCTCGCGATCGTTCGTCGAGTGGTCCGGCATCTCGGTTCCCTGGCCTCCCATACCGGCTCCAGAACCAGTCGGGTACATACGTGGCTTCTTTGCCTTCCCACGAAGTGTACCTTCGCTCAGGCACCGAGTCCGGCGGCAAGACCGCCCCCCTGACCGGGTATCCGCGAGGGTGGCCCGGCCCGTGACGCCGCCGGTACGTTAGGATTTCCCGGCCTCCGCCGGCCTCCTTTGCACCCCCCTCATGACCGTCCTCACCATCGCCCACAACGCGTTCCTGGAGTCCATCCGGCAGCCGATCTTCGGCGTGCTGCTCCTGACCGGCATGCTGGCGATGGTGTTCAACGTCAACCTGGCGGCCTTCACGCTCGAGGACGACAACAAGATCCTCGTCGATCTCGGCCTGAGCACGCTGTTCGTCTGCGGACTCCTGCTGGCGGCCTTCACCGCGACGAGCGTGCTCACACGGGAGATCGAGAATCGGACCGTGGTCACGGTCGTCAGCAAGCCTGTCGCGCGGCCGGCCGTGGTGGTCGGCAAGTACCTCGGTGTGGCCACCGCGCTCGCGATCGGGTTCTGGTCGCTGGCGGTCGTCTTCCTGCTCACCGTGCGGCATCGGGTGCCGTCGAGCGATCGGCTCGACACCGGCTTCGATGGGCCCGTGCTCGTCGCCGGCCTCACCGCCACCGTAGCGGCGGTGCTGCTCGCAGCCACCGCCAACTACCTTCGCGGCCGGCCGTTCTCCAGCGTTTTCGTGGCCACCAACGCGATCGCGGCAACGGCCGCGCTGGCCGTCGCCTGGAGCCTCGACAAATCCTGGCGGCTTCAGAACCCGACCACGGAGTGGAATCCGCAGCTGATGATCGCCGTGGCGTTGGTGTTCGAAGCGATCCTGCTGCTGGCAGCCGTGGCGATCGCCGCCTCGACGCGGCTCGGGCAGGTGATGACGCTCATGGTCTGCGTGGGTGTGTTTCTTGGCGGTCTCGTCACCGAGTATTTTCTCGGCACGGTCGTCGGGGATGCCTGGACCGGCCCGGCGTGGACCAGATGGCTCGCCTGGCCCGTGTATGCCGCCTGGCCGAACATGCAGTTCTTCTGGCAGGCCGACGCCCTCACCCAGGGAAATGAAATCTCGCTCGCGCACCTCGGCTCGGTGAGCCTCTATGCCGCCGCCATGATCGTGGCGTTTCTCAGCCTGGCAGTACTGGTGTTTCAGCAGCGCGACGTGGGCTGACCGCCTCCGCGCGTTCGATGTCCTCGCCGCAGCGGACGAGGCGGGCGGAGTTGAAAATCACCACGAGGCCGCTGGCCACGTGGAGAAAGGCAGCGGCCACCGGTGACACGTAGCCCGCTCCCGCCAGGACAAGAAATACCGCGATGAAGGCCGCGCCGACGGCGAGGTTTTGCCGGATCACCGCGATCGTGCGGCGGGAGAGATCGATCAGAAACGGCACCCTGTCGAGGTTGCTGTTGAGCAGGGCGATGCTTGCCGAATGGATGGCGACGTCGCTGCCCGCCGCGCCCATGGCGATCGACACGTCGCTGGCCGCGAGGGCCGGGGCGTCATTGACGCCGTCCCCGATCACCGCCACCTTGTAGCCCCGCGCCTTGAGGGCATCGACCATCTCCAACTTCTCGTGAGGCAGCACCTCGGCCTTAAACTCACTGAAGTGCATCTGCTCGGCCACGCGGCGGGCCACGCTGGCCCGGTCCCCCGTCAACAGCACGAGCCGCTGGATGCCCATGCCCTGCAGCCGGTTCACGGCCGCGGCGGCCCCCGGCCGGGCGTTGTCTTCGAGGCCGATCCAGCCGACGAGCCGGCGATCGCGGACGACGTAGAGCATGCTCAGCCCCTCGGCCTCCGGATTCACCTGGGCGGCGTCAATCGCCTCCCGGCCGGCGAGATCGAGGCCGGCGTCGGGAGCGGTCAACCAGGAGCCGCGGCCCACCCTGATCTCACTGCCATCGACCGTGATCGACAGGCCACGGCCGGACAGTTCCTCGAATCGAGCCGGTCGCTCGAGCGGCACTCGGGCGCGTCGTGCCATGTCGGTCACGGCCCGGGAGACAGGATGCCGGCTATCCTGCGTGGCGAGAGCCGCGAGCCGGAGCAGCTCGACGCCATCGACACCGTCGACAGGGGTGAGCCTGGTCACCGAGAGCACGCCACTGGTGAGCGTACCTGTCTTGTCGAACACGATGGCCGTGATCGAGCGGGCTGCCTCGAGGGTGGCCACGCTCTTGACGAGCACCCCGAGCCTGGCCGCGGCGGAGAGCCCTGCCACGATGGCCGTCGGCGTTGCCAGGATGAGGGCGCTCGGACAGGCCACCACGAGCATCGAGATCGCCCGGCTGAAGGCGGCCTCGGGGTCGCTTCGCAGCGCGAAAAAGAGCACCACGCCGACGAGCATCAGGATCGTCGGGGTGTACCAGGCGGCATACTGATCGACGAGCCTGAGAATCGGCGGCCGCGTCCGCTCAGCCTCCAGAATCAGATCCTTGACCCGGCCGAGGAGCGTGTCTCTGCCGGCCTTTGTCACCTCGATGTCAAGCGCCCCGGTGAGGTTGACCGTGCCGCCGAAGACCTCGTCGCCGCGGTCCTTGTCAGCCGGCAGCGATTCGCCGGTGATGCTGGCCTGGTTGACGGTGCTGGCTCCGTCGCGCACCACGCCGTCGGCGGGAATCGTGTCGCCGGGACGAACCCGGACGACGTCTCCCGCCCGCAGGGACTGCGCCTCCACGGTCTCCTCGTGCACCGCGCCGCCCGGGCCAGCTGCCACGAGCCGCTGGGCCCTGGTGGGCGCCAAGCGGATCAGAGACTCGATGCTCGCCTCGGCGCCGATCGCCGTACGTTTCTCGAGCACGCCCGAGAGCGTCATCAGAAGCGCGACGACGGCGCTCTCCTGATACCTGCCGGCGGCCGCAGCCCCGACGACCGCTAGGGCGACGAGCGCGTGCATGCCCGCCCTGCCGGCGAGGAGGTCGCGGAGTGCGAGCCCCACCAAGGGCGTTCCAAGGAGCGCGGTGGCGACCGCCGCGGGAAGGGCGGCGTAGAGCGGCTTTTCCCAGATGGCTCCGGCCGCGAACGAACAGCCAAGGAGCGTGGCCCCGGTCAGCATGACGACGAACGGCACCCGCATCCGGCGATCGACGTCGCCCACGGCTTTCTCAGCCGCTGTTTGCCGGTCACGCTCGTGCGCAGAAGTCTCCGCATCCATGGGATCAGACTATAGTTCGCCGATTTTCCAACGCGCACGAAAATGCGCGCAAAAAGAATGGCCGCCATCGCTGGCGGCCATTCCATGAGTATCAGATCGCGACGGACCAGCAGTTACGGCTGGAGGTTTCGCAGCCGCTTCAGCCAGATCAGGTCGGAGGCCTCCTGATACATGTCCGCGTCGAGTGCGTAGGAGCTGCTCGCCCCGGGCTTGTCGCCGATGTAGCCATCCCCCGCCTTAGCATTTCCAGTAGACGCGGTGTCAAACACCTTCTCCACGTGGAGATCCGCGAACAGTACCGGAGCGAACCCTCCCGACCCATCCTGCGTCTTCGGCTGGTGCAGCGGATAGAAGGCCGACAGATCATGGACAAACTGCCCCGACGCGCCGCCCAGCGCTGTATCGACGAACGGCACGACCATGCCGTCCGTGAAGCTCGACGTCATCCGGTCGTTCGCTTTGGCGATGGCCGAGCCCGTGAAGCTCTTCAGGGCGGTCGCCGCGGTCGCGTCAACAAGACCGGAGGCACGACCCGGCGCCATCACCGCGATGCGGGCGGCCGTCGTGTTGGCCTGACTGACGAGGTTTTGCGACAGCGGGCCATCGCCGTCCGACAGCCCCTTGCTGCCGGCTGCGTTGAAACCGCTCGTCGCAGAGGGATCGCCGCGGCTGAAGTGCCACGTCGTCGCATAGTTGGTGTTGTAGCCCTCGTCCCAGAGATCCTTGGCCTGCGCCGCACCGCCAAAATGAGAGGAACCCGAAACCGTGGCTCCGGCTGTTCCCACCGGCCAGCGATCGGCGGCGATCCCCGCAGCAATATTCGCCTGGTTGGTCGTCACCGCGGCAGTGTAGTCGCCAACCGTGTCTGACACCCGGTTGCGATGGGCCGGATCGAGCGACTTGCCGGGGTTGGCCACCTTCACTCCAATCAGATCGGCGATCCAGCCGTTCTGCCGGATGTCGCCATCGCGGAAGTGGTCGAACGCCCCGGAGGTGTAACTGCCGTCGTGTGAGGCCGCGTAGACCTCAAAACCACGACCGAACGTCGAGAGGTTGTTCGCACTGGCCGAGGCGTTGCCGGCAGCTCGGGCGGAAGAAAGTGCCGGCAGCAGGAGCGCCACCAAGGTACCGATGATGGCAATCACGACGAGAAGCTCGACGAGCGTGAAACCGCGTCGAACGCTAGGCGTGGAACAGGATGTGGAAAACGTCACAGATCGACTCCTTGGGAAAGGGGCTCGCGACCGCCAAGTTGAATATCGGCGATGTCAGCCCTAACAATAGCCCCTAACCCTGATGCTACTGGCCGGTTTTCGCTATGGCAAGTACCGGGACAGATCGGTCCCGTTTTTTCCGCTCACATCCACCGCCATCAGGAAATGTGCCTATGAACCCGGCCCGAACCTTGCCGTCGACCGCCCACCTCTCACGGGGGGATTTTCTGATCCAGGGCGACGCACCGTCGGCTCAACCGGCGGCGAGGAACCCCCGGCCGCGCGGCCCGCGCGGCTTCTGGCTTGCCGTGGCACTGGTCGTTTCTGGCACCGCCGTCCTCGCGGAGAATACCCGCCCCGCCCTGAAAGAGGCCGCGGCGCTGCGGGCTGCCGGGCGGTTCGACGAGGCGCTTGATGTGCTCCGGATCGACAGCCGCGAGATCAAAAAGGCCGACGGAGACGAGTCGCTGCGGCTGCTCCCGGTCAACGACCTGGCCGCCGAGATCCTGATCGACCAGGGCACCGTGGAGGCTGCGGAGTCGCTGCTCCGCAAGACCATCGCCACGCGGCAGCGGCTGGTCGATGCCGGCACACGCGAGCATGCGGCTGGTCTGGGGCGATCGCTCATGAGCCTGACGCGGCTCGAGACGGTCGCCAGGCGATTCCCGGAAGCGGTTGTCTCCGCGCAGCAGGCGCTGGTGGTGTGCGACCGTGCGGAGGGACCGCGCAGCGAGGCAGCGGAACTGGCTCGGAAGGCTACCGAGGCGGCGATCGATTCGCTCGAGACGTTCCTCGGGCCGGCCGACGAGGCAACGCTCAAAGCCCGCGACGGCGTCGCGACGACCTTTGCATCCCTGGGAATGTTCACCGCGGCGATCGAGCAACGCCGGCGGATTCTCGACGGGCTGTCATCCTCCGCGGGCCCCGGAACCCCAGATCGCCTCGCGGCTGTCGAGCGACTCTGCCGGCTGATGATGCTGGGTGGCCGCGCCGCCGAGGCGATCCCCGTCGTCGAGAAGGCCCTGGCGGCCATCACGCCGCCCAACGCCCCGGCGGCTCTTACCATGACAAGACTGCTCGGGGAACTACAGCTCGCCGACGATCGGCTCATCGCCGCGAACGTGACCTTCAAATCCCTGCTCGAGACGACGCGGGCGGCCGCGGGCCCGGCGAGTTACGGATCGGCGGCGGATCGCCTGCACCTGCTCCTGATCGCCGAGCGTCGCGAGCAAGCAGACGGCCTCCCGGATTGGTTCGCGCAGGATCTGAAGGTTTTGGCACGACCGCCGCCCGCAGAGGCCGCCGCGGCGATCGCAGGGCTCGTCGTTGCCGGTGACGTGTTGATGACCCAAGAAAAGCCCGTCGCAGCGATTGAGCCGCTCTCCCAAGCCCTCGCCGTCGCGGGTTCCTTGAAGCCGCCGTCGGCCGAGCATGTGGCCGATCTTTCCGGCCGCGTGGCGGAGGCCCAGATCGCGGCCGGCAATGCGGCGGCAGCCCGGAAAATGGCTGAGCCGGCACTGACGGCGGCGAAGGTCGCACTGGGCTCCGGCGACGCCCGCGTCAGTTTCCTGCGGCTCATGCTCGCCGATGCGTTGCGAAATGAAAAAGACTCGTCACAGGTCGAGGCTTTGATGGAAGAGACACTGAGCCGCGACCTGCCCCGCCCAGACGACTCCTGGGAGCGGACCGCGACCCTGGTCGTCGATCGACTCGCCAATACAGAGTGGGGGAAGGACCTCCGGGAGCGTTACGTCGCCGCGCGGGCGCGGCAGTTCGGGGACGAGCACGCGTTCGTGGGTATGGCCTGGAGCCTCTTCGGCACCTCCCGCCTCGCTGCTGGAGACTGGGCGGCGGCCGCGGACTGCTTCTCGAGGGCGTTCGACGTGCAGCAGGCCAATCTTGGCCCAGACCATCCCGAAGTCGCGGCCACCCTGACATTGCTCGCCCATGCGGAGCGGGCAGCCGGAGAGCCGACGCAGGCTGCCGTCACGGCGGCACGAGCAGTCGCTGCCTGGGAGCGGGCCGCTGGGCCAGACCACCCCGGCACGCTTGCGGCCGCCGATATCGTGGTGTCGGCCCGGATTCAGTCCGGCGACCTGCCCGGGGTTGAAGAACTCCTGGAGCGGCTCTGCAAGGCGGAGGCGGGCGCTGATCCGGTGCGACGTGCCGGCCATCTCGTGCGGCTGGCCGGGCTCGTGGCACCGCGAGACAAAAACCGGGCGCTCGAGCACCTGCAGGCGGCGATGACTCTTCCCTGCTGGTTGCCCGATGCGACGGCGCGGGATAGCGAACGGCTCCAACTGGCCTACTCCGCTGCCCGCGCCGCGTGGGCCTACCAGATGATCGGCCAGCCTACGCGGAGCGAGGAATCGCTCCGCAAAGCCCGCTCGCTGACGCTGCAGATGAGCGTTCACCAGAAGGTACTCGACCGTATCGAGAGCCTGGCTACCGGCCACGACGGTGCTGTCGATCCCTGAAGTCTGGGCCAGAGTCCTGGGCACCGCGCCCCACCGAGCCGCTTGATCGAATCGACTCGGCTCGACTCGAACGCGGGCGTCAGAAGGCGAGCCCGGGGAGCGCGGTTCCATCCAAGGCCCCGCGGAGGCGTCGGGCCGCCTTGTCGGCCTGGTCTGAACGCGGAATCGTCTCATCCACGGATGCCCGTTGCCCCTCGAGCCGCGCCGTGAGTTTCGCGAGAAAGCCGCGGAGGGGGTGGCTCTCCGGGACTGACACCGCGGCGGCCCGCGCGAGCGTCTTCGATGCCGCCGTGTCGATTTCCCGAGCCTTAGCAGCTTCGCCTTCGGCCAGCAGCTGCCGGGACTCAGCAAGTTCGATGTCTGCCATGAGCAACAGCGGCCAGAACATATCGGGATGGGATTCCTGATACGGCCTCTTGCGTAGGCCCGCGATCTCCCGCTGAAGTTCGACGACCCGGTCGAGATCCTCGCGGGCCCGGCGGAGGTCACCATCCTCCCGCTCGGCGAA
>QWOP01000007.1 GCA_003669605.1 Planctomycetota bacterium
CCGCGGCAGACGCGGCGGGCGTGGCCGCGGGGGCCGCGAGCGTGGCCCCGAGGATGCTCGTGCTGATGGCGTCCGCCCCGAGGGCGCCCGCGGTGATGATGATCCAGTCCCGGGGCGCAGCGGTTACCTCGATTCCGGGGACGATCTTGGTCCGGAAGCTGGGGTTAGCCGGGAACACGATCGCGATCGAGAGCCATCCCGACCGGCTCGGCGTGAGCCAGCTTCCGGCCGCAGTTCTCCCCCTGAGGGGCGTGCCCGCCAGGACGAACGGAGCGACCGGGATGAACGTGGCGACCGGGAGCGCCCGCGGCGGACAGCGAGTCCGCAGACGCCGCGCCCCCCCGTTGAGAACCGGGAGGATGCTTGGGGCGGGATTGATCTTGGCCCCCCGACAACCGCTCGGGCAGTCGACGGAGGTTCCCTCGACGATGAGAGGCTGCCGCTCGGTGAAGGACGTCGTGAAGGAGATGCGGGGAGCGAGACTCTCGACGGCGACGATCTCTCTGGCCGCCGTCGGCGACGGCGTGGCCGCCGTGGTGGCCGCCGTCGCAACTCTGCCAACCGGGAACGACTCCGCGAGGAACGACTCTCGACCGAGGGGGACGGGGCGGGCGGCGCTGACGCTGGTGTGGCCGATCGTGGCGTTGAAGACCTGCACGATGACGACGGCCTGCCGACGGGCTATGGCCGACCAACCACACCGCGAGCCGATGGTTTGCGCAGTGGAGATGAAGGCGGTTCCCAGGGTGCTGCTGGCGGTTCCCAGGGTGCTGCTGGCGGTTCCCAGGGTACTGCTGGCGGTTCCCAGGGTACTGCTGGCAGAGGCGGAGAAAGACGGAGCGAAACCGGCCGTGCGGCCGAAGGAGAGGCCCGTGGCCGGCGGCGGCGGCGGGGCGGTGACCGCCGTGACGATGCCGGCACAAGGCCGGCCCGTTCAGGAGCCAGCACAGGCCCCCGGACCGGAACGAGCACTGGAGCCCAGACTGGTACCAGTTCTGGAGGCGAGGGGTCGGAAAGCGGCGGGCGTGGGCGTTCGTCGCGGCGCCGTGGCAGCGGCAGCAGTAGCAGCAGCGGCAGCAGCAGCGGTGGGCGGAGTCGACGGCCTGAACCTGAACTGCGTCCCACTTCAAGCCTCTCCCGGGGCCGTCGCGATGACTTCGCTCCGGTTGCCGGAGGGTACGACGAAGACGACGAGGGGCTTGATTTCCTCGGCATTGAGGATGCCAACCGGGATGACCAACCACGCCGTGAACAACGGCGTCAGGATGACGACGATGACGTGCTCGCCGAAAGCGGCCTCAACACGGTGACTGATGTCCCCAGTTGGGTCGAAGCGATCGGCATCGTGATTGCCGGCAACCTCGACGCCCGAAACCGCCCCCCGCGCAGTGACGAAAACGACCGGGGCCGTCGTGACAACAATCGCGGCGGGCGTTGACGGCCTGCCGTCGACGGCTCACTTCATCGAGATCGTCCGCGCCAGCGGCTTGAGGATCTGCTCGACTACACAGCTGTCGACCACGTCCTGAGCAATCTGCGCCAAACGGTTGACTGCATCCACATAGGATGTCTGGGGGTCCAGGCTGCCATACTGCCGCGCCGTGACATAGACGCTCAACTGCTCCTCGGCGAAATCGCCGGTGCGAACCTGGAAGGCGTTGGTCCTCGTCTCGGTGCTGATCCGAACCTGGACGCGACAGTCTTCGTCGAGCGAAACCGTTAACGAGGGCTCGTAGTTAATCACCCGCCCTCCGGGGATCTCGGCCACCTTATCGAGTGCCAATCCCACTCCCAACGCCTCGGCAAGGAGCGCGTTGTGATTTCCCCGGTAGGCAAAGTCAAACCCGAACAGCAAGTCGAGCGCCTCGCAGTCAAGCGGGCTGATGGATAACAGCGGGGGCGCTAGGTCAAGGATCAGGCGGTGCTGGTCAAGAACGGACTCCAGCGAGGAGGGATTGACGTGGCCGGAACAGAGCCGCTTGGACTCGACGGCTGCCCAGCGATACCTCCCCTGCTCCTTGTCCTCCTCGAGGACGAAATCCCGCTTGTCGCGGCAATAAAACTTCCGCATCGTGGGATAAGTCTTCTGGACACGCTCGAAGAAGTGGAGGATCGTGTCCCTCTGGGAAGGGAGTTCCATCTCCGTGGCCAGGTTCATGTTCACGTAAAAGTCGTCGGCCAGCGACGCGTAGGGCGTCATTCGTGTTCACTCCGAGGCGGAAAGGTCCAGAAAACGAATATACGACCGGTCCGAAGAACATGTCAAAATGGCGGGAATGAACGATGAGGGGGACTTTTCCGGCGATCTCGGGACCGTCGAGTTCCTTCGCTGGATTTCTAGTTGATGCAGGCGCATAATCCTCCCCCAGATTCGCACTTCGGCTCCGCCCCCTTGCCCTTTGAGCGTTCAAGACCGCCCGCCCGATTTGCAGGCCATTCCTCCACTGCCCGCTGGATGCCACGCTCCCCACTGACCAAGCACCCCCACCCGTTCCAGGCAGCGTTCCATGGCCACGTCGATCGACTCCGCTCGCTTTCCGGAGGCTCGCGTGAGCATCGAGAGACGCAGCGACGGAGCGATCGTGGTCCGGGTGAAGTCCGATGGCCAAGGAGAGGCGCAACTGCCAGACGCAGTATTCGCTTTCCGTTGCGGGGATCCGCAGTACGCCTACTGGCTTGAACGGCTCAACGCAGCCAGCAACATCGGGCAATAAGT
Source organism: Planctomycetota bacterium (assembly GCA_003669605.1). Taxonomy (GTDB): domain Bacteria; phylum Planctomycetota; class Planctomycetia; order Pirellulales; family UBA1268; genus QWOP01. The sequence continues at coordinate 2,717 of QWOP01000007.1, forward strand.
CCATCCGGCAGGTGAAAAGCCCGCTGTTCCTGTCAGGAACGGATCCTTTCGAAACGGTCTCTGTGGACTCTCGTTCCCCGCGGACCGATCCGTCCTTCTTGTGGGAATAATTAGTCCTGGGCCCGTGAACTGGCGATCAGCGAGATGAACTCGCGGTTGCTCTTAAACTTCGCCAATTGCTTCGTGAGTTGCTCCATGGCGTCGACGTGGTGCATGCTCGAGAGCGTCCGCCGCAGCATGTTGACTGCGTGCAGAGTATCGGGATCGAGGAGTTTCTCCTCGCGGCGTGTGCCGGACTGCGTGATGTCGAGGGCGGGCCACACCCGGCGGTCGGAGAGCTTCCGGTCAAGCACCAACTCCATGTTGCCGGTGCCCTTGAACTCCTGAAAGATCAACTCGTCCATCCGGCTGCCGGTGTCGATCAGGGCGGTGGCAACGATCGTCAGTGACCCCCCCTCCTCGAACACGCGTGCCGTGGCGAAGAGTTTCTTCGGAATATCCAGGGCCTTGATGTCGACACCGCCGCTCATGGTGCGGCCCGTGTTCCCAACCCACTTATTGAACGCCCTGGCCATGCGCGTGATCGAGTCCATCAGCAGGAATACATCCTTGCCGGTTTCGGCCATCCGCTTGCAACGCTCGATCACCAGTTGCGACAGCCGGACATGACTCTCCACATCGCAATCGAGACTGCTGGCGACGACATCTCCCTTAACATTCCGCCGCATGTCGGTGACCTCCTCTGGCCGCTCGTCGATGAGCAGCATCACCAGCGACAGCTCGGGGTGATTGGTCGAAACCGCCTGGGAAACCTGCTGGAGGAGAACGGTCTTGCCGGTTCGCGGCGGAGCCACGATCAACGCTCGCTGCCCTTTGCCTAGCGGGGTGAGCAGATCCATGATCCGGGTGGTGAGCGGCTGCTGTCCAGTCTCGAGGCGGAGCCAGTGTTCCGGGTTGATCGGGGTGAGTTGGTCGAACGTTTTGACCTTCGGATAGTCGTCGGGGGCCATCCCCTCGACCTCTTGGATCTCCTTCACGCGCGGTCCCTGCTGCCGGCGACCGGGCTGCACCATCGCCTTGATGAACACCCCTTCGCGCAATCGGTAGCGTTCGATCATCGTCCCCGGAACAAACGGATCGGTCCGCTCGCGGGTGTAGTTGGTCTCGACGCTGCGAAGAAAACCGTAGCCGTTGGGGTGCATCTCGAGGACGCCGAAGCCTGGCTCCAGCGGAATTGGCTCGCCGTTCTCGCCAATCTCCGATTCGAGTTCCGGCGGACGCATCCCTTCTCCGTCCATGCCGACGGCACCGGCACCAGCGATGTTGCCGGCGTTGCCGCCAGCGTTACTGCCACCACCGCTCCCGCCACCACGACGGTAGCGTCCCCGTCCGCGACGACCGCCGCCGCCGCCACCGCCGCCGCCGCCACCACCGCCATATCCCCCCTGACCGCCCTGCCCCTGCTGCTGTCCGCCCGGCTGTCCCCCTTGGCCATAGCCGCCGCCACCCTGTGGCCCAAAGCCCTGCCGGCCGTGCGACCTTGATCTCCTCCGCTTCGACATAGCTGCAACACACTTTTCTGAGGAACGTTCGCATGCCCCCGCCCACGGCAGGGGATCACGCCGGCCGGCCTCAAGGCGCCGGCCCGTCATCACCAGGGATACTCGGTAATGGGGACCACTCGACACGAAGCACGACGGTCAACTGTTCTGGCCGATCCAAAACAACACAGTCAGGGATTACCCGGATAACCGGGCTGTATGACCATCCCCAAAAAACATTTCGGGAAACATCTCGGGAACATTGTCCAGCCAGCGTTGAGCCATCCGGCGGCGGATCCGCGTGGGGTGAGAGCGCCTCAAAAAGGCAGCAAGGGTCACCCGGCGACCAAACCGGTCTATCCGGAGGAGTCAGCGAGAGAGAGACGAAATCCAACTTTGGTGGTACCACCAGTCGACGATGAGGTCACTGGTGTGGATTAGTGATGGCGGATGTCCCGATCAAGCCACGCATGAGCACGCATGAGCACAGCAAGCCAAGCATGTGAGCACACCAAGACCTGACGCCACCCTTAAAAAGCCCCCGTGACAGGCACTTGCCCAACAAGCCCCATGGAAATCCCCCATGGAAATCACCAGTGGGCGCCCCAAGGGAAATAGACGCGGAACAGCCCCACTGAGGGATGAAATCCGATCGATCATCCCCCGGAACGTGTCAGCAACCAGCACTGTCAGAAAACAACACTGCAACAAACCCTGCCGCACAGGCGTTGCCCGCAACCGATCGCACTGGCTCGCTCACAAAGAAACAAGCCGTTGATCGAAACCGGAATCGGACAGGAAAACCCTGACCGGACCGGAAGCAGGAACGGTCCGTGCAACGGACCAGTTTCCATTCAATCCAGCGGGAACACCCGGCTGGGAATATCTCTGCGGCCCAGGTTTCCTGGAATTTCCCTGGAGTCCCAGGAAACTGACCCAGCAAGCCCATGCTGCAAACGATGACAACAGTATCCGGAGCGTCGTTCGGTGTGTCAAGCCACCAGCCATATCGATCTGGGGCAATACCCGGGCACGGCGAACCAAAAGCGGCCTCATCGCGTCACCTCGCCTGTCGGCTTGAAGCCTGGTAGCCCGGGGGATTGAGGCGGGATGGAAAGAGCGGCCGGCAGAAGAACCGGAAAATCGATGCGACTTCCCCATGCCAATCGACCGATACAGATCGGGATGACCGGCACCGCTCCCGGGACCGGCATCACCTCCCGACCGAGGCTCCTGTTGCCATGCTCACCCCCACGCACCTTCGGCTTCGACGAATCACCTCCACGATGAGCTGGGGCTGGGTGGTATTGATGGTCTTTGCGGTGCCGGGGATGGCAAGCGCCGCTGTCCCTTGGCATCCCGATCTGTCCCAGGCCAAGGCCGCTTCGCAGATCAGCAGGCGACCGGTCCTAATCCTATTCACGGCAACTTGGAGCGAGGCGAGCTCCGCCGCTGACAAATCATTTCTGGCGACAGATGAGGCAGTCGCCCTGCTCACTGCCTGCTACGAACCGGTGCGGATCGACGTCGACGCCGATCCTGAGACCCATCGCCGCCTGGGCATCTCCCACCTGCCAAGCGTCTGCGTCGTCGATGCCGACGAACGGCTCCTCGCCCGCTTCGATTGCCCCCCCACGCCCGCGGGTTTCGTGGCCGCGGCCGGCAGGGCCGCGCAGGATGCCGCCTTTGCCGCCGCCGGGCTTGCCGCCGCCCAGTCTCCCTCCCCCGCGCTGCCGTCCCCACCGGCATCCGATCCTAGGAGCAAGCCTGACGCGGGATCGTCGACGACCACTCCTGCCGCGGCCGATTCGCCACTTCCCTCCGCCCCCACCCTCCCCACCACGCCGCCGCAGTGGGCAGCGGAGACCGTCACCACGCCAATGGGCGCAGCAGAACCAGCGTCAACCTCCGTTGCCCCACCGACCGCCATCGCAGCACCTGCCACCACGCCACAGGCGGCACTGGAACCGGCCCCAGCGCCCGCGGCTCCTGCGGCCGGCACCGGGGGCTTGAGTGCTGCACTGCCAAATTGGCTCAACCCGCGGGTCACGCCAGCGCCCCAGGCAACCACCCCGCCCACCGATCAGGCTTCGCCCCCGGCCGCGAAGAAGCCCAATGCCTTCTGGGCGACGGTGCAAAAACCGTTCAGTGGATTGGTGCGAAAAACGGTGCCGGCCACCGTCCCCGACCCTCCCTCCCAGATGCCCTCGACCGATGCCCCGGTCCCCAATGCCGATCCGCAGGCACCGATGCCGGTGGGACTTGAGGGCTACTGCGCGGTGACGCTCCATGAGCAGAAGCAGTGGGTCGAGGGACGGGCGAAGTGGGGCGTCCGCCATCGTGGACGCACCTACCTGTTCGCCGGGCCTGCGGAGCAAAAGTCTTTTCTTGCCGATCCCGATCGCTATGCCCCCGGCCTGTCGGGGGACGATCCGGTGGTCGCCATTGATGGGAGCCGCCAAGTCGCCGGTCAGCGGCAGTACGGTGTGACCTATCAAGACAAGGTCTATCTCTTCTCGTCCGCCGAATCACGATCCGCGTTTACTGCCAATCCGCAGAAATACACCACACGGGTTCAGGTCGCTGAACAGTCCGGTAGCAGCACGGTCCGCTGATAGCAACGGCGCCCATGGTCATCAACCGCGGGGAACAGCCCAACGGCCCGCACGGCCCACGGCGTCATCCCAGGAAGCGGTCATCCGCCGCCGCACGGCGGCGTCGATCGTGGGTGTGAACACCCGCTCCACCCGCCGGGCCTCCGCCACGGCTGCTGCTGACGGATAGAATCCGCTGGCCAGGCCGGCCAGCAACGCAGCCCCCAGTGCAGTGGTCTCCAGAACCACAGGGCGTTCCACAGGTCGATCGAGAACATCGGCCTGGATCTGGAGGAGGAGGTCATTGCCGCTGGCGCCGCCATCGACCCGGAGGCTCTGCAGGGGAACGCCGGCTGCCCCCTCGATCGCCCGGACCACGTCGGCCACCGACAGCGCGATCGCCTCCAGCGCCGCGCGAGCAATGTGGGCTCGGGTGGTGGCCCTGGTGAGGCCAATGATCAAACCACGGGCCGTGGGATCCCAGTGGGGAGTCCCCAGTCCAGCCAGTGCCGGTACCAACACGACGCCCCCCGTATCGGGCACACTGCGGGCCAGTGGCTCAATGTCCGCCGCCCGTTCGATGATCCCCAAGCCATCTCGCAGCCAACCAACAATGGCGCCGGCGATGAACACCGATCCTTCCAGACACCAACTGACGCTCCCCGGGACGGCTCCACAGCCCACGGTGGCCAGGAGCCCCGGCGCCGCCAGCGGCCGCTGCGTACCGGTGGAGAAAAGCAAGAAGGCGCCGGTGCCGTAGGTGTTCTTGGCGGTGCCGGGCAGGACGCAGCCGTGCGCAAATCCAGCAGCCTGCTGGTCGCCGGCACAGCCAGCGATCCGGACCGCGGCCCCAAACACGCCGGCATCGGTGGTGCCAAAGTCACCAGACGATGGTCGCACCTCGGGGAGGATCGCCCGCGGCACATCGAACAGACGGCACAAGTCGTCGCTCCACTCCAGACGATCGATGTCGTAGAGCAACGTCCGGCTGGCGTTGGTGGGATCGGTGGCATGAACGCGTCCGCCGGTGAGCCGCCAGATGAGAAATGTGTCGACTGTGCCGAAGAGGATCCGACCAGCCTCGCAAGCCACCCGCAAGCCCGGCATGGTCTCGAGGAGGTGCATGATCTTCGTCGCGGAGAAATAGGGGTCGAGGAGCAGTCCGGTGCGCCGTCGCACCTCTTCCTCGAGGCCTGCGTTTTTCAATCGCTGGCAGATCCCCGCCGACACCCGGCTCTGCCAGACGATCGCCGGGCTCACTGGCTGGCCGCTGACTCTGTCCCAGAGGATCGTCGTCTCGCGTTGGTTGGTGATACCGATCGCGGCCAACCGTGCCGGAGCCAGTCCCGCGCGGGCCACGACGTCGCGGGCGCAGCCAAGTTGCGTCCGCCACAGGTCCTCGGGATCGTGTTCGACGACCGCCAGATCGGCCTCCGGTCCAGTCCCTCCATCCCCCGCGGCCGTGGCATTGCGGAGGTGCTGGGGAAACTCCTCCTGAGCTGTGGCCACCGGCAGTCCGCGGCGATCGAAGAGGATCGCCCTGCTGGAAGTCGTTCCCTGATCGAGTGCCAACACGCAGTCTCGATCGCTGCCTCTGTCACCGTCCATGCCTTGGCTCCTTTTCTGGATAGTCCGTGTCCTGCCGGGAAAGTGGATCGACGTGCCCTTCCCCTGTGTCGCCACGGAGTTGCTTCCCATACCGCTGCTTGAGCGTGGCGGTCATGGTGGCGATTTCGCCTTCTACCGCGTCGGACTCCATGGCACCGGCGCGGACCATGGCGTCGGCCACGGCACGGAGCGTACGCGATGCGAGGTCGGGATCGAAGGCGAGCATCAACCGGCGTTCGATGAGATCATCGAGTGTCGTGGCCCATTCACTGGCAAGGCAGTAGTGGACAGCCGCCGTCGGAAGCCAGGATCCGGCCAGCAGTCCCCCTTCCATGCCAATCAGTTCAAGCGCCGCTGTGCCCAACAGATCCACCGTCGCCCGAGCCGCTTCTTTGGCCTCGGCCGGCTCCAATCCAGCGTCCTCGAGCCAAGCAGCAACGGGCGACTCGATGCGTTCCCTGGCCGCTGCCGAAACGGCCCCCGGCAGCGGCCGGTCCCGCGATGTGGCTGTCACGGGCATGGAGAGCGCCGTGAGGATCTCGGCTGCGGCGGACTCGGCCAGACTCCGGCAGGTGGTCAGCTTGCCCCCCACGATCGACCACAGCGGCAGCGGAGCCCCGGCACGGCGGACAATCATGTGCCGTCGCGTGATCCCGGCCGGAGCACCGTCGGTCGCCGGCAGCGGCCGCACACCGCAGTAATGCTGCACGACGTCGCTGCGTCGGGGGGCCACCGCCGGGAAGAGGACTCCCACAGCGGCCAGCAAGTAGTCGATCTCGGCGTCGTCAGCCCGCGCGGTGGCGGGATCGCCGCTGAAGGGGATGTCGGTCGTTCCCACAAGCACCAAACGCCCGCCGAAGGGCAGGACAAACATCGGGCGCCCATCGGCAGCCTCGGCGTACACGCCCCGACTCCCCAGCGCACGACGCAACTGCGAACTGTCGATGAGCAGGTGGCTCCCCTTCGTTCCCCCGATCAGGCGGCGTTGCTCACCACCGGTTCTCTCCGGCAGGAGTTCGCCAAGCGTCCGATCAACCCATGCCCCGGTGGCATTGACGAGGCTCCGCGGCGCGAGCAGCAGCGCCGCGCCGGCATCCCCAAGGCCCATGCCACTCATGCCACTCATGACCCGGAGTCGACCATCGGCCTCCAGGCGAGCGCCGGCCCGTGTGATCACGGCGAACGGGATGCCGCGGGATGCTGCAATCCGCCGCGCATCGATCAGCAGTTCGACGGTGAACCGCTCCGGGAAGAGCATCTGAGCGTCGGTGTACAGGCAGGCTTGCGGATAGCGGGCTGCGTCCACTCCCGGCATACCGGGCAATCCGGCCCGCACCATCCGATGCCGAGGCCATGCCGATCCCCACGACAACAGGTCGTACATCGTCAGCCCCGCCCCCACCGTCCACGCGCCGCGGCCGCGCCGACTGGCACACCGCTTGGCCATCGACTCCCACCCCAGGATCCGCGCCGCGGCTGACAGCAGTCCACCGAATCGTCCCCGGACCGGCACATAGAACCCCAGCGGCTGCACCAAGTGGGGCGCCAGCCGTACCAACCGCTCCCGCTCCAGCAGGCTTTCGCGAACCAGCGAGACCTCTCCATACTCAAGGTACCGCAGCCCGCCGTGTACCAGCCGCGATGACCACGAGGTGGTGCCGGAAGCGATGTCTCCCGCCTCGATCACCGTCACGCTAGCGCCGTTGAGGACCAACTCGCGGGCCAAGCCCGCGCCATTGATGCCGGCCCCAAGCACCACGACATCGGGAGCGGAGTGGTGCACACTGTTCATCCCTGTCCGTCCCCTTGTTCCCAGCGTCCTCCGTGAGGCACATCGGCCACTATACTCCTCTCCGAACCAATCCCGGCCCCTGCCAGGCGACTCCCCGCCATGCACACTTCTCCCACTCTTCGCTGCCGGTGGAAAAAGTCATTCCGGACCTTTTTCCACTTAGGACACCGCCGTTTTTCTCGGGGATGGCGGACTCGTGACCGCCTCCTGGGGCGAATTCCAACAGTCTCTCCACAGCCTCTTTGCCGCCCCGCACACCCATCGGCTCGGACGATGATCGCGGCGGTCTGCTGGCTCCTCGTGGTCTCCATGGCGGACGGTGTGGCCCAACCGGCGGCGAAGGCCCGCGACGGCTCGGTGAAGGTGCCGCGGCCGCCGCGGGATGCGCGGATCACGGCGACATGGACGGGCATCGAGTTGGGGGCACTGGGCGGACGACTGGGGGAAGTCTGCGGCCGGCCGGTGGTCATCGATCGCCGTATCGACCCACAGAGCCGGATCTCGCTGGTCGCCACCGAGATGGCCCCGGACGCGGTGCTGGAATCGGTCGCCCGCCAGGCTGGAGCGAGCTGCGCCATTCTCCCCGAGGTAATCCGCATCACTCCCCAGGGCACCGCTGCACGCCTGGTGGCAGCCGATGTCCGGCGACGCCGGGAAATCTCCGCATTGCCTGGGACGCTCCGCGACCTGGCGACCGCCCGGGCCCCTTGGAGCTGGCCAGCCGGAACCACTCCCCGCGACCTCCTGTCCAGACTCGCCACTGATTCGGAGCTTGAGTTGCTCGGCTTGGAGCAGCTCCCTCACGATCATTTCCCCGCCGCCAATCTCCCCCCCCTGCCGCTGGCAGACCGCCTCGATCTGCTCTTAGCCCACTTCGACATGCGGGTGGCCTGGAAATCTGTCCGGCTCCCTCAGAATGGCCAGCCGCTGTGCCTCAACGTGGTGCCGATCGACGGTCCAGCGGCCCAGCGGAGCGATTCTCCAGACGCCACCGAGAACGTCCACGGCGGGACAGTCGTCGTCAAAGCCCCGGGCAGCCGCCTGACTGTGCCGGCACCACAGACCGCACCGACCACTCAAGCGGCCCCTGCCGGCGACACCTTCTCGCTGACGGTGGCTGCTCCGCTGGAGCAACTGCTGATCACGGTGGCGATGCGTCTGGGGCTCGACCTCAAACTCGACCGGGAGCAACTGCGTGCGAAGGGAATCGCAGCCGGCGAGATCGTGCGGGTCGAGATTCACGATGCGTCCCGCGACGCCCTGCTCGACGCCATCGTGGCGCCCCTGGATCTGGTGTGGGAGATCCGTGCTGGAGCGCTCGTAGTCGGGCCCCGGCCGTAACCAGGCTGCCGAGGCGATGGGCTCAATTGCCGCTGGCGGAGGAACGGCCTCCCGCAGGCCTCCCCAGCACCCGGCCGGCGGGAACCAGTTCCGCGGCGGGTTGTTTGTGCAGCACCGATCCCGATCGCCCCGTGCGGGCACGGAGCGCGTCAAGATTCTTTCGCGCCCCCGGATGCTTGGGATCGATCCGCAGCACTTCGGAATAGGAGTCGCCGGCATGGGCGTATTCCGCCTGCCGTGCCTGCGCCACGCCGCGGTTGAACCATGCCTGGGCGTTGCGGGAATCGTGCCGGATTGCCTGATCGAAGTCAGACTCGGCCTTGGCTGGTTCGTCGGTGGCGAGGTATGCCAAGCCGCGGTTGAGGTAGGCCAAATCATAGGTGCGGTCGCGGCGGATCGCCGAGGAATACGCACTGATCGCCTCGAGTGGTCGACCGATTTCTATCAGCGTCAGACCGCGCCACAACTCCGGCCGCGGATCGTCGTAGCCGATGCCGGCCGCGTCCTCGAAATCTTCAAGGGCGATACCGTGACGCCCGATGTGGAACCAAGCGATCCCCCGCCGCAGATAGAGTTCCGGATCGGTCGGGTCGATCCGCAGCCCCGTCGAACAAGCATCCACAGAACCCTCGAAATCCCCCATGTGCCGAGCGACGACTCCCAGAGCAAGCCACGCCAGGGGCATCTTCGGCGACAACTTGATCGCTTCCTGGATCGTGTCCTTGGCCTCTTGGTACTTCCCGGCGCGGTCCAGTTTTTCCGCTTTCACAAGCAGTTGGCCGGCCGGTGATTCATCGACCTCCTCCTCTTCGTCTTCGTCGAGGACGTCCGGAAACGGCAGCAGGTCATCCATGCCGCGGCCGAGCGGCCTGACCCCCGGACGGGTCCGGGGGGCTGCCGCCTTGTCCAAGTCGTCGGCTGCGTCCTCTGCTGCTGCTCCCTTGTCCTTCAATCCCGGGACAACGGCCGGAGCCCCGGGCACGGTCTTCTCTGGGAATGGCAGAGGCAACTTCGCTCTCCCCTCGGCACCCGGCCGATTCGGAACCGGCTTCCTGCCTTCGGCTTTGCCGAACGGGTTGAGTTCGTCGGCGAAGGGATCATCGACGACGTTCTCCTTTAACGTCTGGGCCTGAGCAAGTTGGTTGGGCGCCGCAATCGCCCCGCCGGGCCGGCCAGCACCAGTTCTGCCTCGGCGACGGAAGCGGAGGGGGCTTCGGGCAACGGCCCGCTGCCTCTGGCCTCAATGGCCGCAAGCATCGCCAGTATGCAACCACCCGCACGGAGCACTCCCAAGGCGCTCCCGCTCGGTCGCGGCCCTGCAGTCAAGCGGTGGAGGGGGGGAAGGGTCATCGTGATCGTCATCCGTCAAAGAGGGGAGCACCTTTCTTCAGCCATCGGCAAACCTCACGCGGGTTCCCCCGCTTCCACGCCCCTGCCCGACGCGGATGACACAATCGTTGCCATCGGTCACCGCAAGGTCGGTATCACCCGACAAGCCCACCGAGGCGTTCTTGAATCCCCTCGCGGATCCTTCCCTTGAACAGCGCAGCAGCGACGGGCAGCTGCAGTTCCACAAGCAACTCCTCGAGGAGGATCTCCAGCGATCCGTCGAACTTCATCCCCGCCACGGCGAGGTTGAACCGCATTTTGTCGTCCCCCTCCCACTGGGCGGTGATCTCGCCGACCGACTGGGCATACTCCGACTGAGCCTTCACGAGCGCTTCGTCGAGCCGCCGCCTGACCTCTTCGGGCTCCAAGCCGTGGGGCACCCTGACTTCGAGATTCTTCACGACTGGTCCATCTCCGTGGGAGGAATGGGGGAGAAACGTGGGAGTCATCAAACCGGTGCGGGCGGCGGGGGAATGACAACGGCCGCAGCGGCCTCCCGCACCAACCGCCGATCAACCTTTCCCAGTCGGTCGCCCGCTGTCTCACCATTGAAACATACGGCGGAGCGGAGTGCGACTACATCAGCGCCGGTCGCGGCCGCGAGGCCTGCCTCCTGGAGGGACAACTTCCCCGCCACCGCCACCGGCAGCCCCGCTCCATGGGCCAAGGCCACCCACCGCCGCACTTCCTCCTGCCTGGCGTGGCCAAAGAGCCCGGGCCCAGACTTCCCAAAAGTGTCGATGAGCACGCCAGTGCAGCCAACCCTCAAGCCCGCAGCGATCACCTGCTCAGGGGGAGGCGCGCCCACCGGGCCCCAGTCGGCGTAGGCGACCGCCACCAGACCCGTTCCGGCGGGCAGGCCGCCGGCAATCGTTCTCAGGGCGGCCTCCCAACCACGGCCAGCGGTCGCGGAGAGCCCAGCCTTCACGGCCGCTGGCTGCCGGGCACCTGGCGGAAGTTGCGCACAGACCGCCGCGACATAGTCGAGAATCCCACGTGTGCAAAGCGCCAAGGAAACCCCTTCCAAGGGGCTGGCGTCGGCCAGTTCGCCGCAGGCGTGCGTCCAGGGGACGGTGCCTCCGACCGCGGCGGCGATGGTGGCGATGGTGGCAGGCGCGGCAGCCCCGAGTGGCCCGGCGAGCGGTTCCTTGACATCAATGATCGACGCCCCGCCTGCCAGCGCCTCCGCCACCTCGGCCGCATCGCGCACGCTGACCAACAACCCCTTCCACTTCACCGGACCGCCTCCGCTGGACCCCGCAGAGTCGTTCTCTCGATGGGCACCGCCGCCCGCTTCGCCGCGGTCAGATCGCGATTGAGCCGTCGTACCAGATCGACCGACAGCGGCTCGCACCACCGGCCTTCGAAGACCACTGATCCGTCCTTCCATGTGCCCCATGCAGGTAAGGTGGGGCGCGCGTGAAAGTCGGTGGACCGCTCGGCAATTCGCATGACAAGCGTCCGCACTCGGTTGCCGCCGGTCGAATCGTCACCCGGTGCTGGAGGCTCAAGCCGACTCCCGAGGAAAAAACACTCTACCGCTTCCAGCGGGACGACCTCCATCCGCAGCGGGGCCAGTCGGACCAGGATCCGACGACAACCGCTCGCCACCCGGGGCCGCATGGCGACCATCAGCCAGCCTCCACCGAGCAAGAAGAGCAGGGTCGCCAGTCCTCCCACCATCAAGCGAGATGCCCCACCGAGCGGCCAGAGGATGGCCACGCTCACCAGCAAAGCCCCCGTCAGTCCGAACGCAGCCGCCACCAGGCGCCCCGGCAGCGGGTTGCCGCGCAGCCACACCCGTTCCTCGGCATGCACTGGGAGCGATAGAACGGCGGGATCGTGATCGCAACAGACAGTCATGGCTGCATTGGCGGAGACGGTACCGAGCTTCGGCTTCCAGGGCACAGTGCGCTTTCCTCCTGCGCCGGTCTATTTTACCATCACCGCCGCAGCACTGGTGGGCATCACTGTGGGCGGCTCAATCGCTGAACAAGAACGACCAGTAGGCTTTCGAATCGATGGCCTCAAGCGGCCGCACGAGACGATTGCGACTGTGGACCACTGAACAAAACGGAGGTTTTTTCAGTGGTGTTCCGGGTGGTGTTCCCAGTGAAATAACGTCAGGGATGACTTTTTTCTCGCTGCTTTGAGCCCGGATTCCCGAAACCCTCCGCCTCCAGAAGGCCAGCCATGCACGACCTACCCTCCGTAGCCGCCCCCCCTCCGCCGGGCTCCGGAAGGTCCGGATGGCGAGCCGAGAGCCTCCTCGTGGCGATCCTAGCGGGCTACATCCTCGCCTGCCTCGCCGGCTGGCCGCAGGCAGGACGTGATCGGTTGGTGGCCCATCAGCACGCCGCCGCTTTGCACTCAGGCGGCCGAGCCCCTCTGGATCAGGGTGAGCCCGAACCCCATCAAGATACCGTTGCTGCGCCCCCACCGCTGACGACGCTCCCCTTTGTGCTCCTGCTCGCGGCGATCGCAGTCTTCCCGCTCGCCCCCCGTACCACCCACTGGTGGGAGCACAACTCGAGCAAACTCCTCGTGGCCGGGCTGCTGGCAGCGCTGACCCTCTCCTACTACGCCTTTCTGCATCCCGACGCTGTCGATCTCCACTTCCCGGCGCACGCCGTCGTGCCGCCGTCGGCCGGGGGACCATCGTGGGCCACAGCGGGCGCCGTGCTCGCCAACGCTCTGCTTGCCGAATACGTGCCATTCATCACCCTCCTCTTCGCACTCTACTGCGTCACCGGCGGCGTGCGAATCGAGGGGGATCTGATCGCGTCACCGCGGACAAACACCTCGTTCCTGGCAATCGGTGCGTTGTTGGCAAGTTTCATCGGCACCACCGGCGCAGCGATGCTCCTGGTGCGACCGCTGCTCGAGACCAACAAGGAGCGGAAGCACGTTGCCCACACGCTGGTGTTTTTCATCTTTATCGTCTGCAACTGTGGTGGCTGCCTGCTGCCGATCGGTGATCCACCGCTCTTCCTGGGGTATCTGGAGGGGGTCGATTTTCTCTGGACGCTCTCGCTGTGGAAGCCCTGGCTGCTCACCAACGGGCTGTTGCTAGCGATCTACTTTCTCTGGGACACCTGCTTCGCCCATCCCCGCGAGACAGCCCGCGACATCGCCCGCGACGAGCGTCAGTCGACGCCGCTTTCGATCCGCGGCCTGTGGCCCAATCTCCCCCTGATGGCGGCGGTGATCGCCGCGGTCGCCCTCCTCGATCCCGCCAAGCCTTTCCCTGGGACAGCCTGGCATCCGTGGGTATTCCTCCGCGAGGCGCTGCTGGTGGGGATCGTCCTGGTGTCGCTCCTCCGGGGTGACAAGCGGATCCGCGCCGACAACGGCTTCACCTACGGCGCGATCCTCGAGGTAGCAGCACTTTTCCTGGGGATCTTTATCTGCATGCAGCCGGCTCTGGCCATCCTCCACGAGCGGGGAGCGACGCTTGGACTATCGAGCCCCCGGTCGTTCTTCTGGGCCACCGGAGCCCTGTCCAGCGTCCTCGACAACGCCCCGACCTACCTCGTGTTCTTCAAGGCGGCCCAGGCATTACCCTCGCCAGGGCCCACGATGGCCGGGGTGGAAGTGGGCCGTCTGGCTGCGGTGAGCCTCGGGTCGGTATTCTTGGGGGCCATGACCTACATCGGCAACGGCCCGAACTTCATGGTCAAGGCGATCGCCGAACAAGCGGGAGTGAGGATGCCGAGTTTCTTCGGCTACCTGCTCTACAGTTTTGGCGTCCTCCTGCCGGTGTTCGTGTTCGTATCGCTCTTCCTTCTTTAGGGTCCCCCATCCGCGTGCCCCACACCAGACCATCCGACAGCTTTGACCACGTCACCACCGACTCCCAACTGGCAGACTTAGTGGATCGGCTGGCCCAGCACTCGTTTGTCGCTTTCGACACCGAGTTTGTCTCCGAACACACCTACCGCAGCCAGTTGTGCCTCATGCAGGTGGCGGCTCCGGGCATCCTGGCGGTCATCGACACGCTCAAGGTGCCGGAATTGAAACCGTTCTGGAACCTGCTCACGGAGCCAAACCGGACCACCGTGGTGCATGCGGGGCGCGAGGAGATGGGCTTCATTCTCCACGCGATTTCTGCGCGGCCCTCCAAACTGTTCGATGTCCAGCTCGCCGCGGGTCTGGTCGACCACGACTACCCGGCGGGCTACGCCTCGATCGTCCGCCGATTCTTAAATCTCCCCACCAACAAAGGCGAGACGCGGACCGACTGGCGGCAGCGTCCCCTCTCCCAAGCCCAACTCGACTACGCACTCGACGACGTCCGGCACCTGGAGAAGATCTGGCGGAAGATCGAGGGAAAGCTCGAGGCGCTTGGCCGCACCGCCTGGATGGAGGAGGAGATGGCCAGTTGGCAGGCCGAGGTCGAGGAGTCGTTTATCCGCAAACGCTGGCGCCGTGTCTCGGGGCTCTCGGGGCTGTCGCGGCGTGAATTGGCCGTGGCCCGCGAACTGTGGCACTGGCGTGATGCAGTCGCCGAATCGCGCGACATGCCCCCCAAGCGCGTCCTCCGCGACGATCTGCTGGTGGAACTGTGCAAGCGGAAGAGCCCCGACCCCAATCAGATCTCAGCTATCCGTGGCATGCAGCGGTCCGATCTGCGGCACATCCTCGGCGGCCTCTCGGAGGCCATCGAACGGGGGCTGGCCCTGCCGGAAGACGAATGCCCCGGAGGGGAGAAGTTCAGTGCTCCACCGCCGCAATTGGCAGTCCTCGGCCAATTCATGGCCACGGCCCTCGCCGGCGTCTGCCGGCAGATGCAACTCGCTCCGGCGCTGGTGGGCACAGCGTCAGACATGCGCGATCTGCTGGCGCACAAGCTCGGCTACCACGCCGGCGATCGCGATCCGCTGCTGGCCTCCGGCTGGCGGGCGGAAGTCGTCGGTCCACTCGTCGACGATCTCCTCAGCGGACGGGCCGCGCTCCGCATCGGCGACCTCCGTTCACACGATCCCCTCGTCATTGAACGTTTCGAATCTGGCAGCGGGACATCTCCTCTGCCCCCCACGCCCCCCACGCCCCTCTAGCCTCTCTGGGAGTTCCAACGAACCATGAATCTCCTCCGCTGCTCAAGTGCCCTCCGGGGCTTGGTTGCGCTCCTCGTGCTCATGGTATTGAGCATCAGCGCCGGGTTCGGCATCGTCACCCCGGTACTCGGTGACGAACCGGCCTGGCAAGAGTGGTTTGAGGATGGATCGCTCGAGCGATTCCGGATCGTCAGCGGCACCGCCACCTATACGGTAATCGACGGCGTCCTTGTCGGCACCACGGCCGAAGGGAGCCCAAACACGTTCCTCGCCACCAAGGCACCGCTGCAGGATTTCGAACTGGAGTTCGAGGTCAAGGTCGATAACGAACTCAACTCCGGGGTTCAGGTCCGCAGCCATCTCGCCAAAGAGGGGGAGAAGCCAGAGGGTGCCGGAGGCCCGCTGCCGGCCGACCGGCTTTACGGTCCGCAGTGCGAGATCTCGATCGACGGCCACGCCGGCAACTTCTACGACGAGGCCCGCCGCGGGGTCTGGTGGAGCGGCCTGACCGGCACCGATTCGATCCGCACCGACGCTGCCAAGGCTGCCTTCAAAAAGGGGGAATGGAACGCCTACCGGATCGTGGTCGTGGGGGATCACTTTCAAAGTTGGATCAACGGTGTCCCCACTGCCGATTTCCGCCAAGCGAATGACCCGGAAGGGCACATTGGGTTTCAGGTGCATGGCATCGGCAAGGGCACTGGTCCCTACTCGGTCCGCTGGCGGAAAGTTCGCGTCAAGGCACTGAACTGATCCATCGCCATCGGGGCCACCGGACGGCCCTGTTCAACGGCAAGGGAAGCCATGGCCAGCCAAAACCGATCATCCTCACCGCAGCGAGTTTCCACTTCGCATTTGGCCGGCGTGCAGACCTCCGCGCCCGGCGCTAGCCAGAAGCCCAGCGGAAAAGTTGTCGCCCCCGGGCCGTCCCACCGCACCGCGCGGGAAGCCTCCGGGAAGGTGATCACAGCGCCTGACGATTGGGTGCTCCTCGAGCCCGGCGACGCCGCACTGACGCGCCGCGTGAAGGCGGCGGGCGACCACTGGGTGGTGGAGGAGAAGCACGGCAGGCGGAACTTCTCCCGCGGGGTGTGGGCTCCAGAGGCAACGGTGGAGCGCATCCGGCAGGCACTGATCGCGGAACGATCAACCGATGCCTGGGCGAAAAAGCAGGCCGCGGCGGCACGGCGACGCGAGTCGGAGCAGACGGAGTATGTCGGCGACTTCCAGACGGCGGTGCTCGCCTTCCTGTCCTTCAACGACAGGTATGCCGACCGGGCCCTGCGGCTGGCGCGCGTGGTCACCGCGCATGCCACGCCCGTGGGAAGTGGCACCGTGGCCCGCACGGAGCGAATTCCGATCGAACGCCGCGCGGAGGCAGCGGTGATCGCCTGGCTGCGGCACCAGACGACCGCCTACGATCAGATGAAGATTCCGCGGGTCAAGGGGAAGCGGCGCGAGGTGCGGCGGATGCTTGCCGACCGTTCGCGCAGCCTCCTTGCCCGCTACCGCGACGGTGCTCCACTTCAGCCCGGCTGCCCGCTTGCCACAGCGATCGACGCCCTCTCTGGATGACGATGCCCTTATGCATCCAGCCGCCATCGCTGCCGACGACCTCCTCCAAGCCTGCACGGAGACACGCACGAAGCGGAGCGGCCCCGGCGGCCAGCATCGCAACAAGGTGGAAACGGCAGTCATCCTTCATCACGATCAGACCGGCGTGTCGGCGGAGGCATCGGAGCGGCGGAGCCAGGCCGCCAACCGTCGCGTGGCCCTCTTCCGGCTGCGTCTCAGACTGGCGCTGGAGCATCGTCAGGCCCCGGAGCCCGAGCCATCGTGGCTGTGGCAATCGCGTGTGCGTGATGGCAGGCTGGCCATCGCCATCGACCACGATGACTATCCCGCGCTCGTCGCCGAGGCCCTCGACCGGCTCGTGGCCGTGAATCTCGACATGCCCACGGCGGCCGCCGCGTTTGCCATCACACCCACCCAACTCGGCCGGCTGTTCGAAAAAGCACCGGCTGCCTGGCAGAAGCTCAACCAACTCCGCTCGACTGCAGGGATGAAGCCTCTGCGCTGATCTCGGCTCCTCAAACGTGTGCGCCCGCCACAGGGGGGAGGAACGCTCCAGTGCCCCGGGCCCCTGGACGGCCGAGAGGGCCGATCCCGCCGCTCACGAGCCGTCCGTCAGGGTCTGCCGCGAGGCGGACGGAATGTCCTCCTGCTGCTTGCAGCCCTGCTTCGTACGACACACCCCTCTGCATGGTCGTTGACGAGCCCCATGGCCTGCATGAAGGCATAGACGGTCGTCGGGCCGACAAACTTCCATCCCTGTTTCTTCAATGCCTTGGAGAGTGCGATCGATTCGACCGCTGTCGAGGCCGTGTGTGGGTGGGCAGCCCTCGGCTTCGGTTCGAACCGCCAAACGTAGGCCGCGAACGACCCTTCCCTCTCGATGAGTTCGCCGACACGGTTGGCGTTGTTGACGACCGCCTCAATCTTGCCCCGGTGCCGCACGATCCCTTCGTCCTGCAGCAACCGGCCGATGTCTCTCTCCGTGAATCGTGCCACCCTGGTGTAGTCGAAGCCCTCGAATGCTCTGCGGAAGTTCTCCCGTTTGGCAAGGATCGTGCGCCAACTCAAGCCCGACTGAAATCCCTCGAGAGAGAGCTTCTCGAAGAGCCGGACGTCATCATCGACGGGGAATCCCCACTCGGTGTCGTGATAGCGCAGGTATTCGGCTGTTGCGGCGCACCAGTGGCAACGGGTCTTTCCGTCGGCGCCAACGATGATGGCAGTCATGAGAGTGGACCGGTCCAACGCGTCGGCGAGGATGAATCCCAGGGCTTGTTCACCGCGGCCCGGCGGCAGGTGGGAGAAACGAAACGTCCGGTGGACATGCTTTCGGCGTCACATGCAGTCTGGCGGAGCGCGATACCAGTCCGGCCTAGTCGATCGCCTCGATGATCCGGATGTCCCGATCGACGGCGTCGCCCAAGGCGCGAAGCGCTTCCTGGTAGGCGGGGCTGTCGTGGGCGGCGACCGCCTTGGCGACGCTGTCGAATTCCATGAGCACGGTGCGTTCCCGGAGCCCCGCTTCATAGACCTGGGCCGGGTTCCCCCGGGCGAGCGTCCTCGCGCCGGCTGCCTGGAGCGCGGGAACGGCGATCGCTGCATAGGCAGCGAGCGCTTCAGGGTCGCGAATCGAGCGGTAGGTGGTGATCCAATAGGCTTTGGGCATGGAGCGATGACCATCGAGACGGGAAAGTGGGCACAGAGGGGCGCGAACGATCCCCATATTCGCAAAAGAATACCAAGATCCTCGCAACGGGCGGCGCACAATCCGGCGCCCTTCCCGACGATCTGTCACCGCCTGCCCGATGCCGTCCGGGCTGGGATCGTGGCCACCGGTAGGCCCGAAGGCTTCCAAACTCGGTCCCACTCAGCCCCTTCTGGCCAGGCAAGAGGATGGCGGTGGTGGACGCAGACTCTCAAACCCGCTGCTCCAGTCCATCCACTGCCTGTTATGGGGCCGGCAGGAGTTCGCCGAAAATTCCGTATGGCGGATCGGAGGCTTCGGCTCCACGCTCCCGACTGGTGAAGAAGTTAAAGAGATAGACACCCTTTGCCCCCCGCTTGAGAAGCCGCGACGCTGCGGCCCGGTAGTCCTCGGCAGTCAGGTTTGCCGCACCGCCCCCCTTGGTGCATTCGATGCCGAAGGCGAGCGACACCTCCCCGAGTGCTTGGCACCATTCCTCCACAGGCAGATCGCCCCGTTCGAGGAGAAACTCCGAGACCGTGACATGGTCGACAAGCCCGCAGGCCACCCATGCCAGCACGTCGCACCCGGCCGCCCGGGCCGTCGCCAGCGTCGGCGGAGTCCGGCCATAGTTTGACGGCACGCGGATGGCGAGCACGACCCGCCGACCACGCTCCCTCCCCACGCCATCGAGCACTCCGCGCACGCGCCACAGGAGCCGATTCACGATCGCCACCCGCTCCTCCACAGGGCAGCCTGCCTTGAAGAATTTTGGAAAGCGGTTGAAGTCGAGTTCCACGCCATCGCAGTCGTAGCGCGCCGCAGCCTCGCTGATCAGCGCCACAACATGATCGCAGACTTCTGGCCGCGCGAAATCGAGGGCATCGCGGCCGGCGTAGCGGTCGCCGCCGATCAGCCACTCGGGATGGTCCCGGCGGAAAGCCGTCCGGAGGAAATCGTCGCCGTGATCGTCGTTGATCCGAAACGAGATCCAAGCCTCGCGTCCCCGGGCCCGGGTCTCTTTGAGCATCACCGCATACGGATCGACTCCCGCCGCAAACAGCGCCGACAGGTTTTGGAATCGCTGTTTCTCGGAGGCCGGCCACGCCTCCCGCTCTTCGGCCGCCGAGAGCGTGCCGCGCATCGTGCCGACTGCGGTCGGGTAATAGAGCACCTGCGCGTTGATGCAGACAGCCACGGTGTCGACTTGGCTGCCGTCAAAGGCCACTTCGTCGATCAGCCGTGTGACGTCTGACTCGGACACGTTCGCCGGCCCCTTCACGCCTCCCTTCGTCGAGAGGCAGGAATCGCCGTCGAAGTTGTAGATCAGGCGCCGTCGACGTGGGAGCGACAGGAGAGCCGGCCCCGCGGCCACCTCCACCGGCTGCCAGTGGCCGTGCATCGCCGCCATTCCAGAAGGGAGATGCGTGAGCTGCACCTCGACTCCTGCAGCGAGGCGCCTGGCGAAGAGGTTCCGGGAGGATCCCCCCGTTGCCACCGCGCGCTGCGAGCCGAAGAGCAGCCAATCGCCATCCGGAGAAGGGCGTGGATGGTAGTGGAGCGTCCCTGGCTGCGACGCCGTGAGTCGGACTGGCACCGCCCCTTGCTCGAGCGACACCTCAAAGAGCTCCACGGCGTCGGCAGCGCCGTCTGCTCCGGCGACTCGGGCCGTGAAAAACACCGAGCGACCATCGTGCGACCAGACCGGCAGGTCACTCGATCCGCCGTGGAAGTCGGGAACATCGAGGAACTCCATCACCCCGCGGTAGCGATTGCGATCTCCGATCTTCCGCAATCCGGTGCCATCGGCGCGCACCACATGCGGGTGGCAGTCGTAGTGCTCGCCCGAGACGAAGAGCAGCCATTGGCCGTCAGGAGACCACGACGGCGCAAACACGAATGGGTCAGCGGTGTCGATCTTCCGTCGGTTGCTGCCGTCGGCGTCAGCGAGCCACAGTTGATAGTTCTCGTGGTAGGCGATCCGCTTCCCGTCGGGCGAACCGGAGAAGCCGTAGGCAAAGCCGGTAGAGTCGCGGGCGAGATTGGTCTTGTTGGTGCCGTCGCGGTTCATCGCAAACGGCTTTGAGATGCCATTCACAAGCGCCGTGAACCCCAGCCGCTCCGCATCGCCGGGCCAGGGAAAGAGACCTGTGTTGTAGAAACTCACCCGCTCCACGGCAGTGACGTTGGCGGTCTGGCCGCTGGCGAGATCGACCAGATGCGTGTCATAGAGCCAATCCCCGGCGCGGAAGCGGAAGAGTTTGTGCTCCTCTTCAAAGATTGCATTGGCCTCGCTTTCCCAGGCACGCCCGATGATCGCCGTCTTCCCATCGGGGAACCAGCCGACAAACTGGGTCGAGGAATTGGGCTCGTCGGCCAGATCGGCGGCCAGCGGAATCGGACGCTTTCCCGGAGTGAGAAGCATCGCCCGGCCCGTGGCAACGTTTGCCAAGCGCCCTCCCGGCAACGCCGTGGCGTGCTCGGTGTATCCGATCGTCGGCGGTGCGCCATCCGCCGCACAGGCTGGCAGGGCTCGCGAAAAAAGAAGCGCCAACACCCACGCCGCGTAGAGAACATTGCCCGCTCGCTGCATCGGTCCGCCCTCAAAAGTGATTCCGGCCTCGATTCTCAGCCCCCAACCAATTTCCCTGTCCCAGATACCATGCCCACCGGCAGCCGCTCGAGCAATCACTGACCACAGGTTGCCGGGAGTTGCTAAACTTTTTTCCCCCGCCCGATTACCCGCCAGGATGGCACACCAGGATGGCGCACATGGCCCGAGGGAACATCGATCGAGGCCGGAAATCGCCGTCACCATCCGCTCCAGGGCTGCCAGACGTGATGCCAGCCTCCCCCGCCGCGGCGGGCGCCGCTGAGGGCACCGCAGTCTGCCGGATCCACTGGATCGACTCCCAACAAGGGATTCTCCCCTCTGCCGCTGCGTGGCTCCTCGGCGAGATTCCACCCGGTCCGACCGCCGATCTGTCAGGGTTTACCGTGGTCGTTCCCGGCCGCGCCGCCGGCCATCGCCTCCTTGAGCTCCTCATCGACAAGGCCGCCTCGGACGGCAGGCGGATCGTTCCTCCCACCACTGTGACGCTCGGCACGCTCCCCGAAGAACTCTACGAACCGGCCCGTCCGCTTGCCGACACCACCACCGAAACTCTCTGCTGGATGGCGGCGATCGATTCCGCGGCACCGCGTGACCGGCGGCTGATTGTGCCGGGAGTCGCCGGCGCTCGCTTGGGCGCGGATGACGACGGCATGCTGACTGACGAGGAAACCGTTTCTGGGGAGGGGCCACCCTCCGGTGGTTCTCAGTCGGCGGGACGGATGTTCGACGCCGCGCGGATGCTTGTCGGCATGCACCGGGAGTTGGCCGCCAACACCCTCTCTTTCAAGGATGTGACCAGCGCCGCCGACGACGCTCTTCCCGGATTCGGCGACCACGCCCGCTGGGAGGCACTCTCCCGGCTCGAGGAGGCATATCTGCGGAACGTCGATGGTGTCGGCTGCTGGGACCGGCAGACGGCCCGGAGGGTGGCGGTTGAGCAGCGGGAGGTCGACTTCGATGGTCGGATCGTTCTCTTGGCCACGGTCGACGTCGATCCGCTGCAGCGAAAAATGCTCTCCCAGGTGAACGGCCAGATCGATGCCTTGGTGGCACTGCCAGCCGGCATCGGGCCCGATCCGGAAGCCTGCTTTGACGATTTTGGATGTATCGTGCCCGACGCTTGGCGGGAGCGGCCGCTTCCGGTGCCACTGGAGCGGGTGGTGGTGGTCGACGACACCGATGCCCAGGCAGCTGCGGTGGTCGATTGGATTGGCAGCATGGCCGCTAGGCGGGCGGCCGACGAGATCACGGTCGCCGCCCCCGACGACTCAACTGTGCCGAGCCTGGAGCAGCGTTTGGCGACTGCCGGGTTGGTGGGCCGGTACGCGGCCGGTCGCACCATGCAGCGTTCCAGTCCCTGGCAACTTGTCCATGCGATTTTCGCTTGGCTCGATCGACGCGAGTTCGCCACGCTCGCCGATCTGCTCCGTTGTCCCGATTGCATCAGGCTGCTCTCCCGGCGGACCGGACAGGCAATGCCAGCAGCGGTCGCCGATCGGGTCGCCACCCGGCACCTCCCGCAGGCGATCGACCGCGATCATCTGGCGGCGGCGGCCGAGCGGCCTGACGATCGCCTTGAGAATTCCCTCTTCATCGAGATCCTCGACGCAGTCGATGCCTGGCTCGCGCCTCTTCAGGCCGCAGGAGCCGCCATCGATCGCGCTGTGAGCGTCTCTTCCGCCGATCGGCTGACGGCGACTGCTCGCAAAAAGCGGACCCGGACTGGCGCACGGGCCACTCCGGCAGCTCTCCCCGGCCACCCCACGCTCGCACCAGCGTGGGTGGCGGGCTTGCGGGCAGTCTGCAGCGCGGCGCTGGAAGGGGTGGAGATCGACCGTGACGCCGAAGGGAGCCGCGTCTTCGCCAGGGCGCTCGGTGCCCTGGGCGAACAACTCGCCGACATGGAAACCATTCCCGATCGGCTCGCCGCCGCAGCCGGCTCCGGCGGACTGGTGCGGCTGCTGGTCTCCACATGGGGGCGATCGGGGATCCCTCCGGCCCAGGAGTCGGAGGCGATCGACATCGTCGGCTGGCTGGAGGTGGCGCTCGATGACGCTCCGGCGCTGGCAATCACCAGTTGCATCGAGGGCTGTCTCCCCGGCAATGCCGGCCGCGACCCACTCCTTCCCGAGCCGCTCAGGCAAGCCCTGGGACTCGACAACGCCGCCCGGACAGCGGCCCGCGACGCCTGGATGCTGGCTGTCGCAGCCGTCCGGGAAGACTTGCTGGTGGTCGTGCCGCGGTGCCGTTCCGACGGCTCCCCGGCGATCCCCAGCCGACTCCTCTTCCGCCGCGATCCCGACGGGGTTGTCGCTGCCGCAAAGCGGCTCTTCGCCACACCGCACTCCCCTTCCTCTGCCGGGCCGCCGCCGGTGGTCGCGTCGCGATTGCTTGTGCCGGCGCCGACGGTGCTCGGCCCGGCATCGGGCGACCTATTCCCGGCGATGCGAGTCACCGAATTCCGCGACTATCTCACCTGCCCCTACCGCTACTGGCTCAAGCAGCGCCTCCGCCTCACGTCGGCCCACGACGACAGCTTAGAACTGGGCCCCGGCGATTTCGGGACCTTGATCCACGACTGCCTCGACATTTTCGCCAAGGATCGCTCCATCGCCACCAGCGACGACGGCGATGCGATCGCCGATTGGCTTTCGGCTGCGCTCGATCGCATCGTCCACCATCGCTACGGATCAGCCGCGGCCCCTGCCGTTGCAGTGCAGGCAGAACTGGCCCGGCGTCGGCTCCGGGAGTTTGCCCGCGTGCAGGCGAATCGAACCAGCGAGGGTTGGACGATCCACTCCACCGAGAAGGTGGTGCGTTCGCAGGCGTTTGTGGTCGATGGCATCCCAGTGGAACTCTCCGGACGCATCGACCGCATCGACCGCCATGAGGCCCACGACCAGTGGGAGGTGCTCGACTACAAGACATCGGCCAAAGGGAAAACACCAGAGAAAACCCACCGCACCGCCCGCGGTTGGATCGATCTCCAACTCCCGCTCTACCGCCATCTGCTCACCGAGGTCGAGGGGATGCCGGTGGTCGATCTGGCCGATTCCTCGATGGTCCGGGTGGGCTACTTCAACGTGCCGGCCAAAGTCGAGGAGATCCGCATCGTGACGGCAGACTGGAGCGATTCGGACTATGCCGATGCCGACGAGGCGGCCCGGCAGGTCGTCCGCAACGTCCGCCAGGGACTTTTCTGGCCACCAAATCCTGCTGCTGCCGGATCATTCCCCGAGTTCGACGGCATCTGCCAAACGCACGCCATCCGCGATGATGACGATGCCGAAGGGGAGGCTCTATGAACGATTCTCGCCGCACAGCCGCTGGTTCGGGGAAGAAGAGCAAGGACCAGGCACCGTCATCACCGACCGTGTCCGGCGTGCCACCGGCCAGCCGGCCGCTCGAACCGTTCGTCCTCGTGCGGGCCAGCGCCGGCACCGGCAAGACCCACGCCCTCTCCACGCGGATGATCCGGATCCTCGCCGACGGCGCAGAGGTCGACGACATCTTCGCCGCCACGTTTGCCCGCAAGGCCGCCGGCGAGATCCTCACTCGTGTCCTCGACCGGTTGGCGGCAGCGGCCGATTCAGAAGGCCACGAGACCCAGGCTCTGGCCACGGCGATCGACCGCCCGGCCGCCAAGGCGGCATTTTTCCGTGATCTGCTGGTGCGGGTCACCGGTCAACTCGACAGGCTCTCCGTCGGCACGCTCGACAGTTTCTTCGTCACCTGCGCTGATGCTGCGCGCTTCGAATTAGGATTACCGCCGGGGTGGTCGATCGGCAGCCAGGCTGACCTCACCGTGCAACGACGGCGGGCGATCCACCGCACGATTGCCGATGCGATCGCTGACGGTGGGCCGTCGGCCCGGGCCGGCAACAGCACAGACTCACCGGCCCTGATCCTCGCCAACTTGATGGTGCAACTTTCCGGCGGCACGACCACGACGGGGCTGGAGGAGGCGATCGAGGGGATCGTCGCCGATCTGGCTGAAATCCACCGCGACACCGAAGCAGAGGCGTGGGACTGGCTCACGGTGCCCCGGCCGCCGTCGGACGACGCGATCACGGCGGCGAGGCAGACGCTTGCCCTGCACGAATACAGCGACAAGCGTTTCAAAAGCGCCAGCGACACGACACTTGAGGCCCTGGCAAGTTGTGATTTTCAGACGCTGCTCTCTAAGGGAATGATTCCCAAACTGCTTGCCGGCGAGACCCGCTACTACAACAAGCCAATCGACCCGGAGGTGGAAGCGGCCCTGCGAACGATTATCGACTTGGCCAAGACGATGATCCTCCACCGCGCCAAAGCGCAGACCAGGGCGATCCGCGATCTGCTCGATCACTATGGAGCCACCTCCGACCGCCTGCTCTCTAGCGACGGCATGGTGTCGTTCAACGACGTCACGCGTCTGGTGGCCACCGCTGCTGGCGACGGCACCCTCGACTCGGCCCGATGGCGCGGCATCCGCTTCGCGAAGCATCTCCTTCTCGACGAATTCCAAGACACCGCTCCCACACAGTGGCGGGTGCTTGAGCGACTCGCAGAGCATGCGATCACGGCGTCGGGGTCGTTCTTCGCGGTCGGTGATCGGAAGCAGGCGATCTACGGCTGGCGCGGGGGTGAGGCCGATCTGATTGATGCCCTGCCTGGATTCTTCGCCGCCGGACCGCGGCCGCTGAAGTCACAGGTTTTGTCAGCCAGTTACCGCTCCAGCCCTGCGGTGCTGGAGGGGGTCAACCGGGTGTTTGAGCGGATCTCAACCGCTGAGCCACTCGCCGATTTCGGGAGCGTGGCTGCCGATTGGAGCCGTCACTTTCCCCGGCACGAGGCCGCAGCGGCGCGGCAGGATCTTCCGGGTTGGGTGCGGCTTCGCACCTGCCGAGCCGCGGAGGAGGGGGAAAAGGCTGCCGATGTGTTGCTGGCAGCGGTGGCGCTGCGCGCAGCGGCGCTCTCCCGGGCCAATCCGGGCAGCACGGTGGGCGTCCTCGTGCGGACCAACAAAGCGGCCGAACGGGTGATCGCCAAACTTAAGGCCGACGGTGTCATCGCCAGCGCCGAGGGGGGCCAACCACTCGCCGATTCGCCGGCAGTTGAGTTGCTCCTTTCGGTGCTTCATCTGGTCGATCATCCCTCCGATTCCATTGCTCGCTTCCACGTTGGCACTTCCCCGCTGGCGGGGGCGCTCGGGCTGTCAGCCACCAGTTCGGTGGAAAAAGATCCGCCCCCGGAATTCGTGACGGTGCTCGATTCTCTTCGCCGCGAATTGATCGATAGCGGCTATGGTCCTGTCCTGGCGCGCCTCACCGAGACGCTCGCGGCCTGCGGCTCGCAGCGTGACCGGCGACGGCTGGAGCAGTTCATCGCTGCGGCGCGGGAATGGGACATGCAGGGGGGAGGATCGCGCGAGGGCCTGTCGCGCACCGAGCCGTTTGTCATCCATTGCCGAACGGTGAACGTTGCCGATCCGGTGCTCTCGCCGATCCGGGTGATGACGATCCATAAGGCGAAGGGCTTGGAGTTTGATCTCGTCGTCCTCACCGATCTCGATCGCAAGCTCGTTCCCCGCCCGCCACGGGTGGTGGTCGACCGCAGCCGGCCGGGATCGCCCGCTCCTCTGGGCAGTCCGCTCGATCCGATCCGTCGCGTGCTCGTGCATGTCACCAAGGACTGCTGGCCGTTGCTCCCGGACGACTGGCGGGAATTGTGCGAGGCGGCGAGCCATCCGGTGATCCGCGAAGCGATCGCCACGCTCTATGTAGGGCTCACGCGTGCAGCGCAGGGCCTGGAGATCCTCATCCAGCCGGCGAGCACCAAGGAACGAAACATCCCTCGGACGCTCGCCGGCGTGATCCGTGCCACACTTCCCGAAACCCCCGACGCGCCGGCCGACAGCATGCTTCACGCTGTTGGCCATCGCGCCGACCCGGCTCTCGACTCCCTTCCGAATGCACGCTCAACCACGGCCACCACAGCGGCAGCGCCTCCAGTCTCCGACGAGACGTCACCCGACAGACTCCCCAGGGCTTCCGGCGGCATCGTCCTCAAGTCGCTGCCGGGGGGGCGGCGGCGGCGGGCTCGTCCCTTGCGAACACCGTCATCGACGGAGGGGAGCCGAACCGTGACCGCATCTTCCTTGCTCACCCCGGGAACGCGGGCGGCCCGGAGCGTCGGCACGCTGCTCCATGCCTGGATCGAGCAGTGGGGTTGGCCGGCAACGGCGCCGGAAGACGCTGTGCTGCGCCGCTTGGCATCCAGAGAGCCACTGCTGGCAAGCCAGGTCGACAGCCTTCTTGCCGATTTCCGGCGGATGTGTGGGGAACGGCGTGTGGCAGCCCTGCTTGCCGAACCGCCGCAGGAATTGCCCGCCCGATTCGTCTCTCCAAATCACCCAGTCCTTCACCCAGCCAATCTCCCCGCTGGTCCCGCGGTGCCCCAACTGCAACGTGAGTGCGCTTTCGCTCTCGATGACGGGCAGGGGACGCTTTTGGGGGTCATGGACAGGCTCGTGGTCTGGACGCGGGATGGCAAAGCGGTGGCGGCGGAGGTGATCGATTTTAAATTTGACGGCATGGGAACGGCGGAGGGGGCCGACGAGCAGAGAAAAATCCTCGCTGCAAAGACGGCGTTCTACACACCGCAACTCCAGGCCTACCGCACTGCAGTGGCCACCCTCCATGATCTGCCCCTCGCACGAGTCTCGTGCGAATTGGTGTTCATGCGTTCCGGCGACGTGGTGCCGGTGGGGGAAAAATAGCCGCGGGCTGTCCAAGCCGTGGCAAACAGCCCTGAGCGCACGGGGCAAGCGCGGGCCAGAGTCAGCCCGGCAGCAATCGACCGCAGAAAACCCGCGGCGGACGCACAAAAACAAAGCGGAGGGCATGGGATTCGAACCCACAATCCATCTCTGGACATCTGATTTCGAGTCAGACCGCTGGCCAATTCGCTTACCCTCCGAACAAGCCTCCTCCAATGTAGAACAACTTCGGCAAACGCTCAAGTTCGCCCGCACAACCGGCACCGGTCAATCGATGGCGACCCCCGAGGCCTTGTCAGGGGGCCCCCATGCCAGCAGCGACGTGAACTGATTCTACCCCACCTCTCGAGACCACGCCCGAGGGCCAAGCCGGCAGACGATCGAGGACGGAGATCGCGTCGGCACGATCGGCCGCCGCATCGGCCTCGACGACCAACGCCCCGCGGTCGGCGAGGGCCGCCGACGTTTCGATCCCGTCGAGAATCCGCTGGAGATTCTCCGCAGACACGACGACCACCGGCTCCGACAACGACGGCAGCCCGACGTGCAGCGACACTGCCCTCCCCGTCTCCACGCCAAGCGTCCACTGCCCTCCGCCACCACCACTGGCGGAAAGCCCGATCACTCGACCTGCCGCAGCCGTCCAGGCGGCCTCACCAAGACGCTCAAAAAGCCTCTCGCGGGCCGATGTCGTCCGCATCATCCGCTCGGGCTGTGGCCAACGGAAGCGATTGTCGATCGCAAACCGGCACAGCCGGCGGATGGTTTCATCGTCGAGCTCCGGCGCGGGGAGGTCGGGAACGGCGGCGGTCGTCTGCGCGCTATCAAACCGGGGGTCATCGCTCCAATAGGCCCGGTAGACATGCATCTGATCTTCAAAGAGCCGCGCCAGCACCATGGGATCGAAATGAGCGGCGGCCTTCCCCGGGCCGGCGGCGGCCCGCTCGGCAGCCAGTTCCTTGGCCATCTCCACCACCAGCGTCTCGAAAACGCGGCACAGCGTTGCCACCGAGGTCGGGCGGGTGGAGGTGATGTGGTAGGTGCGGCCGTGGAGCGACTTATCACCGATGATCCGGGCCATCACCGCCGACACCCAGTCGACAGGCACGAGATTCTTGACTTCCGCGCCGCTCATGCCGAGGACCTCGAGCAGCGACCCCGATTCCAGCGACGCCTCCATGAACGCCTCCACAAACGGCTGCACAATCCGCAGCGGTTTGTAGAAGCCGTGAAAGGTGTTGGTGAACCCTGTCACCAAATCGCCAACGATGATACTCGGCCGGTGAACCGTGCAGACATCGAGGAACGGAGCGGAGACCGCTGCCTTCTCTGAGGCGATCTTGCTCCGCTCGTAGTCATTGCCAGGCGTCTGGCCAACGTCGAGCTCGCCCTCGAGAATCCGCCCGCGGCGCGTTCCGCAGACATACGCGCTCGACACGTGATGGAAGCGTCGGATTCCATGATTGCGGCACAGTTCGAGGACATGCGCCGTTCCGTTGACGTTGCTGTTCCAGGGTTCGCCGTCGCTCTCCCGCATCTGGAAGGAGAGGCTGGCTGCAGAATGCACGACCTCCGTGACGTGGCGCCCCACCCAGGCGGCGGCCGCCGCAGACAATCCCAGACCGGGGAGAGTGATATCCCCTTCCAGGACCACCGGGCAGGAAACGGTGACGCCGGCGACACCCCGCCAGTCGTCAAGAATCTCGTCGACACGCCTGGCCGCTCCGGCTGTCTTTGAACCACGCACAAGCACCGCGATGCGGCGGCCCGTCGCGGCCAAGTCGCGGAGGAGTGACCGGCCAAGCAACCCGGTCGCACCGGTGAGCAGGAGGTAGGAGTCCTCGACGGTCATGGGCAGCGATCCTGATCGGTAAAAGGGAGAAAGGGAAGCGAGATATCAATCTCAGATATGGATCGCGGCGCCGCCATCGACGACGAGGGTCTGACCTTGGACGAGGTCGGAGAGCGCACTCGAAAGAAAGAGCACGGCGTCGGCGACATCGCTGGCCTCGAGTTGCCGCTGGCCGACCATCGTCTTGCTCGTACGACCGGCGAACATCATGTCGGCACCGGGGAGACGGCGGGTGGAGTCGGTATCGACAAGCCCAGCCTCGACGACGTTGACGTTGACGCCGCGATCGCCGAGTTCAAGGGCCCAATGCCGCGCAAGCGCCGTCAGTGCCGCCTTCGATCCCCCGATCAGTCCATACATCGGCAGGGCCATGTGCGTGCCATGACTGGAGAGGACCACCACCTTGCCGCGGTCGCTTCCCGATTCCAGCAGCGGCGCCGCCGCCTTGAGAAGGTGCACGAGCGACAGGACGTTGGTGTGCATGGCGGCGTCGAAGTGCCGCTGCGACGTGGCGGAGAGTGGCCGGAAGCCGCCGGTGGCGGCATTGTGAACGAGAATATCGAGCTGTCCAAACTGCTCCCGAACAAAACTGATCATGTCCTCCACATCTTCTTCCTCGCCGACGTCCGCCCGTACGCAGGCCACGCGCCGTCCCATGGCGGCGATCTCGGCTGCCACTCCATCGGCCTCGCGGCCGCTGGTCACGTAGTTGATCACGATATCGGCCCCGGCCTGGGCCATCCGCAGCGCGCAGGCTCGACCGATTCCCCGGCTGCTGCCGGTGATCAAGGCCACTTTTCCACTCAGATCGATCATCGCACGCTACTCCGGGGTTGATGCAGTGGTTTCAAACGCGGGTGGCCGCCGGTCGGCGGCCGTAGATCAGCCAGTGTCTGGCGAAAACTTCGGGGGCCTGCTGGTAGCGGTGGGTGGCAAAACCCCGTTCCACAAGCAATTGCTCCATCCGTTGGCACGATTCGACGCCATCGTGCACCTCCACGATCGCCTGGCGGATCAGCGGCCAGTGAACGTCGTCGATGCCCGCCAAGGCATCGAACTCCGCTCCTTCGACATCGAGTTTGAGTAGATCGATCTGCTCGACTCCCGCGGCGCGGATGCTGTCGGAGAGTCGCACCAACCGGCAAGCCACTCGCTTCGACCGCTGGAACCAGCGTCTGATCACCTCAGCGCAGCCGAGCGACACCCAACGGGGGAAGAGATCGACCGCCGGTCCTAGCCGGCGCTTGATTTCGCCGAGGATAAAACGGTTGGATTCCTCGTGGGCCACGGGACTGTCATCGGGATACATCGACGAACTGGTGCTCGTCAGCGGATAAAAGGTGAACTCCGCCGTCCCCTCGCGGTTGGAGGCTCCGGCGTGATGGAGGCGGACATCGAGGCGCGAGTGGCGGGCAACGTTTGCCCGCAGCGCCGCGAACGTGGCAGGAATCGGCTCGAATGCGTGGACAGTTCCCTGAGAGATGCGATCGCCGACCCACAGCACTGCCAGGCCGACGTTCGCCCCCACATCGAACACCGTCGCTCCCTCGGGGAGATCGACGCCGAACATTGCGTAGATCTGTTCGACGAAGATCTCATCGTAAGCAATGCGGGTGTTGTCACCACACAGGGTCAGCACCTGTCGGCCGTCAGGCAAGGTCATCGTTCGCAGCCCGCCGGTCAGCGCGGGCTGGGGAAGTCGTTCGCTGTGGCGGATCATGCCGCGCCCTCCGTCGGTCGGCACACCGGCACGGCTGCGGCTGATTGGCTGGCGTTCATCTGCGCCAGGAGCCACTTCTGAAAGTGGGTGATCCGCTCCTCGCGACGGGAGATCAACCCCGGGCCGGGGTGCACCGGAGACTCAAGCCCCTGCTGCACCTGCGGCAAGAGCGCCATATCCTCCGACACAATCTTTTTCCAGGTCGGCAACTCCGACACGGCCAGACGGCGGGCAATGAGGTCTGGGAGCGTGCGCGTGCCCGACTGACCAACGACACTGCGGTAGGAGATGCGGCACGAACGCGGGCCGGTGGGGGTCACCGACTGGAAGCCACCGCCGAAGTCGATCGACATCCGCAGCAGTCCAGGGTGGATGTGGCTGTGGCAGTAATCGGCTGAGACATCCTTCCCCATGCCTCTCCCGACACGCTGCTTAAGACGGGTCCAGGCGGAATCGGGGCTGCGAACAGTGAACCGCGATCCCCCCTCCCACAGTTCGTGGCGGCAATCGCTCTCGGTGGGTGATGCACCGATCGTAGCGGCATGGATGGTGCCGACGTGATAACTCTCCAAACTGTTTTCAACGACCGCCTTCCAGTTCACCGGCAGATCAACATCCTCGCGCCAGATCGGCCGGGAGATGCAGTCGATACTCGCCTCCAGACGGCCGTGCTCCTCCTCGCCGAGCCATTCGCGTACGGGGGGCGCTGCGTTGTCAAACGTGATAAAGAGCACTGCACCGGCTTGGTCGAGGCGAAGTTGGTCGAGGCCTAGTTTCCCCTTTTCAAGCGGGCGGAAACTGGGAGCATCGGGGATCCGTCGGGTCATCCCGCTGTCGTCGAATTCCCAACCGTGGTACTCACAGCGGAGCTGCGGACAAATGCCGCAGGCACGCTGCGTGAGTTTCGCCATCCGGTGGGGACAGACATTCCGGTAGGCGTGGAAACCATCCCCTCCACGCCGCACCATCACCGGGCCGCCAACATGATCGAAGGTGATAAAGTGCCCCTCGCGAGGCATCTCCTGGACCAAGGCCACCGCCCACCAGGCGGGGTGAAAAACCAACTTTCGTTCCCGCTGGTACCAGTCGTCGTCGTGGTAGGCACTTGCGGGAAGCAATTGCGGCAGATGGGTGTCGCTTACGAACATCGCGTTCGCTCCTCTCCGCTGCCACTGGCGACTGCTGCCTGCCGAGGGTGCTCGGCGCAGGCAATGGCTACCAGGTACCGGCCGACGTTGAAAAACCGTCCGCTCCCGTGTGCGGTGCACCACTCATCGCGGAGCGTCCACTCGAAACTATCGGACGAGCCAGTCCGCACCGACACGGCAAGCGGCCGGAAGGTGGTGTCGATCCCGGCAGCCTTGTAGGCCGACTCCTTAGCCGACCACACCAAGGGACGCGCGGCATCGGTGGCATTGGCGGCCCCGCAATCGTCTGAGAGCCAGTGATCGAGTCCCGGACCGGCGACGGCGGGATCAACGATATCGATCCCCACGTTGCCCTGCGAACAGACGGCCGCACCAACCATCCCCCGTTCGTGTGCCAGCGACACCGACACCTCAAGCAAGCCGGCATCGCCCATCGCCACCGGTCGGCCCGAAGGGAGCAGGGACGCGATCCGCACTCCGTGCCGCGGCAGGCCGGCATGGGCCGCGACCACCGCTTCACCGAGCCGACGGGCAGCCGCCGACAGCGATTCCCCCGGTGCCGGGACAGAAAACGCGGCGTCGATGCGCCAGTCGCCGATCACCAATCCCCGTTCGACGTGACCGTTGCCGGGATGGATGACTGCGATCATAAGGGGCGGCTCCGCTCCGACGGCATAACCGCCAAATGGAGACCGTCGAGGGCGACGAGTGCCCTTCCGTCGGCACCGTAGATGACGAAGTCATAAACCGATTCCCGATCGTCCTGGGAACGGAACACCATCTGCACGGTGCATTTTTCCCCGGCTGCCGCCTGGGCGACAAACCGCAACCGCTCAAACCGCAGCGGAACCTCAACGCGTTTGCCGCAGAGAATGTATGAGTAGACAGCACATCCCACGATCGCCCCGTCGAGCAGCGCCGCGGGAACCGTCCACCCGGCGGCGCCGCGGGGCTGGGCCACAGCCGCCATCTCGGGAGCCACCAGCCGCCCCCAGCCACCGCGGCGGTCGAGAAACAGCCCGGTGAGCGTGCGGAAGGCCGGACCGTGCCACATCGGGCCATCGTCCCGGTAGATCATCGGGTTGAATGGAAAGAGCATGTCGTCCAGTGGAGTGGTGATCGGCTCCGCAGGACCGCGGGACACCCTGCCTGAGAAGTGCACCCGCTCGCCATCAGCGTCGCGATGGCCGCTGCGCACCGCCGACCAGCCCTGTGCGCTCACTGCGGCTCCCGGATCGGTCGCCACTCCGGTTACCTCAACCCGCATCTCACGGGACTGATCCGTGGGGAAAACCACCGGGCGTTCGACGACGAACTCCCTCATCTCCTCCACCCGGTCACAGGCACCGGAGGCGATCGCCGCCTGGGCGAGCATCTCAGCACCCATCACCGCCGGCAGCAGAGGATGGCCATTTTGCCGATGTTCCCGGAGGAAAACGTCCAGCAGCGGATCGAGAGACATCGTCACGTTGGTCGAGTTCTCTGCGCGTGCGACCGTGCCGACGAGGCTGCCGCGATTCCCCTGTGGCCAACCTGCTGCAGGAATCGCCGACCCCGCCGAGAAAACCGGTGCGGATACGGCGTCGAGGACAAACACCGGTTCGGTGACGAGCACCTCGGCATCGGGCAGGCCGGCCTCGATCTCGGCGAGGAACCGCGCCACTCCCTCTGAGAGCGGCATGAATTTCATGCCAAACTGTTCGAGCACGAAGCGGCTCTCGGGCCGACTGGCCATTCCCACTTCGTCCCAGGCATGCCAGTGGAATACCGTCGCCCGCACCCCTGGCCGATCCTGGCGGAGGCGGCCGACGATCTTGGCGAGCATGTCGTTTGCCAAGGAATAATCTGCCTGTCCCATCCCACCGAGCCTGCCACTGGTCGATCCGAAGGCCACCACACTCTCCAGGGCCACCGCGTCAACGGTCGCCAGCAGATGTTCCAGACCGATGCACTTCGGCCCCAGCGTGGCCTCGAGTCCGTCGAGCGTCTTCTTCTCGAACCGACAGGCTGCTTCGTAGCCCGCTCCATGGACGATCCCGCGGATCGGCCCGATCTCCCGCGCCAGTCGCTCCACCAGCGTCCGCACAGCGGTGCCGTCGGCCAGGTCGCAAGCCTCGTAGCGGGCGTTGACCCCGGCGGCCCGAAATTTCTCCAGCCCGCTGGCGATCTCGATCGATTTCTCGACATCCCGCCAGGCACGGCGCGGGTCCCCGCCTGCGGCCTTGGCGTCGAGCATGATCTTCCCCTTCAGATTCCGCAGTCCCGCCTCGTCGAGTGTCAGCCAGGTGGCGTCCACAGACTGAGGACGTGTGGAGCCGACAAGCACCAGCGACAGACCATGGCGGCGTCCCAGTTCACGGGCACACGCCGCAGTCACGCCACGGGCACCTCCAGTGACCAGCCAGACACTTCCCCGCGCCAGTCCGGCCAGAGGCCTTTGGGAGAGCGGGCCGCCGAGCGTGGCGACCACCGTCTGTCGAACGCCGTTCACCCACCCCACTTCCACCGGCCCCCCGCGACTGGCGATTTCATCGAGTGTCCGCCGGGCCACGTCGGCGGCTAAGGCGGAAGGGGGAAAGTCGACGACGCGCACCTGGACGAGCGGGTATTCACGAGCAAGGTTCTTGAACAAGCCACTGAAGGCCCCTCCGGTAACACATCCGATGTGACCGCCGAGCCCAAAGTCTCCCCCCAACGCAGTCACGGCGGTGAGTGTCGCCCGCTGACTGTCGCCCGCCCGGGTGCGGCAGGCGAGCCACCGCTGACAGGCGAAGTAGCCGGCGACGAGTGTCCGAGAGCGACTCTCGACCCAGGTCCGTGCCGGATGCCACGGCGTCGCGATCACCACGTGCAGGACAGGCCCCTGGGCCTCGGCGGCATCGACGGCCGACACCGCTTCGGCCTGCGACCCGCACCGGGCGACAATCGCCTGGGCACCGCGGGCACGCAGCGCCGCCGCGAGGTCCACCGCGAGATCAGCGGAGGTGTTCGTGGCGGCGATGATCAGCACTCGCTCTCCCTTAAGATCACGATCGAGCACTGCCGATCCGAGGGACTGAAGTCCCAAGCCGTAGCGCCCCGTGACACCGTTCACTTCCTGGGGAGCGGCAGGCGCCGTCTGCCGCCGCGGGACATCTGCCCACAGGCAAGTGGCGGAGTCGAGCGTCGCTGCTGACAGCCACGGGCCACGCGGACCGCCGGCGAAGGCCTGCCGGCCGGCGACTGTGCTCCCGCAGACCATCCACGTGGCGGTTGCCGAGAGTCCATCACGCACCCCCACTCCCGCCACAGGATCGAGCAGGCGTCCAAGCGCCACCCCACCTGCCCCATCGCCCGCCACGCGGAGCAGCGCCGTGAGCGGAGCGAGTTGGTGTGCACAAAGCCCCACAGATTTGACCCGTCCGTCGCCGCCAATCTCCTGGAGGTTGCCCTGGCGGGTGTCGGCAATGAAGAGCCTGCCGGCAAGGGGAGCTACCCCAGCCAAAACAGTCGCGGCGTCCGCGACAGAACTGCAGTTAAGCGCCATCTCGACGGCACTTGTCAGAGGAAATCCTGAAGTCATCGACTGGCAGGCGGCGATCACCACCAGGCCAGCGTCATTCCAGCCGGCCAGGCCACCCGGGAGTCCTTTGACACCCACAAGCGTCATCCGCCGGCCGCTTGATTCAATTTCCTGACAGGACGGATCGGCGTGGCGACCGAAACCGAGGGCCAACCCGAGGACACTGCCGGCATCCATCGACAGGGCACTGTCAAATCCACCCAGAGCAGCGGCAGGATCCGCGAGCCCGGCAGCAAGCACTGCTCGATCAACCCGGGCCCCCTCGGCAACTCCCGACAGATATTTTTCCACCACATCAGGGAGACCGCTCCAAGGCGTCGTGCTGTGGCGCTCGGCCGCAGAGGCGACCATTTCACGGGCCCAGAGTCGAATGGCTGTGGCATGCCGGGCACCGTCGGCACGGCCGCGTTCGAAGTCGGCGCTTCCTACGGACGGCGGCAGGTCACCAACGCTCGTTCGACCGACCCCGTTCCCCGGGGCAAGGACGCCAGCACTTCCGCCACCGATCCGCGGCAGCATGTAGTCGCGGAGATGGC
>QWOP01000089.1 GCA_003669605.1 Planctomycetota bacterium
AATGGCCGAGGCGGGAATCGAACCCGCACGGAGATGACTCTCCCCGGGATTTTAAGTCCCGTGCGTCTGCCTGTTTCGCCACTCGGCCCGATACTACTGCGATCCTAACAGCCCGTAAGAAAGTCGTCCTCGAGCTTTTTTGACAGGGAAAAACGCTTGTTTTTTTCTAGTGTTCCGTCCTCGCACCTGCCTCGTGCGGCCTGGAAGGCAGTCTCTCCCCAGCCTGCTCTGAGAAATGCCGGCACGTCATTCCTACCCGGTTTTTTCGGGATCTCCCCGACGCTGCCCGCAGGGCAGTCAAACGCCAGTCCCTGCCGCCAGCCCCAGGTAGACTGTCTGCCCCGCCTCCCGTCTACCCTCCTGCATCCCCGGCCGATCCGCCTCCCGCCAATCCCCAGAGGCCCTCCTTGAACGAACCTGCAGCCGCGGCCGCCATTCCCGCCGGCATCGACGGCTTCCTCGGCACCCGTGCCAGCCTCGGAATGGATGTCGTTCTCGTGGGCCTCTTGGCCACGCTGCCGCTGCTGGCCTGGAGCATTCACCTGGCGCACAACCGGCGCAACTTTGCCAACCACAAGCGGCTGCAACTGCTGATCGTGGCGGCACTCCTGGCAGCCATCGTCGTCTTCGAGATCGACGTCCGGCTCGTCTCCGACTGGAAGGTTCGAGCAGCCGCCAGCCCGTGGTGGCCGGCAGGGGTGCTCACATCCCTCGGCATCCATCTGGTGTTCGCGATCTCGACCCTCGTTCTCTGGACGTGGGTGGTGTGGGAAGCCCTGCGACGGTTTCCGAACCCCCCCACCCCTGGGCCGCATTCCCCGCGTCACCGGTGGATGGCGAGAGTCGCCGCCGCCGATCTGGTGCTGACTGCGATCACCGGAACCGCTTTCTACTGGCTGGCTTTCGTGGCCCGCTGAGCAGCCAGGGTGGCCCCCCTCAATTCCGCGGAGCCAGCGGCGGCAGCCAGCGGCAGACCGCCAGACCGCCGAAGTACAGCAGGCACAGCGGCAGCGCCAGGAAGAGCAGGCTGTAGGGGTCGGCAGGGGTGAGCACTGCGGAGACTACGAAGATGATCACCACCGCCATCCGCCATTGGGAGGAGTAGGTTGCGACATCGACGACCCCGATCCGCTCCAGGAAGAGCATCACCAAGGGGAGTTGGAACCCGATCCCGAAGCCGATCGGGAGGATGAGGACAAACCCCATCCACTCGCTGATCCGCGGGTCGGGATCGAGCCCGAGCCAAGCGTTGAATTGGAGGAGGTAGTCGAGGACGAAGTCGAACACGAAGAAAAATGCCAGGAAAACGCCAGCCAGGAAGAGGACGATACTGACCGGCAGGAAGACATGCACGTAGCGCTTCTCGTGCGGATAGAGCCCGGCTGCGACAAACGTCCAGAGTTGGTAGAAGATCCAGGGACTGGCAAGAACCACGCCCACCAGCATCGCCGCCTTGACGTACATCCCGAACGCTTCTTGGGCGCTGAGGGTGGTAATGCTCACCCGCGCATCTTTCACCATCGGCTGCCAGAGCAGGATCGGCACCAAGTCGTCCATGCCGAAGCCCGATCGCTCGGCTTCAACCGTCGGTGCCGGCGCTGCCGACGCCCCCAGCACCCGGGCGAGGCGGTCGGCATGCACCTCGCGGAGTTCGAAAGACATCCCGTGCTTCTCGACCGCGTCGATCACCTCCGCCCGGGAGTAGGGGAGGGAAGGGCCTTCGCCGGCCCGAGGCTGCCAGGTGTCGAAGGTCTCGATTGCTCGGTTGGAGTAATAACTCGCCAGCGCCCGCTTGAGCGGTTGCTCGATGAGGTGCACGAACGGCCGGCCGACCGCGAAGCCTATCAGCACCGCCACCGCCAGGCCGGCAGTGGCCCGGATCAGGCACACCCGGAGTTCCTCCAGGTGCTCCCCGAACGTCATCGTCGAACTCTGGAACAGGTCTTCGTCGTCGATGCGGGCCATGGCCTGTGGCACGGGGAGGGATGGGGATGGTCACCCGACTGTACTTCACTTCCCGCAGGGGTGCCTGGAGAATCGCTTTTTCAATCGCACAATTCCGCTCGGACGGCCTCGATGGCTCCCGGACGAAATCCCGGTCAGGCCCCGTATTTCCCCAGCCGTTGGGCGTGGGCCATGGCCAAAAGCATGAGGTGCTTGGCAGGGAAGATGCCGAAACCGCCGCGGAGGCACTCCCGCTCCGAAAAGGTCTCCAGGCCATCAGGCCGGCAGGTGCTGGCAGCCAGAACCGTGGGCACTGGGTGCCAGGAGTGGCCTCTGAGGAGGCTCGGTGTGCTGTGGTCTCCAGTCACGATGAGGACCTCTGGGCCAAGCGCCTCGATCCGCGGGATCATCCGGTCGAGTTCCTCGATTCGCGCCACCTTCTGTGCAAACGCGCCATCCTCGCCGGTGGAATCGGTGTACTTGAAGTGGAGGAAGAAGAAATCGTAGTCCTGCCAGCAGGCGGCGAGCGTGTCGACTTGCTCGCTGAGCGTGTGGGCGTCGCCGACGAGGGTCATTCCCACGAGCCTCGCCAGTCCCTTGTACATCGGATAGACGGCGATGGCCGCCGCCCGCAACCGGTAGAGCTCTTCGAACGTCGGCAACCGCGGTTTGGCGGCGAAACCGCGGAGCACCATGCCGTTGGCCTTGGCTTCGTTGTGGAGAATCACCCGGGCCTGCTTGACGAACTCCTTGGCCACTTCGGCGGTGCGCGCGGCGGCCGGTGAATGGGGTGTTGGATCGAGGGGGGCGACACCGGTGGCCTGCGGGTCGGTGTCGGCGACCGCACCATCGAGCCCCTGGCCGCGGAACACCACCACGAAACGGTGTTCCTTGACCGGCTTCACAAATGTTTCCACACCGGGAATCCGCACTCCCTGCAGCCTTTCCACGACCAGGAAACTCTCCTCGGAAGGGATGCGACCGGCGCGCCGGTCGCTGATCAGTCCGGCGGAGTCGAGGGTGCAGA
Source organism: Planctomycetota bacterium (assembly GCA_003669605.1). Taxonomy (GTDB): domain Bacteria; phylum Planctomycetota; class Planctomycetia; order Pirellulales; family UBA1268; genus QWOP01. The sequence continues at coordinate 2,972 of QWOP01000089.1, forward strand.
AGTTGCCCCGGGCGGCGACATCGTCGGGGCCGAGTTCGAAACCGATGCCGGTGGCCTCGAGGGCACCGCGGCCGATGCGGAATTCGAGCGGATCGTAGCCGAATAAGCCGAGGTGGCCGGGACCGGAGCCGGGGGTGATCCCGGGAAGGACCGGAATGCTCGAGCCGCAACTGCCGCGTCGGACCAAGGCGTCGAGGTGCGGAGTGTTGGCTGTCTCCAGTTCAGTCCGCCCACCGGGGTCGAGCGGCAGTCCACCGAGACCATCCGCGACCACCATCACGATCTTGGAGAGCGATTTTTCCGCCAGTTCACGGACCAGTTCATGCTCGATCACGCTGCTTCTCCTGCCGGGGTGGGTGGGGTGTGCGCACGGCGGCGGCCCCCGGGAATGGTGCCGATGCCAGGGGAATGGTTCAAGTGGAATCCCTCGACAGGGCAGCCCGGGCTCGAAAAAGACGCGGGAAGCCGAGCGGGAGACAGTGGCCGAGATTGGGCTGGCACTCCGACGGCGCCGCATGCCACCATCATTTCTCGCAGCGGGTTTTGAAGCGGCGGCGGTTGAGGTCCCGATGAGTGCCATCCGTCCCCGTCCTCCCACCGATCCGGTGCACCATCGGCCCGCGGCCCGGCTCACCGCCCCCTCCGCTCCCTGGCATGTCCGCTGGCAAACAGTATTGGCAGCGGGAGAACTGGTGCGGAGGGATCTGCTCGCCACCGCCAGAATCCCCGATGCCGATCGGCTTTTGGCAGCCTATGGCACCACCCGCTCGACGGCCCTGCGGCGCGACAGCGAACTGTTTGCCATCCTCGATGCCGCCCGCCGAATCCGTGAATCAGTCGACCGCGTCGTGGTCGTCGCCGACTGTGCCGAACGCGCGGCCATCGAACTTCTCCTTGCCACCTGCTGCCACCCGCTGCACAACGAGCTTCCCCGTGATCAACGCGGCGGCCGGCCACGGTGCACGACACTCGGCGGCATCCCCGAAGACGATCGGTTGCAGGGGACGATCGACTGCCTGACCCCCCGCAGCGGCGATCTTCTCCTCGATGCCTGGGGCTTGGTTGTCGCCGGGCGGGGAACGGCGCCGGCCACGCAGGCTACCGCAACGCTGCTCCGCGACCGGCTGCGTCGGGAGGTTTTCCCCGTTCCGGGGGCGGCGCTTGGCCGGGCCCTCGAGGGAAGACTGGCCCTGGTTGGCACGCTGCCAGATGAGGGCGTGACGCCCGCTGGGCCCGCGGAGGGGACGATCCTGCCACTCCCGCCAGGCGCAATCGGACCAGCGGCAGTTTTCTCCGCGGCCTGCCTGCTGCCGGCATCCATCGCCGGCATCGACGTCGTCCATCTCCTTGAGGGAGCCGCCGCCATGCTGCGCCGGTTCCGCGAGGCTCCCCCCGACACCAATCCGGTGCTCAGTTGCGCCGCGGTGGCCCTCCTCGTCGGCGACGGCGCCTGCCGGAGCGGCGCATCGCTCCCCGCCGTCGCAGCGCGCCGCCGCATCCGCCCCCCCGACAGCCGCTGGGAAGGTCTCATCCGCTGGCACACCACGTTGCCTCGACCGTCTGCGGTCAGCGAGTCGGGGCCGCGGCCGTCCGACGACCTTCAGACAGCGGCATGGATCGACTGTGCACTGCGGACCGACATTGAAGTCCTGGCGCAGCGCCGTGATCCGTTTTTGGAATCAGGCTCGCTTCCCACGGTGGTGCCAGCCGTGGCAGACGCTTGTGGGGAACTTTTCCCGTTCGATTGCCACTCGGCTGACACCATCGTGCTGCCGCGGATCGATGAACACGCCATCGGCCAGTTGCTGCAGATGCTCCTCCTGGCAGCGGAAGTGGAGTATCGACTGGCGGCTGCTCCATCCCTTGCAGGTGCAGTCGCAACCCGCTCCGCAGCGGTCGTGGTATAGTCTGCCGGACCATCCCCCGGAGGCCCCATGGCGATCACTCTCACCTGGATCGGACATGCCACCTGGCTCGTCGACACTGGCAGTGGCGTGCTGCTCATCGATCCGTTTTTCGATGACTGTCCGACGGCGAGCATGAAGGCCCGCGATGTGGACTGCGACGCCATCCTCGTCACGCACGGCCATGCCGACCATGTTGGCGATCTGGTGTCGGTGGCGCAGCGAACCGGCGCCGCGGTGTACTGCAACTGGGAGATCGCCCAGTGGCTGACAGCTCAGGGAGTGGAGAACGTCCACCCCATGAACCTCGGTGGACGTTCGACGGTGCCTGGCGGGACAGCAAAGATGGAGATCGCCCACCACTCATCGAGCCTGCCCGACGGCAGCTACGGAGGCAATCCGGCCGGTTGGCTGCTCGATGTCTCCGGGGTGCGGGCCTACTTCGCCGGTGACACGGCGCTGTTTTCCGACATGGAACGGATCGGTCGGCCCGACCATCTCGGCCGTGGTCTCGACGTGGCTGTCGTGCCGATCGGTGACATGTTCACAATGGGCCCGGACGACGCGCTCGAAGCGGTCCGGTTGCTGGCACCCCAGGTCGCCATTCCCACCCACTACGACACCTGGCCACCGATTAGGCAGGATGCCGTCGCCTGGGCCCGTCGCGTGCAGGAGGCCACTGGCGTCGACGCCCGGGTGTTGCGACCGGGGGAACGGGTCCGCATCGAACTGCTCTGCGAGGCTGCCGCGGAGATGCCTCCCGGGCATTCCCAGGCCGGAAAGTCGTAGTGCCCCGGCCGATCCAGGACCGTCTTCCGAAGGAGTGTGGTGCCGCGTGGCAGCCTTGTCAGCGGGGCGTCACCAGCGGCCGCGGAGGCGTCACCCGGACCTCGACCCGATCATCGACCACCCGGACCTCGAAGACATCGACCCGCAGCCGGGGGGTGTCACGCGGGGTTCCGTCACACCAGGCTCCGTCGCACAGTTGGAAGCGCCAGGCGTGCCAGGGACAGACGACAACGCCGTCCCGCATCGGGCCGCTCCCCAGCGAGGCCCCCATGTGGGGGCAGAGGTCGTCGATCGCCATGTACTTCGTCCCGTCAAAAAACAGTGCCACCAACCTGCCGCCGGCCTCGTATGTGCGCCCCTCGCCGACGGGGATCTCGCCGACCTTCGCCACGGGAATAAATGGCAGATCACATTCGTCGTGCGACGCGTTCGAGTCGTGCATGGTTTGAATCCGCAGGGGCAAAAGGGGATGACGTATGACCGGGCTCTCGCCTCCAGATACGCATGATACGCAGTCGCCGTCGCACCGGCCGATCCGTCTCCTCGTCCTCGATATCGACGGCACCGTCAGCAACAGCCACCACGAGATCGCCGCTGGCACCGTGGCGGCGGTGGCCCGGGTGCGCTCGGCCGGCATCGGTGTCGTGCTGGCGTCCGGGAGGCGGTACAGGGACATTCTTCAGGTGGCCGCCGCACTGGGGATCGACACCCCGCTGATCACCGCCTCGGGGGCCCTGGTCAAGCGGCCATCGGATCACGTCACGATCTTCCGCGCCGCGTTCGAACCTCCCGCCTTGGCGGAGGTGCTCGGTCGGATCGTTGCCCGGGGACTCGAACCGATCCTCTACACCGACAACTACTCCGACGGATTCGATTTCCATTGCCGGCGGCTCCCTGATCCTGCATCCCCAAGCGGCATTCCCGGCTTGGCCGAATACCTCGTCCGCAACCAATCCCTCGCCCGGCTCCAGCCAAACCTCGACCGCTCGCCGCCAGAGGGGGTGTTTGCCGGATTCACAATGGGACCACGCACGACGATGCTGGAACTCGAGGCGGAGCTCAATGCCGCCTGTCCGGGCCGGCTCTCGTTGCACGTGATCCGCAGCCCTCGATACCTCGACTGGATGTGCGAAATTGCCCCCGCAGCGGTCAACAAATGGACCGGCGTGATGTCGGTTGCGGCCGGACTGGGGATCGAAGCAGAGGCGATCTGTGCCGTCGGCGATGACGTCAATGATCTGCCCATGATTTGCGCTGCGGGACTGGGGATCGCGATGGGGAATGCCACCGCAGAAGTCCTGGCCGCCGCCGATTGGGTGGTGGCTGGGCATGACGATGGTGGCATCGAGGAGGTCGCCGGGATCATTCTGCGCCCCAACGAGAGCCTGACGTAGTAGGCCGTGGATAAACACTGCCGGACCTTGCTGTCCGAGGCGGTCGCGAGTCCGTAGCACTCGAGAAAACCAGTGATATCCGCAGGGGGAAAAGTCAGGGATGACTTTTTCCACGGGCAGCGAGCGTCCCCCGTTCCTCCGAGACCACCCAGCCACCCAGCCACCCAGCCAGGGCCGATCTGCCGGGGAGGGTCGCCTTGAGGAGGCCGCGGCGGATGCGGGTTGTCGCAGCCGCTGGCAGTCCGTATACGTCCATAGGATTCCACCCTTCCCCCGAGACCCCGGCCCGATGGATCTCAAACTCCACCGCAGTACGGACAAGTGCGGCCGCACTGGCCGGGCGTTCAAGCCGGGTGATCCGATGGTGTCGGTGTTGGTGCGTACTCCGTCCGGGCTGGAACGGATCGACTACGGAGCAGATGGCTGGGAAGGGCCGCCGGAGAAGACCGTCGCCTGGTGGCGCTCACACTCCCCGCAGCCGGAATCGTCCGGAGCGACGCTGGCCCCCAACGACGTCCTCCTCGATGTCATCGAACAACTCGACGGCAACAAAGACGAAGCAACTCTCCGCTACCTCGTGGCTCTCCAACTGGTGCGCCGGCGCGTTCTTCGGATCGTCGACCGCCCCACCGACGGGGCTTCCACCACCGCGACCAACGGCGCCAGGCACGACCGCGAACTGATCCTCGCCTGCCGAAAGCGTGACGGCGAGTACCGCGTCACCATCAGTCCGCCGGACGCCGCCACTGCGGCCGCTATAGAGCAACGGCTGGCAGCCCTTCTCTGGTCTGGGGAGGCTGCATGAATTGCCACGGCCCGCAATCCGCTCGCACCGCCGTCGCGCTCACCCGCGGTTGTCTGCTGCTGCTGGTGGTCGCCGCGGTCGCCTCCAGTGGCGCAGCCTGCCCGCAGGCCCTCCGTGGGTATCAGGTCGGGGTGATGCCGCTGCCCCGGGCGCTCCCACCGCAGCCGACCCTCGAACAGGTGATCTCCACAGTTCACGACAACACCCGCCGGGTGCGGAGTTACATGGCGCCGCAGGCGGTGCTCGCCGTCCCGGGGGTCCCCCGGCTCTCAGCGCAGGTGGCCTGCGAACCGCCGCGTCGATTTCGCCTCCGGGCCCAGACCGCGATCACCGGGAGTGAACTGGACATCGGCAGCAATGATGAACTTTTCTGGCTCTGGATCCGGAGGCATGAACCCCCCGTCACGCTCTTCTGCCGGCACGACAACTACGCGCAGTCGGCGGCTCGGAAATTGATCCCGCTCCGCGCCGAATGGATGCCGGAACTGCTCGGCTTAGTCTCCTTCCGTCCAGAGGACCGGCACGACGGCCCCTACCAACTCCCCGACGGTCGCCTGGAGATCCGGACGCGGACCACCTCACCGGACGGCGAGATGGCCAAGTCGACGATCGTCGACGGCACCACCGGGCTGGTACTCGAACAGCACCTGTTCACGGCCGCGGGGGATCGGCTGGCGAGCGTGCGGACATCGCGGCACCGGGTCGATCCCCCCAGCGGTGCAGCCTTGCCGCGGCTGGTCGAGGTCTCGTGGCCGACGTCAGGAATCGAGTTCCAATTAGAACTCTCCTCGATCACGACCAACATGCCTCCGTCCGACCCGGGGCAACTCTGGCAGATGCCGGCGTATGAAGGCTACCAGCCGATCGATCTGGCAGATCCGGCCGTCGTGATCACCGCCCCGGGGGAGACGCCCGGACAGCAGCCCACCCAGCCACCGGCCGCGTTGCCTTTCAATCCGCCCAACTCCCCCGCCTCGTTATTCCCTGCTGCGTCTCCGGCTGCTGCCACACCGCAGGTGCCGCCGCTCCCCCCACCGGGCGCCAGGTGAGCCCGACACGCTTCCCGAACGGGAGGGCCTCAGAGACCAGCCTGCGGGCGAAGGTCGGCGGCCGGCGTGGCGGCGGCGACTGCCTTGGCATCCCGCATCTTCTGCCGGGCCCGGGAAAGAGCCGGTCCGATCGACCCCAGCGGCATTCCCATCATCCGACTGATCTCGCCGTAACTGCGGGCCTCGAGATGATGGAGTCGCACGAGTTTGGCCTCCTCGGGGTCCAGTCGCGTCAGGAGTGACTCCACCTCGTCGCGGTCGACGCGATGCTGCTCGGCCTGGGCAGGATCGACGGCCGCATCGACCTGCCCGGGATACGCAGTGGCCCGGGCTGGCGAAGGGGACTGCTCCATCATCCGAACCGCGGCGCGACGGGCCACCACAGCCAGATACGTTGCCAGACTCGAGCGCCCGGCAAATCCGCGGAGCACCGCAGCATCCGCCTTGAGGACCTCGACGAGGATCTCCGCGATCACATCGTCGCGATCGGCGGCTGAGAGGGCCAGTTTCCGCTGGTCGCAGGTGCGGTCGACGACATACCGGAACAAACCGGCAAACCGGGCCACGAAGGCATCCCAGGCGCCTGGAACCCCGGCCAGGCACGATTGCACGAGAGCCGCGTCTTCCGGACTTCGAGCCACGGCGGGAGGCGGGGGGGGCGGTTCCTCACCGGCCCTCGAGGGTGTCGCAGCCATCGGTAAGGGCCGTTTCCGGGCCCCACCGGGGACCTCGTTGGGGGGGCGAGGGGAGGATCGGTCGGCGCCCGAATCGGTCACGGTACACCCCCTGCTGTCGACCGGGCCTTTCGGGTCTGCCCGGCGTGCCGTCCCGGCGGCGTCGGTTGGAACATTCACCCGATCATATGGCCGCCGTCGGTCACCACCAATCGCAGTCGACCCCGACTCACGGAACTGGCAGGCAAAAGCCGATTCCAAATTCGTTGACAGGCCCCGGGGTTCGTCCTACGATTCCGCGCAGACAGCCCACCCCTCCACCGCTCTTTCGACTCCTGGAGACGCTCCGAACATGACTCACGTCGTCGCCGAACCCTGTTTCGCTTGCAAGTACACCGACTGCGTGGTGGTGTGCCCCGTCGAGTGCTTCTACGAAGGGGACAAGATGGTCTACATCCACCCCGACGAATGCATCGACTGTGAAGCGTGCGTGCCGGAGTGCCCGGTGGAGGCTGTGTTCCACGAGGACAACCTCCCGGCTGAATGGAAGGACTTCAAGGAACTCAATGCCGAGATGTCCCCCCAGTGCCCCGTGATCACCGAGAAGAAGGATCCGCTTTGCTGAATCGGCGCTGAATCGGCGCTGAATCGGCGCTGAATCGGCGCTGAATCGGCGCTGAATCGGCAGCAGACTGGACTGGCCTTTGAGACTCGATCTGGTCGGCTGGGGATTCGTCGGCGAGGGTAGCGAACTGCTTCGGGGACTTCGCTTCGGGGACTTGGCTTCGGGGACTTGGCTTCGGGGACTTGGCTTCGGGGACTTCGCTGGCGCGGAAGCCGCCAACGACGTCACCGCAGATCGACTGTCCAGTAGGCACTGTCGACAAAGTTTCTCCAACTTTCGTACTTCGGATTC
>QWOP01000083.1 GCA_003669605.1 Planctomycetota bacterium
GCGCGAGGGCCAGCAGCGCAATGACATGGATCACCAAGCTGGCGGCCAACGCCGGCAGGTCGCGGGAGAGGATGGCGTTTGAAAAAAGAGGGGCTTCGGTGAGCCCGTCTTCCCCCTGCCCCGCAGCATGGCTGAGCCGTTCCACAGAATGGTTCGTGCTGGCGCGCCCTGTAGCCATCGTCGACCCCCTTGCGTGCGGTGAGTGCGTGCGGTGAGTGCGTGCGGTCACGCGCGGGCCCTCAAGAGACGGGACGATCCCCCCGCTCTCCTCCCACGCTGTGACCGCGCCGTTGGCCCTGCTGGCATTCTACCCAAAATATCGACCGCTGCAGGTCCCAGGAATCCCTCGAAGTCGCCCGATCACGGCAGTCGGAGTTCCATTCCGGCCACCAGAAGGGAAGGGTTGCGGAGGCGGTCCCGATTGGCCTCCCAGAGCCGGCCTGCCCAGGACCGATCACCGTAAAACCGCTGCGCGAGAGACTCAAGCGTCTCCCCTGGCCCCACTTTGACGTGGGCTGGACGGCGGGCTGGCTCGATCACCGCTGGGCCGCCAGATTGGCTGGCGCGGACGGCCGGCGGCACCCAGGTCGATGGAATCCGCAGCGGCAGCCCAATTGGCAGGACATTGGCGTCCTCAAGCCTGTCGCGGTTGGCCGACCAGATGGCCTCTGCGGCGCCAGGATGCCCGTAGAGTTTGGACGCGATCGACGTCAGATCGTCGCCGTCCCGGATGATGTACACGGCGGGCAGGGCAGCCGGCAGATCGGCTGAGGCCACCCGCACTTCCCCGGTGCCCTGCGCCGCCACGGCATCAAATCCGGCCCTGGTCACCGCGAGCGCGGCGGGGCCAGCGGAATCGAGCAGCGGAGGCGGCGGCACGTCGAGCGTTGAGCGGTAGGTGGCATCGAAGGCGGGAGGCGCCAGCGACAGGTCGCCCGGCGGCTGGGGAAGGGCCAGAGGGGCCGGAGGAGGTCCACTCGATCGTGGAGGCAAAACGCCTCGATCCGCAGGCAAGCTCCCTGGAATGACGACGTGGGGCTGAATCTCTTCGAGATCCGCAGGCTGGCTTTGAGAAACGCCCCGGGAGTCGGGGATGGCGTATGCAGCCGGGGCCGTCCCGGCCCAAGCCGCGGCGGCCGTGGCGCCCTCGGCGGCCGCGCCAGCCGGGGGGGGAGCACCATCACCGTGGGCCTCAACCAATCGCACGGCAAAGGGAGCCGCTAAGGCTACGCCGACGACCACCATTGTGAGCCCGGCCAGAAACCGTACCGCCTGTCCCAGCATCTTTCAGCCCTCCTGTGCGTCGAAACCGCTCCAGGAAAACTCTACCCCACGCTGAGGAAATCGGCCGGCAGCGGCACAACCATCGCAACGCTGCCAAGTCCCGCCAACCGCTTCAACAGACCAATCGGCAAAGTTCAATCGGCGTCATCCGGGCTGGCTGCGGAAAGGGTGGCGTCTGACTCAGCCGGCACGCACGGCACGCGACGACGCCACCCGAGCCGGCTCTCCGGCCCAATTCTGGAGCCAGAGAACAATCGGCGAGGCAATGTAGATCGTGCTGTAGGTACCGGTAATGATCCCCACCAGCATCGTGAAGGCGAAGGCGTGAATGCCAGAGCCACCGAAGAGGAAGAGAATCAAGGTCGCCAGAAACGCCGTGCCTGAGGTGAGAATCGTGCGGCTGAGGGTCTGATTGACCGCCTTGTCGACCATCTCGCTGGTAACGAACTGGCTCTTGCCGCGGATCTCGCGGAGACGGTCAAAGATCACGATCGTGTCGTTGATCGAGAAACCGATGATCGTCAGCAGGGCCGCTACGACGTCGAGGCTGATCTTGAAGTCGTCGATCAGCGCCCAGCCCATCCATGGCGCGACAAAATGGGACATCGCTAAGCAGGCCACCGCCACCAACACGTCGTGGATCAGGGCCACCACTGCAGCCAAACCGAAGGCCACGTTCTGAAATCGCAACCAGACGTAGAGCACGATCATCAGCAGGCTCGCCAGGAGCGCATAGACCGCCGTCACCTTCGTGTTGCCGGCCACCTTGCCGCCGATCAAATTCGCCGAGAGGTACACCGGGGTGTCCGCCATCTGCTGCGACATCCGCTCCAACACTTTTCGCGTCGTTTCCAGATCCATACCGGAAGTCAGGTTCCACGTTTGGTAGGGCTTGGAGCGCGCCAGCATCCCGGGCGATTCGATGGAGAAGGGGACATTGCCGACACCTGCGGCCGCCAGCGTGGCGTCGAGCGCATCGCGCAACGTTGCCTGGTTGATCTTCTCAGGGAAGTCGAGCGTCGCGGTGGTCGTGGCGGTTGCCCCCCCCTCCACTGCCGGTTGCTCGGCAAGACCGTCGAAAGCCATCGCATAGGTAGCGAGCTTCTCCGGAAAGACCTCCTGAAGCATCTGCTGGACCTGGGCGATGTCGCGCAGCGACGTGTCGATCTTGAAACGATGCTCGGATACTCCCTCGATCGTCACCTCGCTGACGGCGCTGTCGGGGAGAGTGCCCACTGCCTCACGGACCGCAGCGAGATCGGGCGCCTGCCCGGGCTTGAAGGCCACCTGCACACTCGTGCCACCAGTGAAGTCGATGTCAAACAGCCCCTGCCCACGCTGCAGCGCCGTCGCTACCCCAGCGAGAATGAAGAGTGTCGAGACCACGATCGCCGGTCGCATCCACTCCACAAAGCGGAAGTTGGTGACGCCGAAGATCCGCGCCATGTTGAGCCGCGTAATCCAGCGGTTCCGTTCGGCCAGATCGAACATCACCCGCGAGCAGAAGACCGCGGTAAACAGGTTGAGGACGAGGCCGAGGATCAGCGTGACGGCGAAACCCTTGAGTTGGTCGGTGCCGATCGCAAACAACACCAAGCCCGTGATCACTGTCGTCAGGTTGGAGTCGAGAATCGTGGAGAACGCCCGCTGGAATCCGTTGCGGATTGCCATCCGCAGGGCAGCGCCGCGATCGGTCTCCTCCCGCATCCGCTCGTAGATGAGCACGTTGGCATCGACCGCCATACCCACCGAGAGCACCAGGCCGGCCAGACCAGCAAGCGTGAAGGCGGCCTTGATCGAAATCATCAACGCCACGACGAGGATGATGTTGAGCACCACCGCCAGATCGGCGACGAAGCCTGCAAATCGGTAATAGGCCAGCATGAACACCAGCACGACAATCGTCGCCAGGAGCATCGCCCGGGCGCCGGAGCGGATCGTGTCGGCCCCCAATTGCGGACTGATCCGCTGCTCGCTAATCGGCTCGCTATAGAGAGCCGCCGGCAGGCTGCCGGCGTTGAGGACTCCGACGAGAAAATCAACGTCTGCTTGCTTGAACGAACCGGTGATCTGGCCGCTGCTGGAGATGGCACTGCGAATCACCGGCGCCGAAAGCAGCACGCCGTCGAGGACGATGCCCAGCCGGCTGGTGAGCCGATTGGCAGGATCGGGGAGATTCTGGCTGGTGAGGACGTTGAACAGGCTGGCTCCGGCGGAATTGAAGGCAAAATTCACACACGGCTGCAGGTTTTGGTCGTAACTCGAACTCGACCGCGACAGAAAACCGCCGGTGACATCAAACCGGTCGAGGACGACCAAGACCTCGACCGTCCCTTCGCGACGGCTCCGTGTGACGAGACCTCGGTTCTCGCTGGGATCCATCTTGGCGGTGTCGAGCTGCACCCAGCGTCCGATCGAACGCTGGCCGTTGATCACCGTCTCGCCGGGGGTCCGGCCAGCCAAGTCGATCACTTCACGGTGCCGCGGATCGTCGGGATTGGCGGTAATCCGGAATTCGAGCACGCCGGCGCTGGAGACGATCTTCTTGATGAGCTCAACTTCCGACTGCTCTACCTCAGGAACGATGACCTCGAGCTGATCGAGACCAAAACGGCGGACCGTAACCTCTTTCTGGCCGCCCGGATTCACTCGGCGGCTGACCGCGGCGACGAGTTTGTCCATGTCGACAGGCGCAGAACGCTGGGCTGCGGCGACCGTGTCGCCATCTGCGGGATCGACATCCTCCTGGACAATCGATTGCTTGCTGGAATCGATTTCGTACACCAGGATCACGCCCCCCTTGAGATCGATCCCCATCCGCGGAGGCCACCCCAGGGCGATGATCACGCATCCGGCGACGAGGGCCGTGAGCACCGCTGCCAAGCGGCCCCACATGTCACTGGCCCGCAACTGCTTGGCGGCGAGCCAGGCAAACAGCGACGGCAGCGCGACTGTCGAGAGCGCCAGCAACCACACGCCCCAACCTTCGCGCCACCAAGGCAGCGCGGCGGTGGCCGCGGCGGCGGCGGCAGGAGCGGCCTCGACCGCAGCCTGGGCGAAGGGAAGAAGGAAGGATGGGGTCATGACACTTGCTCACTTTCGATGCTGGTGGACGTGTGCGGTGTGGGGATGGCTGCAATCGCGGGCGAATCAGACGCCCGATGCGGCGGCCTCGGCGGATCCATCAAGGACCGTAGCAATGGTGGAGAGGGCCACCTGGATCTTGACGTTGGCTGCATCGTCAACCTTGAGCGTGACGCGGCCAGCATCCCGATCGACGTTGGCGACGGTACCGTAGATGCCGGCGGACGTAAGCACCCGGTCGTTCTTCTTTAGTCCCGCGAGCAGATCCTGCTGACGCTTCATCCGTTCCCGCTCCGGTTTGTAAAGCAGGGTCCAGGCGAAGAACCCCACCAGGAGGAACGGGAGGACCTGGAGCAGGATTTGCATCGGCGCTCCGGAGACTTGCTCTTGGCCGAGCAGGGTCACAGGAAACAGGGCTAATCGAGCACATCCAGGCGCGGCAGGCAGCCCCCGGCAGGAGTGGGGGGGGCCATCAAGCGGGGCGGAGAGAAGTGGACGGAGCATGATAAAGTGGACTGGCTAGGCGACAAGTGACTGGGGACGGAGGCCACCCCCAGACGGGGAAAACCCAGAATGTATCGCTCTCGGCGCACGGCCGACAAGAGCGACACCTGCCGCAGCCTGACGGCGCGGTCCCCGCGGCCCCAAAGCAGGGCCTCAGGGCCCAGTGGCGGGGCCTGCCAGATCAGCCAGCAATTGCTGGCGCTCCTCCGCGAAGGTGCCGTTGACCACCGCCGCGCGGAGGCGCTTCATGAGCCGTTGATAGAAAGTGAGGTTGTGGATTGAGGCCAGAATCGGCCCCAGCATCTCGCCGGCCATGAAAAGGTGGCGGAGATAACTCCGGCTTACGTTGCAGGCCGGACACGGGCAACCCGCTTCGAGCGGCTCCTGATCACGAGCATGGCAGGCATTGCGCAGACGCACCGGACCGTGGAAGGTGTAGGCCAGCGAATTGCGCCCGCAGCGGGTGGGGAGGACGCAGTCGAACATATCGATCCCGGAAGCCACTCCAGCGATGATGTCGGCCGGTTGCCCGACCCCCATCAGGTAACGCGGTTTGTCCGTTGGAAGATGCGGAACCGTCGCCTGGAGGGCCGCCACCATCGCCTCGGGCCCCTCCCCCACCGACAGCCCCCCCACGGCGTAGCCTGGGAATGGCAAGGCGCGCAGTCGCGTCGCGCTCTCCTCGCGGAGGTCAGGCTCCAGTCCCCCCTGCACAATGGCGAACAGTGCCTGATCAGCGCGACGGTGGGCATCCAGGCAACGTACCGCCCAGCGGAGGCTCCTCCGCATCGCATCCGCCACCCGCTCCCGTTCGGCGGGCAAGGCCACAACGTGATCGAGTTGCATGACCACGTCCGCACCGATCCGTTCCTGGATCTGGATCGAGGCTTCCGGTGTGAGCGCTATCCCCTTGCCGTCGAGGTGCGAGCGGAAGAAAGCCCCCTCTTCGGTGACCTTGACCTGACGGGCGAGACTGAACAGCTGAAAGCCGCCGCTGTCGGTGAGCGTCGGCCCATTCCAGCCCATGAACCGGGCCACCCCCCCGGCTGCGGCGACGATCTCCTCACCCGGCCGCAGATGGAGGTGGTAGGCATTGGCCAACACCATCGTGGCGCCGGTACCGGCCAGCCGGCCGATGTCGACCCCCTTCACCGTGGCCGCAGTGCCAACGGGCATGAAAAGAGGGGTCGGCACGCTGCCGTGTGGCGTGACGAGCGTTCCGGCGCGGGCCGCGCCACAGCTGGCCTCGGGCACCCAGCGAACCGGAGTGGCAGGGGAGAAATCGCTCAAAAGATCCCCAGTGCCTCCAGGCTGTAGCGGACCACTAATCCGGCCACGACCACGCTCACCATGCTCATCAACTTCACGAGAATGTTGAGGCTCGGTCCGCTGGTGTCTTTGAACGGATCACCGACGGTGTCTCCGACCACAGCCGCCTTGTGGGCATCGGTGCCCTTGCCCCCATGCACCCCCGATTCAATGTGCTTCTTGGCATTGTCCCAGGCGCCACCCGCATTGGCCATAAAGACTGCAACGCAAAACCCGGTCGTCAGCCCCCCGACCAGCAGCCCCATCACCCCTCCCACACCGAGCAATAATCCGACCACGACCGGCACCAGCAACGCCAGCAGCGAGGGCAAGACCATCTCCCGCTGTGCTGCCTTGGTACTGATCGCCACCGGTGCGGCATAGTCAGGGGCTTCGGTGCCGAGCATGATCCCCGGCTTCTCGCGGAACTGCCGGCGCACCTCCTCCACCATCCCCTTGGCGGCCCGCCCCACCGCCTTCATCGTCAGGGCGCAGAACACAAAGGTACTCATCGCCCCCACAAACAATCCCACCAGCACCTTGGGATTCATGAGCGTGACGTCGAACAGCCGCATGTAATCTGCCATCCTCGCCTGGCGTACCGGCACGAGGCGGCGGGATCGCTGCAGAAGGGCGATCTCTTCGGCGGTGGGCTCGGGATCGATCAGCATTCTGGCGGGAAGGGAATCGAAGTCGGGGAGAGCCTCGCGGTCGAGCACCATCCAAGCGGCGTTTTCCTGCGGACTGCGGCCGATCTGTACCACGATGCCGTTGGCGAGTTTGACCCACTGCCCCGCGGTGACCTGCGTCCGGCGGCCGGATATCGTCAGGTATTGGTCGTTTTCACCCTCGATGTGCTGGGTAAATGCCTGCCCCCATCGATCGAAGCCGATCCGCACCTCCTCGACGTAGGCTGCCATCAGTGCCAGCGCCGTGAGGGCGGCCGACCCGATCGCAAACCCCTTGCCGGTGGCGGCGGTGGTGTTCCCCAACGCATCGAGGGCGTCGGTCCGTTCGCGGACAAACTCGGGCAGGCCGGCCATCTGGGCATTGCCTCCGGCGTTGTCGGCGATCGGTCCGTAGGCATCCGTGGCTAATGTGATCCCCAGCGTCGACAGCATGCCAACGGCCGCGATCCCCACTCCGTAGAGTCCAAGGGCAAAAACGGCCGGATCACGAAAATCAAAGCCGTTTGAGAATCCAAACGAAAGCAGGGTCGCCGCACCGGTGATCAGCACCGGCGCCCACGTGCTCAGCATCCCCTCGGCAATTCCGCCGATGATGATCGTTGCCGGCCCTGTGAGCGCCTGATCGGCGAGCTCCCTGGTCGGGGCATACTCGTTGCTGGTGGAGTACTCGGTCCACTTCCCGATCAACCATCCGGCCACAAGACCGACAATCACTGAAAAACTGATCCCCACATGGGCCCATCCCACCATCAACCAGGTCAGCGCAATGGCCGCGGCGGCGATCGCCATCGTGGAGAGGTTGATGCCCCGGGCCAGCGCCGCCAGCAGGGCCTTCTGTGAGGAATCCTCCTTGGTCCGGACCTGCCAGATTCCCCAAATCGACAGCAGCGTTCCCGCTGAGGCAATCGCCATCGGGAGGAAGAGGGCGGCCAATTGCATCCGGTGGTCATCGGGGAATGCGGCCACCCCCAAGGCGGCCGTGGCGAGGATGCTCCCGCAGTAACTCTCGTACAGATCGGCGCCCATGCCGGCGACGTCACCGACATTGTCACCGACGTTGTCGGCGATTGTGGCGGGATTGCGGGCATCGTCCTCGGGGATCGAGTGCTCCACCTTGCCAACCAGATCCGCGCCGACGTCGGCAGCCTTGGTGAAGATCCCGCCGCCGACGCGGGCGAAGAGCGCCTGCGAACTGGCCCCCATCCCGAAGCAGAGCATCGTGACAGTGATCTCCTCCAGCGATATCCGCTGGAAGCCGAGCGCCGGCACGAACCAGTAGAGGATAAAGAACCAGAGCATGATGTCGAGCAAGCCGAGGCCCACGACCGTCAGCCCCATCACGGCCCCTGAGCGGAATGCGACCTGCAGACCCTCGTTGAGCGATCGCTCCGCACCAGCCGCAGTCCGACTGCTGGCAAGGGTGGCTGTCTTCATGCCAAACCAACCGGCCAGCCCGGAGAAGAAGCCTCCCGAGAGGAAGGCGAAGGGCACCCATGGGCTCTGCACTTTGAGGGCGAAGGCGAGCACCAGCAGCAGGAGGAAGATCACCAGGAAGAATCCCGCCACGACCTGGTACTGCTGCCGCAAGTAGGCATCGGCACCTGTGCGGACAAACCCCGCGATCTCCACCATCCGCGGCGTGCCCGCCGGTTGGTCCCGCATCCACTCGAAAAACTTCCAAGCCTGCCAGAGCGCAAACAACGCCCCGGCCGTTCCCAGTGTCCAGAACACGCCGTAGGGCCCAAAGAACCAGGCCTGCTCCGGAGCGATGGTCGCAGCGGCGCCTTCGGCGGCGGCCTGGCACTCCACAGACACCATCGCCACGCAGACAAGGGACAACACAGCAGCGATACTGGCGCGCTTCACGGCGGTACTCCCGGGGATGGCGGGCCGGGGGGAGCAACAGACATGCAGCCTTCGCCCCCGGGGCGGTCAGTTGACCAGTCGGCCTTGAGGCCTGTCAAACTAGAGAGGCTGGGAAGAATGAGTGGCGGTGTCAGCCGGCAACGACCGGAGCCTTGCCGATGCAGTGGTAGGTGAACCCACGCTCCTTCATGTCGGCAGGCACATAGAGATTACGGCCGTCGAAGATCACCTTGGAACGCATCCGCAACGCCATCTCGTCGAAGTCCGGTCGGCGGAAGTCACCCCATTCGGTGACGATCGCCAAACACTCGGCGCCATCGAGAGCATCCATCTGCCTGGCTGCATACGACAGCCGATCCCCGTACAACCGGCGGATGTTGTCCATGGCCTCCGGGTCGAATACCGTCACCACCGCCCCACCTGCGAGCAGGTGTTCGATGAGGTCGAGCGCCGGGGCATCGCGGATGTCGTCGGTACGGGCCTTGAATGCCAACCCCCACACCGCCACCTTACGGCCCTTGAGATCGCCGCCGAAGTGGTTGGCAATCTTCACCGCGAGCACCTTCTTCTGGGCAAGATTCGTGTCGTGCACGGCCGCCAGCACCCGCGGGATCACGCCGTTGCCCCGGGCCATCGCCGCCAGTGCCTGGACGTCCTTGGGAAAGCAACTGCCGCCGTATCCCGCTCCTGGAAAGAGGAACGCAAACCCGATGCGGCGGTCGTGTCCGATCCCCCGGCGGACATCATCGATGTCGGCATCGATTTGCTCGCAGAGGTTGGCAACCTCGTTGATGAAACTGATCTTCGTCGCCAACAGTGAATTGGCAACGTATTTCGTCATCTCCGCGCTCTCAGGCGACATGATCAGGAACGGGTGCTCGGTCCGGAGATACGGCTGATAGAGATTCCGCAGCAATTCGCCATCCTGACTGTTCCGCACGCCGACCACGACGCGATCGGGCTTCTGGAAGTCGTCGATGGCGGTCCCTTCCTTGAGAAACTCCGGATTGCTCGCCACCCGGCATGCCCGCCCCGTGGCGGCCCGCAAGCGGGCCTCGATTCCGGCACAGGTGCCGACCGGTACGGTGCTCTTGGTCACCACAAGCGTCTGCGGAGGAAGGTGCGCTGCGATCGACTTCACGACACTCCACAGCGACGTCAGGTCGGCCGAGCTATCGGCGGCGGGCGGAGTGCCAACCGCCAGGAACACGATTTCCGCCCGGCCGACGGCAGCAGCGGCGTCGGTGGTGAACGACAACCGTCCCGCGAGGACGTTGCGTTCCACAAGTTCCGCCAGTCCCGGCTCGTACATCGGCACTTCACACCGAGTAAGCCGCTCGATCTTGTCGGCGTTGATGTCGAGGCAGGTGACCGTATTGCCGCTGTCGGCAAAACAGGTACCTGTCACGAGCCCCACGTAGCCTGTGCCGACCACCGCGATCCGCATCACGTTTCCTTTTCAGGAGTTTTGTAGCACAGGATCCAACCCCGGGCTGACGGCCGGGACACCTGTACCAAAAGGGAATCGGCGAAACGACTCAGGCCACTGGTGGTGGCACATCGGCCAGCGGATCGCCTGGCGTGACTGGAGTCATTGGAGTCACAGGATCGGTCTCGTCCTCCAACTCGCTCGGCGGCACGGGGACCACTGCAGCCAGGGCGTCAGCTTCGTCGAGCCGCATGATCCGCACCCCTTGCGTGTTTCGGCCGATGGATTTGATCTCCGCCACGTTGACACGCTGAATCTTGCCC
>QWOP01000046.1 GCA_003669605.1 Planctomycetota bacterium
CTCACGCCGGCGGGCCTCTCCAGCTCCCACACCTGCGGCTTGCCAGCTCCCCACTGGCAGGCGTAGATCCGGCAGGGATGACCATCGAACTCGACGGCGAAAGCGAGCGCCCCATCGGCCGACCAGCGGGGGCTCTCGATCCACCCGAAAGGGGATTCATGCTGGGCCCGCCACCCGTCCGCCGTCACCACCTCGACAGACCGCGTGGCGGCGTTCCAAACGTCGACCCGCGACCAGCCTTCGAGATGCAACAGCTCGTCGTCGGGCGTGGTCACCATCGCGATCCGTGATTGATCGGGGGAGACACGGATCGACGTTACGACACGATTGTTTTCGACGAGCTTCTCAGCTCTCCAGCTCTCCAGATCGAGGCGCCAGACTTGCGTGAACTTCGTCATGCCATGGCCATATTCGAGATCCTTGTGGCGGGTGCGGAGCTCTTTCCACTCATCCGCCGTTCCCTCGGTCGCCACCGTGTAGTAGAGCGCCCGGCCATCGGCGGAGAGCTCGTAGCGACCGATCCCCTCCTTGACGCGAGTCACCGCCTGGAGTCCGCTGCCGTCGGCGGCGATCCGCCAGACCTGCATCTTCCCGTCGTGCGGCGGTGAATCGTCGCCTGGGCGGCGGACGTCGGCGGTGAAGAAGAGAAAGCGGCCGTCGGGGCTCCACTGCGGTGCGGCTTCCTCGGCACGGTCGAACGTCAGCCGGCGTCTGGTCTTGGTGGCCACGTCCACGACCCACAAGTCGGCGTTCCGCGTGTCGTCTGCCCCTTCCCAGCGCTGCTCAACGTAGGCCACGGCAGCGCCGTCGGGAGAGACCGCGAGCGTGGACACGGTACCGAGGGTGAAGCAGTCGTCGATACCGATGCCGTGGCTACGGGCTGGTTCCTCCGCTCTGGCCGGGGAGGTGAGGGGGGCAAGTGCAGCGGCGAACAGGGCGAAGCAGGTGGCGCGGAGGAAAAGCACGGCGTCGACTCCGGCAAGTGGGAAGGGACAAAGGCCGCGATCATATGCCGAACAGGACCGGTCACGACAGGAGCGGTCGCTCGTTGATCTGGGACCTGAACCGGTCAGGGGCGAGAAACCCGATCGGCTGGGTGGTGCGGCCATTGAGCGCCAGATCGGCAAGAATGGCGCCGACGACACTGGCGAACTTGAAGCCGTGTCCAGAGAAGCCAGCCGCCACCGCCACCCGCGGGCTTTCAGGATGGAGGCCGATCACGAACTGGCCGTCGGGGGCCATGGTGTACATGCAGGAGGAGTCGTACGCGAGGTCGGTGCCGAGGTCTGGCAGATGCGCCCGCGCGATCGCCGCCACCCGGGCCTCCTCGTTGCGGTCGAGGGTTCGATCGAGCGTCAGCGGATTGCGGACCAGCCGGCCGCCGGTGTGCTCGGCCATCTTCACGCCGCGGTCGTCGAGGGCCGGGAAGCCGTAGTAAAAACCGGCTGGGGTGTCGAAGGCGAAGCAGGGGAAGCCAGTCGATCCGGGGGCGGCCGACGCGGCGGCAAAGTCGGCAGCAACTGCCGCTTTCGGCCGGTACCAGAACATCGATTTCTTGAGGATTGTCAGCGGGATCGAATTCAGTCGGGCAAGTTCCGAAGCCCCAGCTCCCGGTGCGATCACCAGCCGGTCAGCGCGGAAGGTGCCGCGGTCGGTGTCGACCATCACCCCATGCGCCCCCGCAGTCCAGCCGAGTACCGCGACGTCGGTCTTGAAGCGGGCGCCATGGGATTGGGCGACGGCGGCGAAGGCGCGGATGCAGTCCTCTACCATCAGGTAGCCAGCCGCCGCCTCCCAGATCGCGATCCAGCCATCATCAAGGCGGAAGTGGGGAAAGCGACGCTGGGCCTCAGCCACCGCCAGCCGCTCCACAGGAAGCCCGTGGATGTCGGCGGCGCGGAGCGTGCCCGCGATCGCCTCGCCCTCGGGCGATCCTGCCATCATCAAGCCGCTCTGGAAGAGGAGCCGGCGGCCGGTATCCTCCTCCAGACGCCGCCACAGCCGGTAGGCCTCAAGCAGCAGCGGCACGTAATCTGGGTGCTCGTAATAGGCTTGACGGATGAGCCGCGTCTGGCCGTGGGAACTTCCCCGGTCGTGGGCCAGCGGAAAGCGGTCGAGGCCGATCACCGAAGCGCCGCGGAGCGCCAGTTGCGCGCAGGCCGCACTCCCCATGCCGCCAGTGCCAATCACGATCACGTCAGCGGTGTTCATGCCCGCAGAGGCCTCCGGGAGCGGCGTCACTCGGCGGCAGCGTCGATCGCTCCCTCCACCGCCGCCCCGTTGGCATCTGCGGCACCGTCGGCGGCAACCGCCGCCGCGTTGGCCCGGTCCCACAAGGACGCCCCGACAAACATCCATCCATCCGGCACCGTTTGCATCGTCATCCCGGCGGTCCCGAAATAGCGGCGGATCTTTTCGAACTCCGGCAGCGTGGTGCCGTCGACACGGGGCCGGCGGGGCTCTTTCGGTTTTTTGGTGCCAGGGGCTGAGCCGGGGTTTTCCCGGGCGCTGAGCAGCGCGTTGGCGATCCGGCCAGAGAGACTCTTGTTCTCAGGACCCTTGCCGGCACGGAGGAGCTCGTACGTTGGCTGCACCATCTGCTCGGTACGGCCGAAGGTCCGCAGGGCAACATCCCCAGGGAGGATGCGCCTCAGTTCTTCAACCGCAGCGGTGTAGTCGGGTTCGGCGGCGAACGACGGCGACTTGCCCTGGAGGACCCGCTCAAGGAGGTCACGGTGGGAGGCGATGAGGATGTGGCCATGGGCCACGGCGACAGCCGCATTGGGAAAGGGCGAACTGTCTGGATCGCCCAACTGACCCCGAGGCCTGTCGTCGTCGTCGTCACGCCCGGCACGAACGCGCGTCGAGCGCCCCGCTGCGCCCGACTCGTCCGGCACCGTCTCCCAGATGATGTGATCGCCGATCTCGATCCGCTTGGTGTTGGCCTCGGTCGCCATGCTCTTGGCGATTGTGGCGGCGACAGCGGCCGGATCATTGGTGGCGATGGCGATCAGCATCCGTTCGCAATCAGGACCGAAAGGGAGCACATGGTCGCCAGTGATCATCACGGCGCCGCCGAGGTGTTTGATGAAGTCGTTCTCGACGTCGATCTGCGGTCCATCGGGATCTTCTTTCAGGCTCGAGATGACGTCGTCAAAGACCCCCGGCTCGCCGACGATGTCGTCGACGAGGGGCTCAAGCGCCCGGAAGACCTTGGGAACATCCCATTGCAGTCCCAGCCAGCTGGCGGCGTCACCCGGCACCCAGGGAGCGGGTTCGAGCGCTGAGGCATTGGGAAACTCCAGGATCCGGGCCGCTTTCAGGTAACGCTCGGTTCCCTTCGGGGAACTGGCCGTCGGCGGGGCGTGAATGTGGGTGTTGTGGCGGAGATCGACAGAGCCTTCGCCGAAGAACACGACCCCTCCCGCCCCCTTGATACAGTCGAAGCCATTGCGCTTCGCCATGGCGACGTAGTCGGTGGGCTTTCGCTTCGTCGGCTTTTTCGCCGGCCCGCTTTTCTGTTGGGCGACGGCATAGGCGAGGGGATCGATGAACCAGCGAGCCCGAGGAGCCTCATCAGGAACGCCGCTTGTGGTCCGCTCCATCACGGCCTTGAACGGCTCCAAGGTGCCAAGCGCATCGGGCCTCCCCGCAGCCAGCGTGGGCAACAGCGCCGCGACCGCTTCGGGGGTGGTGCCGACCACGATTGCTCCAGGAACCGACGCATAGACCAGCCTCCTGGGGCTGCCCGGTTCGGCAGCCACCGCTGCCCCTTCCAGCGGCTTAACGGGTGGCAGTTCGAAGGCCGTGATCCCCTCGGGAGCAGCCAGTTTCCTGCTCCCCTTGGCGATCAGACGGGCAAAGACGGTCTCGAGCGTGGCGCCTACCTTCTCATCATGCCCGGTGGTGTCGACCAGCAGCAATCCGGCCAGCATCCCATCGGCCTGTTCGACTGCGGCGATTGCCGTCTCGCCGCCGGAGATCGCCGACAGTTCCTGGGGGGTGATTCCGAATCCGAGTCGGTCGCCGGCAACCGTCGAACGTTGCTCCTCAAGAGAATCGAGAAAGGGGCGCATGAGCGGGTCATCGAGGAGGCTGCCGAGCGCCGAGCGGTCGAAGCGGGCGCGGAGGGCCGGCGCATCGGAGGCACTGGCCCAGGCTCTGGTCGTGGCAGGAAGGAGCTGTTCGCTGGGAACGAATCCGGCGGCGTCGGCAGTCAGGGAGCAGCATCCCCATCCGGCCAGAATCGCCCAGACCCCCAAGGGGAGGCGTTGCAGTAGAATCCCGCCTGGCGTTTTGACCGGCAGGGAGCGTCTTCGCGGGCCGACCGACACTGTTTTCCGACCGCCGAACCCTGTCCGTACAGCCGATCGTGTGCGTGCAGCCACGTGAACCCTCGCGAAGAGTACTGGGGGCAGACTCCCCCGTCCCCAAGGGACCACGGGAGAGCCGAAAGGGAGGTAAACCTACCCGTTTCTGGCGATCTCGACCACCGCAGTCGGCCGTCACGGCAACAGACCCGCCGGCGGCCTTGCCAGCGTCCGCCGCCCGTCTGGCCGCGGTGGGCCGTCAGCACCGAAGCCGGGGGCGACAAGCCTCCAGGGCTGCGCTTCCTCCAGATCCCATGACAACGCCAGCAGATCCTCCTCGCCGAACATGCCGCCGATCAATTGGATGCCGATCGGCAGCCCGCTCGCAGAGAGTCCGGCCGGCAGATTGGCGGCAGGCAGACCAGTGAGATTCACCAGCCCCGTGAAGGCAGCCAGCGTGGCGGCGGCAGCGAACGCCTCGCCTGGATCGGAGTGCGCGAACGATCCGAGTGCGGGAGCGGTCGTGGGAACGGTGGGGGTGAGCCAGATGTCGGCCGTGGCAAGCACCGGGGCGAAGCGGTCGACGAGCCTGTCGTAGAGGGCATCGACATCCGCCCCGCGGAGTCGCTTTGCCTGCTGGTGGAGCCAGCGGGTGATCGGCTGTGCTTTGTGCCAACCGACCAGCGGCATGCCGCCGATGAGCCGCTGCCAGAGGGGGACGAATTCCTCCATGCTGCATGCGGGCAGCTCCGCCTCTTCAACCACATGGCCCATCCGCTCAATCAGCCGCGCCGTCCTGCGGACTGCGGCGATGACATCGGGATCGGTGGTGGCCAGGGGACTCGATGTGACGACCTTCACTCGGAGTCTGGTCAGGAGGCCACGGCGCTCGGCGAAGGGGCGCCCAGGGGGGGGGGCCCAGTGTGTCCGACCGGTATTGATCCCGGCCATCACGTCGAGCAGTGCCGCGGCATCGGAGACGGTGCGGGACATCGGTCCGGAGGTGTAGAGGATCCTTCTGTCGGGGAGGCGGAACTGGTTGGGAAGCCGACCGCGCGACGGCTTGAGCCCATAGACCCCGCAGAAGGATGACGGGATGCGGATCGATCCCCCTCCGTCGGAGCCCTGCGCCACCGGCAGCATGGCGCTTGCCAGTGCCGCGCCCGAGCCGCCACTCGATCCGCCGGCGCTGCGCTGGCTGTCCCAGGGATTGCGCGTGGGGGGATGCGTATCGGGCTCGGTGACCGGCATCGCTCCCAACTCGCTGGTCGACAATTTGCCGACGATCACGAAGCCGGCGCGGCGGAGCGGCTGCACCGTGGCGTCGTCGAAGGGGAGGGCGAGGTGCGGCACGGCCCTGGATCCGTAACGCGTCGTCGCGAAGCGGACGATGTTCAAATCCTTGATACCAATCGGCACGCCGTGGAAGGGGGGAAGGTCGTCGCGGCAGCGGCGGCGGAGGCGGTCCTTTTTTCGCGCTGTGGCCAGCGCCCCATCGAACACGGTCACAAAAGCCGATAGTCCGGGATTGAGTGCGTGGATCCGCTCCAGATGATGGCCGACGAGCTCGACGCAGGAAATCGCCCCCGCGCGGACGAGGCTGGCTTGCTCGAGCGCGGAGAGCATGTGAAGCGCTGCCGGGGGCATGTCGTACCTACGGGGGCAGTGTCTGGAATACGACTTGGTCAGGGATCCCGGCGGGAGAAGATGAAGGAAGCGATCGCCAGGTAGGCCACGGTGTGGAGGAGCGTCAGTCCCAGCCCCCGCTGCCAGGAGAACTCGGGCGACTCAAGCAAGGCCCGGAACGGACCAGCCACTGCATAGTCGCGCATCAGTTGCCTGTCGACGAGGTTGTCGAGGTCCTCGGTGTGCGGCAGGAGGGTGTAGATCCCCTCCGACACGCGGCCGATCGTCGTCCGGTGGAAGGGAGTCCGGCCCGGTTTCGGAGGCTCCTCACGCCGTGGACGGCGACCGCGGAGGCTGTCGGCGATGCTCACAGGACGCATTCTGCCGACGTTGGTCTCGCGGAGCCGGCTCTCCACGACTTGGTTGTGCATCTGCCCGAAAATAAACAGCACCGCCCAATAGGCCACGGTGACGAGCATCGCTGAGGTCACGCTGCGGGTGATCACACCGGTGAGAACGCTCACCGCGAGCAGCAGGCTGAAAAACACCAGCAGGCTCGGCAGCGCGAGCATCACCCCCGGCGACCAGATTCCCGCGAGGATGCCCGTGATCAGCCACACCGCGGATACCAAGAGGCCGAGCAATCCGGCCACCAGCAGCAGGGCGCTGACGTATTTAAAGACGAGCAGTTGCCAGCGTGGAATCGGTCGAACCAACAGCAATTCGAGCGTCCCCTTGCGGATCATGGTGGGGACGAAGGCGGCGGTCACAGCCACGCACACCAGGAGGAGGATCGTGCCCCCCAATCCAGTGGCCAGGAGTTTCTGGAGGATCAGCACCTCCAGGCCCAGAGGCGCGCCTTTCGATCCGGCCAAATCGAGACTGCCTCCGAAGAGGCTGAATTGGTTGGGCCAGAGCAACTTCAGATCGCGCCCCGGTTCGACCGTCATCTCCCAGGTCTGCGAGCCGAGCCGGCGGGCGAGATCGGAGCTGGTTTCCGTCGCCTTGACGACCCGCCACAACTGGCCGTCGGCGATGACGCCAAACCGCTTCTGAATTTGGGCGTTTGATTCCGGTTCGGCGACCATCGGCAGGAAGGTGCGACTGAGCGTTGCCCGCCATCTGCCGTCGGGGAGATCACCCCCCAGCGGCTCGGCAGAGCGGATCCAGTAGACGGCCCCGTTGAGCCGGCCGGCGACATCCAACAGCGATTGATTGGCGACATCGATCCCGGAGAGATCGGCTGCCATCGATCGGGCGGCGATGGTGAGGTAGTCGCGGCCGCTGGGCTGGGGCTCGATCTTCCCAGTCAGCGCCGTGCCGAATAAAAGCCCGATTACCGCCAAGAGGAGGTAGAGCACCTTGGCATCGAGGAACTCGCGCCACGTGTCGCGGAGTATGGCCAGGAATGTCCGGGGAGCGGTTGGGCGGGCAGACACCAGCGGAGGGGAGGATGTTCCGGTGGATTCGGAGGGGGCAGTCATCACGGCTGCTCCCCGCCGGCAAGCGTGGTGCCGCCGGCGATCTGGAGGTAGAGGTCCTCGAGTGTGGCGCGCTCCCGCTCGAGGTGGCGGATCCGCAGGCCGGCCGCCGCTGCATCGGCCAGGAAGCGGTCGAGGCCGCTGTCGCCGCCGGGTTGATCGTGTGGCGGGGGCTCCAACTGCAGTCGCAGCCTCCCCGGCGTGTCTGTCGGATTGAGCAGCGCGCCGGCGGAGGGGAAGCCGGCCGGGAGCGGGCCGTCGAAGGCCACAAGCCAGGTGGACTTCTGGCGGGTGAGTTCCGGGACCGTTCCCGTGATCACCAACTCCCCCTTGCGGAGAATCGCCACGCGGTCGCAGAGCTGCTCCACTTCGCCGAGGAGATGGCTGTTGACGAAGATCGTCACTCCCTTCCGCCGCTCTTCGAGGAGCAGGTCGCGGATCTCCTTGCGGCCCACCGGGTCGACGCCGTCGGTCGGCTCGTCGAGGAACAGCACCCGCGGCTGGTGGAGGAGCGCTTGTGCCAGTCCCAACCGCTGCTTCATCCCTTTGGAATAGCCACGGATGCGGAGCTTCTCTTTGCCGGCGAGCCCGAGCAGATCGAGGAGCTCAGCCGAGCGCCACCGGCGTTGGCGGCGGGGGATCCCCTGAAGAGCGCCGTAGAGATCGAGGAGGCTCGTGCTGGTGTGGTATTCCGGGAGACGGTGGTCCTCGGGGAGATAGCCGACCTCTCGGCGGGCGGCGAAGGTCCCCACCGGCTGCCCGAGGAGGGTGGCCTTGCCTGCCGTGGGGGCCACCAGTCCGAGGAGAATCTTGATCAGCGTCGTTTTTCCGGCTCCGTTTTGCCCGAGGAGGCCGAACAGCGTTCCCGGCGCCACATCAAGGCTGACACCTCCCAGAGCCCGGTTGGTACCGTAGTGCTTTTCCAGGTGTTTGACGGAAACGACCATGGCGTCCGATCCTATCAGAGCGGTAGGGTGGGAAAGGTTTCGGGGAGCGTCGGTGGGGGGGGTGACAATCACCCGCCGAGAGGTCGCCCAGAGAAGGAGTTGCAAGCAGACAGTGAAACTTCTCATCAACAGACTCTTCTGGACGATCGCCGGCCTGCTCCTGAAGTTGCGGTATCGCGTGACCGTGGAGGGGGCGGACGGGCTCCGGGCGATCGTGGGGCCGACGCTCGTTCTCCCCAACCACCCCGGCTACATCGATCCGCCGCTGGTGCTTTCCCACCTCCGGCTGGGGCGATCGCTGCGGCCACTGGTGTTTAGTGGCATCTACCGGCTCCTCCCGCTGCGGCCGCTGATGGCGATGGTCGATGCCTTCGAGGTGCCTGATCTCTCCGCGCAGAGTCGCGATGCCCAGACGAAAACGCTGGAGATGATCGAGGCCGTCGTCGATCGCATCCAACGCGGGAATAGCTTTTTAATCTATCCCTCCGGGCGCTTGCAGCGTGGCAATTCCGAGGTGGTCGGCTCGGCGCGTGCCGTCCATGAATTGCTTGCTCGTTGCCCCGAGCTGAATGTCGTCATGGTGCGGACGGGCGGTGTCTGGGGAAGCAGTTTTAGTTGTGCCGCCACCGGCGCCCCGCCGAACCTGGTGACGGCGTTCCTCCGTGCTCTCGGCTGGACGCTTGCCGCCCTGATCTTCTTTCTTCCCCGCCGCAAGATCTCGATCCATGCCGAGGTGCTCCCCAGGGGAACGCTTCCCAAGGCGACGCGCGAGCAGACCAACGCTTTCCTTGAGGGCTGGTACAGCGCTGACGGTCCGCAGCCACCCCTCTTCGTTCGGTACAGCCATCTCTTCGGCCCTGCTGAGGGGACGTTTGCCGCCGGTGCATCGCGCCCGGCGATTGATCCAGCGACCATCGATCCCAAGACGATCCATCTGGTCAACGATCTCGTTGCGGGGCACCTCGGCCGCGAAATCGATCCGGGCGATCTCGCTTTCGAGACGACGCTCGAGGCCTTGGGGATGGACAGCCTCGATCGGATGGACGCCACACTGAAAATCGAACAGCAGTTCGGTTTTCACACGCCCGCCGTGCCGAGCACGCTCGGTGAATTGTGGGCGCTGGCCGCCGGCAAACTCGTTGGCGACGGCAAGGAGGAGCCGATGGCGGTTTCGGCCACTTGGTTTGCGCCACCGCGGTCATCCGATCCGCCGGCGGTGCTCGCCGATACCGTTGCCGAAGCGTTTGTGCGCCGGGCACTGGTGGCACCGACGCAGGCTGCCGTGGCCGATCGGATCTCGGGAGTCCTCCCCGCCCGGCGACTGCTGGTGGCGGCGAGTGTCATGTCCCGGAGGTTTGCCGCCTGGCCTGAGAAGCACGTCGGCGTGATGCTGCCGGCGAGCGTCGCTGCCGATATCGTCTTCTTCGCCCTCCACATAGCCGGGAAGACTCCGGTGATGATGAACTGGACGACCGGTCCGGCGAATCTCGCCCACGGCGTGAAGGTCACCGGCACCAAGCGAATCGTGACTTCGAAGAAACTCATTGATCGGCTCGGCATCGAGGTGCCGGGCGCAGCGTACGAATACCTGGAGACGATCCGGCAGGGGATCGGAAAGGGGGAGCAGCTCTCGACGCTCGCTGCAGCGACCATCAACCCGAACGGCTTTCTTCGCAGCCTCCCCAAGCAGGATCCCCACGAGCCGGCAGTCTTTCTCTTTACCTCCGGCTCGGAGAGCGCCCCGAAGACCGTCCCCCTCACGCACACCAACCTGATCACCAACATCACCGACGCCCTCGAGGTCATCGATGCGACGGCAGGGGACTCGCTCTTGGGATTCCTGCCGCCGTTTCACAGCTTCGGTCTCACCGGCAACGTCCTCCTCCCGCACCTCACCGGCATCCGCACGGTCCGCTATGCCGATCCGACCGACGCCCGCGGTCTGGTGCAAACGATCCGCGCCTACAAGCCGACGATGCTCTTCACGACGCCGACGTTCCTCTCCTACATCCTCGCCGTCAGCAAGGGGGATGATCTCGCCAGCCTGCGGCGGATCATGGCCGGTGCCGAGAAGTGCCCAGATGCCGTGTTTGAACGGACGCAGGCCCTCGCCCCCGATGCAGTGCTCCTCGAGGGATACGGGATCACGGAGTGTTCCCCGGTATTGGCGGCCAACCGGGTCAATGACTGGCGTCGCGGGTCTGTCGGCCGGCCTGTGAAGAGCGTTGATATCCGCATCGTCGACGTCGATTCGGGAGAGCCGGTGGCTAGGGGAGAGGCCGGGATCCTGCTGGCGGCGGGCCCCTCGATCTTCTCTGGATATCTCAATCACGACGGTCCATCGCCGTTTGTGGAGATGGAGGGGCGGCAGTGGTATCGCACCGGCGACCTCGTCGTCGCTGATGCCGACAACTTCCTGGCCTTCAAGGGACGCTTGAAGCGGTTTTTGAAGGCCGGTGGCGAGATGATCTCCCTGCCGGCGCTCGAGGAACCGTTTTCGAAGCGGTATCCCGCCGACGACAAGGGGCCGCAGGTGGCGGTGGAGGGGATCGAGACTGCCGCAGGTCGGCACATCGCTCTTTTCACCACGATCCCCTTGACACTCCGCGAAGCCAGCCAGATCCTCCTCGAGGATGGCTTGCGTGGCGTGATGCGTCTTGACGAAGTCCGGCAGATTCCGGCGATCCCCGTTCTCGGCACGGGAAAGACGGATTACAAGGAACTGCGCAGGCTTGTTGTGGAGAGATCCGGCGAGTGAACGGCTACCGATATTTTCCCAAGGCCCGGCTGGCGATCGTCCGCGTTCCCAAGGCGGGCTGCACGTCGCTCACCCGCTGGGCCGACGCCATCGAAACGGCCATCGCCTCCGCGCAGCCCACACGCCGCAACGGGATCCCCCTGCAGCGGATCGCCGACGCCCCCGAGGGCACCCTCCGCATCGCCACGTTGCGGCATCCGGTCGACCGTGTCGTCTCCGCCTACGCCAACAAGATCCTCAAGGCCCCATCGGGGGAGTGGATTTTTCGCTACCTCGATGCGCCGTGGTTTCCCAGGCTCGAGTCGCTGAAGGAGATCCGCACCGCCTTCCGGCTGTTCGTGGAGAGGCTCGTCCACGACCCCAACTTTCGCTGCAGCGAAAACCCCCACTGGCGACCGCAGTGCCTGCAGGTGGCTGACCTAGGGAGTTTCGACATCGTCCTGCCCACCGGCCGGCTCTGGGAACTGCCGGCGCTGATCGCGGCGCAGCGCCCCGATCTGGCCTGGGTGGCCGATCACCCCATGCTGCGGGAGAGAACTGCCGACACACCGCTTGCCGATTTTCTTCTCGAGTCCGATCTCGTCGCGTCTATCGAGGGGGTCTATGCCGACGACATGGCCCTCCTCAGGTGCCACCGGATCGCTGCGGAGTTTCGCCGGCCCGTTGGGGCCCAGCCTCCGGCCGACTTCGATGTCGAGGCAGAACTCGGGCGGCTGCGGAGCGAGCGACGCGCGGAGTACCACAGCATCATCGACCGCTATTTGGACGGCATCCATGGCCCGGCCGACGCCTGACGGAGAGCCGCACCCGCGTCCTGTCACGTCCTGTCAGGTGATCCGGTCAAACTCCCAGCCCTGGCGGTATTCCCGAGTGAGGAATTTCTCCGCTTCGGGGGCGTTGGGGATCTTCATCGCCGCCGCGTCCCACTCCAGCTTTTTACCCGAACGGTAGGCGACGTTGCCGAGGTGGTTGGCCTCGGTGAGCGGGCCTGAATACCCAAATGGGCAGGTGGTCGGCGTGCCAGTCTTGCAAGCCTGGACCCATTCGGCATGGTGGCCGATTGAAGGGGGGATCGATTCCGCTGGTCGCTTGAAGTCGCGGACATCGGGCCCGAAGAGGAGGAGGTGTTTGCCGTAGTCGGCAAGCAAACTCCCCTCGGTGCCCACGAACAGGCAGCCAGAATCCCAGCGGGGAATGGTGGCTTCCTCCCAGGCTTGGGGCTTGTCCTTCCCCTGATACCAGGTGAGGGACAGCGGCGCACGCGCGCCGCGGGAGCCGTACTCGTACCTGACATGCATCGAGGCGGGGGCGAGTTCGAGGTGGGGCGGGGGACCGAAGGCCTCGATCGTTTTGGGGGCATCAAGGTCGAGGGCCCAAAACGGCAGGTCGATCCAGTGGCTTCCCAGATCCGACATCGTGCCACTGCCAAAGTCCCACCAGCGATACCACTTCGGTCCCGGCCAGTAGACCTCGTGGAAGGGACGGGCCGGTGCCGGTCCCAACCACAGATCCCAGGCGAGCCCTTCGGGAATGGGAGTTGAGCCCACGGGGCGATCCTGCACGGCGACGATGTCGCCATATTTCTGCGCATCCTCCGGCGACTGCAGCCCCCAAGCCCGGCCCACCCAGCAGTGGACTTCGTTCACTGTCCCGATCGCCCCACCCTTCACCAGTTCGACGACGCGGCGGTAGTTGGCCTCGGCATGAATCTGCGTCCCCATCTGCGTTGCCACGCCCGCCCGCTGGGCGGCTTCGGTGATCACGCGGGCCTCGCGGACGTTGTGCGTCAGCGGCTTTTCGCAATAGACATGCTTTTTGTTGAGCAGCGCCGGCAGCGTCGCGAAGGCGTGGGTGTGTTCGGTGGTGCTGACGACGACGGCGTCATATGCGGAGGGCTTGAGGTCGTCGTAGAGTTCGCGGAAGTCGATCCACCCCTTGGCACCTGGGGCCTTCTGGCCGGCAGCCCGGAGCGTCTTCTCGTTGACGTCGCACACCGCGACGATCTGCTCTCCCATCACACTGTCGAGGTTGCCGCCTCCCCGACCGCCGCAGCCGATCACCGCCACCCGCAACTTGTCGGCCCGGTTTTCGGCCCGGATGATCGTCGGGGTGACAAAGAGCGCCGCCCCCGCGGCCAGTGAACTGCCCAGGAATCCGCGCCGCGACCCCGCGGCATCGAGGGCCGGTGGTGACGTGGCTGCCGACACCAATGACGGGCTCGCAGCGCGAGGGGAGGATTCGATGCGGCGCGTGCGCATAGGGGGGCTCCGGGAGAGGGCTGGGATTGTGGGGAGGATAGCCCCTCGGTCGGCTGGCTGTCCAGAAACTGAGGTCCCAGTCGTCGCAGGCTCCTCGCCTTGCGGCAAGCCAGCGGCGGTCTGCATACTCAAGTTTCCGGGGGCTTGGCCCCCCGGACGCGAAAATTGTGCGGCAACCTGGTGCCCGTTGGCTTCCGGGGGGATGCCGCCGGATCCACACGGGAAACGCAGCATGCCTTCGCCACCATGGCCCCCCTCGGGAACGCGACCGCGGGCAGCCGGTATGCTGTTGCTGGCTGGCTGGCTGGCTGCTTCCCTGGCGATCTTGTTGCCAACAGGGGCGAGGGCCGTGCGGGCAGCAGACGAGACCGCGGCCGACAAGCCACCGGCGAAGAGAGCCACTGCGCTTTTGCCGGAGCGGGAGTGGAGCGACGCTACCGGAATGTTTCGCATCCGTGGAACGCTCTTGGCGATCGACGGCGACTCGGTGTTGCTCCGCCAACCGGACGGCAGCGAGATGACGATCGAAATCGGACAGTTGAGCCGGGCCGACCAACATGTCGCCCTGCGGACCAAGCGGAGGCTTGCGCGGGCTGAAACGCCCCTCAAGCTGACAGCATTCGATGCCACCGCCCGGGCGGTCAACCGCGAGGCCTTTCCGCCGCTGGCTGCGGAGGGCCTCGCCGCAGATCCGCCCCCTGGTTCGTTCGCCTTGATGCCGGGGCGGGTGGAGATTCCCCGCGCCGATCAGTTTGACCGCGTCGGACGGCTGATCCCGGTGGGAGGTCCGGCAGGCGTGGTGCTCGTCGCAGTCGAGAACGTCACTCCCGGCAGGCCGCTCCCCACACGGTTGGTGTGGGCGTCGCTGAAGTCGGGGAAGGTCCTGCGGCAGCATCTCCTTGGCGCTGCTGAAATCGTGCTCGACTACCACGCCGATCTGGAGCGGCTGTTGACGCTCTCGCGGGAGAAATCGACCGCCGAGGGGGCCGCCCGACAGACACTGACGCTGTGGGACGTGGCTCCCGGCCTCGAGGCGGCGAAACCATGGCTGTCGTGGACGGCGCCTTGTGGGGATGGGGAGTCGTTGGCCCGCACGCCCTGGGGGCGGGTTGTCGATGACCGGATGGTGCTTCACCAGAGCAGTCTCCATGAATACACCGGCTGGGACATCGATGCCTCCCGGGCGGCATACCGGATCAAGGTGGCGCCGGGTCGCGTTCCTGTGCCGATCGTCAGCGGCGGCAGACGCTGGCTGGCGGTCCCGGACATCGACGGCGTGCAGGTCTGCGACACCGCCGACGGTCGGATCGTCGCCTCCTTCCCGGTCGGCAACGTCTGTGGCGTGGGATTCGCACCCGACGGCCGGAGGCTCGCGGTCGTCCAGAATGGCAACGTCCAGATCCGCGACCTGGGTGAGCTCCAGAGTGAGCTGCAGGCGCCGATCCCGCTTTTCCCAGCGCATGGTGCCGCGGCCCACCGCACGGCCGTCGCCTGGGCCGGTCCCGACCATCTCCTCGTGCAGTCGGCCCGCGGACTGGCGGCGGTGCTCTATTCCATAGCCCAGGGACTGCCCCTGTGGCGCTACCAATGGCAACCGGTGCAGTCAGGCGAGAATCTTGACGACATGGCACTGCGGATCGTGGCCGGACATCTGCTCTACGCGGCGCCGGGAGCGAAGCCGGACGTCGACGCGGAGGAGAGCAGTGGCAAGCAAGGGGGGAAACTGGCTGTGGTGGTGGCTGTGGCGCTGCCCGAACCGGCAGTGCGGAAAGCGGAGGCGACGCTTGCCGCCAGCCTCCCGGCCCTGATCACGCCCGGAACGGCCGTGTCGACCAAGGTCCCTCTTGGGGGAGACCACGACCGGATTGTGGCTGCCCTGGCCACAATCTTTGCCCGCACTGGCTGGGTCTACGACGCCGCCTCGCCGGCGGTCTTGGAGGCGGGAGCCGTTGGTGAGGGGATCGTGCGCTACAAGGATGCCGCAGGGCGGGAGCGGCAGCTCAAGCAGGTGACACCAACGACGTTGTCGGTCCGTTTGGTCGTGCATGGGATCACGCTGCTGGGAACGCAGTTCTCCACCGACATCCCGGAGAACCTCCGCCTCGCTGCCGGGCAGACCGAGCAGGAAATGGCAGCCGCCATGCCGCCGCCGGACGTGGGGACTCTCGAACGCTTGCTTCTCCCCGCCACCGTTCTCGACACCCACGCCGCCGACGGCCTGGGGGTGAGCGAATGCACTGCGGATGGCTTGGTGACGAGGCCGGCGCCGTCGATCAACGGGGCGCAGTAAACCGTCTCCGCTCAGCCAGCGGGGGTTGGCGGGGGTCGTTTCCAAGCCTGGCCGTTCCCCATTCTGCCCGGTTGGTGTGCCGCAGAACCCCGTTGGGCACTTTTTAAACAGCCTAGGCTGTTTTGTCTCTAGACAGAATCGTGCCGATGCCAAGAATGCCCGCGCAGAGGACGCTCTGTGGGGAAAACGCTTGGAATAGTAGGCAGATTTGCTGTTGGTCGGGAGGAGTGCTGGGATTCACAATACCCAGGCCTACAATCGATTTGTGGCGCGGCGACAGCGGGTGAAAGCCGAAGAGTGATACGCGCGGGAGTTTTTGGAAGACGGGTACTTGATATGGCAAGGGGTGCTTTGCGGCCCCTGCTCTCTGACAACGAGAGTCGCATGTTTTTCTGGAGAAGTTCATTGTCAGTCCACGATACCTCGACCGCCTCCGGCATGATCCGGTTCAGAAGCCCAGTTGGGGCGCGGTACGCGGCCGCTGCGAGATGCTGCGTGCTGGCCACCGGAATCCTTGCCGCGGGAGGGATGGCCTGTTGTGGGGGTGCATGGGGTCAGGACAGCAAAGAGGTGCAGGCGGCGCCCCCGCTTCCCTCACGGAGCCATGGATTGACACGCGGCGATGCGTTGATCCGCCGCTTCGATCTCAATTCCGACGGCAAAATCGACAGCTCCGAGGCTGAGTTGGCCCGCTCGAAGATGCGGCGTGAGAGCAGCGATCGGCAGCGGACAACGGCTCTGGATCCCCTGACTGGCCTTCCCAGGGAAGCCGGTACATCGCTTGGTGCTTCCGCGGCCAAAGAAGGATCTTCCGATGAGTCTGCGAGGGAGTCTGCGAGTGCGGCGGCCGATGACGCTACCGATGGCAAAACGCTTCTCGACACCCACTTCCCCGCACCGAAAGAGGACGGCGACAAACAGGAACCGGCGCCTCGCAGCAAGTCAGGCCGCACGCCGGGCAAGAGTTCGGCGGCAGTCGATGCCGGCAGCGAACGGTCTGCCAAGAGCCGGAGCGATTCTGGAAAAGTGGTCGTAAAACCACTCAACGCCGGGCGGTCTTCGTCCTCACTCCAGTCGGAGAGTCGCGGGAAGACGCCGATTCGCAGCACCCCCTCGGCCTTGCCGCAGACGGGGCGTTCCTCGGCTCCAAAGGGGGGAGCCGCCGGCGATGCGCCAAGTGTTCAACGCCGACGGTCGCTGTTTCCTGATTCATCCAGCCGTGATTCCGGCTTGCGGTAGTCTCTCCAGAGCCTGCTTTCCTGCGGCGGTGGGACGGAGCAGGCGGCCTGCTCCGTTTTTCCAACCCGGCATCCCGGTTGAGCCGACTTCCCCGAGAGGGTCTGCGTGGCCGCGGGAGTGGCCCATCAGTTGATACGGAGCCTCCCTGGAGTCCAAGAAATGTCTTTCTTCAATCGAGCCCCGTCGGCATGGCGCTTGGCAGTGGCGACGATCAGCATCCCGGTGCTGCTTGTGGCCACGGCGCTTGCCGCTGCTGAACCAGAGCGGATCCCACTCTGGAACGGCCCAGCACCCGTCGGGAGCCCCGGTACTCCAGGCACCGAGACGGCCGACGCCTTCATCACCGTTCACCAGCCAGAAGGAGTGCTGGAGGGGGCCTCGACGCCGGCGGTAGTGATTTGCCCGGGGGGCGGCTACGGCGGGCTGGTGACGGGCCCAGAGGGGCATGGCATCGCCGCGTGGCTCTGTCGACATGGGATTGCTGGGGTGGTGCTCGAATACCGGTTGCCGAAGGGGCGGCCATTTGTGCCCCTGCTGGATGCCCAGCGTGCTCTCCGCACTGTCCGTGCCCATGCCGATCAGTGGCACATCGATCCGCAGAGGGTCGGGATCATCGGCTTCTCTGCCGGCGGCCACCTGGCCTCGACCGCTGCCACCCACTTCGACGACGGCGACGAGGGGGCCGCCGATCAGGTGGCAAAGCAATCCTCACGCCCCGACTTCGCGATCCTCGTCTACCCAGTGGTGACGTTCGGTGACGCCGGCCACAGTGGCTCACGGACGAATCTTCTCGGTGAGAATCCCGACCCAAAACTGGTGAAACTCTTTTCGAACGAAAAGCAGGTGACGCGGCGGACGCCTCCGACCTACCTCGCCCATGCCGTCGACGATGCGGCGGTGCCGATCTCGAACAGCCGGCTGTTCCATGAGGCCTGTCAGGGGGCGGAGGTGCCAAGCCGGCTCCTCGAACTTCCCTCCGGTGGCCATGGCCTCGACGGCTACCAGGGGCCGAACTGGGATGCCTGGCAAAGCGGGGTGCTTGAGTGGCTCGCGTCCCAGGAACTCATTCCGGCCGCCTCGACGCTGCGGCCGCGGCGGGTCTTGGTTTGGGACGAGCAGCAGCCGTCACAAAAGGAGGCCTACGGAGAGACCTTTCTTGGCGGTGCGATCGCCAACCATCTGGCAACGCGGCCGGGCCTCTCCGTCCGCAGCCTCAAACTCGACGACGCCGAACAGGGGATCGGTGCACCGCTGCTGGAGAGCGCCGACGTGCTCGTCTGGTGGGGGCACGTCCGCCAGGCGGAGGTCAAACCCGATGCGGGGCGAGGAATCGTGGAGCGGATCCGCGACCGGGGGCTGGTGCTGATTGCCCTCCACTCGGCGCACTGGTCGACGCCGTTCATCGAGGCGATGAACGAACGGTCTCGGCAGGATGTCCGTCGCCGGTTTGCCGACGTTCCCACCGAGATGCTCTCGATCGAAGAGGTGCCAGCGCAGCACTACAAGGTGCCCGAGCGTGACGCCCGTCCCACTCCCGCTGCCGATGTCCGCCGCTTTCCAGACGGCCGCGTCGACGTCAAACTCCACTTGCCCAACTGCTGTTTTCCCGCCTACCGCACCGACGGCAAACCGAGTTTCCTCCGGGTCGTCGATCGTGATCATCCGCTCGCCGCCGGTCTGCCTGACTCGTGGACGCTGCCGCGTACCGAGATGTACGACGAACCGTTCCATGTGCCAGCCCCCGATGAGGTCGTGTGCGAAGAGTGCTGGGAAGAAGGCGCGTGGTTTCGCAGTGTGATGGTGTGGAAGATTGGGAAGGGGAGGGTGATCTATATCCGCCCCGGCCACGAGACCTTTCCGATCTTCCACGACCCGCACATGCTCCGGCTGCTGGAGAACGCCTGCCGGCTGGGTGACACCCGCTGATGTCGAGCGCCGCCTCGCTCCGCCGCCTCCTCGCCCGACCGGGGCTTGTGCGGGCATTGGTGCCCCACGACGCCTTCACGGCGCGCGTCGTCGCGCAGGCTGGAGCCGAGCTGCTTTTCCTCGGCGGTTTCGGGGCCGCGGCGAGTTCCTTCGGTCTCCCCGACCTGGGGCTGATCTCTGCGGGCGAGATGGCAGAGTGTGTGCGGAGAATCACGGCGCGGGTCTCGATTCCGTTGATTGCCGATGGCGACACCGGGCACGGAGACCACGCCGGCGTCGCCTGGACGGTCAAGCAGTTCGAGGCGGCCGGAGCAGCGGGAATACTCCTCGAGGATCAGCTCGAGCCGAAGCGCTGCGGGCACTTTTCCGGCAAGCATGTGGTGCCGGTCACGACGATGGTTGATCGGCTCCACGCTGCCCTCGACGCCCGCCGCGACCCCGCCTTCGTGATCATCGCCCGGACTGACGCCAGGGCGATCGAGGGGCTCGATGCCGCCATCGACCGGGCCTGTCGCTACGCCGAAAGTGGCGTCGACATGGGGTTTGTCGAGGCGCCGCGGTCGGTCGAGGAACTCACCCGGATTGCCCGCGAGGTTCCGTTGCCCCAGCTGGCCAACATGCTCCCCGGCGGCGTCACCCCGCTGGTGCCGCTTGCGAATCTTGAGCGGCTGGGATTCAAGATCGCAGTCGACCCGACATCAACGCTGGCGCTGACTGGGTTTGCGGTCCGCGAGTTTGCCCGGGGTTGGCTGGGCGCTGGCCGGGCTGACCATCTTTCTGGGCGGATGCTGTCATTCGGCGAACTCCAAGAAGTGGTCGGGGTCGAGGAGATTCAGGGCTGGGGGGGCGATTCCCCGTGGCAGAGCCCGAAAGCGGTGGGCCATGCGCGGCGCATTCTGGATTCGTTCGCCCGGGTCGTCGGGAGGGAGTTGATCGTTCGAGGCGGATCGCCCGAGGCAGAGGCGCGGCGGCTGTTTGAAGCGGGGATTGTTGTCGTTGCGCACGGCACGGAGGCCGATCCGCTCCTCACCTATGGCAATCGCATGGCGCTTCAGCTTTGGGAGATGCCGTGGGAGGATCTCGTCCGCACCCCATCGCGTCTCACCGCGGAGCCTGGGCATCGCGACGAGCGCGCCCGACTCCTCGAGCGGACGCGGCGCGATGGCTTCGTCGACGACTATGCCGGGATCCGTATTGCGCGATCCGGCCGCCGGTTTCGCATCGAACAGGCGATCGTCTGGAACCTCGTCGATGCTGCCGGCGTCGTCTGGGGACAGGCCGCCACGTTTGAAGGTTGGACACCACTGGACGAGGGTAGCGCGCCCTCGCCGCATCCCCTGGAGCATTGATGACGACGCTGAAACATTTGGCACTCCGCGAAAAAGTGATCGAGACCTGCCTGGCGATGAACGAGGAGGGGATCAATCAGGGCACTTCCGGCAACGTCAGTGTGCGGACAGAGGAGGGCTTCCTGATCACGGCATCGGGCATCCCGTACCGGAAGATGCGGCCGGAGCAGGTCGTGGAGATGGATCTTGATGGTGGATACCGCGGAGAATTTCTCCCCTCCACCGAGTGGCGGATGCACCTTGACATCTACGCCGCCCGGCCCGAGGCGGGGGCGATCGTTCATGTCCACTCCCCCTTCGCCACGGCGCTTGCCTGTCTACGCCGGGAAGTCCCGGCATTCCATTACATGATCGGTGTCACCGGAGGCACTTCGCTGCGGGTTGCCGACTACGCTGAGTTCGGCACCAAGGAACTCTCGGTGTTCATGATCCGGGCGCTCGAGCAGCGCACCGCCTGCTTGCTTGCCAATCACGGCCAGATTTGTTTCGGCCCCGATCTCGACGGTGGCTTGTGGCTGGCGGGAGAAGTCGAAGCCCTCTGCCACGAGTACTGGGCGGCGTCTCTGGCTGGAATTCCGGTGGTCCTCACTGAGGAGGAGATGGCGAGCGTCCTCAAGCGTTTCAAGACCTACGGCAAGCAGCCGGGAGAACTGAAAAACGTCGACGTCTCGGAACTGGCTGTGTTTGCTCCAATCCGTCGCGATCTGCCGCTGAAGCCGTGAAAATCCCAAAACCAGGGGGTGAGACCGGCTCCGGCAGCGCCGCACCGAGAGTGCCGGGAGCGATGTTGGGCGATCGTGGGTAAACTGTGGGAATGACAGGAATGGGGACCGGGGAACAACGAAACAGTCGGGGGAGCCGCAGGCTCCCCTTGGGGTGGCGATGCGCCCCGCTCCTGTTCTTGTTGTTGGCCTGGGCTTGGGCCTGGGCTGTGCCGGGGGGAACGGTAGCACACGCGTGGGCCGCGGCCGCGCCGCCGACATCCGAGACTGCACCGACGCCCGAGGGGGCGGAGTTTTTCGAGCGTCATATCCGTCCCCTTCTCGTGGAGCATTGCCAGCAGTGCCACGGCGCGGCGAAGCAGTGGGCGGGGCTGCGGGTCGACTCGCGGGACGGTCTTCTTGGCGGCGGAGACTCCGGGGCAGGGATTGTTCCAGGGCGCCCGCAGGATTCCGAACTCCTCCGCCGTCTGCGGCACGCCGATGACGAGGTGCGGATGCCGCCGCCCGAGGCGGGGGGGCGACTCACTCCTGAAGAGATTGCCCGTATCGAAGCATGGATTTTGGCTGGAGCGGCCTGGCCCGACGCTCCCCCCGATGCGGCGGCATTGGCGCGCAAACAGACAGCGCACTGGGCCTTCCAGCCGCTGCCGCCAGCCTCCGCCGACAGTGCCGACAGCGCCGGAATCGATCGGTATATTGACGCAAAACTGGCGGAGGCAGGCCTGGCCCGATCGCCTGCGGCCGACAGGCGTTCTCTGATCCGCCGCATCACCTACGACCTGACAGGGTTGCCTCCGGAACCGGAGGAGGTCGCCGCCTTCGTCGCCGATGATGCGCCCGACGCCTACGAAAAACTCGTCGACAGGCTCCTCGCTTCGCCCCGCTACGGAGAGCAGCAGGGGCGCCACTGGCTCGACGTCGCCCGCTACTCCGACACCAAAGGCTATGTGTACGGCCGGGAGGAGCGGTTCTTTGTCCATGCGCCCCTCTACCGCGACTGGGTGATCTCGGCCTTCAACGACGACATGCCGTACGACCGATTTGTGACGCTCCAACTCGCTGCCGACCGGCTGGTGGGGGCGGATGATCCGCACCTGGCCGCGCTTGGATTTCTCACTACCGGGCGCCGGTTTCTCGGCGTCACCCCCGACATCGTCGACGATCGGATCGACGTCCTCACCCGTGGGCTCCTTGGGCTGACCGTCAGTTGTGCACGGTGCCACGACCACAAGTATGACCCTGTCGCTACCGCCGACTA
The DNA here is from genome assembly GCA_003669605.1 of Planctomycetota bacterium. Lineage (GTDB taxonomy): Bacteria > Planctomycetota > Planctomycetia > Pirellulales > UBA1268 > QWOP01. The sequence continues at coordinate 22,165 of QWOP01000046.1, forward strand.
TTACGGTCTCTACGGGGTGTTCACCAGCAGCTATGAGAAACTCGTGCCGGTGCGTGCTGCCGCCGAAGCACCACCACTACCGGCAGACTTTGCGGCCGAATTGGCCAAACGCCGCATGGCTCTCGCGGAAGGATCGCTGCGGCTCCGCGCGGAGAGTTCCGACCGCTTCCGGGCCCGGATCGCCGACTATCTGCATGCCCAGACCGAACTCGGCAAATATCCTGAGTTGGGGTTTGACCAAATCATCGCCAAGGACGACCTGATCGCAGCGATCGTCCGCCGCTGGCAGGCGTTTTTGAGTCCGGATCGGGTGGGGAGCGACCCGGTGTTTGGCCTGCTTGTGGCCCTGTTGCCGCTGCCGCAGGAAGGTTTCCAGACCGCCGCCGCAGCCACGCTCGCGGAATTGAAGGCCGCCGGCACCCCGATTCATCCCCGCATTCTCGCCGCCTTCGAGTCGCCTCCGGAGAGTTTTCGCGACGTCGCCGACCGCTACGGGAAGGTATGTGGCGAAGTCGATGCGGCCTGGAAGCAGTTGTGTACTCGGGCCGTAGCGGCCAGTGCTCCGCTGCCGACAGCGCTCCCCGACGCCGCCGACGAACAGGTGCGGCAGGTGCTCTACGGCCCCTCCTCCCCCTGCACGGTGGCAGACGAGCCAATCGCCAACATCGAGACCCTGATGGATTCCGATTCCATCAACCAGATCTGGAACCTGCAAAACGACATTGACCGGTGGTTGATTCCGCAGCCGATCTCGGCGCCGCATGCGCTGGTGCTGCTCGACCGCGGCACCCCAGCCGATGCGCAGGTCTTCCGACGTGGAAACCCGGCCAACAAGGGGCATGTTGTCCCCCGGCGGCTGCCGGCAGCGTCGACTGGGGGGGACCAGGGGCGGTTCACCGACGGCAGTGGACGGTTGGAGTTGGCTGGGCAGATTGTCGCCCCGACCAATCCGCTGGCCACGCGGGTCTGGGTGAATCGGGTGTGGCGTCATCACTTCGGTCGGGGGCTGGTGGAGAGCCCAAGCGACTTCGGAATCCGGGCCGATCCGCCGAGTCATCCGCAACTCCTCGACGCGCTGGCGGTCTGGTTTCTCGCCGACGGCCGGAGCACCAAGCGACTCCACCGGAGGATCGTGCTCAGCCACACATACCGCCAGCAATCGACAGCTGAAGCGGAGGGGCCGGCGGCGCGAGGCCCCGAGGTGGACCCCGAGAATCGGTTGCTGTGGAGGATGAACCCTCGCCGCTTGGAATGGGAGCCGTTTCGCGACACGCTGCTGTCGGTCGCTGGCGACCTCGCTCCCGCGGCCGTTGGCGGGCGCGGTACGGACGTGCTCGAGGCCGGTGCCGGGCCGCATCGCCGCAGCGTCTACTGCGTCGTCGACCGGCAATTTGTCCCTGGCGTGATGAGCGTCTTCGACTTCGCCAACCCCGATCTCCACATGCCGAAGCGCCTGGAGACGACGGTCCCGCAGCAATCCCTCTTCGCGCTCAATCATCCCTTCGTCGCGGAACGGGCCCGGTCGCTGGTCCGGAAACTCTGGCCCGACTCGACCGAATCCGATCCGGCGGCGCTTGAGCGAATGTGGCAGGCTGTCTATCAACGTTCGCCGACGAGTGCCGAAAGTGCCGGGGCTACCGCGTTCCTCGCTGCGGCGCCGCTCCCGGCTCCCCTTCCTCCACCGCCTCCGCCTGAAGAGGGCAAGCCCGCGGCCCCGCTGCCCCCGCCACCGCTGACCCCCCGCGAACAACTCGTGCAGATGTTGCTGGTCTCGAACGAATTGCTGTTCATCGACTAAATGCCCCTTGGAAAGAGAGTCGCGATGATCAACGACCCGCTGCCGCCGCTCTCTCGCCGCGGGCTCCTCGCCCGCAGTGGCCTCGGCGTCGGCCTCCTTGGGCTGGCCGGTGTCCTTGGCGACTCTGGGGCGAGAGTGGTCCGCGGAGCCGATGCGCTCCTCGAGCCGCTGGCCGTGAAGCCCCCCCACTTTGCCCCCAAGGCGAAGCGGGTGATCCACTTCTTTCTCAACGGCGGACCGTCGCAGGTCGACACCTTCGACCCCAAGCCGGCGCTGGCGAAGTACGCCGACCAACCGGCGCCGATCAACTTCACCACCGAGCGGAAGACCGGCGCGCCGCTCCCCTCGCCGTTCGGCTTTGCCCGTCACGGAGAAAGTGGCCTCGAGATCAGCGACATTTTCCCCAAACTCGCCGCCCACGCGGATCGCTTGGCAGTCATTCGCTCGATGCACGCCCAAGTGCCGAACCACGAGCCGAGTCTGATGCTGATGAACTGTGGCGATTCAGTGCAGCCGCGGCCGAGCGTGGGCAGTTGGGTCCTCTACGGGCTCGGTACCGAGAATCAAAACCTCCCGGGCTTCGTGGCGATGTGCCCCGGCGGCCACCCGGTGAAGGGGCCCGACAACTGGCAGTCGGGATTTCTCCCCGGCACGCTCCAGGGCACCTCGATCGACTCGCAGCACACCGAACTCGAGAAGTTGATCGAGAATATTCGCAGCCCACATGCGTCGGCGGCAGTCCAGCGGCACCAACTCAACTGGCTGCAGAAGCTCAATGCCGCCCACCGCGAATCGCGCAGCGACTCCCGGCTCGATGCCCGGATCCATTCCTTCGAGTTGGCATTTCGGATGCAGCTCGAGGCGGCGGAGGCGTTTGATCTTTCCCGCGAATCGGCGCCGATGCGCGAGCTCTACGGCGACACCATTCACGGCCGGCAGACGCTCATTGCCCGTCGGCTTCTGGAACGGGGGGTGCGGTATGTGCAACTCTGGCACGGCGCCGGCCAACCCTGGGACAACCACGAGCAGATCGAATCGAATCACCGCACACTGGCCGGTCAGCTCGATCAGCCGGTGGCGGCGCTACTCACTGATCTGGCCGCGCGAGGAATGCTCGACGAAACGCTTGTCCTCTTTGGTGGTGAGTTCGGCAGGACGCCGACGGTCGAACTCGGTGGCGATGGCAAAGCCAAGGCCGGTCGCGACCACAATCACTACGGCTTCTCGGTGTGGATGGCCGGTGGCGGCATCAAAGGGGGGCAGGCCTATGGTGCCACCGATGATTTCGGCTTTCGGGCTGTAGAGAATCCGGTCAGCGTCCACGACCTCCACGCCACAATGCTCCACCTGCTGGGATTCGATCACGAACAACTCACCTACCGCTACGCCGGCCGTGATTTCCGCCTCACCGACGTGTCGGGGACGGTGCTTCGCGATCTCGTCGCCTGATGGCCCTCGGGCTCTCTTGCCATGTACGAATCCTTCGCTCATTCCGCCGCCCTCGAAGAGCACCTGTCGCGTCCCACGCCAGGCGTCATGTCGACCCTTTCGCGTCTCGACGGCGACGTGATTGTTCTCGGGGCCGGCGGCAAGATGGGGCCGACGCTCGCCAGGATGGTCCGTCGGGGCCTCGACGCCGTCGGGGGCGCTGATCGCCGCGTGACGGCGGTCTCACGGTTCTCCGAGCGGCGGATCGGGGAGCAGCTCGAGCGTCACGGCGTGAAGACGATTTCTTGTGATCTGATGGACGAAGCGGCTGTGCAACGCCTCCCCGAAGCGGCACTCGTGATCCACATGACGGGGCAGAAATTCGGAACTTCCGACGCTCCGGAGCGGACCTGGGCGGTGAACACGTTGGCTCCGGCGATCGCCGCCCGGGCATACGCCCGCTCGCGGATGGTGCTCTTCTCGACAGGCTGCGTCTACCCGCTCGTACCAGTCGCCGGGCTCGGCGCGTGCGAATCGACCCCCCTGACGCCATTCGGCGAGTATCCCAATGCCTGCGTCGCGCGGGAGCGCGTTGTCGCCTACGAGGCGCTGGCCTCGGGAATGCGCCTCCTCCAGTTTCGGCTCTGTTACGCCGTCGAGCCCCGGTATGGCGTGATCCACGATGTGGCCCGGAAGGTGGCGGCGGGGGAGCGCGTCGACCTCGGGATGGGGTTTGTGCAACTGATCTGGCAGCGGGATGCCAGCGCCCGAGCGATTCAAGGCCTGGAGGCGGCGGCGTCCCCCCCGGTGGCGCTGAATGTCACCGGTGTCGACCGGGTATCGATTCGCTCACTCGCAGAGCGCTGCGGCGAGCGGCTCGGTCGCCCCCCGCAATTCGTGGGCACGGAAGCCGACGAGGCCTGGCTCTGGGACGCCCGCGCCTGCGCGGCCCGATTCGGACCTCCGGAGACGAGCACTGCCGAGGCAGTCGACATGGTCTGCGACTGGATTGGCCGGGGGAAAGAGTCGCTCGGCAAGCCGACCCACTTCGAGGTTCGCGATGGAGCGTTTTGAGGATCATGCGGCCGAAGTCGATGTCCGCCAGCGACTGCTTTCAGGCCTCGCCATTCCCGCCCATCCCCTGGCGCTCGATGCCCAGCGGAAACTCGACGAGCGGCGTCAGCGGGCGCTGTCGCGGTATTATCTTGCCGCCGGTGCAGGGGGGCTGGCCGTCGGCGTCCACACCACGCAGTTCGCCATCCGTGATCCGGCCGTGGGGCTCTTGCGGCCGGTCCTCGAAATCGCCGCGGAAGAGATGGCCCGCGCCGGCAGGCCGGTGGTGCGCATCGGCGGCATCTGTGGCCCGACTCCACAGGCAATGGCCGAGGCGACGGTGCTAGCGAACATTGGCTACGACGCTGGCCTGCTCTCGCTCGGCGGCCTCGACGGCAGCGACGACTTGTTGATCGATCACTGCCGCGCCGTGGCCGAGGTGATTCCGATTATCGGTTTCTACCTCCAGCCGGCGGTCGGTGGGCGGGTGCTGTCGCACTCCTTCTGGCGTCGGTTCCTGGAGATTCCCCGCGTGGTGGCGATCAAGGTCGCCCCCTTCAACCGCTACCAGTCGCTCGACGTCGTCCGTGCCGTCGCCCTCTCCGGACGCTCCGACGTCGCTCTCTACACTGGCAACGACGACAGCATCGTTACCGATCTCGCCACGACGTTTGACGTCGAAGGGAAAGCGCTGCGGTTTGCCGGTGGCCTTCTTGGACACTGGGCCGTCGACACGCGGGCGGGAGTGGCGCTCCTCGAGCGCTGCCGTCCCGGCAGGCTGGACGCGGCCCTGGCCACGACCGCGGTTGCTGTCACCGATTGCAACGCCGCCTACTTCGACGCCGCGCACGCCTTCCGCGGCTGCGTGGCTGGCCTCCACGAGGTGCTCCGCCGTCAGGGGCTTCTGGCGGGCACCTGGTGCCTCGACCGACGCGAGGGACTCAGTCCGGGCCAGTCGGAGGAGATCGACCGGGTGCGGAGGGTCTATCCACACCTCTGCGATGACGACTTTATTGCCGTCCACCGAGACCGGTGGCTCTCCGGGTGAGGCGAAACCACCCCACGGATGGCTTTTTCCCCCGCCTGACGGTCGAATTGGCTTTCAATCGGGGTCGGGCGGCGTGCCCGTGGACCACTACAGACGTTTTCAGCGTAGGCGGCGTTGCCATGGTGCGCGGACAGTTCTCTGGCGGACGGTTCTCTGGCGGACGGTTCTCTGGGAGCGGGTGGCGTTTCATCGCTTGCTGGGTGAGTGTGGTCGTCGTTTCCTTTGGTCTGCCAGCGGCATCTCAGGAGCCGGAGACCGGCAGCGGGACGACGTGGCTGCAGTGGCGCGGGGCAGCGCGGGACGGCACCGTCGGCGGGCCGACGTGGCCAGAGACCCTGGAGCTTTCGCGGCTCGAAAAAATGTGGCACGCCGATCTGGGCCCGAGTTATTCCGGACCGCTTGTCGCGGAGAAACTCATCTACGTGACCGAGACGCGGACTGCAAAGACGGAGCATGTCAGGGCGCTGGATCGGGCCACCGGCAGGGAAGTCTGGCAGGTGGAATGGGACGGGGCGATGTCGGTGCCGTTCTTTGCCGCGAGCAATGGTTCCTGGATCCGGGCCACCCCCTTGATCGACAGGGGACGAATCTTCGTGGCGGGGATGCGCGATGTGCTCGTGTGCCTTGATGCGGCCAGCGGCGCCGAGCAGTGGCGTGTCGACTTTGTCAAAGAGTTGAAAAGTGAAGTGCCGGCTTTCGGTTTTGTGTCCAGTCCGCTTGTTATCGGCGACGCCGTCTACGTCCAGGCAGGGGGCGGATTCTGCAAACTCGATACGGCGACAGGAAAAATTCTCTGGCGGGTGCTCGACGATGGCGGCGGGATGAACGGCAGCGCCTTTTCCTCGCCGCTGGTGTGCACCCTCGGCGGGAGGAAGCAGATCCTGGTCCAGGGGCGGAATGACCTCGCGGCCATCGATCCTGATTCAGGGGAAGTGCTCTGGAAGCGGCCGGTGGAGGCGTTCCGGGGGATGAATATCGTCACCCCCTCGGTCAGTGACGGCAAGATTTTCACCACCAGTTATGGCGGCGGATCGTTCCTCTTCGATTCCCCGCCGGCCGGGGGGCAGCCGGGAGAGCCGCTGTGGCGCAACAAGGTGCAGGGCTACATGTCGACGCCGATCGTCCGTGACGGCCAAGCCTACGTCCACCTCCGCAACCAGCGCTTTGCCTGCCTCGATCTGACCACTGGCAAGGAGAACTGGATCACGACGCCCTACGGGAAGTATTGGAGCCTCGTGGCCCAGGGGGAGAGGATCCTCGCTCTCGATGAGACCGGCGATCTGCGCCTGGTGAGGGCCACTCCCGAGAAGTTCGTCCTCCTCGGCGAGGCCCAGGTTTCCCAACGCGAGAGTTGGGCGCACCTTGCGGTCACCGCCGCGCCCGATGGGGCAACCGAACTTTGGATCCGCGACATCTCCGGGATCACCGCGTGGCGGTGGAAATAACATGACGATTGGGAACGATACAGACCGCCGCGTCGCCGACCTCGAGAAGATCCTCGATGTCACCCGGGCCCTGGGAGTGACCGTCGATCTCGATCCTCTTTTGGCGCTGATCGCCACCGCAGCGACCGACGTCCTCGATTGCGATCGAGCGACGGTGTTTGTCTGCGACCATGCCAAGGGCGAACTCTTCAGTCGCGTCGCCACTGGCATGGAAGGGGCTGGAATCCAGGAGATCCGCTTCGCCATCGATAAGGGGATCGCCGGCGAGGTGGCAACGACGGGGAAGGGGGTGAACATCCCCGATCCCTACGCCGATCCCCGTTTCAACCCCGAGTTCGATCAGAAAAGTGGATTCCGGACGCAGAGCCTGCTGACGCTGCCTTTAGGGGGGCACGACGGCAAGATCGTCGGTGTCCTCCAGGTACTCAACAAACGTGGCGGACCGTTCAACGACCGGGATGAAAGGCTGCTCTCGGCGCTTGGCGCACAGGCAGGCGTGGCGATCGAGCGGCAGGGATTGCTCGAGCAGTTTGCCGAAAAGCAGCGCATCCAGCGCGATCTCAACATCGCCCGTGAGATTCAGCAGGGTCTTCTCCCCAAGCAACCGCCCGATTTGTCAGGCTTTGACATCGCCGGCTGGAACCAGTCTGCCGACGAGACGGGAGGCGACTGTTACGACTGGCTGATCCTTCCTGACGGCCTGTTGGCGATCACGATTGGCGATGCCACCGGGCACGGCATCGGACCGGCGCTGGTGGCAGCCGAGGCCCGGGCACTGCTCCGCGCCACCGTGATGCAGACCCGCGATCTTTCCCGCATCGTTCCGCAGGTCAACGATCTGTTGGCAGAGGATCTCCGGGAGGGGACGTTTGTGACGGCCTTCATCGGCCTCCTCGATCCAGCGACTGGTGTGGTCGACTACCTCAGTGCAGGCCATGGTCCGCTCCTCGTCTACGGGGCGGCCGATGACAGCGTGAGCGAGGTCCCGACCCATGGCCTCCCGCTGGGGCTGATACCGGGAGTGGAGTACGATCCGCCGACGCGCGTTCCGCTCAACGGTGGCGACATGCTCCTGCTGTTCACCGACGGGTTTTTCGAATGGTCGCGGCCCGACGGCGAGCAGTTTGGCACTGAACGGCTTTCCGACATCGTCCGCCGCCACCGCCATCTCCCGGCGGCCGAAATCATCCGCCTGGTCTACGCGGCCGTGGTCGAGTTTTCGGAGGGGACGAAGCAATCTGACGACTGCACTGCGGTGATCGTGAAGCGGCGTGAGCAGTCGCTGGCCTGAGCGGTCGGGACAGCCTCGGGCGGGACGGATCGATTGACACAAAGGACTCCCCATGCCGCAGCCTCTCGCCGATGACCAGGTCGCCGAATACCACCGCGAGGGGTATGTGATCGCCCGTGGTTTCTTCGAGCGTGACGAGGTCGATCTCCTCGGCCGCGCAGCCCGCGAAGATCGCGAACTCGATCGGCACTCCTTCGCTCGAGCGGATGGCGAGGGGGGCGTCGTCCGCCTCGCACTGTGGAATCAACCCGGCGATGGGATCTACGGGATGTTCGCCCGCTGCGAGCGGATCGTTCGCTCAGCGGAGAGGCTGCTCGGCGGCGATGTCTACCATTATCATTCGAAGATGATCATGAAGGACGCGCGCGTGGGCGGGGCCTGGACATGGCATCAAGATTACGGCTATTGGTACAATAATGGGGCCCTGTGGCCACTGCTGACGAGCGTGTCGATCGCGGTCGATCCATCAACGCGTGCCAACGGGTGCCTGCAGGTGATCCCCCGGTCGCATGAGTTGGGGAGGATCGATCATGTCCTTTCTGGTGACCAAGCCGGTGCCGACATGGAGCGGGTGGATGCCATCCTCGAGCGCCTGCCGCTGGTGCACTGCGAGATGGAGCCTGGCGACGCCATCTTCTTTCACGCCAATCTTCTTCACCGCTCGGATACCAACCGTTCCGATTCTCCGCGGTGGTCGATGATCTGCTGCTACAACGCTGTTCGAAACGATCCCTACAAGGATTCCCACCACCCCCGCTTTACCCCGCTCGAGATCGTGCCGGACGGGGCCATCCGTGATCTGGGAGTAAAGCGGTTTGCCGATTCGTCGGGAAATGTCGACTGGCTGGAAGTGAGTCGTGACCGCTCGGCGACGGGGCTGGCGGATCGGGCCGCTGCATCGCCGCCGCCTGACGAGGCTGGAACATGAGCGACGTCGGCCCTCGATCGAGCGCCCATCTCGCAGCGCTCCCCCGCAATTCCTCCGTTGGCATTGGGTGTATCGGGGCTGGGTTCATCATGGCCGACTGCCACCTGGTGGCCTACCGTGCGGCGGGGTTTCATCCCGTGGCGATCGCCGCTCCGCGCCGCGACGCCGCGGCGGCTGTCGCTGCGCGGCACTCGATTCCGGTGGTGCACGGCGATTGGCGTCGATTGATCGAGGACGAGCGGGTGGAGGTGGTTGATATCGCCGTTCCCCCTGATGTCCAGCCGGAGATTATCCGCGGTATTTGCCAAGCCAAGGCTCACCGCCAGAGCAGGATTCGAGGGATTCTCGCCCAGAAGCCACTGGCCTGTAACTACGCAGAAGCATTCGCCCTTGTCCGCTGCTGCCGCGAGGCGGGTGTGCGGCTCGTCGTCAATCAGAACATGCGCTACGACCACGCCGTTCGTGCCTGTGGCGATTTGCTTGCGCGCGGCGTGCTCGGGGAGCCGGTGCTCTCGACGATTGAGATGCGTGCCATTCCTCACTGGATGCCCTGGCAGGAGCGGCAGGGCTGGGTCACGTTGCGGATCATGTCGATCCACCACTTCGACACCTTTCGGGCTTGGTTCGGCACACCGCGGCGCGTGTTCACAAGCGTGCGGAGCGACCCGCGCACCGCGGAGAAGTTTGCCCATACTGACGGCATCTGTCTTTCGATCCTCGAATATGACTCGGGGCTGCGCTGTAGCACCTTGGAAGATGTCTGGGCAGGGCCGGCCCGCGAGGGCTCCGAATCAGACTGTTTTGTGAAGTTCCGCGTTGAGGGGACTCAAGGGATGGCCCTGGGGACGATCGGCTGGCCGCGGTACCCCGAGCGAGCACCCTCGACGCTCGACTGGACGACGAGCCTGACCGCCCACGGGGCGGGGATCTGGCACCGCCCGCGGTGGGATGAGGCCTGGTTTCCAGATGCCTTTATCGGACCGATGGCCGAACTGCTCTGCGACCTTGAGGGGTCGTGCCCGGCGGTGGCCACCGGCGACGACAATCTAGAGACAATGGCCCTGGTAGACGCCGCCTACCGCTCGGCCCGCGAGCACCGGGCGGTAGAGGTGGCGGAGATCGTCAACGAGTCATGCACGAAAGCGGTATAAACATGCCCCCCACGACCGGAAGATGGATGGAGCAGATTTCTCAGCGCATCATCCAAGAAACAATCGCCGTGGCGCTAAAGTTGTTCTGCGGGGTGGTCGTTTGGTCAGTCTGCCTGGGGTTTGTATTCCGCGGCACATGGAGTTCCTTTCTGCCGCTGACACTCGCCGTACCCGCAGCGATCTTTCTCTGGTACAGCAGGGCGGTTCGTGAAAGGCTGATGGCTGAGATTGAACGGACCTCCGTGATGTGGTTGTTCGTGGTGGGTCTGGCGCTTCGGGTCGCATGGGCTGTGAGCAGTGGTTGGCAGCCGATAAGTGACGGGCTTGATTACGACCGAATGGCGATGAATATTCTCAATGGCCAGTGGGGGCTCGATACCTATAAACCAATTGGAACGTCGTATTTCCTCGCTCTTCACTACGCGATCTTCGGGCATCTGTACGTGCCGCCGATGATGTCGCAGTCGTTGCTTTCGGCCCTGCAGATCCCGCTTGTCTACAGCATTGTGTTGCGCGCCTCCAGCGATCGCCGTGCCGCTCTTATGGCTGCAGCGCTGCTCACCTTCTGTCTGGAGCATCTGCTGTACGTCGACGTTTTGGGGAGCGATACGCTGTTTAGTGTTCTGGTCCTGGCGGCAGTCTGGCTCGCGAGCCAGAAACAAGAAGCATCCTTTGGCTGTCAGTTTATCGCTGGGGGGTTATTGGGGCTGTCGCAATGGGTGCGCCCGACTGCCCCCATCTTTCTGGCTGCGATGGCGATCGGAATGCTCGCACGCACCGGCCAGCCAATCGCTTTCAGCCGTCGACTGCTGAGCGTCGCTTTCGTGATGGCAGGAGCAGTTGTACCGATGGGCGCGATCGTCGCCTTGAATCTGTCAACGTTGGGTGTCCCCTCCCTATCTCCCTCCCAAATGGGGGGCGCGAGCATGATGATTGGCACCAACATCGCTACCGCTGGCACATGGAGCGCCGAAGATGCCAGTCTGTACCACGATGAGATCTGCCAGAAAGAAGTTCCTGCTGGAGTGGCTCCTGCTATCTACAGAAATCAATTAACAAAAGAAGTAGCATTGAAGCGGATTGCAGCAGATCCGATCGCATTCACCGCCATAGCGCTGTCGCGGAAGATGCAATCATTGTGGGGAGAGCCTGCGGCGCTGTCGTGGCCTTTGTCCACACCCCGAATAGTCCGGCTTTTCAAATATCAGTGGATTGCAGCAGGGGCGAATTTCCAGTACGCGGTCTGTGCCCTGTTGATGGTCTCGGCAGCATTGAGGGTAAAGAGCGTTGTCGTCGGGCGTGATCCCGCCCTGATCGGGCTCTTGGTGGCGGCGCTTGGAAGTACGTTAGCGCACGCTTTTCTCGAAGTTCAGTCACGCTATCACTTCGCGTTCGTTCCGTTCATGGCGATGGTGCTGGCGATTGGATGTTGCAAACACCCATCCAGCCCGACGGACGTCGATCCCAATCGCTGATACAGCGAGTTCATCGGTGAAAGCAGTTTCGACGTTCGCTCTCGTCGCGGGACGTGTTTCAGGAGACGTGGTCGAGGTCGTCCGGAAACCCTTTTCCTGTGTCCGATTGGTGGCAAGACTTCCCCGGCATGGGCTCAAACGGACCACGCACAAACCTCGTGAGAACCGATGCAAACGCCATGCGCATCAGCGGATTTTGACCGCGATCATGCCGTAGGCGGCAGGAAAATTCTTCGACGTCACCGTGGAAACTTTCCTGCCAAATCGGGTCCGCCCGAAAATCGCTGCGACGGATTGGGCAAAGATTGCCAGAGGCTTTCCAGCAACTGGCAGGAGCGAGATATTCTTAGCGAACACGTCCGCCAGAATCTCTGGAGCACCGCCGAGGCGATCAATTCGCACGACTTCCATTCCTGAGATGGTCATCAGCCGGGAAAGAGCATGTTCGGTGTATCGATGAAAGTCATAGGGCTCTTCGTGCAGCCAATAGAAAAAGGGGACATTCATCATGAGTGTGCCGCCCGGCTTCAGCACTCGAGCGATTTCCCGGCAGGTGTACTCGGGAGTGGGAATGTGCTCGAGCACATCTGAAAGCAATACCGTGTCAAAGGAGCCATCCGAGAACGGAAGGGTGCCGGTCAGATCGACCGAAAGATCAAGATGTTTGCAGGGATGCGATGAATTGGCCCAATCGACACAGGTCACTTCATCGACGAACTCACGATACGTCCCATAGAAAGGCACCTTGCCGCAGCCGAGATCGAGCAGGTGGCCACTCGCATGTCCCGGAATAAATGTCTCGTACCAGGCAGCAATGAGATCTCCGAACAAACGCGACGTAGGGCTGACTTCACGCGGGTTTCGCGACGCAATCAGCCTCTTGCCGCGGCGGACAAATTTCGAGGGTTGCCAAGACTCGCAGTCTTTCATTCATTGAATTCCTATTGATTGCAAGTTGTCAAGCAGTCTTCAGTCAAACACTGTAAATGTGTAAAACTCACTCTCGTCTGACGCGAGCCAGTGCTGACGCTACCACTTGATGCATGTCGTAGTACTTGTATTCAGCGAGCCGCCCACCAAAAATAACATCGCGTTCCTGCTGCACCATCGTTTCGTATTGAGCGAGCATCGCCTTGTCGTCTACTGAATTAACAGGGTAGTACGGCTCCTTGTCGTTCGTATAGGAAAACTCTTTTTGTAGGAGCGTGCCAGGCGTGTTTGAGAGCCCCCGCTCTGGATGAAGATGCTGAGGTTCGTGAATCCTTGTCCAAGGGATAGCCTCGTCAGCATAATTCATGACACTCGTTCCCTGGTAGTCTGCCAAAGAAAGAAACTCAGTTTCAAAGCGAACAGATCGCCAGGTCAGGTTTCCGTGCTGATGGTTAAAGAAACGGTCAACAGCGCCTGTGTAGATAAGTTTGCGTCCGCGACTGCGGAAATAAGACGCGTCGCTGAAAAAATCGACACCCAGTTCAATGTCGACGCCTTCAAGCATGCGTTCGAACATCGGTGTGTATCCATCGACCGGGATTCCTTGGTAACGATCGCTAAAATAACTCGCATCGTAGTTATTCCTAACCGGCAACCTAGTAATAATACTGGCGGGGAGGTCCTTTGGGTCCCGTTGCCATTGCTTGAGGGTATAGCCGCGGATGAAAGCCTCGTAGAGGTCGCGGCCAATCAGACTGATCGCTTTTTCCTCCAAGTTCCTTGGAGAAGAGATGCTGGTTTTCTTGTCAGCCAAGAAGGCTTCCACTTCGCTCGGAACAAGTTGCACGCCATAAAAGGAATTAATGGTTCCAAGATTAATCGGCATTGAATAGACGCGGTTCTGGAAAGTCGTGAGCACAGTATGCCGATAGTGATTAAACTCCGTAAAGCGGTTGACGTAGTCCCAAGTCCGCTGGTCGTTTGTGTGGAAAATATGCGTGCCGTACTTGTGGAAGTTGATGCGCGTGTCCTGGAAATTCTCAGAGTAGCAGTTGCCGGCAATATGCGGCCGCGCATCGAGAACAAGAACCGACTTTCCGGACTCCTTCATCTGCTGAGCAAACACAGCCCCGTAGATGCCGGCGCCGACGATCACGTAGTCGTATTTCTTGCTCATGAAAATGTCCCTTCGGTGCGTACGGGTATCAGCAGAATTAATTCATGTTTCCAAGAAGCGATTGAAAGAAGCCTGCGTCGTGCGAAGAGTCCTGTTCTGCAGGAGTGTTATGGCGTTCGCTTCTGCTGTAGCGTAAGTCAGTATGTGCGAAATATCGAGCAAGTTATTTTTGGAAGTGATGCGGACGATTAACGAGAGGATAAATCCATAGCGATCGATCTCGGCTCCCCGGAGCGTTCTCTGCGATTGCTGTAGAACAACGAATGTAGATTATCTTCGTCAAAAAACATGAATGTTTAGTGCTGTTATTGGTCTTGTGTCACAGCGAGACGATAAGTGTACCTCAGCGACTCAAGGCAACAGTCGCTGTACAATCTCCGGTTGTGTGGGAAGAAGAAAGCGTCACGCGATAGAGTTATGGCAAGCGCCGGCAGGAAACTCCGGCTCCGACGGCAGTAAGTCAGTGAGGATACTCGATTGCTCTGGATCGCTCAATCGATTGCATTGCGGCGGGGCAACTAGCGGCATGTCCGCATCTTTCCGCACCGTGTGTGGTCTGTATACTGGGCAAGGAGCTAGCCTCAAGAAGTTGGGTGGATTGGTTTATGCAAGGCAGGATTGTCGCGAGGGAATCCGAAGAGGCGGGCAGGGGCGGTGCCCGTCCCTCATTCGCCCTCGGTCTGAATTTCTCCCATCCCAAGGAATTTCGCCGGTGCAACGAGGTGGTTGCGAAAGTCGTGCTGTTCGGGTATCTTTCCGGCGGTTTTACTCGACTGGTTTGATCGGTAGTTGTTGCAAGGAATAGTTTTTGTGCTGTTCTCGTTTGTTCGGATGAGGTGTTCTGTGCTCTGTTCCTCGATGGGTAGTGGAATATGTTTCTCTGAGCATGGGTAAATCTGGTATCGGGATGTCTGTGGCCCCTAGACGATGTGGCAAGTTCGTAATGTACGACTGTCTGCTTAGGGCATGGTCTTAACGAATGGCGTCGTTCCTGAGTCATGCTGGTTCAGTGTCGACGAACTTCTCTTGCTGGCGATGACGTTTAAGGCTGCTCGCGTTAGTCGACCTTTTGTTTGTGGGCTGTGGTCGGGTTATTTGCTGTGCATTCCCCTGTGCTGCTGTAGTCGGGGGGCGACTTGCGGTTGTTATTGCCTGTTTTCCCATGCTTGATAGGATTACTACGGATCTGCTATGTCCATCATATCACTTCAGCCAGTGCCGGTTACAGCTGTTCTTGTATCTCCGTTGGTTGTTGTTATTCCGATTTTTAACGAGTCGGCAACGATTGGAAGCGTTGTTTCTGAGTGGACGGCTGTGTTTAGGTCGCTTGAAATTGACTACCAATTTCTCTTAATTAATGATGGATCCTCCGACGACACGATGGGTGTGTTACGCCAAATGGAGGCTTCTGATCCGGATCGCCTGGTCGTTGTCGATAAGCCAAACGCTGGTCATGGAAGAACGTGCCGTCTTGGGTACTCCGCTGCCGCTGCAGCACCCTTGGTGGAGTGGGTTCTCCAGATCGACTCCGACGGGCAATGCGATTCTTCGTATTTCGAGGAATTCTGGTCTCATCGGGAGGAGGCGGATTGTATTTTCGGCAGAAGGGTTCAACGCGATGACGGGTACGCTCGGGCGATGACTTCCAAGTTCTGTAAATTTGGCGCAAGCCTTCTCGGTGGGCGTGACATGGTCGACCCGAATGTTCCTTACAGGCTTATGCGGAGAGAGACACTTGCTGACGCGCTCGTTCGGATTCCGGCTTCTTTTAATATTCATAACGTGGCCCTGACGTTTATCCTCAAGAAAACAGATGGTGTGCGTTGGGTCTATGTCCCTATACGTTTTCGCGATCGTCAGGGCGGAAGTAACAGCATTAACCTTTCGAACGTTGCTCACTGGGGGTTCGATATGCTTCTTGAGTTACGCAAGCTGAAGTAATCGGTTGCTTCATTGCTGAGTCGAGGTGGGCGCGCACCACAATCACTCTTGCATGCCCTGGTAGCGTCCGGACAGTGATTGAAGATCCCGTGAACGAGGAGACGATTTATGGGTCGTCAGACGGATCCGCGGAAGGCGGAACGTGTCAATGACTTTGAGACACCTGCGTGACGAAACTAGTGTCGCTTGTATCTGGATGGCGCGTAGGATCGCCACGTTTTCGGGCGGGTTGATTCAGACCTCGGCTGCGGGCTTTGAGGGCCTCGGGATGCCGCGGATGAATCGTTCCGGATGCAAGGCGTAGGCTTCCTCGAGGATGACTCGTCGCTGATCGAGGATCCTGCCAGCCGCGCCGGAGTGAACGGCGGCGGGCGTGAGTAGCCCCAGGTTCATGTGCCGGTGGTGGTTGTTGTACCAATCGGTGAGCCGGCGGCTGCAGTCGAGGGCGTGGTCGAAGCTCTCGAAGCGATCTGGGAAGTCGGGATGGTTCTTGAGCGTCTTGAACTGGCTCTCGGAGTAGGGGTTGTCGTTGCTCGTATGCGGCCGGCTGTGGGATTGGGAGACCCCGAGGGATGCCATGAGTTGGCTGACAGGGCGGCTCCTCATCGCCGTACCGCGGTCGGCTTGGATCGTGAGTTGGTCGGGGCGGATCTGCTCCTTGATCGCCGTTTCGCGAAGGAGCCGCTCGGCAAGGTGCTGGCATTCACGATGGGCGAGCATCCAGCCGACGACATATCGGCTGTAGATGTCGATGACGACGTAGAGGTGGAAATAGATCCATTTCTTGGGCCCGAGGA
>QWOP01000032.1 GCA_003669605.1 Planctomycetota bacterium
GTCTACGGCACCGATCGGGGGGGCGTGCTCGTCACGCACCTGAAGAGCAATCTCATTCAGGCAGGGAGCGGCCGGACGATCCTCATTGGCGGCAACGGCCTCAACACGCTGATCGGGAACAAGGGGGACGATCTGATCCTCGACGGCAGAACCTCGTACGATGCCGACTACGCAGCGCTCGAGCGCTTCCGCACGGTCTGGCTCGACGCCGCCTTGACGTTTGAGAAGCGTGTGGCGTTGATCGTCGATCCGACCCAGAAGGCCTTCCTCAAGGCAGGGACAACGCTCTTCCTCACTCCGAAGGGCCCGGTTGGGGCGAGCCCGCGCGTGCTCATCGGTGCCGGCGGCCGGACGGTGTATTTCACCACCGACGCCCGGCGGATCGCCTCCTTCCACGCCGGGACCGACCGCCTGGTCCGCTGAGTTGGAGGGCGCTTTCGGTAACGTGAGGGGAATGCAGCGACGCTGCGGGCCGGCAACGAGTTGGCCCCTCGAGGATCTGCTTCGGGGCTAACGATCAGGGGGGATTTCGCAGGGGTGCCTCAAAAGCGGTTTGTGCGGCATCTGCGGTGCCGATATCGCTAGAGAAAATCGGAGTGAGTCATTCTTAAGAGGGGCCCATGATGCGGACACTCCTTCTCATCTTGGTTGTGGCCGTTACCGCCAGAGGATTCGCTTCTGCGGGGGATGCCTCCTGCACGGGCATCGATCTCTCCGGGCTCGACGGCTGCCCCGAATCGGGGAAGAACGGCGGAGATTCGCTCTCTGATCCCCAAGCTCTGCTCGACCTGGGGGAAACAGCCGCCGGCCCGCGGTTCTATCTCGCCGGCATCGTCGGGGCGTCATTTGCCACGCTCACACAGCCAGACCTCCCCAGTAGCAACGCGATCCTCAATCAGACGCTCCTCACCGGTGGCGGCGCCGCCGGCTGGGCGTTCGAGCGGCCATACGGCTTTTGGCGAACCGAATTCGAGGCCCGCAGCCGGGAGCGGATGCAGTTTACCGAGATCGACCCCGAAGCCGGCGTCACCTCGCTCCACGCCAACAACGGCTGGTCGACGATGGCCAACGCCTGGCGCGACATCAATCTCACCGATCAGGCCG
Source organism: Planctomycetota bacterium (assembly GCA_003669605.1). GTDB lineage: Bacteria > Planctomycetota > Planctomycetia > Pirellulales > UBA1268 > QWOP01. The sequence continues at coordinate 1,105 of QWOP01000032.1, forward strand.
GGATCTATGTTGGCGGCGGCATCGGCGCCGGCGGCTACCGCTGCGCGTTCAGCGGCGAGAATCTCGGCACGACTGTCACCGGCACGACCGGGATCACGTCGTTCGCCTGGCAGGCCGGTGGCGGCGCCATCTATGCCTTCAGCGATCGTGTCACGCTCGATCTCGGCTACCGATTCTTTTCGCTCGGTTCGGGATCGGCCGACATCTACACCACGAACGCCGCTGGCACGCTCCACGACACCGTGAAGACGCAATTCGTCGCCAGTGAAGCCCTCCTGACCCTGCGAATCTACGAGCCGTTCCGCCGCTGGCGCTGATGATCATGAATCTCCTCGATCGCCGCCGTGCCGTTGCGGCCCTGTTTGCTGCCGCCACATCACTCGGCGGCAGGATCGGGGGAGCCGCCGAAGCAGATTTGGCTGCTGACGCGCCCCTCCGCCCCCTCCGCCTCGGCCAGATCGGCGTCGGCCACGGGCATGCCAGCAAACTCGCCGTCTATCGCAACTCCCCCGACTGGGAGGTGGTCGGCATCTGCGAGCCCGACGCCGGCTTGAGAGCCGCTGCCGAAAAACAAAAATCCTTCCAGGGGCTCCCCTGGATGTCGCGCGACGAGCTGCTGGCTGTCGACCGCCTCGATGCGGTGCTTGTCGAGACCAAGCCTGACTCCTCGCTCGAACACTCCGCCGCCGCCATCGCCGCCGGAAAGCATGTCCATCTCGACAAACCGGCCGGGACCTCGCTGCCGGCGTATCGCAAAATCCTCGAGGAAGCGCATTCAAGAAAGCTCGTCGTCCAGATGGGCTACATGTTCCGCTTCAATCCGGCGGTCATGCTCCTCCGCGAATTTCTCGATCAGGGATGGCTCGGCGATGTTTTTGAAGCAAGCGCCGTGATGAGCAAGGTGGTCGAGCCTGCCGCCCGGAAGGAGTTTTCGAGGTTTCCCGGCGGGATGATGTTTGAACTCGGCTGCCATGTGATCGATCTGCTCGTCGCCGTCCTCGGCAAGCCCGACCGCGTCGAGAGCGTCATGCGCCATAGTCTTCTGAGCGCTGACGACACGCTCGCCGACAACACCCTCGCCATCCTTCACTACCCCCGGGCCATCACCACTGTCCGTGCAAGCGCCCTCGAAGTGGAGGGCTTTTCCCGCCGCCACCTCACCGTCTGCGGCACGCAGGGGACCTTCCACATCCAGCCCCTCGATGACCCGTCTGTTCGGATCACGCTCGACCGCGACCGAGGGGTCTTCCAAAAGGGAATCACCGAGGTGCCATTCCCCAACTTCACCCGCTATATCGCCGACGCCGCCGAAATGGCGGCGATCATCCGCGGCGAGATGGCTTCGCCGTTCACCCCCGACCACGATCTGGCCGTCCAGGAGACGGTGTTACTGGCGGGTGGGATGCGAATTGACGATTAAGCCGGAGACGGTGAGGTTGTGGTACGGGGCCTGTGACACGCTTCGCGGTCGCCCGTGCCCCGAGAGCCGGACGTTCACTCCGGCCATCCATTGGGCCTCCGCTCTCTCGAACCCGCCTGCGCTTCGCCTTCCGGGCTCCGCTTGTCGGCTACGCCGGCTCTCGGAGCACGGGCGACCCCTCGCAAAGAACGTCCAATTTGTCCGCTGCGCGTAGGGCTTCTTTGCCGGCGCAGAGGACGAGGCCGGGGTCGGCGAACGCTCGAGTCGCCCCGATCGCGCCTACCGCTTCGAACGGCCCGCGTGACTGGTCTAAAGCGATGCGGGGCGACGAGACTTTTGCCGCCCCGGCCGACCGAACCACCAAGAGGACTGCCACCGAGAGTTCCGGCTCAAACGCGGCTTCGGGGTCGCCTGTGCCTCTTCGCCACGCCTGCGGTAGCATGATGGCAGGTCGGCAACGCCGAGGCGTGCGTCGCTGGGCATTGTCCTGCGGGAAAGGGGAGATTCCATGAAGTCGATTCGTGCCGAGAGGTTCCTCGCTGGCCTCGTGTCGATTGTGGTCGCCATGATCTTGCTGTCGCTCTGCGACGGGCTGTCTGGGCTGGCCCCGCTCGCCTGTGCTGACCAGTCCAATGCCCCAAGTCGAGGGGAGGCAAAGCCGGCCCGACCACGGATGGAGGCGATGCCGCCCACAACGGCCCGCCCACCACGCCGGCCTTTTGATGACGCCGAGGAACTGAAGGGAGAGGAAGAGCCACGCGACGCCGCCACGGACAACCAAAGAGCCGACCGCGCTCCCCCGGCCACAGCCCCACGCCGTCTCGGCACAACCTTCGCGCCGGTCCCTGATGCTGTCCGCGAGCAGATCGATCTCCCCAAGGGGGTCGGCTTGCTTGTCGACTCGGTCGAACCGGGGAGCCCCGCCGCCGCCGCCGGCCTAAAACGCTTTGACATCCTCACTCGCTTCAACGACCAGATCGTCTGCAACGCCGATCAACTCGCCACGCTCCTCACGCTCCGCAAACCGGGCCCGCTGCCGATGACAATCCTTCGCGGCGGTCGGGAACGAAAGATCCAAGTCATTCTTCTCCAGCCTGATCAGGCTGATCAGGCTGATGATGCAGCGGCGCCCGGTGGACCGCCGGGAATTCTTCCCGGATTTCGACATGAAAACCTGCCGGGCGATCTCCAGAAGCAGATGGAGGATCTGGCTCGGCAAATACAAAAACAGCCCTTCGCGCTCGGGGGCGGAGCAGGGCGGTCGCGGACGACGCAGATGTCGGTTTCGCCGCAGGGAAATGAACGGATCGACACCGAGTCTGACGGCACGACGACGATCGAAATCCGCCAGTCGGCCGGAATGGTGACTGTTGAAATCCGTGGCGCCGACAACGCAAAGCTCTACGCAAACAAGCTCGACACCGACGGCGACATTCGCCGCGTGCCGGAGGAGTTTCGTGGTCGCGTCGAACGACTGCTTGAAGAGATCACCGCCCCCCGCCGGTAGCCGCGGGATTCACCCGGCTTCGCCGCACACCCCACCTGCAAGCCAGGAGAACACGAATGACCACCCCAGTCTCCCGCCGCCGCTTCCTCGGTGCAGCGGCCCTCCTTGCCGCTCCGTCACTGGCTGGACAGGCGTCCGCCGCCGACACCGCACGGGCCGCCGCTGATCCGGCGTATCGGATTCGCAACCACGGCATCCGCCATACGGTGATGGGCTGGTGTTTCAATCCGATGGAGACCCTCGAACTAGCCCGCCACGCCAAAGCGATTGGCCTTGAGGGAATCGAGGGGATCGACCGGAAGTTTTATCCCGACATGAAAACACTCGGCCTCGAGATCTCGCTCGTCTCGAGTCATGGCTTTGCCGAAGGCCCCTGCAATCCCCGCTTCTTCGATCAATCTATTGCCAAGCTCAGCGAGGCGATCGATGTCGCCAAGGAGGTGGGCTCGAAGAAGGTGATCACCTTCACCGGAATGCGCTTCGAGGGGATGAATGAGGAGAAGGCTGCGGCCGACTGCATTGCCGCCTGGAAAAAAGTTCTCGTCCAGGCGGAGGCCGCGGGCGTGACCCTCTGCCTCGAACACCTCAACTCACGTGATGCATCCCATCCGATGAAGGGCCATCCAGGCTACTTTGGCGACGACGTCGAATTCTGCATTGATCTGATCAAACGGGTCGGCTCCCCCAACTTGAAGCTCCTCTTTGATGTCTATCACGTCTCGATCATGAACGGCGACATCATCCGCCGCCTCCGACAGCACGCCGATCTGATCGGCCACATCCACACCGCCGGCAACCCCGGCCGCGGCGAGCTCGACGACACGCAGGAGATCGATTATCCGGCGGTGATGCGGGCCCTGACGGCAGTCGGCTATCACGACTTCGTGGCCCACGAATTCATCCCCACCTGGGACGATCCGATCCTCGCCCTGCGGCACGCGGCGATGGTCTGCGACGTCTGAGCCGATGTCGGAAAAAGGTTTCTCGGTCTGGTTCCCGGTCGTGGAGGAAGAGCGATGCGTGGTCGAGAAGGTGTTGGAATGCTGGTTGTCGCGTGCGTGATCGCCTCGGCCACGGCTTGGGGTACGCCCCCGGAGGTTCTCGATCCGAGATACGGGCTCGAACTCTTTGCTGCCGATCCCGACATCGTCACCCCCACCGGCTGCACACACGATGCGAAGGGGCGGCTGCTCGTCATCGAGTCGCACACCCACCATCGCCCGGAGAACTACGCCGGTCCGCCCCACGACCGAATCCGCCTCGTCGAGGACACCGACGGCGACGGCCGGGCAGATTCTTTCCGGACATTTTTTGAGGGGACAAAGGCGACGATGGGCCTTCGCCGCGGGCCGGCCGGAGCGGACGATTGGATCTACGTCGCCACCCGCTCTGGTCTCTTCCGGATCCGTGACACCGACGGCGATGACATCGCCGATGCCCGTGAGACGCTGCTCACGCTCGACACCACCGGCGACTATCCCCACAACGGCCTCGGCAGCATGGCCTTCGATGCCGACGGCAGGCTCGTGGTTGGCCTCGGCGAAAACCTCGGCGTGCCCTACACACTCACAGCTGCCGACGGATCGAGTTGGTCGGGGGAAGGGGAGGGGGGAGCCGTCTTTTGCTGCTCTGCCACAGGGACCAATCTCACGCGGATCGCCACCGGCTTCTGGAATCCGTTTGGACTCGGCCTCGATCCCCGCGGGCGACTGTTCACTGTCGACAACGATCCCGACGGCCGCCCCCCCTGCCGGCTGATCAACGTGGTGCCGACAGGCGATTACGGCTACGAGTTTCGGTATGGCCGCAGCGGCCGGCATCCGCTCCAGGCCTGGGACGGTGAACTTCCTGGCACCCTGCCGATGGCCGCCGGCACCGGCGAAGCGCCCTGCAACGTGGTGCCGTACGATGGCGCGTTGTGGGTCAGCAGTTGGGGGCACAATCGGCTCGAACTGTTTGAGCTCCAACCCGACGGAGCCGCGTGCCGGGGCTTGGCGAGAATCCCAGTCCAGGGGGATCAGGAATTCCGGCCAGTCGACATGGCGGTGGCCCCCGATGGGGCGCTCTTTTTCACCGACTGGGTCGACCGCAGTTATCCGGTGCACGGCCGGGGGCGGATCTGGCGACTGCGTGTTCAGGATGGCACGCCGCGCACCGGCACCGATGGCTGGGCGTCACTTTCGGCCGGTGAGGCAAGCGCCCGCCGACTCGCCGGCTCCGACGACCAAGGGCGGCAGACAAGCGACCTGCCTGCCGCAGAGGTGCTTCGCTCCGGTCTGCGTGACGGCGATCCCTTTGTCCGCCAGGGAGCGGTGGCGGGGATGGTAGCCACAGCCGCCGCATCACTTCCCACAGCTGGAGAAATCGGCGCCAGCCGAGAGCGCGAATCGGCGCTGCTGGTGTGGCGCTGGCTCGACGATATGAGCCGTCACGGCCGCGCTGCCCACGACGAGCCCAGCGGTCAGGCAGTGCCCGGAGGGCGGGAAGCATTCCTGCGGCAGGCGCTTGGCGATGCCGATGATGGCGTTCGATTCCTCGCCATCCGCTGGATCGCCGACGAGCGGATCATTGCCCTCCGCCCCGACCTCGAGCGGCTGCTGGCAGAGCAAAGCACCTCTTTGCGGCTGATGGCCGGATTGCTTTCGGCCCTCGACTGGCTCGACGAAGGGAAAGTCGACCGCGAAGCCTCGCAGCGGCGGCTTCAGGCCATCTGGCAAGAAAGCTCGCAATCAGCAGCGGTCAGGCTTGCGGCCTTGCGGATGCTGCCCCAGGCGCCGGCAGATGAGAATCTCGCGGCGCTCGTTGCTCTGGCCGCATCGCAGGCACCGCAGCCGCCACTGGACGATCCGGCGATCGAGTCGCTCGCCGGTGAGGCGGTGCGATTGCTGACGACGACGAGTGCCGCAGACGCACGATCGGCCCTGGAGAGCATCGCCGCCGATGCCACGCTCCCCGGCTCCAGACGGGCCGACGCCCTCGTCGGGCTGACGCGGATGCCCGACGCGGCGAGCCTCCTTGACAGCGCCGCCGCTGACCGAGAGGCGACGGTGGCCGCCACCGCCCGCCGCCTCAGGGCAACCGTGCCTCAGGCGGCGACTCGAGATCGTCCCGCCGCCACCGACATTGCCGCCTGGGAAGCCCGCCTCCGGGAGCCCGGCGACGCCGCCGCCGGTTGGCGGATTTTCTTCGGCAGTCGTCTGGCGCGCTGCGGGGAGTGTCATGCCCACGCCGGGCGCGGGGCGACGATCGGGCCCGATCTGGCCGGGATCGCCGCGCGAATGGGACGCCGCCGGGTGCTCGAATCGATCCTCCAGCCGGCCAAGGAGGTGGGGCCGATGTTCCAGCCCTACGCGCTCCATCTCGCCGACGGCCGCGTCGTCACTGGTCTCCCTGTGGGCCTCACCGACGGCGAGCGGCGCGAGCGAATCCTCGCCGCCGACGGCACCGAAACGGTCGTAGAACTCCTCTCAGTCGAGCACCGCGTGCCGCTGGCGACTTCGATCATGCCCTCGGGCCTCGAAGCGGGCCTTTCCGACGACGATCTCCGCGATCTGCTCGAGTTTCTCTCCGAGTGAAAGCCGCGTGGCGTCAGGCGGGCTTCATCCCCTCGATCCGCCGCCAGGCGCTGAGTTGGCCGAGGTGCATCATCATGTGGCCGCCGGCGTAAAAGGTCTGGACCGACGCCAGGGTGGGAAAGAGTTCGAGCATCCGCCCCTCGGCGGGGTTGGGCTTTTGGAGCGTGTCGTCTGAGGCCGACCGGAGGGCCGCAATCGCCTCCTCGCAACCGGTGCGGAAGGCCTTCACGACCTCGCTCATCGCCGGGTAGATCGTCCCTGTGGGATCGTCTGTGCAGGCAGCGTCTTTGGAAAATGCCTTCTCAAACGCCGCTGGCAGCGGGGTAGGGGTGCCCCCCAGCTGGCTGACAATCCGCGGGCCGTAGAGGGCGAGGTGGCCGAGGACGAATGCCGGATGGTTTGATTCAACCGTCGATCCGCCGACGGTCGCGAACCGGGCAAACCTGTCGCTTGGCACCTCTTTGAGAAGGCGGTTGGCGTAGTCGAGGGAGAGAGCGAGGCTGTCGGCGATCGAGTTGCCGATGGAGCGGGCCATGAAAGGGGTTCCTTGCGGGGGGGGGCTTTGCGGGGATGGAAAGACTCTGAATCGAGAGATCGCCTCCGGCAGGGCCGCGCACTCGGCGGCGAAGACGCGGGCGGCAAGCGATTGAATGCTGTCGTCGGGAAGCACGGGCACCGTCCGCTGCACCAGGATCCGGCCGTGGTCGTACTCGTCGTCCACCAGATGGACGGTACAGCCGCTGACGGTGCAGCCACGGTCGATGACCGCCCGGTGCACATGATCGCCATGAAATCCCTTCCCTCCGAAGGCGGGGAGGAGAGAGGGATGGATGTTGATCACCCGACCAGCGAAGTCGGTGGGGATCGCCACCAGGTGCAGAAAACCAGCCATCACCACCAGATCGGGCGCCGTCGCCCGGCAGGCTGCGAAGATTCTGGCGCTCCAGTCGGCCGTCGATCGGCCGTCGCGGGGCAGGACCTCGACCGCCACCCCCGCCCGGCGAGCGATGGCGACGCCGCGGACGTCAGGCCGGCTCGACACGACCAGCACCACCGTCGCCGCAAGCCGGCCGGCGGCGATCGCATCGAGGAGGTTTTCGAGGGTCCGGCCTGACCCGGAAAGGAGGACGGCCAGCCGGCGGGGAGCGGTCATGGAGCCACTCCGGATCGCCGCCGCGGCAGGATGTGGATGGCGAGGGGATGTCCATCGACATCGATCGATTCGACGGTGGCCCCCGCCGGCCCAGCTCCGAAGCAGAGCGAGTCTGCCAGCGTCTCCCCGGCGATCCAGTCGCGGTGGCGCTCAAGGGCAGCGTGCAACTCGGTGGAACTCGTCTCGAACGCCAGCTCAATATGATCCGCAAACTCAAGATCGAGCGATTTCCGCGCCGTCTGCACGGTATGAATCACCTCTCGTGCGAGCCCCTCGGCGACCAGTTCGGGGGTCAATTCGGCAGCGATCACCACCACCGCCCGGGGCCCCTCCGCCGCGGCCCACCCCGCGCGGGCGGTGGTACGGACGATGACGTCGTCGCGCTCCACCGTGGCGGTGCCGCCGGGGAGCACAAGCTCGAAACGCCCCTCACGCGCCAAAGCCGCAAGGATCGTCTGCGCATCGGCCTTGGCGAGCATGTCGCGGGCCTGCGGGAGGAGTTTTCCCAGCCGCGGCCCGAGTTTCTTGAGATCGGGGAGAATGCTCCGCGTGATGTAGCGGTCGGGATCGCGGCAGATCTCAAACTGCTTGACGTTGAGCTCGTCGCAGACAAGTTCGCCGTGTGCTGCCAGCCAGGCAGCATCTTCCGCAGAGGCATCGGCGAGGATGACTTCGACTTTCGCCAGCGGCTGCCGGACCTTCAATTTTTCGCTGGCACGGGCGGCGCGGCCGAGCGACGCCACATCGCGGACGAGCGTCATCCGCCGGACAAGGTCGTCGTCGAGTAGGGTAGCGACGCCGGTAGGAAAGTCGGTGAGATGGACGCTCTCGGGAACGGCACTGCCAAACGGACCGACGGCGAGGTTCTGCCAGATCGTCTCGGTGACAAATGGGACAAACGGCGCAGACAGCCTGGCGACAGCCAGAAGCGTCTCGTAGAGCGTCCAATAGGCATCGAGCTTCTCAGGGTTGCTCTGCGGGCTGTCGGCACGCCCCTGCGCCCAGAAGCGGTCGCGGCTGCGGCGCACAAACCAGTTGCTCAAGGCATCGACGAGCGAAGAAATCAGCCCTGCCGCACCGAAGTGATCGAAGGCGTCCATCCGTTCAACGACGCCGCTGGCTGTGGCGCTGACTTCAGCCAGCATCCAGCGGTCGAGTTCGCTCCGCTGCGGCACCGGCCGCCATCCGCGGGCCGTGCCCAGATCGGCGTGATTGAGGCTCCCCGGCGCGTCGAGGAGGCTGGCCGGATCGAAGCCATCAAGATTGGCATAGATCACGAAGAACGAATAGACGTTCCAAAGCCTGAGCAGAAATTCCGGCACGCTCTCCCGGATCGCCCGCTCGCTGTAGCGGATCGTCGTCCAGGGGGGTTGGGCAGCGAGGAAAAACCAGCGGAGCGCGTCGGCCCCGAGGGTGTCGAAGATCGCCCCCGGCTCTTTGTAGTTCCGCTTGCTCTTGCTCATCTTCTGGCCATCTTCGCCGAGCATGTGGCCAAGCACGATGCAGGTGCGGAAGGGATGCGGATACGCAGCCGGTGGTGCGGTGGCGTTGCCGGGCA
>QWOP01000021.1 GCA_003669605.1 Planctomycetota bacterium
GCGAACGATGACCGAGGTGAATGATATGGCGGCTCACACCGGAGAGATGGCGGCGGAGGGCCGCATCAATCTCGCCAGCATGGACGGTACCATGCGATTACTGGCAGGGAGCACCACGTCGTTTGGTGCGAAGCTTGCGGTCATCAGCGAGCGGGCGGCGAATATCAACCTCGCAGTGACCACCATCACCAAGGTCGCCGATCAGACCAACCTGCTCTCCATCAATGCTGCAATCGAGGCGGAAAAGGCGGGCGAGTATGGACTGGGATTCCTCGTCGTTGCCCGGGAGATCCGCCGTTTGGCCGACCAAACGGCCGTCGCATCACTGGACATCGCGAGGATGGTCAAGGAGATGCAAAACTCCGTCTCGGCCGGAGTGATGGAGATGGATCGGTTTGGCGAGCAGGTGCGGGGCGGAGTGCAGGAGATCGGCGACATCTCTGCCCGGCTCGGCGACATCATCTCCGCCGTGCAGGGTATCTCTGGACGCTTTGGGCAGGTGACCGAGGGGATGCGGGCACAATCCGAAGGCGCAGAACAGATTCGGGAGGCGATGGTCCGACTCGCTGATGGAGCAGCGCGGACTGCCGATTCCCTCAATGACTTCAACAAGGCGTCGATCCACCTCCGCGAAGCGGTCGGTGATCTCAAGGAGGAAGTGTCACGGTTCACGATCTGACGGCCGCAGCAGCAGCGGACAGGATCCTGAATACATGTCCCTTGCCCATCATGCAGCTCCTCACCTTCAAAGCCTGTGGTCACGCCTATGCCATCGAATCGAAGGCGGTGGTCGAAGTCCTCCCCCAGGTGCCCGTACGGGCCATGCCTCGTCTTCCGGACTACATCGTCGGGATGTTCAACTACCGGGGCAAGATGATCCCGGTGGTTGATCTCACCCGCCGGCTCTCCGACCGGTTTGCCGCCGAGCGACTCAGCACGCGGGTGATTGTCGTCGAGTACGGCATCCCCGAGGGGCACGTGGATAGCCCACGTTTTCGGCAGGTGCGGATGGGACTGATGGCTGAGGATGTGATCTCGACGCAGAGCTCCAAAGACGCGGACACCGCGTTCCCCACCATGCATCTGGAAATCGCGCCGTTTCTTGGGAGAATCGTTCGGTTGAACGGGGAGACGATCCAGGTCGTGATCGTGGAAAAGCTCCTGCCGACGGACATCGCCGCCGGGTTGTTCACCGACGCCGCGGCGCTGCATTCGCAATGAACTCCCCTCTCCCCCTCTCGAGTGTGACGGCCGCAGACCTGCTGCGGCAGTGGATCGGCCTCGATCCGAACAGCATCGGGGAGGCGTCGATCCGCCGCTCGGTCCGGATTCGCATGCTGTCGCTGGGGATCGATTCCCTAGATGCCTTTGTCCATCTTTGCGAGTCGGACCGGACAGAACGGGACAAACTGGTAGAGGAGGTGGTGGTCGCGGAGAGTTGGTTTTTTCGTGATCAGCAGATCTTCGAGTTCATTCGGAAGCGTGCCTGCTCGCATCCCGCGGTCCCCGGGTCCCCGCCAATCCGAATTCTCAGCGCTCCCTGCGCGGCAGGAGAGGAACCGTATTCGGTGGCGATGACCCTGCTCGATGCCGGAATATCGCCCGATGGATTCCAGATTGATGCTGTCGACATTAGCCGCGTGGCCCTCGGTAAAGCTGCCGTCGGCCGTTATTCGGCCAACGCCTTCCGCGGCGCGGACGCATCATTCCGCGGCCGCTGGTTCCGCACCGATGGGTCGTTTTCGATCCTCGAAGATTCGGTGCGATCCTGCGTGAACTTTGCCTGGGGGAACATCCTCAGCGAATCGTTCGTCTCGGAAGCCATCGCCAGCGGAAGAGCGCCGTACGACATCATTCTCTGCCGCAATCTCCTCATCTACCTGACGCAGCCGGCACGGATCGTGGTGGAGCAGTCCCTGGACCGGCTTCTCAAGCCGGACGGGATGATTGTCCTCGGCGCCGCCGAACCGCCGATCCTCAAGGGCAACTGGATCGCTGCCGGCCCGGGTGCATCGTTCAATCTCCATCGTGGTTCCTCCAGCCAAGGACCAGCCTGGCCTCCCGTCAGCGTTCCCCGCCGCGACTGGGCAAGACACCAGATCGCTCCCGCTCCGCCCAAGCCCGAGCGGAAGCCGGAGTCGAGGAAGCCCGCCCCCCCCCCGGCCCTCCCTGGGCCGGTACGTCCGGCACTGACTGTTGCCGAGCCTCCTCCCAGCGGAGGAGTGACGTTGGCAGCAGTCCTCGAAGAGGCCAACGCTCTGGCGAATGCCCGGAGGTTCGCTGATGCGATCGCCCTCTGTGAGACGCACCAGCGGATTATCGGTCCTTCGGCGGAACTGTTCTTCCTTGCGGGCATGGTGCACCAATCGTCCGGAAACGTGGACTATGCTGAGGATTGCTTTCAGAAAGCGCTGTACATCGATCCCACCCATGACGAGGCCCTCCTCTCCTTGTCACTCCTAGCAGCCCAGCGGGGAAATTCCACACTGGCTGCCCAATACCGCGATTCCGCCGCACGGATCGCCGAGCGCGGGAGGAGTGAGCGATGACTGCGTCCATCCCATCCGACGCCCAGGTGCCCTCCGCAGAGACACCGCCACTGCCCTCCGATGACTGCTGGCGTCGTATCGGAGTCGCTGGCGATCGGAGTTGTCCGGAGCTAGCAGTCCACGTGCACTGCCGGAACTGCCCCGTGATGGCCGAAGCGGCCCGGACGTTTTTCGACCGCGTGGCGCCCGACGGCTATCTCGAGTCTTGGACGCGTGTCCTCGAAGAACCGAATGCCCCCCGCGACGCAGAACTGACGAGTATCCTCATCTTCCGGGTCGGTCAGGAATGGCTGGCGCTGCGGGCTGGAGCTCTTGTCGAAGTGACCACGGAGCGTCTCCGGCACAGGGTACCCCATCGCACCGGTGGTGTTCTGGAAGGGGTTGTGAACATCCGGGGCCAGCTGCAGTTGTGCGTCTCCGCACACACATTGCTCGGGATCCCACAGGTTTCGGCCGACGACAAGGCGTCGGCCCACACGCCCGCCGAGGAGGCCGACACCGCTGCTGGAAAACGTCGGTTCCTCGTTGTTGAGCGTGTCGTTGACACGGGCCCCGAACAATGGGTGTTCGCAGTCGAGGAGGTAGCGGGCATGCACCGCATCGCCCGCACGGAAATGCGGGCCGTGCCCTCGACCGTCAGTCAGTCGAGCGCGAGGTTCTGCTACGCGCTGCTCGATTGGCAGACCTCCGTCGTCGGCCTCCTCGACGAGAACCGAATGTTTGACGCCCTCCGTGATCAGGTCCATGCGGTCTGAGAGCCGTTTCATCAACCCAATCCCCACAAACCGGAAAGGAGCATCCCGTGTCTGAAGATCTCAGTGGCTTCTCGATGCTCGAATTGTTCCGGCTTGAGGCGGAGAGCCAGGCGGCGGTCCTCTCTGCCGGCGTTCTGGCGATCGAGAAGCGTGATCATTCGTCCGCCACGATCGAGGCCATGATGCGGGCGGCTCATTCGCTCAAAGGCGCGGCACGGATCGTCGGCGTGATGCCGGCAGTGGAGGTCTCCCACTCCCTGGAGGATTGTTTCGTCGCGGCCGGCAAGGGGCTCTTTTTAGTCCGCCCGGAGCACGCCGACGTGCTCCTTGAATGTGTTGATTTCCTGTCGTCCATCGGTCGCGCTGACGACGCCTTCGAACCAGATAGCCGCTGGCCTGACCAGGCCGCCTCCCTGGTCGATGCGCTCGACCGTCTGAGGAATTCCGACGACGGTAGCGATCTTCCCGACGGTGGCAAGGCAAAGCCGGTCGTGGCCCCCACCGACCAACGTTCCACGGCGGCCGCCACGCTCCCCGCGGCGCGGGAGGAGAAAACCGCGTCTGAGCCCGCGGAGGATTTCCTGGTTTCCGAAGCCTTTTCACCCTCGGGCGCCGAGACCCCCGTCCCCGCTCCCGATGCATCCGGTCCCCGTCCAATCGATGCTCCGGACCGTGTCATCCGCGTGTCGGCCGATAGTCTCACGCGACTGGTGGGGCTGGCCGGCGAGGCCTTGGTTGAAACCAGGCAGTTGCGACCGTTCGTCGATGGCCTGTTGGCTCTCAGGGCAGCACAGGTCGACATCTGCGACTCCCTGTCGCGGCTGGAGGACCAGGCCAGCGACGTGCAACTGCCGCCGTCACTCTCAGCCACTCTGGGGCTGGCGCGGAATCGCGCCGACATGGTGTTGGCAGATTTGATGAAGCAGGCAGTCGATTTCGAGGCCTACGCCCGGCGCAACGAAGACCTTTCCGGTCGCCTCCATCACGAGGTGATCATCAGCCGCATGCGGCCGCTGGCCGATGGAATTCGTGCATTCCCACGGTTGGTCCGGGACATCGCCCGGACGCTCGGACGCCAGGTTCAATACTCCGTGGCGGGCGAACAGACCGGAGTCGATCGCGACATTCTCGACAAACTCGAGGCGCCTCTCTCCCATTTGATCCGCAATGCTCTCGATCACGGCATCGAATCACCCGAGGAGAGATTGGCGGCGGGCAAGCCGGCGACGGGGTCGATCCGACTCGAGGCACGACACCGCGCTGGAATGCTGCAGATTATTCTCAGCGACGACGGGCGCGGAATCGACGTGGAGCAACTGCGAGTCCGCGCCATACAGCGGGATCTCGTTCCTCGGCAGGTGGCCGAGCAGTTGACTGACTCCGAGATCATCGAATTCATGTTTCTCCCCGGCTTCTCAACCCGCGAGGCGGTGACGGAGATCTCCGGCCGTGGTGTCGGACTGGACGTCGTGCAGAGCATGGCGAAGGCCGTTGGCGGCAGTGTCCGCGTCGCCAGCCGACTCGGACAGCAGACCACCTTCACGCTCCAGTTGCCGATCACGATGTCGGTCATCCGGGCGCTGTTGGTGGCGATCGCCGGGGAGCCGTATGCATTTCCGCTGACCCGCATCGACCACATCCTGGAAGTCCATCACGGAGAGGTGCGGACCATCGAAGGACGGCAATTCTTCGAGCGTGACGGGGTGTCAATCGGTCTGGTGATGGCCGCGCAGGTGCTCGACGCGACGTCCGGTGGAATACCTCCGGACCCGATGCCGGTCGTCGTTGTCAGCGATCGGGGGCAGCAGTATGGCATGATCGTCGATGCCTTCCTCGGCGAGCGCGATCTCGAGGTCAGGCCCCTCGATCGCCGACTCGGAAAAGTGGCCGATATCAGCAGCGCTTCGCTCCTGGAGAACGGCGCCCCGGTCTTGATCGTTGATGTCGAAGACCTCGTGCTCTCGATCGACAACATGCTGATGGGACGGCGCATATCCCGAGTGGATTTCAATCTCCTCGCGCGTCGAGTGCGAAAGACCAAACGGGTACTCGTCGTCGATGACTCCATCACCGTCCGCGAACTCGAGAGGCAACTCCTCCAAGCCCGTGGTTTCGATGTCGATGTAGCCGTCGATGGCATGGACGGCTGGAATGCCGTCCGGGGCGCTGACTACGATCTCGTGGTCAGCGATGTCGACATGCCGCGGATGGACGGCATCGGATTGGTGTCGCTGATCAAGAGCGATCCATTACGGCGCAACATCCCGGTGGTCATCGTTTCCTATAAAGATCGCGACGAGGACCGGATTCGGGGTTTGGACGCTGGTGCCAACCGCTACCTCACTAAGTCGAGCTTCCACGACCAGACTTTTATCACCACGATCACTGACCTGATCGGAGATCCGGCCGCCTGATACGCGGTCGGTGCCGAACGCTCCAGCGACACGGAGACCACCTTTGAGAATCGGAATAGTCAATGATGTGCGGGCTGCCAGCGAGGCGCTCCGCAGGATCGTAACCAGCCTCACCGATCATGAGATCGCCTGGACGGCCGCCGACGGAGTCGAGGCGGTTGCCTTGGCCAATCGGGACCGCCCCGATTTGATCCTCATGGACCTCCTCATGCCGCACATGGACGGGGTCGAGGCCACGCGGCGGATCATGCTTGAGGCGCCGTGCGCTGTCTTGGTGGTGACCGCCACGGTGAGCGGCAACATCTCGCTGGTCTACGAGGCCATGGGCCACGGTGCACTCGACGCTGTCGATACGCCGATGTTCGGGCCATCGGGCGAGGTGCGTGGCGCGATGGCAATGGTGGAGAAGATCGCCATGATCGGGAAACTCGTCGGTGTCACGACCGATACCAGGCGCACGCCGCGAAAGATCCCCACGTCGGATCATCTTCGCCTGGTGCTGATTGGCGCGTCGACCGGAGGGCCCAAGGCATTGGCGACGATCTGCCTGGGGATTCCCCGCGACTGGAATGCCGCCGTCGTCGTCGTCCAGCACGTCGATGTCGCCTTTTCGCAGGGGCTGGCAAAATGGCTCGCGGATCGGACAGGACACCCCGTGCGGGTTGCGGAGGATGGGCAACATCTCACCGCCGGTGACATCGTTCTGGCGGGCACCAACGATCATCTTGTGCTCACGAAGTCGAGGACCCTTGAGTACCGCGAGGATCCGAAAGACCTCTTCTTTCGCCCGAGTGTCGATGTGTTCTTCGATTCCGTAGCGGCGAACTGGCCCCACACGGACACCGCCGTACTCCTCACCGGCATGGGGAAGGATGGTGCCAAGGGAATGCTGCGGCTCCGCTCAAAGGGCTGGCACACGATTGCACAGGATCAGGCCAGCAGCGTGGTTTGGAGCATGCCGAAGGCGGCGATCGATGCCGAGGCGGTGAGCGAGGTGCTTCCGCTTGACGACATCGCCCCGGCGATCGTCAAGCGATTGCAGAACTGAGTCCGGCCAACTCGATCAGACGCATGGTCTCCAAAACGACCGCCTCTGATCGCCGGTTGGTCCCGCGATCAAGTCCGATCACCTGCACCCCCACCGGGAGGCCGGCGCTGCCGTGATCGGTCCTCGCAGCAGCGGCCTCAACCGGGTCGGAGGGCTCACCCCGTCCCCGCTCCTCATCTGTGGCAACGGTCGTCACGGGGACCGTTCCGGCCGCCAGATCGAGGAGGTTCGCCAACAGACAGGGGGACGCTGCCAGGACCAGCCTTGCAGCCGTTCCATGTCGCAGCGCCGGCAGCGCCGACACCGGACAGACGACCGCGTCGAATTCCCCCCCCCAGCCAGCCACGATAGCATCCACCTCGCGTCGCTGATGCAGCACCGTATTGAGCGCCCGTCCGCGGCGCGGCCCGGTTGCCCGCAGGCCAGCGGCCTCGATGCGTCGTCCCCCCCAGGCACAGGCGCCGGCGACGAGCGGTCGCGCCCAACGAGGCACACTCGCCATCCAGAGAAGCCTCGACACACCTGCCATCGGGCGCTCGCCCGCAAACAACCTCCGCACGGAACGACCGCCATCGGCGGACATGAGTGCGAGGTGGATCCAGGCGGCCTCCGCCGCGATCTCAGGGTTGAGGGCGCGGACCTCGGCACCAGCTAGGCGGAGGCGTTCAATGGCAATGGCCACAGCACGGCGGACCGCTGCCGACGGGGGAATCGGTCCGGTCTCGTCCCACCAGCCGATTCGAATCCGTGCCGGAAGACTGAACGCGATCTCGGTGCGACCGCACGTCGCATCGAGAGCCAGGCCCGCATCGGCCACATTTCTCGTGAGGAAACCAGCCCGCGAACGCTGGCCAACGATGTGGGGCATGGTTTCGAAAGCACCTCCACTGCCCAGGGTCGTGCTCCGTGGCAGCAACCCCACGATGCCACAGGCATGTGCCGGCTGGCGGATGCTCCCCGCCAAATCGTTGCCAACCGCAAGCGGAACCACCCCGGCGGCCACAAGCGCCGCATCGCCCCCGCTGCTGCCACCGGGCCCACGGTCGGAGGCCGTGGGGTGGCACGTCCGCCCCCACACCGGGTTGTCGGTCTCGTGGAGGTACATGGCCTGGGGGACGTTGGCCTTGCCAAGAATCACGGCGCCTGCCGCACGCAGCCGCGACACGATAGAGGCATCTTCCTCATCGCGAGATGTGCATCGCGCGGTAATCCCCAGAGTGGTCAACGATCCGCGGACGGCAAAACACTCTTTCACGCTCACTGGCACACCCACAAGGGGGCCGGGCGGGCCGTCGGCAAGCCGTGTCGCCTCCTCGGTGGCCTGACCAAACCTTGGTTGCACCAGCGCATTGAGGGCGCGGTGGGACCGTTGGCTGCGGTCGATGCACTCGGCAACGACCAACGCTGCGGTCCGTCGCCCGGCAGCCACATCCGCTGCGATGGCAATCGCCGACTCACCTCGGGTCACGAAACTCTCCTCACCATCCGCCGACCACACTTCGTCCCAACGCCGACAAGGAAATCACTCGGGCCCGTCGCCACTGGGAACAGCTCTCCTGGGAAGTCGCCGGCAGTCGGCCGCCCACAGCGTCGTGGCATCCACCAGCACCCCAGACATGATCACCCGCTCACCAGCGGCAGGGTCAGGTTCACTGCGGGCGAGGAACGAAACCTGCCTCGATTCGTCGCCGCTGACGACCAACCGCCCACCCCAGTAGGGTCCCACCCGGCGGACGGCCTCCAGCCTGCCGACGAGGACGGCTCCGTCCGAGGGGCGATTCCCGCTCTCAAGCCACATCGCACCCAGCGACTCCAACTCTGCGACGCCATCCTCGTTGGCGGCGATCCACTCCGGCAGTTCGCCATACATAGCAACAGCCTCCTCGGGGGACTCGCCGGCGTCGGCCGCGGCCCGTTCCGCCAGGACCAGTTCCAGGGCCGAATCGCTCACTCCCCGGTACCAGGACACGAGAGCCCGGTCGCGGCCACTATTCCCCTCTCCCCCGGCGTCTGCCTGGAGTTCTCTGCTGGCCTCGATCGTGCGGTCAAGAATGAGCCTCAGACTCGTGAGGTCGCTCCTGCGCGACACCGAGGTGAGTCCTTCGACAATGGCGGCTGGGTGAGCGTCTGCGATGATCGCAGGCGGTTCGACAGTGACCAACAGATCATCGACCGAACCAACGTCGATGTCATGCACCTCGACACTCTCTGGGAGCGGCTCTGTGCCGGAGGGTTCTTCAGCCACATTCTCAGGCAATGCGAAGGAGGCCGGGCCCTCGCTCGCCACCGGCTCCACCGGGGCCGGCACCTCGTCGTGGTGAGGCTGGTCGATGACGGGGACAGCCACGGCGGGCAATCCGTCGAGTGTTCCCCTGCCTGCGGGAAGCGGCGGCACAATCTGGAACTTTGCCGGCAGGAGGAAGGCCACGCCCTGCGGGACATGTCGAGTGAGTTTGAACGGATCCTTCTGCAGGCCCCAGATGAGAATCGCCAGCGTGACAGGAATCGCCAACACCCCTCCCATCAGGATCCCAGCAATCTGCCCTAGCCCGCCCCCCTTTCGCGGAGGCGGCGTTCCAGTTCTCAAGGACACTTCATCCGGCACCGGCAGCGCCGTCATCGCACTGTCTTGCACCACCCCCTGCGAATCCTCCATCCCCTGCGAATCACCGGCGAAGGAATCGCCGGCTTGAATGGCGTCGGCCGATTCCGCCGCGGTAAGGAAAGCCCCGAACCCGGCAGATTCGGCACCGTCGGTTCCGCGATCATCGGCCACGATGTCTCCCCATTCGTCGTCGAGCGATTCGATCGCCGCCGATCGCAGAGCAGCGTGGCCGTCGGCAACCTGGGAATCAACCGCGGTGGGCCGAACGTCGGCGGAGGAGTTCGCTGCGACACTTTCCTGGTTCGAAGCACCGTCTAAGATATCGCTCAGCGAAAGAACGCCAGACTGGCCCGTGCCAATCTGAACGGTCGACGAGGCCACTGATACCTCGGCATCGTCGTCTTCGTCCGAGGAACTGCCGGTACCATCGAGCGACGGATCCCCCCCGAAACCGTCCTGGGGAGCGAAATTCCCCAGCCAGGCATCGGGCATCCCTTCGACGCGCGAGCAGTCGGCGGCTTCTTCCTCATCCCCGGAATGGATTCCGAGCGACTCCGACGGATCATCTTCCCCGTCGGCATCGCCGGCGTCTGCGGGCTTGCCGTGGGGACCGCCTGAGAGATTGAGTTCAAACCGGTCGCCGATCGGCTGTGCGTCGGCGCTCTGCCGTGGATCGGTGGGCAGCGGGTCCTTGTCGATGGCCATGGAGCACTCCGTGACGTGTGCGTATCCCGGCGAGCGACGTCGGTTTCTCACAGCCAGCCCACGCCCGCGGTGTGGGCGGTGGCCGCCCGCTCCCCAGGCCGAATTGTACCACCAAGACGCCTCGGTTCCTCGTTCGCGCGAAGCCAGTCGGCGTGTCAGTCGCGGGCCGGTCACCAAAGCGAGCGGTCCGTCACCGGGCAAGGCCGTGGGGGGGCCCATACCGATGCCAGAGGCTTTCCAGGAGCCAGCGTTCCGAAACGGCCTCCCCGGTGGCCGCAGTGACGAGGGCCTGGGGATCACGCAGCCTGCCGCTGGAATGCACCCGCTCCCGGAGCCATTGGAGGAGCCCGGCGAAGCGACCGCTCGCCAGATCATTGCGGAGTCCAGGCATGCTGCGCTCGGCCGCCGCCATCAACTGTGCCGCGAAGATGTTGCCCATGGTGTAGGTGGGAAAATACCCAATTAACCCGGCACTCCAATGAATGTCCTGCAGGACCCCCTCGGCGTCCGACGGTGGCCGAATGCCGAAGTCGCGTTCGAATCTGGCGTTCCACGCCTCGGGCAGGTCGGCGACAGCCAGGTCGCCCCGGATCACCGATCGCTCCAGGTCGAAGCGCATCATGATGTGCAGATTGTAGGTCACCTCGTCCGCCTCGACGCGGATCAGCGAAGGCCGAACCGTGAGCAGAGCCCGCTGCACCTCGGCTGCGGAGGATTGGCTTAACGCATCCGGGAATGCCTCCCGTGCCAGCGGAAAGCACCATGCCCAGAATTCGCTCGACCGCCCGACGAGATTCTCCCAGAGGCGGGACTGCGATTCGTGGACCCCCAGCGAAGCCGCCTCACCACCCGGCAGGCCATACGCGCCATCAGGCAATCCCTGTTCGTACAGCCCATGACCGGCTTCGTGGAGGACCCCAAACAACGAGGTGGGGAGGAAGTTTTCATCCCAACGGGTGGTGAGCCGGCAATCATGCGGCCCGGCAGTCGAACAGAAAGGGTGCGTGGATGTGTCGAGACGACCGCGGGAAAAATCGAACCCGATCCGAGACGCAACCTCCCGGACAAACCGCTCCTGGGCCGCCAGCGGATACTGCCGGCGGAGGACGGCATCGTCTGGACGGATGGCGGATGATGTGCATGCCTGCACCAACTCCACGATCTTCGGCCGAAGGCGGTCGAAGACTGCTGCCACGTCGGATGACAGGGCACCCGGTTCATAATCGTCGAGCAGCGAGTCGTAGGGATCGAGAGCAGGGAGTTGGCAGGCAGCCTGCTCCCGCTTGAGGGCGAAGATCCGTTCCAGCCACGGCGCCATCCGCGACCAATCGGACTCCCGCCGTGCCACCACCCAGGCCTGTTGCCCATCGATGCAAACTCTGGCGGTCTCTTCTACGAGCCGGGCCGGCAGCCGGACCTGCTTTTGGTAGTCGCGGTGGAGGCGTCGGATAGAGCCTTGCTCCTCCTCGGTTCCAGTCCGTGCCAATTCGCTCTCGGCGAGCCGCTCCAGGCGTTCCCCCTGCGCTCGATCGGTCCGCGAGGCGTGAACCAACGCCGCCACGGCACCGACCTGTTCGGCGCGGTGAGCCCCCGCGGCGGTGGGGAGTTTGGTTTGTTCATCCCAGCCGAGAAGCGACTCCACCGACGCCAGGACTGCGGTCCGACGGGCGTGATCGCAGGCTGCCTGGTAGAGAGTGCGGGGATCGGCGGAACCGATGGCGGGCGAGGGTGTGTGCATGGCCGGAGAGTATGCTTGTCGCGGACGGCTGGCAACGGGACACCCACCATCGCTGCGAACGTCCCGCGGCCGATCGATTTTCCGCGGAGGAGACCATGCTCGACGCCCTCGTCATCGCCCCCCACCCAGACGACGCAGAACTGGGCATGGGGGGCACGATCGCCCTCATGCTGTCGCAGGGGATGCGGGTGGGGGTCCTCGACCTCACCGACGGCGAGCCCACACCGCTGGGATCGCCCCTGATCCGGGCCCGGGAAACAGCCGCCGCCAGCGATGTGCTGGGGATTCCCTGGCGGGAGAACCTTGGGCTTCCCAACCGCAGCCTTCGGGCAACGCTCCCGGCCCGGGCGGCTCTGGCGGCCGTGATCCGCCGCACCCGCCCCCGATGGCTCTTTTCTCCGCACTGGGTCGATGCACACCCCGATCACCTCGCCACCACAAAGCTTGTCGATGCGGCGAGGTTCTGGGCCAAACTCACGAAGTGCGACCTGCCGGGGGAACCGTGGCACCCTGCCCGTGTCTATCACTACCCATGTGTTCATCTCAAGGTTCTCGCCAAGCCGGCGTTTATCGTCGATATCACCCCCACTTGGACTTTGAAGGCGCAAAGCATCGCCTGCTATGCCAGCCAATTCCCCACCTCCGCGCCCAGCCCGACCGTACCAGAACGCGTGGAGGCATCGGCAAGTTGGTGGGGCGCGATGATCGGAGTGGCCCACGGGGAGCCTTTCACGTCGCGTGAACCGATCGGACTGCGGGGCTTTGGGGATCTGTTCTGATTCCATCGCGGCCATTTGGCTAGATCGGCTTCCCAGGCAAGGTATGCCGAGCGCCGTCATTGAGGGACCTCTGAGAGGGCCCGCGAACTGGCCCGATGGGAACGATTCGGCGGGCCGCCATGAGAATCGTGGGGCCGGGGACGGGGCGAGGCCGATACCCCACATACGGTCGCTACTGCACCCGTTCGGGCAGGGCGATTTCCGTCTCTTGGATCGCCCCTCAGGGTTCCTCCCATGCCAGCGCGCGACATCAACGTCATCGCCCTCGTCAAGGGGGAGGAGCGTTACGTCTTTCTCTACGACGATGACAGCAAGGCAGAGGCGCTGCGCGTCCTCGGTCGCTTTGCCTCCAATCCCGACCTGAGTTTTTCTTGGTACGACGCATCGGTGCTCGGCGACAAGGTCCGGCACGACTCGGTGCGGAGCAACCGGGTACGATTCGTGCCCCCCGCCGATCGTGCGGCGTGAGAGGGATTCCCTCCATGCCTCAGCCCACGTCCGGCCCGCAGGATGCCTTCACCCAGGCGACCGAGCGGTTTCTCCGCGCCATGACCGCGGAACGGGGCGCGTCTCCGCTGACGATCAAGAGTTACCGCGAGGATCTGATCCAGTTGGCGGAGTTCCTCCTCTCGGCAGGGTGTCGTACCCCGGCGGAGGCATCCAGCGCCGTGCTCCGCCGGTTCGCCGGTGGACTCCACGCCGCCGGATACGCCGCCAGTACGATTGCCAGAAAACTCGCCAGCACGCGGAGTTTCTACGCTTTCGGCCAACGTGAGGGGTGGGTTCGCACAAACCCCGCCAAGCCACTGCGGAGTCCGAAACGAGCCCGGAAACTGCCGAAGTTTCTCACCAATGAGGAGATCGGGCGGTTGCTCGCCGCGCCACAACCGCGCGCGGCCGGTGGGCTCCGCGACCGCGCGATCCTGGAATTAATGTATTCCGCCGGTCTCCGCGTCCGGGAATTGGTGACCGTCGACGACGTGGATCTCGATCTCCAGGGTGGAACAGTCCGTGTTCGCGGCAAGGGCAGACGAGAACGGTTGGGGATCGTCGGTTCACACGCGCGGCGGGCAGTGGAAGCTTGGCTCGCCTCCCGACCAGGCCGCAGCAGCGGGGCAGCCTCCCGACAAAACCCGCTGTTCACCAACAAATTGGGAACACGGCTGTCGGTGCGTGGCGTGGCGCGGCTGCTAGAAAAGCATCTGCTGACTGCCGGACTGTCGCGGCGGGCGAGCCCTCACACCCTCCGCCACAGTTTCGCCACGCACCTTCTCGACGCCGGCGCGGACATCCGCAGCGTTCAGGAACTCCTCGGCCACAAGAGCCTCGTCACGACGCAGATTTATACGCACGTCACCACCTCGCGGCTCCTCGACGCCTTTGACAAGGCTCATCCCCGCGCCCGCTGAACGGGACAAACCGCTGCGGCGTCACACCAAACCGCGCCGCACGGCCCATACCGCAGCCTGGGTGCGATCGCTGACGGCGATCTTGCGGAGGATGTTTTGGACATGCTCCTTAACTGTTTCCACGCTGATCGTCAGCGACTGGGCAATCTCTTTATTTGAGAGTCCCAGGGCCATGTGCCTGAGGACCTGAGTCTCACGTTGTGTCAGCGGGATATCAGGATCGGCGGTCGCCACCCGATTGGCCATCGTGGTCGCCACCCGGCGGAGTTCACCGGCCCGTGCCGGGAGTTGGCCGGCAGCTGCTCCGGTGATGGAGTTGATGATATCGCTGCGGGAAGCGCCTTTGAGCATATAGTCGTGCGCCCCGGCAGCGACGGCTCGGGCGACGTAGGTGGGATTGTCGAACGTGGACAGCATGACCACGCGGGTACCCGGCATTTCTGCACGGATCTTGTCGAGGGCCTCTAACCCATCCTTGCCAGGCATGCGGATGTCGAGGAGGACCACATCCGGCTTCAGTTTCCGGGTCAGCTTCACTGCTTCCTCGCCGTTGATCGCCTCGCCGACGATCTTCACCTCGGAACCAGCCAGCAGGCTCGCCAGACCCCGGCGCACGACCTCATGGTCATCGGCGATCACCACTTTGACGGACATCCGCAACACACTCCTTGTTCGCGAGGACAATTCCAGATCGAAGCCAAGACGCGACGGTATCGTACTCCGCGCTCCATCTCGGGACAACGCACCCGACGCTGCCCGGACTTCATCACCCCCACCCAGGCATTTTCAAGGGGATAGCCCCTCCTCCGGAAGGGATCGGTCAGTCTCTTCCGTGGACTCCCATTCCAGCGGTGGCCCCACCGGCGAGGCGGGCCCTGGCGATCATCCCTGCAGCGCCTCGGCGGAGCAGTTCCCCGGCAACTCTCCCCCCCAGATCCTCAGGTTTCTCGCCGGCGTCTGCGGACACTCCGTGGGAGTCGATCCGCTCCACGCTTTCGCCACGAGCCTCGAAAACGCATGCCCCCAGGCCAAGCACCCCCCCCTCGGAGCGAGCCCAGGCGGCGATTGGCGCAAGGCAGCCCCCCGCCAGCGCCGCCAGACAGGCGCGTTCTGCGCGGACCGCGGCATGCGTTTCTGGGTCGTCGAGTGGCGCGACCACCGACCGCATCCGCGCGTCGTCCTGGCGAATCTGCACCACCAACGCTCCTTGAGCCACAGCCGGCCAGAAGCCGTCTGGACGGAGGATTTGGGTGATGCGATCCACCAACCCTAACCGCTCCAACCCCGCGGCGGCGAGGATCAGCCCGTCGCACTGTCCTTTGTCAAGCAGTCCGAGACGCGTGTCGACGTTTCCACGAATGGAGCGGACGGCGAGGTCGGGACGCAGAAGGCGAATCTGCATCACCCGACGGATGCTCGAGGTTCCCACCACCGCGCCGGCTGGCAATTCCTCAAGCGTCGGGGCGGAGCGCCCCAGAAACGCGTCGAAGGGACTGGCCCGACAGGGCACGCAGGCCAGCGACAACCCCGGCGTCTCGGCAGTGGGGAGATCCTTGAAGCTGTGAACTGCGGCGTCGATGCGGCCGTCAAGGAGCGCCCGCTCCAACTCCCGCACGAAGACCCCGTCCCCTCCCGCAATGCCGGCGATGGGGACATCGACAACAACATCGCCGCGGGTCGTCACCAGTTCCGTCACGACGGAGAATCCCCAGGCCCTGATCTGCGCCGCAACCCACTCCGTCTGCGTCCGTGCCAGGGCACTGGCCCGGGTACCGATGCGGACGTGCGATGTGCGATCCATACCGTTTCCCTCCTGAATTCCCTGGCGGTCAATCCCCACGAGCGTTCCCACCGTTGTCGTGATCGGCCCGGGCGAGCACGGCGGCGTGCACCGTGGCGGCTCCTGCCCGGCGCAGTTCCCGGGCACACGCCCCCAGGGTTCCTCCGGTTGTGGCGACGTCGTCCACCAGCAGCACCCTTCGCCCCGTCACCAGCCCCTGCGATCGAAAGGCGTCGCGGACGTTGGCCCGTCGATCGGCGTGGGGGAGCCGGTTTTGCATCGCAGTGGCCCTCCTCCGGCGAAGCGCATGCCGGACCTCGACTGCGGTCAGCCGGCCGATCGTCTGGGCCATTACGTCCGCGGTGCTCGTTCCTCGCACCATCCTTCGCATCCAGTGCATCGGTACCGGAACGATGAGGTCGATCTGCCAGGAGTTGAAGGTCGGCCGGTGACGTTCCAACAACAAGGCCGTCAAACCGACGAGCACATCGTACCCGGCCGGCTGCTTGGACCGTAGCACACCCTCCCTGAGCCGGTCGCCATATCCGCCCAGGACAGCAATCCCCTCCCAATCAGCACAGCGGCCCCGGCAACGACGGCAACGGCCCGACATCGGGCCGGCAGTGCCGCAGATCAGGCACCGCTCAACATCGGCGGTGATCTGCCGAACGCAGTTCAGGCACAGTGGCCTACTCCCCGCCAGCCGCTCTTCAGCCACCTTGAGAAAGTCCTCGTGGCCACAGAGCACGCAGCGGGGGGGAAAGAGGAGATTGATCCCCTCGGTGACCAAACCGACAGCCCCCCGGCGGAGTGACTCGCTCCATGCCATTGCCCCCAGCCCCCTTTTCGAATGCCAGCGGGAAAACCCTCGCCCACAGGCCAGATTGACGCTGTTGCCTCCGCCGGCCTATCCTCCGCGGCCCTCCGCCCCGCACGAACCGGCATCCGGCCCGGGAGGAGAGTGTCTGCCGATCCATCCCATCCGCGGTCTGCCATGCTGATCGATCGTTACATTGCCCGTGCCCAAATGCACGCTTTCCTGATCGTTTTCATCAGTCTTGCAGGGCTGACATTCGTTGTCGATGCCTTCACCAACATGGAGGAATTCGTTGCCCACGCCGGGGATGCGGGGGGCCTTTGGCGTGTGCTCGGAGAGTATTACGGCTATCGGTTGATCTCTTTCTTCGACGCCACCAGCGGCATCATCTCGCTGGCCAGCGCCATGTTCGCCCTCTCGTGGCTGGAACGTCACAACGAACTGACGGCGTTGTTGGCCGCGGGGGTGACCCGCTGGCGGATCGCGCGGGGCGCAATCGTGTTTGCAGGTGTCATCGCCATCGCAGCAGCCACCAACAGGGAATTCGTCATCCCGCACATCAGGCAGGCATTCTCCCGCAACGCCCAAGACCTGAAGGGGGACCGCGACTTGCCGTTTGAGGCCCGCTACGACCACGAGACGGAGATCCTTTTCCGCGGCCGTTCTGCCCGGGCCGCGACCTACCGCATCGAGGGAGCCAGCCTCCACCTCCCGCTGGCGTTGTCGGATCACGGTACCCAGATCGATTCCGACGAGGCGCTCTGGCTGCCGGCGGATGGCGATCACTCTGCCGGCTACCTGCTGCGCGGTGTCCGCGAACCCGTGGGGATCGACCGCTTGGCAGCGATCGAGGTGGCAGGACGGACGATCCTCCAGACCCGCGCGGGAGCTGCTTGGCTCAATGCGGGGGAGTGTTTTGTCGCCAGTGAGGTGACGTTTGAACAACTCGTCGGGTCGGCCAACTGGAGCCAGTATTCCTCGACCCCGGAATTGGTCCGAGCGATCGCCAACCCCAGTCTCGGCGTGGGAGCCGATGTTCCACTGCGAGTCCATGCCCGATTCGTGGCGCCACTGCTCGATATGGCTTTGACAATGCTCGGTATTCCGCTGGTTGTCGGCCCAAACCGACGGGGCATCTTCGTCGCTGTGGGGATGTGTGTCGCGATGACTGTGGCGTTCTTCCTGGTGACCCTTGGTTGCCATGCGATGGCGGCCAGCTACGTGATCAGCCCGTCGGTCGGCGCATGGGCCCCCTTGCTCGTTCTCGCACCATTGGCGGCATGGAAGGCACAGCCGATGTGGCAGTGATGCCCTCGCTGCCGGTGGAAAAAGTCATTCCCGACCTTTTTCTCCGGCGGGTATCCCCGGTTTTCGACTGTGCTCACCCCTCGCAACCGCCTCGCGCAACTCGTGTCGACAGTGCATCCACGGCCGGCGCGGCGGCTGGAAAGCGTGCGGCCAGCCCCCCAGCCAGCCCCGCCGTTTTTGCCCGCAGCGTTTACCGCATCCTCCTTGCTTCGCCAGCCCTTTTTTCTCTACCCCGACCCCGCCGTCGACCGATGAATCCTCTACGGGGGGGATAGCCGGTCAGCGGCCCTCTCCCGGGACCAACGATTCGGCAAAGGAGTGCCTTGGCCATGCGCATCAACACCTCCCGTTTCGGTCGCATCGATATCGATGCGGCCGACGTCATCAGTTTTCCAAGCGGATTGCCGGGCCTCGAAGGCTGCCGCGACTGGGCACTGCTGGCCGACGCCACCAACGACGCGTTGGGCTGGCTGCAGAGCACCACCCACGGTGACGTGGCCCTGGCGGTGGTCAGCCCGCGGCGTTTTGTGCCCGATTACCAGGTGCGTATCCCGCGCAGCGAACTGACGCCGCTGGCAATCGCTGACCTCCGACAGGCGCAGGTGATTGTGGTGGTCGGCAGCAACGGCAAATCCCTCACCCTCAATCTCAAAGCGCCCATCGTCATAAACCTTGAAGCCCGCACGGGCCGTCAAGTCGTTGCGAGCGGCGAGCTTCCAATGCAATTTGAATTGCCCTGCGCAACTCCCGGCCTCAAAAAGAGCGCATAATAAAAGTGCCGGCCGACCTGGGAACGTCGGCTCCACGACTGGTTTAGGAAGGATCGAAAGATGCTCGTGCTCTCCAGACAACGTGATGAAAGCATCATGATCGGCGACAACATTGTCGTCACGATCGTAGATATTCGGGGAGACAAGGTGCGCCTTGGCATCAACGCCCCGACCGAAATTCCGGTGCACCGCCAAGAAGTGTACGAGGCAATCCAACGGGAAAACCTCCGTGCGGCCCGCCTGGAACCAGGTGACACCGAAGGGCTCGGCCGGATCTCCAATCACGCGCCCACGCAGGCACCGAAGAAGCCGGGCGAAGGCCTAGGCCGCTAGTTACCCGTGGGAAAAGGTCAGCGCTGACCTTTTCCCAATTGGAACAACTGCGGATCTCTCCGGTGTTGCGCACTCGAGATTGCCACGTGGTGATGGACGCCAACCCACCCTGGCGCGTGATGCCGGTCGAAACGGAATGGGGCGAGTGTGACGGTTGCTCAACTTCCGAACCACTGCGGCTCAAGGCCGGGCTTCCACTTGATGTTGCAGCCGATGCTCGGCTTCTGGGCTGGCGGAGGGCTTCTTCCTTCCACCAGTGCATCCAGCGCCACGCGCAGATCGGCGCCAGTCACAGCGATGCCGTTCCCCGGACGGCTGTCATCCAATTGGCCACGGTACGCCAACCGGCCACCGGCGTCGAAAACGAAGAAGTCGGGCGTGCAGGCCGCCTGATACGCCACAGCCACTTCCTGCGATCCGTCGTAGAGATAGGGAAACGGATAGCCACGCAGTTCTGCTTCGTGCACCATCTGCTCCGGCGAATCGGCCGGGTGGGACGAGACATCATTGGAACTGATGGCCGCGAACCCGATCCCCCTTCCCATGTATTCCTGCCCCAACGCCGCCAACTGATCGGCGACATGCTTCACGAAGGGACAGTGGTTGCAGATGAACATCACCACCGTCCCCTTCAGACCGGCAACATCGCTCCACTCGATCGTCCGTCCATCGACATTGAGGAGCGAAAAAGCGGGGGCCGGTGTACCGAGGGGGAGCATCGTGCTCGGAGTGCGGACCATCGTGGAATCTCCTTGGTGGCTTTCGGCGGCTCACGCCTCGGGGGGAAACAGGCATCACTGGGCGGATGCTGCGGGCTTGAGCCTACTTTGCCCCCCACGCCACTGCTATCGACAGCGATAGAAACGGCGGGCATTCGCGGTGGTCGCCGCAGCAAAGCCGTCGATCGCTACTCCTCTGGCCAGAGCGATTGCCCGTGCTGTGTGGACCACATTCCCCGGTTCGTTCCGCTTCCCGCGGAGGGGCTCCGGCGACAGAAACGGACTGTCCGTCTCCACGAGAATGCGATCCAGAGGCACAAGAACGGAAAGCTCCCGGAGGACCGCCGATGAACGGAACGTCACCATACCGGCAAACCCCAGATGGCACCCCAGCTCGACCGCCTCGGTCGCCTGCACGGAGGTGCCTGTGAAAGCATGGAGCACGACCTCGAGCGCCCCCCGCGACACGGCGCGCCTGATGACCGACAAGACATCGTCGATGCTGTCGCGGGTGTGAACGACCAGCGGCAATGAGAGCCGCTGGGCCAGAGCGACGTGGCGGTCGAACCATTCCGCCTGGAGATCGCGGGGAGCATGGTCACGGTACCAATCGAGGCCGGTCTCCCCCACGGCAGCGACGCGACCCGATTCCGCGAGCGCCACAATCCGGTCCCATTCGCCATCCACAACGTCATGCACATCGTTGGGATGAATTCCCGCCGTGGCGACCAAGCCGGGCTCGCTGCCGGCCAAGGCGGCGGCGGCCTCGCTATCGCTCGCCCGCGTGCCGATCACCGCCATTCCAGATACCCCTGCGGCACGGGCGCGGGCGAGGACTTCGGGCAATTCGCCGCCGTAACGCATCGGGTCGAGATGGCAGTGGCTGTCAAAGAATTCCATCGAGCCATCCTGTTCCAGGGAACGCTCTTTGCCGGCCGAGAGCGGCCACACCCTCCGTGCTCCAGGCCACAGCCCCCTCGCAATTCAGGAGCCGGCAGCCGCGCCGCTGGCGGATGGAGCGATCCGCTGCCGCATGCACTCCTCGAGGGCATCGCCATGTTGGATGGCAGTTTCCCTGGCCTGCCTGACCAAGTCGATCGCGGCGGGATCCGCTTCAGCGTCAATCAGCCTGTCGCATTCGGCTACCTGACGGCGGAGTCCTGAAAGGATCCTGGGCAACATGGCCCCCAGTTCGATGTCGTGGGTCGCCGTGTAGCGGATTGGATACGCCGGACGGGGAACGACAGCCCCCCGCTGTTCCAGCAACAGCCCAGCCCGGTTGGAGATGCTTCGCTGATCCTCCACCAAGTCGACAATCGCCAGTTTGATCTGTTCCTCTCCGGGGAACGTCCACAACCCGGCCGCAGCGAGATAGGAGTGGAGCGACGAACCGAGCGACTCAATGAGGCTGGCGAGTGTCGTGGTCATACTGGATTGGCCTAGCCGATTCGGCAGGTGATCGAGGGGAATGCAGCCGTCAGGAGGCAAACGCCCCCGCCAGTCGAGCACACGCGTAGAGCCCCGACCAGAAGATCCCGAGTGTCACGACGGGCACCACCAGAGCAGTGACCAGAGCACCGGAAATCGAGACCAACGGGAACGCTTCTGCGGTCCGCTCCGCCGGTGGAGGATCGAATGCCATCACCTTGAGGACGCGGAGGTAATAAAAGAGGCTGACCACCGTGTTGAGGCCACCGACGACCAAGAGGATGAGCATCAACGGCCGTTCGGCGGAGAGCGTGACCGCCTCCATGATCGATGCAAACACCAGAAACTTGGAGACGAACCCAGCCAGCGGCGGCAGGCCAATGAGACTCACCAAAACGATCCCTGTTGCCACCACAATTCCTGGATTGGTGCGGATCAGTCCAGCGTAGGAGGCGATCTCTTCGCTCCGCAGCGAATTGCGGAGCAGAGCCACGATCGCAAAGGCTGCGAGGTTCATAAACAGGTATGTACCGAGATAGAAGCATACGGCACTTACCGCCGCACGGGCCGCAGCGGGATTGTGGCCAGCCAACGCCACGGCCGCAGCCACACCCATCATCAGATAGCCGGCATGCGCGATCGTGGAGTAGGCCAGCAACCTTTTCATGTTGGTCTGGCCATACGCCGCAAGGTTGCCGAGCGTGCACGTCAGCACCGCCATGAGAGCGATGACGCCGGTGATGAAATGCCTGGTTTCACCCAGGGCAGCAAGTTCCAATCCATGGGATTCGCCTGTCGCTGGCACCGAGATCCCGTACACCACACGCAACAACAGCGCCACCGCGGCTGTCTTGCTGGCCACAGACAGGAAGGCCCCCACCTCGGCCGCGGCCCCGGCAAACACATCCGGACACCAGAAGTGGAACGGCACGGCAGAGAGTTTAAATGCCAGTCCTGCGGTCACCATCAGGCCACCGATTGCCAAGGTCAGCCCGGTGCCACCGGGCATGCCGGTGGCTGCCAACTGGGCGAGTTGCTTGGCCATGGTGGGGAGATGACAGGTGCCGAGCACCCCGGCGAGAAGACTCAGGCCATAGAGCATGATCCCGGCCGCACCGGCACCGTAGACGGCATATTTGAGAGCGGCTTCGGAACTCGTCTTTCGCCCCTTGAGGAGTCCGGCCAAGGCATACGACGGCACACTGGCCATCTCAACGGCCATGAACACCATCAGGATGTGGTTCGCTGACGCCATCAGGCACATCCCCAACGTCGACCCGAGAACCAGCGAGTAGAAGTCGGCACCGTCCTCGCGATCAGGGATACCGGAGACTTTCGTGAAGAGGATGAAGAGCACCAAGAATCCCATCAGCAGCAGCCGGATGTAGGCCGTGAGGGAGTCAAAGGCGAGCAGGCCACCGAACAACTCCAACCTTCCGGAGATCGCAGCTGCGCCGCTGCCTGACCAATCCAGCCCCGGCATCCCGCGAAAATCACTCCATGCGAAAAACAATCCGCATGCCACTCCTCCCAATGCCACCAGCGCCGAGTCGAGCAACCTCGCCACGGGGAGCATCCTGCAGAGCAGCAGGAGCACAATCGTGGCGGCGAGGCTAAGCTCCGGGCGGAAGTGAGGCAACGACACCACCAACGTATCGTTGATGGTACCGCTGAGTTGGGTGCCGAGATCGAAGACGGGATTCACGGGCGGCTCCCCTCTGAAAGGGAGGCGGATGCGGGCAGGGAGGCTGCGTGCTCAATCCGACTGCCGTCGTGCACTGAACGGGTCCAAGCAGTGAGTGTCTCGACCTGTTGGTTGACCGTCGGCGTCACATAGTTGAACAGCAGTTGCGGAGCGACACCGAAGAGGATCGCCAACACCACCAACGGGGCAGCGATCGCCAATTCGCGGCGTGTCATGGGAGTCAGATCCTCGCCGTGCGGCCCTTTGTACTCCGCTCCCAGATAGACCCGCTGGATGGCCCAGAGAATGTAGGCCGCCGTGAGGATCACCGTGAATGCCGAGCAGACGGCGAGCAGACGGCTGTAGTTCCAACTGGAGAGCGTTACCAGCACCTCGCCGATGAATCCGCACATCCCCGGCAGTCCGAGGCCGGCAAAGAAGATTGCTACCGCGAGCGACGAGTAGAGCGGCATGCGGTTGAAGATGCCGCCGAACTCCTCAAGGTTCCGATGGTGGACACGGTCGTAGAGGACTCCCACCATGAAGAACATGCCGGCGGAACTGATGCCGTGGGCGAGCATCTGGAACATCGCCCCGTTGACCCCTTGAGCCCAGGCATCCGACTGGTACAGGTTTCCTTCGACCGCGCTCCACACCCCCAAGCCGAGCATGACGTAGCCCATATGGCTTACCGAACTGTACGCCACCATCCGCTTGAAGTCCTTCTGTGCCAGGGCTGCAAAGGCACCGTAGACCATCGATACCACCCCCAGCCCGCACACCAACCACGCCAGCGCCAGGCCGGCGCCCGGACAGATCGGGTAACAGATTCGCAGGATGCCGTACCCGCCGAGCTTGAGGAGCACGCCTGCCAGGATCATGGAGATCGGTGTCGGGGCCTCAACGTGGGCATCCGGGAGCCATGTGTGCACCGGCACAACGGGCACCTTGATCACAAAACCGATCAGCAGCAACAGGAAGGCCCATGTCTCGACCGACATCCCCCAAAATCGCATCGCGGCGAACGGCGACTCTGGCAACTGGCCGATATGGGACAGCGCCAGGATGTTGAAGGTGTGCAGCGGCGTCGGGGATGTCTGAATCGCCATCACCGCCTCGCTGAGGGCTGGTTCTCCGAGCGTGCCACTGACGACGTGGGCTGCCACCAGTTGCTCCCGGGAGAGCTTCGTGAGATCGCTGGCGAAATAGAGCATCAGGATCGCCAGCAGCATCAGTACGCTTCCAAACAGCGTGTAGAGAAAAAACTTGAGGGCGGCGTATTCGCGGCGCGGACCGCCCCAGATACCGATGAGGAAGTACATCGGCAGGAGCATCACCTCCCAGAAGACGTAGAAGAGAAAGAAATCGAGCGAGACAAAGACGCCGATCATCCCCGTCTCGAGGAGTAGAAACAGAATCCAGTACGCACGGACATGCTTGGTGATCGGCCAACTTGCCGCCGCGGCGAGCACCGAGAGGAATGTCGTCAGCATCACCAGCGGCATGCTGATCCCGTCCACTCCCAGCAGGTACTCGATTTTGAAAGCACTGATCCAGGGTTGCTTGACGACGGCTTGCATGCCGGGCTCGCCAAGCTCGAAC
This sequence comes from Planctomycetota bacterium, assembly GCA_003669605.1. Taxonomy (GTDB): domain Bacteria; phylum Planctomycetota; class Planctomycetia; order Pirellulales; family UBA1268; genus QWOP01. Next base: position 24,444 of record QWOP01000021.1, read on the forward strand.
TGGCCGGGGCCCAGCGGGCCGAACAGGCTGGGCACTCCCATCCACAGCGACAGCACGAAGACCACGATCGTGGCCACCAAGCCGATCCAACGGATCGATTCATCTTTGGCTTTGGGGATCAACGGCAGCGCCAGGATCGCGGCCACGATGGCCGGCAGAAAGAGGATCAGCGTCAACGGCCAGAAGGCTGGCTGGGAGAGCTCGGAGGCGGTCATGGGAACTTCCGTCGGAAATGGGTCCGGTGGATCGGGGCAGAGTGTGGTGTGGGGAGGCGTATCAGCCGGCCAAGGTTGACCTGAAGAGCATGCTCGCCAGAACGAACAGGGCAACAGTGCCAAGGACGATGAACATGATGTACTGGCGAAGATGCCCCGTCTGGAGCTTTCGCAATTCCAATCCGGCACTCCAAGTCGTGGCGGCGGTCGCGTTGACGAGCCCATCAATCAGGTTGCGGTCGATCCAGGAATCGATACCGGCAACCTGACGGGCACCCCAAGCGATGCCGTCGATGATCTTGTCGATGACACCCTTGTCGGTGTCGCTTGCCAAGCGGGAGACAGCGAGAATTGGCTTCACGAAGAGGAAGGCGTAGAGTTCGTCGAAGTACCACCGATTGACGAGGAAGGCCGTCAGCGGACTGAAGACGGCGGCCACCATCGACGGTGAAATTACCTTCCAGACATACATCAAGGCGGCCAGAAAGACCCCCGCCGCCGCGGTGAGAAATGCGGTCCAGGTGGCGACGACATGCACGGAGCCCTCGTGGCTTTCATGCTCCGCCGGGATGGTGAAACTGTTAAACAACAACCCGCCTGCCTCTTCGGCTCCCGTGCCTGCGGGCCGCGCCTGCTCGATCATGTTGGCGATGCTGAAGCCCCCGGGGAGGGTCCAGCCCGCGATCACCGCCAGCACGGCCAACGCCACCAGTGGGTAGACCATCGCCGGCGGCGACTCGTGGGCGTGCTCGTGGACGTGGTGATCCCGTGGCTCACCGGCAAACGTCATGAACCAGAGTCGGAACATGTAGAACGCCGTCAGCATGGCACCGCCTGCCACGGCATAGAACAAGATCCAGTGTGCGGGATTGGTGCGGGAGAAGAGCAATGCCTGGGCGAGGATCGAGTCTTTGGAGTAGTAGCCGCTGGTGCCGATTACAAAAGGCACGCCAGCCCCAATGATCGCCAGGCATCCCACCAGCATGGTGCCCGCAGTCCAAGGCATCACCCTCCTCAGCCCGCCCATCTTCCGCATGTCGTTGGTGTGACAGGCGTGGATGACCGAACCCGAGCAGAGGAAGAGAAGGCTCTTGAAGAATGCATGCGTGACCAGATGGAATAGTCCTGCCAGCCAACCGCCGACCCCCAACGCGAGCATCATGTAGCCGAGTTGGCTGACGGTGGAGTAGGCCAGCACCCGCTTGATGTCGTTGGCCACCAGCGCGATTGTGGCGGAGATGAATAGCGTGATCGCACCGACATAGGCGATGACCAAGAGCGCGTCGGGGGTGAGAACGGGGTAGAACCGGCCGACGAGGTACACGCCGGCCGCCACCATCGTCGCCGAGTGGACTAGCGCCGAGACGGGGGTCGGCCCCTCCATCGCGTCCGGGAGCCAGACAAAGAGCGGAAACTGAGCGCTCTTGCCGACGCAGCCGCAAAAAATGCCCAGCCCGGCCACGAGCAACAGCCACCGCCCCAGCCCCTCGCCGCGCCACGTGTCGAGTTGCTCTTCCACTTCGTCAACGGCAGCCCGAGGGTCACCGGCATGCTTGCGAACGATGACTGCGATCCGATCGGCGGCCGCGAATTTCACCATTCCATCCGGCACCCATTGGGCGTGCTCGGTGACAGTTGGCCTGACGAGGGAGAACAGCCCAGGTTGCGAGTCACCGGCACGATCGGTGGTGTCGGCGAAGTTCAGCGTCCCCAAAGCGCCCCACAGAGCCATGAGACCGATGAGCATTCCGAAGTCGCCGATGCGGTTGACGATGAACGCCTTGTTGGCGGCGTTCGAGGCGCTCTTCCGCTCGTAATAGAAACCGATCAGGAACCAGGAGCAGATTCCGACCAACTCCCAGAAGATGAAGACCATCGCCAGGTTGCCGGCGATGACGATGCCGAGCATCGAGAAACAGAACAGCGAGAGGGCCTGAAAGAAGCGGGGATACCGCCCTGGTCGGTGGAAATGCCCGCCGCCTGCCAGATGCACTTCGTGATCTTCGACGTCATGCAACTCATCGTGCATGTAATCGGAAGCGTAGATATGGATGCAGGTCGCGATGAACGTGATCATGACGAACATCAGCACAGTGAGGGCATCGATGTACCACCCGATCGACAGTTTCAGTCGCCCCCCCTCGTAGAGCGTGTACCAGTCACCGGAGTAGGCCACCGGAGAGGCCGCATGCCCGGCGTCGTGGTCAGCGGCATGGCTGCCGCCGTCATGGCCTGAGGCGACATGATCGCTGCTGCTGTGCGCATCGGAGCCATGGCCTCCGTCGGCAGACCCATGTGCCGCTGCATGGCCGCCGTGGACAGCATTCCTCACGGGGTGCTGGGAGAGCCAACCCACCATCGCCGCCAGCGAGAGCACCAACGACGTGACGATCGCGGCGGTGGCCACGCGTGCAGCCCCCCTGCCATGGTGCCCCATCCGGGGACCAGCAAAGAGGATGGCCACGAACGATGCCAGCGGCACAAGCCAGGCAAGGCCCAGAAGCGTCGGTAAGACTGAAGGCAGTTCCATGGATTTCGGGAGCGGAGCTCACCCCTTCAGGTCGTCGGCCCGGTCGATATCGACGGTGGCGTGGTTGTTGTAGAAGTTGAGCGTGATGGCGAGGGCAACGGCGGCCTCGGCAGCCGCCAGCAGAATCACAAACAGGGCGATCAGCTGTCCATCCAGCCCCAGCGTGGGGGCGCCGTCACCGCGAAGATACGGGGAGGAGAAGGCGATGAAGTTGATGTTGGCGCCGTTGAGCACCAACTCGATCCCCATCAGCACCCCGAGGGCATTCCGCTTCAGTGCCATGCAGACCACACCGGCGGTGAACATCACGGCACCGACAATCATGTAATGGATCACCCCCACCGGTTCGGTGAATGGGTTGAAGGCCAGCAGCGGTGCCAGCGGAAAAATTCCCGGCAGGATTGCAGGCCCAACTGAGATCCCAGCGGCAAACACGGTTCCGGACAGGATGGATTCGCCCATCAGTGACCACCTCCCAGAAGTGCCGACTTTCCACCCGCACCCGACGTCGTCCGCACCGCAGGGACAGCGGCAGCCAGCACCGCTCCCTGGCTGGGGGGATCGCTGGACGCCAGCACATCGATCGCCCTGGGAGTCTTGCGGCGTTTGGCACGGGCCAGGTAGGCCGCCCCCACAAGCACCACCAAGAGGTGCACAGAAACGATTTCGAAGGGCAACATATACCCGGACCGGCCTGTCAGCGGCGCACCCGCCGGCGGATCATCGACCCGCACGCCAACCAGGGCCATCCCCAATGGCGTCGCCGTCGGGCTGGGGATTTCACCCACGCCAGGCTTCCGCCAAGCGTCCACAGACACCGCCGCGGCCAGAAGCACCGCCAGCAAAGCAGCCCCCGCGATGCCGGCCAGGGCTCTATCAGAGGCCGACGGCTTGATCGACACCAGCGGCGCCTGGGCGGTGAGCATCACCCCGAACACCAGCAGCACAAGCGTGCCGCCGACGTAGATCATCAACTGCATCGCTCCGAGAAAATCGGCGCCGGCAAGGAAGAACAAGCCTGCCGTGGCGGCCAGTGAAAACACGAGATAGAGAGCCATCCGGACAACGTTTTCGGCGGCGACGACTGCGATGGCAAAACCGCAGGCCAACCCAGCAAAAAGGAGAAACAAAACGGAGTGCCAATCGACGGCGGCCACGACAGGCGCAGTTGGTGCCGGCAAGTGCAACAAGACCGACGTGAAGATGGAGTCCATGCGAATCGTCCCCGTCACCGCGGGCTCCGTGTGGCCAGCCCCGAATCGACGCCCGCCCCGGCTTCCGCAGCAGATTGAGCCTGCGATCCCCTGAGCGGTTCCTTGACACGTTCCTGGCCGCCCGCAGCACTCCCCGCAGGCCGTCCGCCAGGGCCCTCCAGCCAACCTTCGCGGATTTCACCGGCCGGGCGGGAGAATCCCGGCAGCAGTCCGCCCGGGAGCAGAAGTTGCCACAGCATCGCTCCGGCGAACATGACCGCGGCGATTGGCGTGCAGTACTTCAGACAGGTGGTCATCACCTGATCGATGCGCAGCCGCGGCAACGTCCAGCGGATCCACATCATCAGCAGTACGCCGAGAGTCGCTTTGCCGAGCAGATTCGCCAACCCCAGCAACCGCACCGCATAGGCGGCCGAGTCGCCAGTGCCGTCGCTGAGCCCCAGCAACTGCGCCACGGGGATCGGGCCATTCCAGCCTCCCAGGAACAGCACTGCCGCAAGCGCGCTGACCAGAAACATCGATCCATATTCGGCCATGAAGAAGAAACTCCAGCGGAGACCGGAGTATTCGGTGTGGAAACCGGCGACCAACTCGCTCTCAGCTTCAGCCAGATCGAACGGCGCGCGGTTCACGCTCGCCACAGCACAGGTCACATAGACCCAGAAAACGACAAACGTGAACGGGTCGTGGAAGAGATACCAGTTGATGAACCAACCGGACTGTTTTTCGCCGATCGTCACCAGATCCATCGTGCCAGCAAGCATCACTGGCAGGACGACGCACATCCCCAGAGGCACCTCATAACTGACAACCTGGGCCGCTTCCCGCATCGCACCGAACAGCGACCATTTCGAGGCCGATGCGTAACCGGCCAGAATGACACCGAAGACCTCGAGCCCCAGAACGGCGACGACGAAGAAGACCCCGACATTGAGCCGCTGGCCGACAACGTCGAAAGCAAACGGCAGGGCAATGAAGGCACAGAACGATGCGCAGAAACTCACGTACGGGGCCATGCGGAAGAGCAATCCGTCGGCATCCTCAGGCATCAGGTCCTCTTTGGCGAGGAGTTTGATGCCATCGGCGAGCGACTGGAGCCAGCCGAATCTCCCACCTGTGCGGGTCGGTCCAAGCCGATCCTGGATGCGGGCGGCGATCTTCCGCTCGGCCCAGATAAACACCAGCGCACCGCCGGCGATGACGTTCAGGAGGAGGACCGCGGCCACCAGTGCAGCCACCGTCCAGGCGAGCCACCCCGGCAGTCCGAAGCCAATCAGGAATTCAGCCATGCAACAGTCGCCTCACGCCGGCTAAAAACCTGCTGGATCGCAGGATTCCGGGCCGGAAAGACACATCGTGAAAATTCGCACGAAGTCTGACCTACGCCGCCCGGATTCACAAGGCCCGGGCTGAAAATCAAGTTCTCGACAGGGAAGCCGCCCCCACCATCGCTGTTCAAGAAGGCCTCCCGGCACGCCGACAGCCCCGTGGCAGGAAAGTCGGATCGGCAGTTCGGTTCCGGGACGGCTTCGACGACCGATCTCCGCTGGCGACCGCCTCGTGCGGCCGTTGAAGGCCGCCTCTCCATAACCTGCTAGCGATCGATCTCCCCCATCACGATGTCGAGACTCCCCACGATCGCAGGGACGTCGGCGATGAGGCATCCGCGGCAGAGTTCGTGCGTCACCGAAAGATTGGAAAATGAACTCGAACGGGCCCGCACACGCCACGGTATCGGCGTCCCATTGCCAACCACGTAGAAACCCATCTGCCCCTTGGGGGCCTCCGTCTCCAGGTACGCATCGCCCACGGGCAGTTTTTCGGCCAACTTCAGCGGTTCACCCAAGGGATCGCGACAGGCGGCGTAGCGGTCGATCGCCTGACGGACCAGATCCATCGACTGCACCACTTCCACCATCCGCACGAAGAAGCGGTGCCAGCAATCACCCAGAACGGCGTCGGTCGGCACCGCCGGGTAGGCGTGATCACGGGGATAGCGACCGTCCTTTTGAACAGCCACCTCAAAGGCATACCCGTCGTACATGGCTGTGTAAATGCTCTCGCCATCCCGTCGCATGTCCTGATCCACACCGCTGCCTCGGAGCACCGGACCGGAACATCCGTAGTCGATCGCCATCTCGCGAGACAAGACGCCAATACCTGCCGTCCGCTTTACGAAGATCGCGTTGGTGGTGAGAAGGGTGTGGTACTCCTGGATCATCGGCGCGAACTGGTCCAGAAACGCCTCGCACTTCTGGAGCCAGCCGGGAGGAAGATCGGCCGTAGCCCCACCGACGGTCAAATAACTGTACGTCAATCGGGCACCGCAGGCCTCCTCGAACAAATCGAGGATCTTCTCCCGCTCGCGGAAGGCGTAGAGGAAGGGGCTGAATGTCCCCAGATCGAGGCCGTAGGCCCCCATTCCGACGAGGTGGCTAGCGATGCGGTTGAACTCGGCGATCAACACACGGAGGTGCCTCGCCTTCTCGCTGACCTCATGGCGCATCAACTTCTCGACCGTCAGTGCCCAGCCGAGATTCATGTTCATCGCCGCCAAGTAGTCGAGGCGGTCGGTATAGGGAATCCACTGCCTGGGGGTGATGTTCTCGCCGATCTTCTCAGCGCAGCGGTGGAGATAGCCGATGTGAGGCTCGACCTCTGAGACAATCTCGCCGTCGGTCCGCAGCACGAGCCGCAGCACGCCGTGGGTGCTCGGGTGCTGGGGACCCATATTGACGAGCATCTCGTCAGTACGGACGTCGAATTCGATGATCCGCGGATCGTCGTCGATGAGATTTGACATGGGATGTTCCGCGGAATGAAACGGAAAAAAGGGGGACGTCGCCGCCGGGGATCAACTACTTGCCGCGTATGCCGTGGTAGTGAAGCGGCATCTCGTAATCCTTCCGGAGTGGGTAGCCCTCCCAATCTTCCGGACAGAGAATGCGTCGCAGATCGGGATGACCGGTGAACGAAACGCCAGAGAGGTCAAACACCTCGCGTTCGTGCCAGTCGGCGGTCCGCCAAATCCCAGCCACACTGGGAATTTCAGGCAGATGCCCCGGGATGTCACCGCTCCATCGCGGCAAGTTCACCTTGAGGACCAGACTGGCCCGGGCCGAAACACTCCACAGGTGGTACACCAACTCCAGATGAGGCTGCCAGGTAACCTTGGCTGCTTTCTTGGGATCAGGCTCGAACCAGTCAACCGCGGTGATGCACTGCAGCGAATCGAACCGAGGCACGCTCGAGTTCTTCAACCAGCGACAGACATCGGCCAACCGATCTCCTGCCACCTCGATCCAAGGGTCGAGCGCCTCGAGATTCCTCCCCACCACCGCTCCCGGGCACGCCACCTCGAGTTGCTCGAGGAATCCAGGACCTCTCATCGAAGAATCGCCTCCACTCCGTCCCCCAACCCAGAGGGCAGGGGATACTTTAGTTCTGCCAAAGCAAATGCCAGCCACTCAACGGCTTCAACGCTGGCCAGCACGCTGCTGACTGCTGCGCTCTCCGGATACGGCCCGGACCCAATCGAGGTCGCCGCGATTCCAGACGTATGCAAAACCAACGAGCAGAACAGCAAAGAACGTGGCCATATCGGCCACCGCGATCCGCGCCAGGAGAGAGCCGGCCCTCGACACGTCGCGCTCGGCTGCCTCTCGCCCCCGGGGACTGCCATCACGTTGCGATTCCCCCCCCGCCACTCCGGGAAAGGTCGGCACGGTTGGATTCGCAACTCCGAGTTCCCGCATCAGTCCGGCGGCGGCTGGCGTCAGGCCGATGCCAGCGTCTCTGGCGGCATCCTGGGCTGCATCCTCGGTGCGAACGGTCTGAAATGCCGGGTCCGCCAACTGCGTCGCCTTGCCAAACACCGTCGCCCACGGAAAGAACAGCGCGACTTCGACGTCGAAAATAATGAACAACAAGGCTACCACGTAGAAACGGAGATCGAACTGCACGAAACTCGAGCCGATGGCCGGCTCACCGCACTCGTAGACCTCAAGTTTTTCGGCATTCGGAGCCCGTGGTCGCACCAACCAACCGACGAAGAGATTAACCGCCAGAAACCCGCCTCCGATCGCCACAAAAAGGGCGACGAAGCCGGCCAGGATCGAGGGGTGCAGGAACGGCGGCATGAGGGCAGACTCGGTGGACGCGTGAAGCGTGGATGTTCGTGAACGACCGCGTGGGCTCGGCGAGCCATGACGCCCCTTCGACGGGGGCCTCGGAATGATGCGGAACTAGAATGACGCGAATGACGCGGAACTACTGGTTCGGGCCACCGTGAACGGGGTCGACGATGACCTTCGACGCAGCCACTGCAGTCGGATTGAGGGTGGAGCGCCCCCACGCCACATCGACCGGCAGGCGGGCGAAATCGACGATCGTTCCGTCGCGGCTATAGCAACTTAGATCGAGCGTCGATCCCATGAAGATGCAATCCACCGGGCAGGGTTCGACGCACAGGGCACAGAACATGCATTTTGAGTAGTCGATCGTGAACCCGCTCACCCGGAAGCCCTTTCCTCCCGTGACCCGCTCCTTGCCGATGTAGATGCAATCAACGGGGCAGGCCTTCGCGCACTGATCGCAGGCAATGCAGGTCGTCAGGTCGTAGCGGTGAAAACCCCGGTAACGGGCGGCCACAGGAGCGGGCAACTCCGGATACTCGAAGTGCTCGGTGAACGTCCTGCGGTTCTGATCGTACGTACTTCCGAACACTCGGAGCGTGACGAGCATCCCCTGCACCACCGTGGCTATGGCGGCATACAGGTTGCGGAACCATGCGATCATGGCGGGCCCGGGGAATGGGGGGGAGGCCGCCGACGGCGGCAGGGACTAACGGTTTCAAGTGAGTATAGGAATCACCGCCGCCCCCACAAGGCTCCTCATCAGCGAACTTCCCCCTCGCAACCTGTACGATCTGGCGACTTGACGGAATCACGGGAAGATTTACACTTAATCGGTTTGGATGGAGTGCTCGGACTCCGCGTCGATCCCCGGTATTTTCCCCCGCTGCTTTTTTTCGGTTGATCGGCATCGTTTCGGTCCGTTCGTCCATCCCCACCGCAAGCGCCGCACCAAAGGAATGGTCCATGCTTGTTCTGTCGCGGAAGAAGGACGAAAGCATCGTCATCAACAACGACATCACGATCGTTGTGGTGGAGATCCGTGGAGACAAAGTACGCCTCGGCGTGGAGGCCCCCAAGGAGGTTCCAGTCCACCGCAAGGAAGTATTTGACGCCATCGCCAGGGGCGAGGAGTTTGATGTGGTAAAGTCTGGAACCTGCGACAGCAGCGAGATCGGCGCCCCTTTGCCCGAGGTGATCTCTGGCGGCTCCACCGATCTTTCTCGGGGTGACGGTTCCGCCGGCGACTCCCGCTCTGCCGCTGAGCCTCCTTTATGAATCACGTCGCCTGAATCACGCCTGCCACCCGCGCCGTACCGCTCACGGCCCCATCGTCTAGAGGCCTAGGACACGGCCCTTTCAAGGCTGTAACCAGGGTTCGAATCCCTGTGGGGTCATCGCGGCGCGGGCTGGCGGGGCTGCCTGGAGCAATCCGCCGAGCCGCACAGGCTCGGTTCATCGCCCGGGGAATCTCCGCGGCCAAGTCAACAACGGCCCCGCGACTGCAGTGGCTCATGCGATTCGGTGCGGCCCGCTCCGAGCCATCCATCCCACAGTGACTCTTCCCAAGGAAACCGAAAGCCAAGAAAACGGAAAGACAGGGGCTCGATGACACAAGGATATGACGCCGTTCTGCTGGTCTCGTTTGGTGGGCCGGACGGACCAGATGACGTTATTCCGTTTCTCGAAAACGTCCTCCGGGGAAGGAACGTTCCGCGAGAGCGATTGCTTGAGGTTTCAGAACACTACCAGCACTTCGGCGGCAAGAGTCCGATCAACGATCAGAACCGCGATCTCCTCGCCGCTCTGCGCCGGGAACTTGAACTCCACGGCCCGAATCTCCCTGTGTACTGGGGCAACCGGAACTGGCATCCGCTGCTCACTGACACGCTCCGCGAGATGGCAGATGCCGGCGTCCGCAGGGCGGTGGCGTTCGTGACCAGCGCCTACAGCAGCTACTCCGGCTGCCGGCAGTACAGGGAAAACATCGCCGCCGCCTGCGAAGCGCTCGGTGCGAGGGCACCGCAGGTCGACAAACTCCGCGTGTTCTTCAATCACCCTGGGTTCGTCGGCCCCATGGCCAAAAACGTCGCCGACTGCGTGGCACGCTTTCCACCCGGGGAGCGGGCGACCACGCCGGTGCTGTTCACGGCCCACAGTATCCCCACCACCATGGCCGATTCCTGCAAGTATGTGGCCCAATTGCAGGAAGCCTGCAGATTGGTGGCATCCCAGGCCGGCGTTCCGCGTTGGGAACTGGTGTTCCAAAGTCGCAGTGGCCCCCCCACCCAACCCTGGCTCGAGCCCGACGTATGCGACCGAATCCGGGCCCTTCACACGGCGGGCACCGACCGGGTGATCGTGGCGCCAGTCGGGTTTATATCGGACCACATGGAAGTGCTCTACGACCTCGACACCGAGGCACGCCAAGCATGCCATTCCCTCGGCATGAGAATGGAGCGGGCAGCTACCGTCGGAACCGCCCCGGCCTTCGTGAGCATGATCCGCGAACTGATTTCCGAGCGGCATTCAGAGGCAACCGCTCGCCTGGCCCTGGGTAACCTCCCCGCCAGTCACGACATCTGCCCACTCGATTGCTGCCCGGCACCACAGCGCCCCGCGGCGGCCGGCGGCAGGCCTGGCTCCCCACCACCTGGCTCCCCCCCACCTGGCTCCCCCCCACCTGGCTCCCCCCCACCTGGCTCCCCCCCACCAGCCGCTCCGTCCCGATGACGCTCCCCTGCCAGCCTCCCCCCCATTCAGCCCCCCAGGGCAGGAATGCGCTCGCTGACTCATCCGGCCGTGCCGCAGACCGGGAGTGCGTTGCCCTCGTCCACGGCTTTCTCGCCCACAGCATGATGCTGGCGGTCCTCGGCCACAGGTTGCGCCGGCATGGCTACCGCACCGACCTCTGGGGCTACCGCAACATGTGCTGTTCAATATTGGTGCATGCCGAACGTTTTGCAGACAACCTACGGCGTCTGGACAAGGATCCCACTGTCGACCGGATCCACCTCGTCACCCACAGCATGGGCTGCATCATCGCCCGGGCTGCCCTCACTCGATATCGCCCTCTCAAACTGGGGCGGTTCGTGATGCTCGCCCCACCCAACCGCGGTTCGTTCGTGGCACAGGCCACGATCGGCACGCTCGGCCGGTTCTTCAAGCCTGTCGAGGAACTGTCGACTGCCGAGGACAGCCTGGTGAATTCCCTCCCCACTCCGCAGGATGTGGACATCGGCGTGATCGCTGCCGGCAGGGATGCGTTGGTGTCCTCGGCAAGCACCCGTCCAGAAGCCCCCCACGACCACGTCACGATTCCATGTCTCCACTCCAGCCTGCTGTTCAGGCGGGATGCCGCTGAGATGGTGGTGGCATTCCTGCGGGACGGGCGTTTTCCCGAGTCGACTCCACATCGCCGAGGCTCCGAATCATGAACGCATCTTCCCGTCCCCTAGGGGCCGGCGGGCTCTCGGTAGGCCCCCTAGGACTGGGCTGCTGGCCACTGGCCGGCATGACGCGCGAGGGGATCACCCCCGAGATGGCCACCGCCACGGTCGCGGCAGCCATCGACGCAGGAATCTCCCACCTCGACACCGCCTACTGCTACGGCGCGAGCGGGGAGAGCGAGAAGGCGATCGCTGCAGCCATCGTCGGTCGTCGTCGGGACAGCGTTCTCTTGGCTGGAAAGTGCGGCATTCACTGGGAACCTGGCAGAAAGCAGTGCCTCGACGGCAGCCCCGCGAGAATTCGCCTTGAGGTGACGGAAAGCCTGCGTCGCCTCGGAACAGACCACCTCGACCTGCTCTACCTGCACGCACCTGATCCGCAGGTGCCGATCGGCGAATCTGCGGGCGAACTGGAGCGACTTCGGGCGGCAGGAATGACGCGGTTGATTGGATTCTCCAACGTCACCCTGCAGCAGCTCCGCGCTGCAGGAAGCGCCTGCCAGATCGACGCCTGCCAACTTCCATACAACATGCTCCAGCGTGAAATCGAGAACGATATGCTTCCCTGGTGCCAGAAAGAGGGGATCGCGATGATCGTCTATTGGCCCCTGATGAAGGGGCTCCTTGCCGGGGGAATGCCACGCGATCGCGTGTTCCCCACCTCAGACAGCCGGCACAAATACCCAATGTTCAACGGGCTGGAGTTTCAGCGGAATCTCGATTTTGTCGAGGTGCTGCGAACCGAAGCGGCGCGCCTGGCCTGCTCGATACCAAACCTTGTGCTGGCATGGACTGCTGAACAGCCGGGAGTGACCAGCGTTCTCTTCGGGGCCACCTCTCCAGAGCAGGTGCACACCAACGCAACTGCCCTGGTCAGCCGTCTCGATACTGAAGCCCGCGAAGCGATTCGAGCGGCGATCATTACCCGCGGACCGGTTGCCGGCCGCCGTGCGGTGTGAGATCAAACCGCAATCAAGCTGCGCCGGCCGCGTGAGCCTGAATCGCAGCCACGCTCCTATACGACTGCTGCACCTTGAGACATGTCTGCCGAAAGGGCTCTGGACGGCTGACACCAGGGAGACGGAACTTCTCCACCGCCCCCTTGCGGAACACGAGATCTCCGGCGGCGTACCACTCTTGACCAGGATCCTGCACCAACTCGATCGAATCAAATTGATCGAGATCGCAGTATTGCTGAATTTTCCCGCCGATCCCCCGCTCAACGATCACTCGTCGATTCGTAAGGCGATACCGCTGAATCGCCCAAGGGAGCCGCATCGAGAGATAGAGCATCAGCCCGATGGGAAGACAGGCTAGCAGTGCCAATCGCCCCAGAGACACAGGCCCAAAGCCATCTCGGATACGGAATACACGGCCGAGAGTCCTCCCCAACGATGTCGCTGCCACCGAGGGCCACACCGTCATCACCGTCGTCTCAGTGACCTCTGGAGGGGAAACACCGGCAATTGACTGCATGGCCATTGAAAAAGCCTGAACAAGGATCCATAGGAGCGCGAGATGCGCTCCATTGTGGGTGATCGTACCGCACGCGGTAGCCGTGAAAAGGGCCCCCCGGCAGAGAACGTCAGAGGAGGACGCGAAAACAAAAACGGAGCCAATCAATGCGCAAAAAAAAACCCGTTGGGGCTCGGCTGAGCCCCAACGGGTCACGTTCATTAACTGGTTACCGAAGCAACCAGCGGCAGTTTTTACCCAAGCAAGTTTCCTTGCTAGGAAGATCTCTTTCGGCGGCATGCCCATACGGGTTTTTAGATCCGTACGAGCCGCGATCGTCTCCACAATTCATTGGACCCGAAGCCCCCCGTACAGAAACGTACCGAAGTACATATCCACACGATCAGCAACGGGCTGCTTTCTTGCTCCCGAAGGAACAAGGAAGCGTTATCCTTTAGAAAGGAGGTGATCCAGCCGCAGGTTCCCCTACGGCTACCTTGTTACGACTTAGTCCCAATTGCAGAGTTCATCTTAGGCGCCTGGCTCCTTGCGGTTACCTCAGCGACTTCGGATGCCCCCCACTTTCGTGGCTTGACGGGCGGTGTGTACAAGGCTCAGGAACACATTCACCGCGGTATGCTGACCCGCGATTACTAGCGATTCCAGCTTCATGCAGGCGAGTTGCAGCCTGCAATCCGAA
>QWOP01000090.1 GCA_003669605.1 Planctomycetota bacterium
CCGGCCGCAGCGGCCTCTGGCAGCCCGGGGATCCCGGCGTTTCTCCGCAGGCAGGCTGCGGCGCGGAGGCTGCTCGATGCCCCCCAGGGGGGGTGGGGGACGCGACCGCCGGGATGGCTCGGGGAGGAGGTGGCCCGGCGACGGGAGGTGGCAGCGGCAGTTTGGAACAGAAAGCGCGCGGTGCTCCAGCGACTGGTGGCCGCCACGCCGCCACGAGTTCGTCTTCAGCCGGTCCTGCGTGACGTGTGGAGCGACCACGTCCTGTTCGAGGGGGATGCGGTGAGCGGATTGATCGATCTCCATGCGGCCGGAATCGACACACCGGCCACCGATCTGGCGAGGCTGCTGGGAAGTTGGAGCCACAACGGGGCCGTGGGAGAGCCGTTAGGCAGGTGCTGGGCCGATGCGATTGCTGCCTACGAATCTGTCAGCCCGCTGGAGCCGGCAGAACGACGGCTGATTGACCTCCTTGATGCCGGCGGCGTGATCGGCGGCCTCGAGCAGTGGTTTCGCTGGATTCTCGAAGAAAAGATCGAATTTTCCTCCCCTGTCGCGGCTCTTAAACGCATCGATGTGCTGCTTGAAAAACTCGATTCTGCCCTCGACCGGACCAGCCGCTGGCTCTCTGACACGGATTGACCTGCGGAAATTGCAACTTGTAGAATTCAGGCCGTTTTCAACCCTCCCCGCCCTTTGGACCGATCCCGCCTATGCCGCGCCTGCCAGAATGGCTCCGGGGACCCCTGCTGGCTACCGGGCTGTTGGTGGTCGCCCAGTTCGTTGCGTCTCCTGCAACCGCTTGGCGTGTCATGCCTGCGGTTGGGGCACAGCCCCCCGGCTCCTCCCTCGCCGAGCCCTTCCCGGGAGTGCCCGGCTTGGGGGGCGATGCCGTCGCCGGGGGAAGCACGGTGTCTGTCGAAGCGGTGGTTGAACCGGCCCCCTCCGGCCCCGTTCTGGCCGTCACAGCCACGATCGAGGCGGGTTGGCACACCTACGCCATCGATCAGAAGCCGGGGGGACCGAAACCGACGCGGATCACGGTGCTGGCCGATGCACCCTGGCTGCCTGCCGGTCCATTTAAGCCCGATGTGGCGCCCCATTCCCGGACCGTGGATGATGTCCCCGGCTGGGAGGGGCTGAAGGTCGAGGAACATTCGGGACGGATCACCTGGCGGGCACCGCTGCTTGCCAACCCCACCGGAAAGGCCGCCACGATCCAGGGGGCGATCAGCGTTCAACTCTGCCGGGACGGCTCCTGCACGCCGCCGGAATCGTTCCCCTTCTCCGCCACTGTTCCGGCTGGAGAAACCAGTCCTGGGGCCGTCGCTCCCTCCTTCGCCGGGCTGCCTGGGACCGTCGCTACGACGATCGCCACCCATCTTCCACCCCGCGCCCATGCCGGGATCGAGGCTGCGTTTGCCCCTGCCCGGGATGTCGCTTTACCCGATGGCTCCATGGTGCGGGGGTGGCCCTTGGTGGTCCGCCTCTCCCCTGACGATGGATTCCATCTCTATGCGCCGGCGGCCGCAGCCAGCAGCGAGGTGGGCCAGGGCAAACCGACGCTCGTCGCTGTCAACGGCGTGGAGCCGGCAGGGGTTGCCGCCGTGGCCGTCATCGAGGCCACCCGTTCACAGGCAGGGGAACTGGCCGCGGCCAACGGCGTCGATGGTCCGGTGACGCTGGAGATCCTGCTCCCGACTGCCGGGGGGGATTCGGCTGCAGTGACGATCGGCTTCCAGACGTGTACTGAATCGTCTTGCGATCCCCCCACGGCGGTCCGGTTGTTGGCCAAGTTTCCCGCGGGGAGTGACGTCGATTCCGGGAGTGTTGAATTCGCAGCAGCGAAATACGCTGAGGCGGCCAAATCCCCGCTGGCAATCAGCGTCTCGCCATCCGCTGGCCTCCCCGCCCCTCCTGCCGCCGGCGATTCCCAGCCGTCCGCTGTGCCCGCAGCTGCGGGAACGGCACGGCTCTCCCTGCCGATGGCGCTCCTCTCTGGCCTCATCGGTGGCCTGATCCTCAACCTCATGCCCTGTGTGCTCCCTGTACTCGGCTTGAAGTTGATGTCCTTCGCCCAGCAGTCGGGGCGGGCCCGTCAGGAAGTGTTCCAGATGAACCTCTGGTACTGCGCCGGCCTGTACGCGGTGTTCTTCGTGTTGGCGACAGCCAGCGTAGCTGCCAACATCGGTCTGGGGAGCCGCAACCTCGCCTGGGGGGAGCAGTTCACTTCCAGTTCGTTCAACATCACGATGGCGGCGATCGTGTTCGCCTTTGCGCTATCGTTTCTAGGTGTCTGGGAATTGCCCATCCCCGGCTTTATCGGCGAGAAGGCGGGCCATGTGCAGTCGAAGGAAGGGCCGCTGGGAGCGTTTCTCAAGGGAGTGCTCAGCACCATCCTGGCGACCCCCTGCAGCGGGCCGTTCCTCGGCCCGGTGTTTGGGTTCACGCTCTCACAGCCGACGGCGGTGACCTACGCGGTGTTCGGTGCCATCGCCACCGGCATGGCACTGCCCTACCTCGTTGTTGGCATGGTGCCAGGGATCGCGAAGTACCTTCCCCGACCAGGGACCTGGATGGAGACGCTCAAGGAGATTCTTGGATTTGTAATGCTGGGAACGGTGGTGTTTCTGTTCACGTTTCTAAACCATGTCTGGTTTGTGCCCACCTTTGCCCTTCTGATCGGGATCTGGGCGGCCTGCTGGTGGATTGGCAAGGGGCAGGAAGCCTCCGGAGGCGTGGCGGGACCGGCCCGTTGGTTGCAGGCAGCCGGCGTGGCTGCGGCGATCGGTTTCCTGGCGTTCACCTTCCTCGGACCGGTGAAGTCGATCATCCCCTGGGAGCCGTTCTCGCGCGCGAGGCTGGCGGAACTCCGTTCCGGAGGGACCACCGTGCTGGTCGATTTCTCGGCCGATTGGTGCATGACCTGCAAACTCAACCTGGCCACCGCCATCGAGACCACCAAGGTGAAGTCGGCGATTGAATCCAACCGTGTGGTGCCGTTGCTCGCCGACTGGACCGAGGAATCGTCCGAGATCAAGTCGATGCTCGAGAGCCTGCAGAGCAAGTCGATCCCGGTGCTGGCGATCTTCCCGGCTGCCAAGCCAGGCCAACCTGCTCCCGAGCCGATCATCCTCCGCGACCTAATCACCGAGTCGCAGGTGCTCGCCGCCATTCAATCAGCAGGCCCCTCGCAGAATGGCCCCCCGGAAATGCGGGCCCGGTCGGCACGGCAGGAAGCCCCCGGAAAGCCCTCCGAGCCACGGTGAGCAGGCTTCCTCCTCACGCCTGCGGTGAGGGGCTTGTCGTGTTTAGCCGAACACCACCCGAGGGTCTGCGGGAGTGGCTCCGCGAACCGTGCCGATCTTCCAGGCATCGATCTGGCTGTCGGCCAACTGGCTGATGACGCTGTCGGCGAAGTGCTGGGACACGACCAGCACCATGCCGACACCCATGTTGAACACCCGGGCCATCTCTGCGTCGGCGACCTGCCCGAGCCTCTGCACCCAAGGAAAGACCGCTGGCACTCTCCAAGTCCCTCGCTCAAGGACGACCTGGACAGTTTCGGGGACGATCCGACCAAGATTCTCTTCGAGCCCCCCCCCGGTGATGTGGGCGATGCCATGCACGGGCTGCTTGACGCGGTAGTGGCGGAGGATGCTCCGCAGCGGCTTGGCGTAGAGTCTGGTAGGCGTCAATAACGCCTCCCCGACGGTCATTCCACCCAACTCGGCAACGGTGTCGGTGGAGGCGAGTTTTCCGATTTCGAAGACCGCTTTGCGGACGAGGCTATAGCCGTTGGAGTGGAAGCCGGTGGAGGCCAGTCCGATCGCCACGTCGCCGGACTGGATCTGTTTGCCATCGACGAGTCTCTTTCGTTCCACCATCCCGACGACGAAACCGGCCAGATCGTATTCCCCGCGGGTGTACATGTCGGGGAGGATCGCCGTCTCGCCCCCCACCAGAGCACAATCGGATTCGACACAGGCATCGGCGATGCCGCGGACGATCTGTTCGAGCAGGTCGGGATCGTCGTGGGAGAGGGCCACATAGTCGAGGAAAAATAGCGGTTCGGCGCCGGTGCAGAGACAGTCGTTGACGCTCATCGCCACCAGATCGATCCCCACCGTGTGGTGAATCCCTGTCTGGACGGCGATTTTCAATTTCGTCCCCACGCCGTCGGTGCAGGAGACGAGAACCGGATCCTCCCAACCGCGGCGGAAGAGCCCCGGCAGGTCCATTTGGAACAGCGCCGCGAAGCCCCCCGCAGCGCTCATCACGCGCGGGCATTGCGTCCGCCGCATATGGGCTGGCAGCCGCGCCATTCCCTCGGCGTACAGTTCGAGATTCACGCCGGAACTGGAGTATGTCGCTCCCGACACTGGCAGGGATCCATCTGGGGGTTGGGTGGAGGACGACCGGGACGCCCGATTTCGGGCGGGGGGCACAGGCCCGATGCTATCATCGCCGCACCATGCCTCCCCGCAAGCCCCGCGCCGCCCCACGGCGGTCCTACGCCGAGCGGCCACTTCCGACGCTCCAGTTCAACCACCCGCTTCCCTACGGCGCGGTCCTCCGCGACAAGGGGGTGCAGTTTGTGGTCTATAGCCATTCCGCGACCGGGATGCGGGTGTTGCTCTACGACCGAGTGAACGACACGGAGCCGGCAGAGGTGATCCAACTCGATCCCTCCCGGGACCGCTGGGGTGACATCTGGAGCATCCTTGTGCCGGGGCTGGCTCCGGGGCAGCTCTACCACCTTCAGGCTGACGGGCCGTTCGATCCCGCCCACGGCCAGCGGTTCGACGGCCGTGCCCGGCTCATCGATCCCTATGCCAGGGCCCTCGCCGGCGACTTTCTCACCGACCGCGATGAAGTGCTGGTTCCTCCCAAATGCGTCGTCATCGACGATGCCTTTGATTGGCAGGGGGATCGCCATCTCCGCCGGGCGCTGGCCGACACGGTGATCTACGAACTCCACGTTCGCGGCTTCACCGCCAGCCCCAGCAGCGGCGTTGCACATCCGGGCACATACCTGGGAGTGATCGAAAAGATTCCCTACCTCAAATCACTGGGGGTAACCGCCGTTGAGTTGATGCCGGTCCACGAGTTTCCGCCGCAACCGATTCCTCCAGCCCGGGCCGGACGTGGCAATTACTGGGGCTACGATCCGCTGGCCTTTTTTGCGCCGCACCGGGGCTACGCCGCGGGGAGCGAGCCTGGGGATCAGGTCCGTGAGTTCAAGGAAATGGTCCGGGCTCTCCATGCTGCCGGGATCGAGGTGATCCTCGACGTGGTCTTCAACCACACTGCCGAGGGCAACGGCGACGGGCCGACGGTGTCGATGAAGGGGCTGGAAAACCGGGTCTATTACATGCTTGCCGACGGCGGAGCCACCTACCGCAACTATTCCGGCTGCGGGAACACCGTCAACGGAAACCATCCGATCGTCCGCGAGCTGATCTTCCTCTGCCTGAGGCATTGGGTGCACAACTTCCATGTCGACGGCTTTCGCTTCGACCTGGCGAGCATCCTCAGCCGCGACCGCAATGGAGACATCCTCCCCAATCCGCCGATCGTGGAGCTGATCACCGAGGATCCGCTGCTGGCGGACACCAAAATCATCGCCGAGGCCTGGGATGCCGCCGGGGCCTACCAGGTGGGGTCGTTCGCCAGCCTGCGTTGGGCGGAGTGGAACGGAAAATACCGGGACGATGTCCGCCGGTACTGGAAGGGCGATCCCGGGTTCACCGGCCAAGTCGCCACCCGGCTGGCAGGATCGAGCGACCTCTACAGCGGGCAGGAACGCCAGCCCTACCACAGCATCAACTTCGTCACCTCCCACGACGGCTTCACACTCGCTGACCTCGTCAGCCACTCCCGCAAGCACAACGAGGCCAACGGCGAGGGGAACCGGGATGGCGACGACAACAACTTCTCCGACAACCACGGGGCTGAGGGGGCCAGCGATGACGCCACGATCAACGCCCTGCGGTCGCGGCAGGTGCGCAATCTTCTCGCCACCCTCCTCCTCAGCCAAGGCGTGCCGATGCTGGAGGCCGGCGACGAGTGCCGGCGGACACAAGGGGGCAACAACAACGCCTACTGTCAGGACAACGCCGTCTCGTGGTTTGATTGGTCGCTCGTCGAGACACACTCCGATCTGATCCGCTTCGTCCGCGAACTGCTCCGCTTCCGTCTCGGTAACCCCACGCTCCGTCGGCGCGAGTTTCTTCGGGGCGTCGGCGATGCGGGGGACGCTCCTCCCGACGTGGAGTGGTTCTCCGCCGCTGGCGGGGATGTCGACTGGAATCAGGGGGACAGCAGTCTGACCTGCTTCTTCACTGCCGCCACGGTCGAGAACGTCCAGAAGGAGGACGCTGCCGGCACCTGGGGCCTACCCCGAAACGTTCTCATCCTCCTCCACGCCGGCCAAGCCCCGGTCGAGTTTGTGTTCCCACGGGGCGACGCGGTCCGGAACCTTCCCTGGCGCTGGTTTGTCGACACCCGCCAACCGGCGCCGTTCGATGTCCACGCCGACGCCCGCGGACCACTTGTTGCCCCCTCCGAGCCCCTCTTGATGCCCCCGGGGTCGCTGGTCTGTCTGGTCGCCGATCCTGTTCCTCCCGCCCCGCGCCGGATTGCCATGCAAGCGGCGCAGGGGGTATCCTCGCCAGAGAGCGTCGGTGGCGTTCCGCGCCGGCTCGCCCCCCCTCCCTAACGCCGCCTTGCCACTGTTTCCCTGGAGATTTCTCTCGTGACAAATCCGCTTCGCCGTCCGGTTCTTTTGGTGGCTTGCCTCGCCGTGGCCCTCGTCGCAGGGGGATGTGCCGAAGCACCGTCGCAGACGCAGCCCAAAGCACCCCCCAGCGTTGCCCAGACGGCTGCCAAGCACGAGGAACATGACGGCCACGACCACTCTGGTGGGCCGTCCCCCCAAGCTGAATCCGCCGAAGGGGCGGGGGATGACGGCGATCATGATCATCACCACCCCGAGTCGCTCGCTGAGTTGATTGTCGAACTGGACAAGATTGCGGTGGTGGTGGGAGAGGCCATGGAGGCCGGTATCCGCGAGAAGGCCGATACCCCGGTCCATGAGTTTGGCCATCTCGTCTGCGATGTCGAATCGTTGGCGAAGGAGGCCAAACTCGCTCCCGACGTGGAAGCTGCCGTGATCAAGGCCGGCGAACAACTCTTCGAGGCTTTTGACAAACTCGATATCGCCATTCATGGCTCCGGCGACATTGCCCCGGAGTGGGCCGCCCAGTCTGCGGGGATCGCGGCCGGCATGAAGACTTTGAAGGAAGCCGTTGCCAAGTGACGAAGAGTCGGTGACAGAGGGCAGCGGCCGACCCCGACCACGTTTCAGATTGCTGTTTCAGATTTTCGTTTCCAGTGGGTTCCAGGTTGTCATGGAGTGATGCGCATGGTCCACAGAATGCACACGATGCACACGATATTCATGGTCTGCACGGTCGCGTCGGCAATCGTGGCGGCTGGATTCGCCGGGGGCACCGCGCAAGCCCAGGTCGATGCCGCAGCGTTGCGGGCGAAACTCATGACGCTCGATGAGCCGGAGGAGGCCCTCACTCCGACAGCCGCCAAGGAGACCCTCCTGGCTGCCGGTGCTGGCAGGGAACCGCAACCGATCGTGCTCGCAGGGAGGATCAACGCGAAGGGGATGGAGCCGTTCCTCGAGAACAAGGCGTCGTTCGTCCTCCTCGAGATTCCCGCCGACGACCATGCCGGGAAAGCCGGCCACGATGCCGATAACTGCCCGTTCTGCAAGAAGCGCTCGGCGAATGCCCCGATGGTGGCAGTGCAGTTCGTGGGGAGTGACGGCAAGGTGCTGCCGCTTGACGCCCGCAAGCTCTTTGGCGTCCAGAAGGGGCAGGAAGTGGTGGTCAGCGGCAAGGCGGTCTTCGATCCGAAGCTCTCGATCCCTGTCATCCAGCTCACGGCGGACTCGATTCATGTCCGCAAACCGGTCGCCAAGAAATGAGTTGGCCAGTTGATGCGCTGACTGCCGGACGGAGAGTGCGCACAGCGTTTAAGGAGTGGGCCGCGATCTGCCGGGCACTCGCCAGCGGCCGGCAGGATGTGATTCTGCGAAAGGGTGGGATCACGGAGCCGGGGGGGGCCTTCCGCCCGGAGTATCGCGAATTCTTGCTCATGCCGACGTTCCTCCACCAGTCGGCCGAGAGCCTCGTCCCCCAGGCCCGCGAGTTGCTCGTCGGGATTGACGACGCTCGCCCTGCGGAGGGCTCGGTGGTGTTCACGCACTCTGCGGAGGTCGTCGAGGTCCACCGGATCACTGACCGCAGCGGCCTCGACCCCTTCCGCGATCGCCACGTGTGGGCCGAGCAGGT
Source organism: Planctomycetota bacterium (assembly GCA_003669605.1). Classification (GTDB taxonomy): domain Bacteria; phylum Planctomycetota; class Planctomycetia; order Pirellulales; family UBA1268; genus QWOP01. Next base: position 8,367 of record QWOP01000090.1, read on the forward strand.
GGTCGACGAACGCTTCCACCGCTGGAAGGACGAACTCCACCTCCTTGAGGTCGCGGTCCACTGCCTGCCCTCCCCCGTCACCCTCCCCTGGCGGGAGTCCTACGGCGGCTGCCGGTCGTGGGTGGAACTCGAGCAGTCAGTGGATCTCACTGGGGCGCTGCCGGTAAAAGATCAAGGCTGACGTCGCCGCCGCCGGCCCCTCTCCAGGCTGCTCCTCAACGCACAACGCGGGCCCCGCCGCCACTGATCTGCTTCTCGACCTCTTTGCGCGTCGCCATCGAGGTGTCGCCGGGGGTCGTCGAGGCGAGGGCGCCATGCGCGGCCCCGTATTCAACCGCGGCTTGCGGGTCGTTGAATTCGAGGAACCCGAAAGCGAGGCCACTGGCGAAACTATCGCCGCCGCCGACCCGGTCGAGGATCTCCAGTTCCGGATACTTCCGGCTGTCGTGGAAGGCCCCGTCATGCCAGAGAATGGCGCTCCAGTCGTTCTTCGTCGCCGAAGCCACGCGGCGGAGTGTCGTCGCTGCCACCTTGAAGTTTGGAAACGCCTGCACGGCTGTCTCGATCATCGCCTTGAAGGCATCGGTCTCTACGATTGAGATCGCGTGATCGACCCCCTTCACCTCGAAGCCGAGCGAGGCGGTGAAGTCCTCCTCGTTGCCGATCATCACGTCGACATAGCGGGCAATCTCACGGTTTACCTCGCGTGCCTTTGCCAGCCCGCCGATGCTCTTCCAGAGGCTCGGACGGTAGTTCAAGTCGTAGGAGACGATCGTCCCGTGCCGCTTGGCCGCCTGGACCGCTTCGATCGCCAGCGCCGCGGTCGACGGCGAGAGAGCGGCAAAGATCCCGCCGGTGTGGAGCCAGCGGACACCGATCCGGCCAAAGAGCTGCTCCCAGTCGACGTCCCCCGGCTTCAACTGGCTGGCCGCCGTATTCCCCCGGTCGGGCACGCCAACGGCCCCCCGGATCCCGAAGCCGCGCTCGGTGAAGTTGAGCCCGTTACGGACAGTGCGACCGATACCGTCGTCTTGGCGCCAGTGGACGAAGTCAGTGTTGACCCCTCCCTGCATGATGAAGTCCTCGATGAGGTGCCCCACCTCGTTGTCGACAAAAGCGCTCACCAGCGCCGTCTTCAGTCCGAAACACTTCCGCAGGCCGCGAGCGACGTTGTATTCGCCCCCCCCCTCCCAGGCCTGGAAGTGACGGGCGGTGCGGATCCGCCCCTCGCCCGGATCGAGGCGGAGCATCACTTCACCAAGCGAAACGCAGTCGAATCCGCAGCGGTCCTTCGGTTTGATCGGCAGGGCCATGAATACTCCTCAAGGGGGCGATGGACAGGGGAGAGTCGATGGAACGGTTGCCTGGATCAGTCAGGTACCAGGATCGGTGGCTCAGGTACCAAGATCGGTGGCTCAGGTACCAAGATCGGTGGCTCAGGCCGTCGGTAGGGTGGTGACGTCGATCTCGGCCACGGCCGCCTCGCGGGCCAGTTCATTGAGGGCGGCGACCTCGGCGGTGGAGAAGAGCAGTCCGCCTGCCCGGCAGGTGCGCTCGGCCGCCTCGGCCTCCACTTGGCCGGGCAGCAGACACGCGGTGTTGCCATGACCGAGGATGTCACCGATCACCGCCTTGACGTTGTCGTCCTGCGAGCGGCCGAAGGCGAAGGCCCCACCGCTGACCGCCTCGGGATGGATTACCTGGAAGAAGAAAGCGCACGATTGTTTCTCCCCCGCGACGGGAGCCCGGCTGCGAATCGTGGGGAGCGAGCCGCCGATGAAGCCGGCCACGAGTTCGTTGATCAGCGACAGCCCGTAGCCTTTGTGGTCGCCGAAGGGCAGCAGCGCCACCGCCGCGTCGGGATCGGTGGTCGGATTGCCCATCCGGTCGACGGCAGCGCCTGAGGGGAGCATCTTCCCCTCGCGTTTGAGCTGCTGAACGCGTCCCATGGCGATCACGGAGGTGGCCCAGTCGATGACGATTGGGTATCCCACAGCGGTGGAGGTGGGAAATCCCCAGGAGTGCGGATTGGTGCCGAGCGTTGGATGGACGCCCCGGAACGGCACCACTTCCGCCAGTGATGCAGTGCAGTTGGTGTAGGCGATGTAGCCGCGCCGGGCGGCCTCCATCACGTACCCGCCCCCCCAGAGGTAATGGAAGGCGTTGTCGACCGAGACGGTGCCGGTACCGTGTCGATCGGCCAGTGCCATGCAGGTCTCGATGGCATCCCAGGCCACCGCCTGCCCCAGTTTCTTGTTGGCGTTCCAGACTTCCGTGGCGTCGAACCGCGACGGAAGTTTATCGACCTCTGCTCCGGGGACGCACCCTCCGACCCGCGACCCGAACAGTTCGTCGAGATGCAGTGCCTTGATCGCGTTGTGGGTGCGGATGCCGTGGGTGGTGGCGGCGGTCGCCAGCCGCGCGGCGGCCCGCGCTTCGTCGGCGGTGTAGCCACGCTTCCGGTAGACCGCCTCGACGAGTGACTCGTGAACCGCCACCGGGACAACGTGGAAGGACTCGGCCATGGGGAATGGTGCTCCGGATTCCGCCCTCCAAAAAAGGGACGGTGGATGGGGTTGGAAGGGATGGGGATGGACCGGGATCGTGCCACCGGCAGGGTGGAACGGTATCTGTCAGACCACCTTTCTCACCGCAACCTGGGGATTCACTTGGGCCAGAGGGGCTTCCCCGTGCATGGCGCGGACCAAGTTGGTGACTGCGGCCAGCGCCTGTCTGGCCACCGATTCAAACGTCCTCGAGCCGATGTGCGGGGTGACGATGCAGTTGGGGAGGCGCGTGAGTGGGTGATCGGCCGGGGGCGGTTCCTGGTCGAGAACGTCGGTGGCGTAGCCGCGCACCCGACCTGTTTTCAGCGCCTCTGCCATGTCTGCGGTGTTGACGATCTCGCCGCGCCCACAGTTGATCACCACGACGTCAGGCTTCATCCGGGCGATGGAGTCCGAGCGGATCAGATCGCGTGATTCCGGAGTGAGTTTCGTGTGCACCGAGATGATGTCGGAGGCAGCGAGCAGGTCGTCGAGCGAGTCGGCACGGCGGATACTGTGGGCGGAGGCGAAGGCGTCGTCCCACCAGGTGCCGTGGCCGATGACGTTCATCCCGAAGGCTTGGGCCCGGACCGCGACCTCACGGCCGATCCGCCCCATGCCGATGATCCCCAGTGTCCTGGCGAACAGTTCGTGGCCGGTGATCCGCTGCCAGCCTCCGGAGCGGGTGGAGTCGGTGTGCGCCAGGAGGCTCTTTTCCATGGCCAGCATGAGGAGGAAGGCGTGCTCAGCAACGGTGGTGTGATTGACACCGGGTGTGAACAACACGGGGATCCCCTTCTCGGTACAGCAACCGACGTCGATCTTGTCGACGCCGATTCCGTATTTACTCACTACTTGAAGCCTCGGCAGCGCCCGTTCGATCACGCTCCTGGTGATCAGATCGTCGCCGCAGAGGTAGCCGTCAATGCTGCCGACGAGAGCCAGCGTCTCGGCTTCGGAGAGTGGGCCGCGGGCGGTGACGATCTCCCAGCCGGTTTCCGCCAGCAGCGCATGGTGCGGCCCTGGGGTGTCCTGGAAGGAGGTGGTCGTGACCAAAATCCGTGGTGTCATCTCAAGGGGCCATCCGAGGTGCCAGATGTCTCCAGCCCCACCCGCTTGCCAAGGCGGAGACATGACGAGGAAAGGGAACGCAAAAACCTATAACCGACCGGGCCCAAAACCGCAATCGCCGCTGCGCTCCGGCAGCCTCTATCCCCACTGGTGTCGGCTGCCGGTGGCTACAGTCTCGACACCCCCTCGACGAGACCGGTGGCCAACAGTGTCGCCTGACTGCCGTCCCACCTCCACAGGTCGGCAAAACGCCGTTCGGTGGTCTTGTCGATGAAGCCGTACCGGTGCAGCCAGTAAGCATCACTTGGGGGAATCGGGAAACGCCCGAACTCGGCACGGCGTTGGGCAGGGAGCGGTGCCTTGACCCAGGTCCAGAGATTCGTGTGCAGACGGTAGTCGTCGGGGGCCCGCAGGCACCACAGCCGGTATTCCAATTCCGTTGCCACCACCAGCCTGGCGCGGAAGTCGCTGTCGAGGTCGGCCAAGGCCCGCGACACTCCGCTGAGGTTCGGTGCCGTGGTGGTGAGCACCAGTGCCACCGGCGGATCGGCCGCCGCGGCCTCCGCCAGAACCGTCGTTTTCCAAATCAGCAAGTGATCGAGGACGATCCGTTCCTGAGAGGTGTGTTGCGGCGCTGGCCAGGCGGTCTCCGAGGGCATCGGGGCCACCCGCGGGGGGCGGGCGGACCGATGCTCCTCGGAGAACCGCTTCAAGCCATCCAGCCAGTCGCGGCAGGGGGGATTCATGGGAGATGCGTGGGGGGGGCCACGGTCCGCCCGGTGTCCCGGCCGCGACCGCGCGATCACTTGTTGAGGAACCGCTGACGCAGCCATTCGTTCTTGCGACGCTCCAACTCGACGAGTTTGGCAACCGGTCCGTTCCGCTGGGCACCGATCTGCTGGCCACGGCTCTGCTGGGCTGAGGCACTTCCGGTCACCACGAGGGTGGCAACCACCGCCATCAAGACGATAACTTTACGCATGGGGAGGGACTCCTGCTTCTTTCCCGGGGGGTGTGATTTGCTGTTCCGTGGGAGCGGCCCAGCGAGAGTACGAATCGGTTTCTCCTTTGCCGATCCTTCACGGTCTCGTTCGCAGGCGTTGCACGCGCGATAAACGACACCGCAGGTGCGGAAGGCATCCCGCGCACGCTCCGCATAACCGGCGCCCGGTCGATCGAGCCGTGACGATGGTAAGGCGGCCGACGGTCCGGTTCAGCCGGTGGTATCGCGTCTCCGGCTCTGGTCCGGAGGCCGGGCTGTCAAGGGATCATCCGGCCAAGGGTGCTTCGGGTAGCGGCGGCGGAGTTCCTTGCGGACCTCGTGGTAGGTCGTCCGCCAGAAACTGGCCAGATCGCTGGTCACCTGCTGCGGGCGATGATTGGGGCCGAGGAGATGCACAAGCACGGCTACCCGGCCGTCGGCTACGCGGGGGGTCTCGACGGTGCCGAACAGTTCCTGGATGCGGGCCGCCAGGATCGGCGGGCCGTCGGCCCGGTACTCCAACCGGTACCGCCTCCCGGACGCCAGGCCAATCTCGGCGGGCGCTAGCCGATCGATCTCGGCGAGTCGTTCGTAACCCACGGTGGCCTGGAGCCTCGCCATCCAGTCGGCACCGCGAACCTCGTCCAGCGATCGCAGGCCGTGGCAGACATCGGGGAGGATCCGCATCATTTCGGCGTCGTCGAGCCGTGGCAGGCCAAGTTCGCCCATCACCCCCGAGAGCCACTGCACGCGCTGCCGGAACATCCCGGCACTCGAGTCGGCCTCGGGGAAGGCCCGCAATGGATCTTGGCTGGCCACCGAGGCCAGCAGCACCGCGGCGGCGTCAGCGTCGGAAATCGCCACCGGTGTCTCGTCGAGGATCAGATCGATCCAACTGGTACGGCGGCGGGCCTCCACCTGCCGCCGCGACGGGCTGTAGAGCAATTCGTCGCCGGTGTGGAGATTGCCACGCAGCGACGGGTCGTCGAGCCAGCCGCGATCCACGGCACTGGCTTGGCGGACTCGTGCCTCGCCGCCGCCGTCATCGAGGTCGATCGCCAGGATGAGTTGCTCTTGCCGGACCCTCGATCCCCCGTCGAGTCGCAGTCCTCGGCCGCCGACCATCGTCGCCCGGTCGGTGGCCCCGGGCCGCAGCCGTGCCAGCCGATCAGGAAAGGCCTCTAAAAGCGCCCGCATCAAGGCCGTAGCTGGATCGGCGGCCCGCGGTGCGGGAGAGATATCGACAAGCCGGTGGAGTTGATCGGCAGCGCGAAGGACCGTCTTTGCCCCGCCGGGGTGGAGCTCCAGGTCGGCCGTGGAGGAGTGCCCTCCGCTGGGCACCCCGGCATGGAATGCCTGAAGGGCTGCGACGCGGTCGACCACGTCGGACCGGGTGCGGACCGTCATCCGATCGCGGGGGCCGGTGCGGCTGTGGGCTGCGGCCCGGAACGGATCCCGCTCTGAGAGCAGCGCCGCGGCAAGGGATGCCTCGCGGAGCACGCCGTGACGGGCCCCCGCCAGCAGCAGCCGCGCCAGACGGGGGTGCGCCGGGAGTTTGGCGAGATCCCGTCCCAGCGGCGTGGCAGCCCCCCGCTCGTCGATCGCGCCGAGCATTCCCAGGAGCCGCATTCCTTGGCTGATCGACTCCTCCGCTGGGGGGTCGAGCCATTGGAAATCAGCCGCTTCCCCGAGGACGATCAGTTGGAGCAGTGGACCGGCTAGGTCGGTGCGGAGGGCCTCCGGGAGATCGGCAGCGGGGCGCTGCTGGTGCGCCGACTCATCCCACAGCCGATGGCAGGTGCCGGGGCCGGTTCGCCCCGCCCGTCCGGCCCGCTGATCGGCGGAGGCTCGCGAAATCGGGATCAGTTCCAGCCGTGGCAGTCCCGTGGCCGGGGCCACCCGCATCTGGCGGACCAAGCCTGAGTCTACGACCGCTGTGATCCCGGGAATCGTCAGCGACGTCTCCGCGACGTTGGTGGAGAGAATGATCTTTCGGCAGACGCTCTCAGCGAGCACCCGGTCTTGTTGCTCTGGCGGCAACTCCCCGTGAAGGATGAGGATCGCATGCCCGTGACGATCGGCCAGCGGACCGAGGCTGTCTGCGCAGCGCATGATCTCGCCGACGCCGGGGAGGAACACGAGCACGTGCCCCGGGGTGGATTGAAGAGCCTTGGCGACCGCCTCCGACACCTGCTCGACGAGGTCTCGCTGGTCCACCCGCCGGCCGTAGCGGACATCGACCGGAAACAGCCGGCCGGAGGTGGAGACCACCGGGCAGCCTTGCGGAAGTTCGGGGGCGAGCAGTTTGGAAACCGGGCCGGAATCGAGCGTGGCACTCATGACCACGATCCGCAGGTCGGGGCGGAGCGTGCTCCTGACGCGGAGGAGCATGCCGAGGACGAGGTCCATCTCCACCGAACGCTCGTGGAATTCGTCGAGAATCACGCAGCCGATGCCGTTGAGCGTGACGTCGTCGAGCAGGCGACGGAGCATGATCCCCGTCGTCTCGACGACGAGCCGCGTGCTGCGACTGACACAAGAATCGAATCGCACCTGATACCCGACCTCGCCCCCCAGTTCACAACCGCGGATTTTGGCGATCTGGGTGGCCACACTGCGGGCTGCCAGCCGGCGGGGCTGCATGAGGACCAGTCGCTGATCGCGGGGCAGGTCGTCGAGCACGGCCGCTGGAACGAGCATTGTCTTCCCCGAGCCAGGTGGCGCGGTAACGACGACCGCCCCCCCCTGCCCTGCACCACTGTGCGGCCGAGTATCGCTCCGAGGCCGCGACGCAGCCACGACCTCATCCAGGACATCGGCAACGGGAAGGCCCTTGAGAAAGTTGCCGCGGAAGTCGGGCCGACTGCTCACGGCTGGGTCCAGTAGTCGACGACCGTCACCTTCTCGACATGGGGGCCGACGAGGTCGACGAATTCCTTGTGGGCCGGGTGGGGGAGATAGGCATCGCGGTCTGCCTCCGAGGCGAAGGTCACGAAGAAGCAGTGGGACAGCCCCTGCTGAAGACCTTCAGGAGAATTGTCGGTTCCCCACTCAAACCCCTTGATCTCCTCGATTTTGCCGGCGAGCGCCTGAAACGCCTTCACGATCCGTTCGACGTCGGCCGGCGTCGACGTCTCCTTGAATTTGAAGAGGACAACATGCCGCAGCACCTTGTGGTGCGTCTGCGGCGTGGCGGCGGCGAGGAGACCGGAAGCGAGGAGACCTTCGGTCATCCGTGCCGCGAGGAAGGTATTGCCCTCGGCGGTGAGGTGGACGCCATCGGTGGTGAGAATCCCCTTCTCGACATCAGCGTTGTTGTGTGCGGCGAGGTGAGCGACGCAGGAGTGCCGGAGATCGATGAGGGGCGACTTCGTCTCGGCGGCGACAGCACGGGTGACGTCGGCGTAGTCGTCGAGCAGTTCGTCGAGGGGATTGGTGCCTGCTTTCTTCTCGCCGATCACCGTTGGCGTGCAGAGGACCGTCTTCGCTCCGGCATCGCGGATCTTCTCGACGAGTGTCTTCAGCCCGCTCGCAAACTCTTTCTTTGGCGTCCCGCGGCCGCTCTGGCTGTGCCAGACGTCATTAATCCCGATATAGATCACGACGATGTCTGGTTTTTGAGCGAGGACGTCGCGGTCGAGCCGGGCGAGGAGATCGGGCACCCGGTTGCCGCTGATGCCGGCGCCGATCACCTCGGCGTGGAGCGTGGGATGATCCTTGGTGAGGGCCTGGCGGACGAGCGTCACGTATCCGTCGGGGGCGGCACCGGCCTCGGTGATCGAGTCGCCGAGGAACACGATCCGCGGCCCCTTGGCGGCTTCATCCCCGAGGCACACTGTGCCACTGGAGGCGGCAACCGCCCAAGCCATGCCGAGGGCACAGGCGATCCAGACGCCGAACCAGGATGAATGCAGCACGGTCGTAACTCCTCGAAGACGGAAGGCTGGGATGGAGGGGCGTGGCCTCGGTTCACCGGGACGTTCGGGAGTGTACCAGCCGGAGCGGATCGCATAGGCTCTCACTCTCCTGCGGGCCCATGAAGACAAGAGCCCGCGGCATGACGCAACTGGTCCGAGGGGGGAATCACACCATGCAACGACGGACATTTCTTCACCGCGGCACCGCGGCGGCGGCCGGGGTTCTTGCGGCAGGGCAGGTTGCGGCCGCCGGCAACCGCCCGCTCCGCGTCGCGCTGATCGGCTGCGGATGGTATGGCAAAACCGATCTGTTTCACCTCATGCAAGTCGAACAGATCGAGGTCGTGGGGATCTGCGACGTGGATCGCATCATGCTTGAGGACGCGGCGCAGTTGGTGTCGCAGCGACAGCCCTCCAGAAAGATCCCTCCGCAGTTCAGCGACTACCGTCAGCTCTTCGCGGCAGTGTCCCCGGAGATCGTCCTTGTCGGCACTCCAGACCATTGGCACTGCCTGCCGATGATCGCGGCCTGCGAGGCGGGGGCCGACGTGTATGTCCAGAAGCCGATCAGCTTCGACGTTGTCGAGGGGCGGGCGATGGTGGCGGCGGCGCGAAAGCATGGCCGCACTGTGCAGGTCGGCCTCCAGCGCCGCAGCACTCCCCATCTTCTCCAGGCCCGTGACAAGTTCGTCGCCTCGGGCCGGCTCGGCAAGATCGCCGCGGTTGACATCCATAGTTACTACGGTTCTCGCAACGCCTTTCCTCCCGCGGCAGCACCGCCGGAGTCGCTCGACTGGGAGATGTACTGCGGCCCGGCACCGCTGGTCGAATACCATCCGCAGATCCATCCGCGTTCGTGGCGGGACTGCGTCGAGTTCAGCAACGGACAGACCGGCGATCTGTGCGTCCATTTCTACGACTTGGTGCGTTTCTTCCTCGGCTTGAGTTGGCCGCAACGGATCTCGGCCACAGGGGGGGTCCTCGTTCGCCCGGCCGATTCGTTCGTCAAGGTCCACGACACGCAGACCGCCCTCTTCGACCATGGCGACGTGCAGGTGGTGTGGACGCAGCGCAACTGGGGGGAGAATCCTGATCCGGCCTACCCTTGGGGCGCCACGCTCTATGGCGACAAGGGGACGCTCAAATTGAGCGTCCAGTCGTACGACTTTAGGCCGACCGATGGCGGTCAGCCCGAGCACGGCGACTTCCTCGACGAGCGGGAGAAGTACCCGGAGGATGTCGAGCACAAGGAGACAGAGGCGTTTGCTGCCCCCGCCACCCGCCGCCACATGCTCGATTTCCTCGCCGCCCGCTCAGGCGGAACGAAGCCGGTTGCGGACATCGAGGAGGGGCAGATCTCCTCGGCGTCGTGCATTCTTGCCAACCTCGCGATGCGACTCGGCCGCAGCCTATCCCTCGACGCCCAGGGGAACCTCGTCGGCGATGCGGAAGCCGATCGTCTGCTGGCTCGTTCCTATCGCCAGCCTTGGATCCACCCGCTGCCGGGCGAGGTCTGATCGGGCCGCACAGGGCACAGAAGGAAAGGCGTTGGACCGGGAGGGCTTACCGGCAATGGGCATCTTTGCGCCGCGGGGCGCTGGCTTCGCGGGGCGCTGGCTTCAATTGGCGAGCAAGCGCCCGACACACGCCTCGGCAAACCGAGGATCGTTGATGGCGCAGTCGAGTTCGACGAGCGGGATGCCAACTTTGACAAACGTGCGGATCGACGAGAAGAGGGCGTCGTCGGCGGCGGCGTCGTAAAACGGCTGGCCGGCGACGCTGATCATGCTGATCCCTTTGAGTGGCAACAGCACAGTCGCCGGGCCGGTCGAGCGATTCACTTTCTCGGCGAGGATTTTTCCCAGATCCTGGCATTCTTCTGGTGTCGTTCGCATCAGCGTTACCTGCGCGTTGTGCTGGTAGAAACGCCGATCACGAAACTTTTCCGGCACCGTTTCCGGGGCGCCGAAATTCACCATGTCGAGACAGCCCGGAGCGATCACCGCCGGGATGCCACGGGTGGCCGCGGCATCGAGTCTCTTCGGCCCGGCGCCGAGAATCCCGCCGACGAGTTCGTCGGCCCATTCTGTCGTTGTGACATCAAGAACCCCGGCCACCGGCCCACCGGCGATCAACGACTCCATCGTCCGTCCCCCTGTGCCGGTGGCATGGAAGATGACCACGTCCCTGCCGGATTCCTCAAGCAGATCGCGGGCTCGTTCGACGCAAGGGGTCGTGTTACCGAACATCGAGGCCACGATCAGGGGGCGCTCGCTTTGCCCGACGGCGCCAACTGCGAGACGGGCGTTGCAATCGACGAGGGCACAGATCGCCGCTGCTGCCCGGGTAAATTGGGCCCGCGTGAAGACGTTGAGCCCGGCGACGTCGGAGACGGCTGGGATCATGACGATGTCGGCAACGTCGAGATAGGGGGCGACGTTGCCGCTGGCGAGCGTGGAGACCATCACCTTCGGCACGCCGAGGGGGAGGCTCCGCATCGCGGCGGTGCCGATGATCGTGCCGCCGGAGCCCCCCATCGAGACGATTCCCCCGAGCCGCCCTTCGCTGTGCAACCGGCGGACGATGTGCGGCGCTGCGGCGGCGAACGCCGTCACCATCGCGCCCCGGTCGCTCTCCGCGCGAAGCGCGGCGAGATCGATGCCGCTCTCGGCCGCGATCTGCCCAGCGGAGATGTCGGCTGTGATCTGGGAGTGGCCGAAGCCGCCGCAATCGACCAGCAGCGGTTGATGGCCTTGGGTGCGGATCGCATCGGCGAGGAAGCGGTGTTCGGCCCCCTTGGTGTCGAAGGTACCGAGGACGACGATGGTGGCCATGCAAGGCTTCCGGTGGGGGGGTCAGGGCTTTGGCAGGCGGAGGGCGGTGAACCGGCGGACCTCGGCGGTGAGTGCTGTCTCGACGGGGAGTCGCTCCATCGAACTGGCACCGTAGAAGCCGTCCACGCCCTGGCATGTCTTGAGGATGAAAGATGCGTCGTCTGGCGTGGCGATCGGGCCGCCGTGGCAGAGGACAAGGACATCCCCCCGGGTCGATTTGGCTGCGTCGGTGATTGCCTGCACCTCGGCCACGCTTCCGGCGAGCGTCTTGGCGGTGGCCGCGCCGATCGTGCCCCCCGTGGTCAGCCCCATGTGGGCCACGATGATGTCGGCACCGGCCGCTGCCATCAGCCGTGCCTCCTCCGGATTGAAGACGTAGGGGGTGGTGAGCATGTCTGCGGCACGGGCGGCGGCGATCAGATCGACCTCGTGGGAATAGCCCATGCCGGTCTCTTCGAGATTCGCCCGAAAGGTGCCGTCAATCAGTCCCACGGTGGGAAAGTTCTGGATGCCGGCGAACCCCAGCTCCTTGAGCTCGCGGAGGAACTGCTCGCGGAGGAGGAACGGATCGGTGCCATTGACGCCGGCGAGCACGGGGGTGTGCTTCACGGCGGTGAGCACCTCCCGGGCCATGTCGCGGACGATCTCATTGGCATTGCCGTAGGCGAGGAGCCCGGCGAGTGACCCCCGGCCGGCCATCCGGTAGCGGCCGGAGTTGTAGATCACGATCAAGTCGACTCCGCCGGCCTCCTCACATTTCGCGGAGAGCCCCGTGCCCGCCCCGGCTCCAATGATGGGGATTCCAGAGTGAACTCTGGCCCGGAGGCGGGTGAGAATCGCCCCCCGTGAATGGGACCGCGCTGCCGGTGCATCGACGGGCGGAAACTGCTCAGCGGACATGCGGGGTACCTGCGGTGAGGCGACGGAAGGAGGACAGCGGGGGATTGGAGGGCGAATTATACTCCCCCGACGTTCGCTTCCGCGGCCCCCTTTCCCACTGGTGACGAGTTCCATGGCAGTTCACGCTTCAATCACCATCGCTGTCAGGACCCCCGCAGGCTCCCATCCGATTGACAGCGGATCATGCCTTGGCGCCGGGAAGGCTGCTGCCTCGTCCCGCCCTTGGCGAGGGCTTGGCCTGCGGGCGACGGTCGTCGTTTGGCTAGCGTGGATGGCGGGAGCCAGTTCAGCGGAGGAGGTCTTTCAATGCCGCTGCCACGACCACAGTCGATTGGCAGCCGCGGGCGATGCCGCCAGCGGACGCCGCTATGCTCCTGACCGCGACGTCGACATGATCCATATACGGATTGACGTCACGCCCGACTTCTCCCGGCACACCGTGCGGGGGACAACGTCGCTGACGTTCAGGCCGATCTCCAAGCCGCTGGTGACGCTGACACTCGACGCGGTCGATCTGACGATTCCCACCGTGCGTGCCGATGTGCCGGTGGCCGACCATACCGTCACCCGCGAGCACTGTGTGATTCGCTTTGCCGAGCCGATCCCCGTCGGCAAGGAGGTGACGCTCCACCTCGACCACGAGGCCGAGCCACGGCGGGGGCTCTACTTCCGGACCCCCGACATGGGATACCCCGCCGGTGACACCCATGTCTGGACGCAGGGTGAAGCGCATGAGTCGCGCCACTGGTTCCCCAGCCACGACTACCCCAACGAGCGGTCCAGCAGCGAGGTGATCTGCCATGTGCCTGCCGAGATGACCGTTCTCTCCAATGGCCGGAAGGTCACCGAGGAGATCGATCCGGCGAGCGGTCTGAAGACGGTCCACTGGCGGCAGGACAAGCCGCACGTCACCTACTTGATCTGCCTCGTCGCCGGAAACTTTGAGAAACTCCAGGGGCAGCACCGCGACGTGCCGCTGGGCTTCTATACGCAGCCATCGACAAAGGCCCAAGCGGTGCATTCCTTCGGCGACACCTCGTCGATCATGGCCTTTTTCGAGGACGACATCGGCGTCGCCTACCCCTGGGAAAAATACGACCAGGTGACGATCCAGGATTTCGTTGCCGGTGGCATGGAGAACACCAGCCTGACGACGCTCACCGATCAGACGCTCCACACTGCCGACACCGAGACCATCCGTTCCTCGCGGTCGCTCGATGCCCACGAACTGGCCCACCAGTGGTTCGGCGATTACGTGACGTGCAAGGATTGGAGCCACCTGTGGCTCAACGAGGGGTTTGCCACCTACTACGCCCATCTCTATGAAGGCCACAAGTTCGGCCGTGACGAACTGCTCTACGGCTTATGGAACGATGCTGAGCGGCAGATCTTTCCCCAGGGGGATGACACCAAGCCGATGGTGTGGCGTGACTACCGTGACGCCAGCGAGCAGTTCGACTACCGGGCCTATCCCAAGGGGAGCTGGGTGCTCCACATGCTCCGCAGCCATTTTGGCGACGAGCTCTACCGCCGGGCGGTGAAGACGTACCTCGAGAGGCACGCCCTCGGCACCGTCACCAGCGACGATCTCCGGCAGGTGTTCGAGGAGCTCAGCGGTCAGCCGCTCGACCGGTTTTTCGACCAGTGGGTGTACCATGCCCGTTATCCCGATCTCCGCGTCGATTATGACTGGCGGCCGGAGGACAAACTGGCTCACGTCTCGGTACGACAGACCCACCAGACAAGCGCCCACGTTCTCCCTTTTGCGTTGACGACCAGCGTGCGGTTTGTGTTCGACGACGGCACGAGCATCGACCGGCCGATCGAGATCACGGGGGCGGCGCACGACTTCCAGTTTCCGCTGGAGAAGCAGCCGCGGCTGGTCCGTTTCGATCCGGCTTATACGCTGCTGGCGAAGGTCGACTTTCCGGTGCCGGAAGCGATGTTCATGGCCCAGCTCGAGCAGGCCGGTGATCCGATCGGCCGCATCCTGGCGGTGCGGGGCCTGGAAAAGCTGCGGACACGCGCCGCTGTCGATCGGCTGGGGCGGGTCCTGCGGGAGGATGGATTCCGCGGTGTTCGTGAGCAGGCGGCGCAGGCCCTGCAGGCGGTGGGCAGCGACGAGTCGCTCGGGGAACTTGAGAAGTCGCTCGAGCAGCCGGATGCACGCGTCCGGAAGCGGGTCGTGGAGGCGCTGGCCGGGTTCTACAAGACGGCGGTTATGGAACGCCTCGTCGCTGTCGCCCAGATCGAGAAGAATCCGGCCATCCGGGCGGTGGCCATTGAGGGACTGGGGAAGTACCAGCTCCCGGCGGCCCGCGAGGCGATTCTCGATGCCCTTCGCTCCGACTCGTTCCGCCAGGAGATCGCGGCGGCGGCGATGCACGCCCTTGCCGCCCAGCACGACCAGACGCTTCTCCAACCGCTGGTGCGGTTGGTGCAGTCGAAGCCCGATGCCTTTCCTTCCGGGGTGCTCGGCACGGCGCTGCGGACGGCAGGAAAACTCGGCAGTCTGCGGGACGACCGGACGGCTGTCAGAGAGTTTCTCGAGCCTTTCCTCCACGATGCCCGGCCGCCAGTGCAGACAGCCGCGATCGCGGCGCTTGGCGATCTGGGGGATCGGCAGGCGGAGGCCGTGCTGTCGACGCTCGCCAAGCGGGGCTCCGCAGACCGAATCGGCCAGGCGGCGGAAGCGGCCCTGGGGGCCTTGCGCTCCAGGCAGCCCTTGGTGCCAGGGGAGGTCAAGGAGCTTCGCGGTCTGGTGCGGAAGCTCGAGGAATCGCACGACAAACTCCTCCGCAAGGTCGACGACTTGGAGATCCGTCTCAAGGCCAAGGCCGAGATGCCGGCGGCGGTGCCGACCAACTAGACGGCGGTAAAAAATTCTCTCCTGGGACTTCCCTGTGTGGAGATCCTTTGCTATTCAAGGTGGTTGGAGCCTTGCCAGGGCTGACTGGGAAGGTGGGGCCTGGTGAGGTGAGAAAGAATCACAGAGGAACCGGCGGCGTTGCTGCACTCGTTCAACGATTTTGAGGCCTGGGGTGACGCTGTTCGCGGCGCCGACTTGCGGCTGGTGTGTGACCGAGTGAAACAACCCTTGTGGCAGTTGGCCACCGTGCGGGTCGGTGAGGTCGAGGTGCAGGTGGCCTACGAGGGGGCGGGCAATGCCTCCTACGGCGTCAACACGCACGCCGGACCGATTCTCTTCCTGCCGATGACGCATGGCGGACAGCATGTAGCCAACGGCGAATCACTCGACGGTGGTGCCTGCTTCCTCATTCCCCCGGGGGGCGATTTCAGCATCGCTGTCAAGGACTGTGCGCATGCCTGGTGCTCGATCGCCATTCCTCCGGGGTCGTTGGCGGCGCTGCAGGGCTGCGGTGGAGGGGATCGGCACGAAGCATTCTCTGGCCCCAGCCGGGTGCTCCGCTCCCCACTGGCTGCGACGAAGCGGCTCCGGGAGCTGATTAGCGCTGTGGCCGGTGCCGATCTGTTTTCCATGCCGCACGGGCCAGCCCATGCCGCAGCGGCGCGGCAGCTCCTCGCCTCGGCAGCAGCCTGCCTCCCTGCTGCAACTGTCGCGCCCGCTCCGATCGGTCGCCCGCGTCTCGATCGCCGGCGGATCATCGGCTGCACCATGGCGCTGATCGATGCCGACGCTGACAAGCGGACCACGGTGGCCGAACTGGCCGCCCGCGTCGGGGTCACCCAGCGGACGCTGGTCAGGGTTTTCCACGACTCCTTAGGGATGAGTCCCCGGCAATACCTCTCGCTGCGGTTGCTGCACGGCGTCCGCCGGTCACTGCGGCAGGCCGACCCCGACGGCACCACAGTCTCCCGGGTGCTCGTGGGGCATGGCATCTGGGAATTCGGCCGGTTTGCCGTCCGCTACCGGCGCCATTTTGGCGAGACTCTCTCCGCAACGCTCTGCCGGTCCATCACGCCTGGGACTGAGGGGTGATCCCCGAGACGTGGAGCACGGCGAGGCGGATGAGGCGGGGGCCGGTGGCCGCCAGTTTCTTGGTGATGCTCTTGCGGTGCGTTTCGGCGGTTTGCGGACTGATCCCCAGCCGCGCCGCGATTTCGGTATTGGTCAGGCCGTGACCGATCTGGGTGAACACATCCAGTTCCCGGCGACTGAGAATGATGGCAATGTCTTTGCCGCATCCAGAGTGATCGGCATCGAGCTGGAGACGGGCGATCTCGCGTGACAACCGCGACAGGCCGGCCGACTTTTCGACGACCGCACCCACGGCCGGCGGAATCGGCCCCCGACGGATTCCCATGAGCGTCATCGCACTGCCGATGACCAACACTTTCACAGCCGGGTTGGCGGCGGTGAGGGTCTCGACGAGCCCCAGGCCGGAGCCATCCGGGAGGGCTGGATTGAGGATCACCAGCCCCGGACGGTGGTCGGCACTGGCTTTTGCGGCCTCGGCCAGCATCGACGACGTGGCCACGATCCGCAGGTCGTGCCGCACGGCAAGGTAGCCAGCGAGCAGTTCGGCGAACATCGCGTCGGCATCAATGATCAACGTTGCAGTGCCGAGCCTTCGTTGGGCCTCCAGCTGGGGAGCGGTTGCCGCCGCTCTGGCCAGATGGTCGCTGATCGTCATGGGGACTCCGCACTTGCTTCCGCACCTCCCGCGTCTTTACCTCTTCTATATTCCATAGCGATCCCGCGGTCACGCAATGCACTTTCGGACAAAACGCCTGCCATCTGCAGCGGGAACGGGGGAGGAAGTTGGGCGCGTGCGGCTGGTCAGCCCGCCCCGTGTTTACGGAACCAATCGAGCATCCGTTTCCAGCCGTCGTCGGCTTGATCTTTTCGGTAACTGGGCCGGTAGTCGGCCAGGAAGCCGTGCGGCGTATCGGGATAGAGAACGATCTCGGACTCCTTCCCGGCTGCGCTGAGGGCGGCCCGCATCGCCTCGACGGTGTCGTTGGGGATGCCGCCGTCAGCGCCGCCGTAGAGGCCGAGGACCGGGGAGGAGAGCGCCTCCACGATGTCGATGGGGTTGGTGGGATGGAGGTCGTCGGTCTGCGAGCGGAGCCGGCCGTACCAGGCCGCACCGGCCTTGACCCGCGGATTGTGGGCGGCATACAGCCAGACGATCCGTCCGCCCCAGCAGAATCCAGTGATCGCCAAGCGGTTGGTGTCTCCGAAGTGCTCCGCGGCTGCGGCCACCGTGGCGTCGAGGTCGTCCATCACCTGCCGGTCGGGCACTTTGGAAATGACCTTGGCGATGATCTCCTGGATGTTTTCCATTCCCGCGACATCACCCTCTCGGAACGAGAGTTCTGGGGCGATGGCCAGCCAACCCTCCTTGGCCAAACGGCGACAGAGGTCGCGGATATGTTCGTGGACACCGAAAATCTCCTGGACCACCAGCGCTACCGGAAACGGGCCCCTTCCCAGCGGAGCGGCCCGGTATGCCGGCATCGCTCCCCCTGCGACAGCGATCGTGAATTCGGCGGCAGCGAGGCCCGCGGTGTCGGTAGTGATCGTCTCGGCGGTCACCGGCCGTACCGCCAGGGCGAATCCTGCCGCCAGTGCCGTCACAGCGTCACGGCGGCCGGGATTGAATGGGATTGGCATCGGGGCAACTCCACAAGGGGATTCGCTGGCTCAAACGGCCGGCGGATGAAGGCATGATACCGGCCTGATCGGGCTCGGTGCCGGCGGCGGCGAATCAACGCAGCAGCGCTCCCTGATCGGCATGAAGCGTTGCTCCTGCTGGCGCGGTCTGGGCGGCGGAGAGTGGCGTCAGTTCGGCATCGGTCGTCAGTTCGAGATTCGCCGGCTCAATGGCACTCGCCTGTTCGACCGAACCGGCCTGGGAATCGTCATCGCGGCCGGAGAGATCGTCTCCGATATCCTTAAACACCTCAGTGACGCGATGCACTGCGGCATCGGCTTTGTCGTGGACCTGCTGCACTGTGTTATCGACCTGGACTGAGAGCGACTCGGCTCCGTCCGACACCCGTTGGAGGATTCCCAGTGGCTTGCTGCAACCAGGACTGGCAAACGCGGTTGAGGTCAGGAGGAGCGCGAGTAAAAATCTCAATGACCGTGTCATGGGGATGCTCATCGATCGATTCCCGCGAGATTGCAGTCAGGAAGGAGGCACAGTCTCACGTCATGGCGCACCAGCGACCAAGCCGCATCACTCCGGAGGAATAGCGATCCGTTGCCCATCAGTCTAGAGACGGCGGGAGTGGTGGACTGGGGCGTTTTCGGAGCCACGGAGAGCATGCGGGCGGGGGTGGAGTGGACAAGATTGAAAGAGGGCTGGCGAGGCAGCCTGCGGCGATGGGGCAGTTGGCCTGCGGACATCTTGCGGCCACCGCCAACTGCTGGAAGCATCCTCACCACCGACTGCCGATGGTGCCGTGGACGCCCCTTGGGTTTGCTCGATTGGAGGCCAGTGGAGTGATCGCGAGAGTGCCATTGTTTGTGGATCGTTTCCTGCGGCGCTTCCCCCGAGCTGCCTGGGAGCGTGGTATCTGCCTGGCGGCAGCAGTTGCAATCGCTCTCTTGGATGATGGCGGGGCCGGTTGTCCGGCGGGTGGCTGGAAGAAGACGCTCGCCGCATCGCCAGATGTGAGCGAGGCGTTGGATCTCGGTCCTGGAGGAGGTGCTCGTCCCGCGGAAGCGCTCCCTGTGATTCCGCTTCCTCCCACGCTCAGCGACCCTTCGGCCGGCATGCAGTTCATCCCTCCTGCAGGACTGGGGGGGTGGCTTGAGTCACCGCGGAGCGGTGGCGACGGCATCGCTCCGCCGGCCATCGAGACCGTGGCCAAGCCGCTCGAGGAATTTGTCACCACTCCCTGGAAGAGCACCCCCTTCGCAGGACCGAAGCGGCCTGGGCTCGTCGTTCGGCAAGCCAGCCAACTGCCGTGGGGAATCGACGCCGAATGGCGGGTTGGGGTGGCAGTCGATTCCAAAGGGCCGGGGCGGGGTGAGATCGCCGACGCTACAAACTGGACGATTCGCAAAGCGATCGCCGACGATTTCTTCCTCTATCTCCACGATCGTGGGAGCGGATTCGTCAAGCACTTCGGGGAACGGGTGAGCGTCTTCGGTCGGTACATCACCAGCGGTGACCATACCAATCCCGTGTCGACCGTGCAGTTTGGGGCCGCCAAATCGTACTGATGGCAGCGGCGCGTCGTGCCACCGCCGCCCGAGGACCGGACGGCAGTGACACACGCTCGAAATCAGCCCTCGAAACGCTTGAGCGCGGCGATGGCAGCGATCGCCCGGTCGGAGCCACCGAATTGCTGCACGACCTTCTTGGCGGCAAGCAGGTCTTCGATGGAGATCTGACCCGACTTGGCCGACACGGTACGGACCTTGGCTTTGGGAGCTTCAGCCTCGCCGGCCTTACGGCGCTTGCGGGGACGGAAGCCCATTCGCTTGAGGACCATGCTCACTTGGGGTGACGATACGTCGATTCCCTGCTTCTTGAGCGTGGCCACGATGACGACGGGGCGCGGCTTCTCGTTCCGCTCCTTCATCGTCCGTGCGAGCTTGCGAATCTCTTCGGACTTGTTCGGTCCCTTGGCGTCCTTCTTGTCAGCCATTGCGTCGTGCGTCTCCTAATGGGGGGGCGCTGTTTTGTGGACTCAGCACCTAAAATGTGTCTATCCATTGACAATACTACTTTAAGACGGTGGAATCTCAAGACTGATGGTACATTCTGTTGCACGCGACAGTATTCCTGCTGCTGCGCTGCCGGTTTTGAGAGGGACTGTGGTCACAGTCTCGGCTTGGCCGGCGTGGTGGGCGGGAGGAAATTCGCCGCCCCCTTCACCTTCACCTTACGGGTGTAGATCCGATCGCCACAGGCGGCGAGCAGCGTGTCAAATTCCGGGCCGCCGAAGCAGAGGTCTGAGACCCGGCCGTTGGGGGTGGGAATGATGCAGTTCACCCGCCCCGCTTGATCGCAGATCTGCAGTCCCATCCGCGTGGCGACCCACAGGCGGCCGTCGCGATCGACCCGCATCCCATCGGCACCGCTGTCGTCGGCAGTATCGGGGACATGCAGGTGGTAGTAACGCTGCTTGTTGGCGAGTCTGCCGTCAGCGATCACGGAGTAGGAATAGACCCAGTGGCTGCGGCTGTCGGCGACATACAGCAGCGACTGATCCGGAGAGAGGCACAGTCCGTTGGGAAACTGCAGGCCGGTGTCGACGATGGTCTCGGAGCCGGAGGGGCTGATGTGCCGGACCCTCCCCGGGGAGTGGCCATCCCAGCCCGGCTCCGTGGCGTAGATGCCGCCGGCCGCATCGACCACCACATCGCTTCCGTGCCACCCGGTAGCGAGTGTTGCCGGCTCTGCCGTCCCTCCGGCGTCCCATGCCAGCAACGCCCCGGCGGCGCTGGCCGCCACCAGCCGGCCGTCGGGAGCAAAGCTCTGCCCGTCGCCGCGGCGCGAATCCTCAAGCCAGATCTCAGGCTTCCAGTCGGCATTGAGTCGGTAGGTCTTTCCGTTGCCAATGTCATTGAAGAACACCTGGCCCTGGGCATCGACGGCGGTCCCCTCAGTGAAGCCATATCCCTCGCCGACAAGACTCCATTCTTCTCCGGGAATGAGAATCTCTTGGAGCTGAGGGCTGCCGGCACCGCGGTCGACAGGTTTTGGCCAATCCTTCCAGAGCCATTCCATGGCCGCTGGGAAGACCTCGGTGGCATGGTCGTTGTTGTGACCGCCGTCGCCCCACGCGTGGGCGACCTCATAGCCGGCAAAGGCAAGGGATCGTTCGAGTGATTGGTTGGCCATCCACCAATCACCTCCGTAGATGTTCAGATCCTGTGCATTCCCTTGGAGATAGACGCGAATCGGTTTGGGCTCGACTTTGCGAACGAGGGTCGCGTACTCGTTTCCGCCCCGGAGGCCAACGTAGGTGCCAATCCCGCTGAAGACTCGGGTAAAGGCGTCGGGGCGTTCCCAGGCGGCCGTGAAGGCGGCGATGGCACCGCTGGAGGTGCCGCCAATGGAGCGGTCGTTCCCCTGACGGGAGAGGATGATCGATCGGCCGTCGGACGTCTTTTGACTCTCCACCGCGGGAAGAAGTTCGTCGAGGAGAAACCGCACATAGGCATCGCCAAGCCCGTCGTACTCATAACTGCGGTTATAACGGTCGATAGCTCCCTCGCGTTCGGCGGGGACGCGGCCATGCATTACGAAGACACCGATTGTGACCGGCATTTTCTCTTGGTGGATCAACCTGTCGAATACCTTCGGAGCGTTGAACTGGATACCGTCCTGATTGACGTGGACACAGGCGGGGGTTTTGCCGTCGA
Source organism: Planctomycetota bacterium (assembly GCA_003669605.1). Lineage (GTDB taxonomy): Bacteria > Planctomycetota > Planctomycetia > Pirellulales > UBA1268 > QWOP01. The sequence continues at coordinate 29,927 of QWOP01000090.1, forward strand.
ATTGGGCCGGGACGTAGACCCAGCAATCGCGCACAGTGCCCGGAAAGACCTGGCTGTCACTGAAGGTGAACTGGACAACCTCCCCCGCGGGCGGTTCGTCGCCCCCCGGGGGCGACTGTTCACCACGGGCCATCGTCGCCGTGACCGAGACGACCGCGAGGACGAGGAAAGTAGGGATGAGGAAAGACACGAGGGACCTGCGGTGCCGTGGCATGGAAGCAACCCTTGAACGGATCCCCGTTGCGGGCGACTTCCGTAGATCGGCAGCCGTGACGGGGGGCGGTATCATACCCCTCACCGGCCCTGACTGCCGGACCATCGGGTTGCCGTCCATGATTGTTCTCCCCCGTGTCGCCTGGTACCTGCGCCCCGTGATGCCTTGCCGGATCTGGGTGGCGCTCGCCTTGCAACTGTCATTGATCGCAGTTGGGCCCGCTGTGGTTGCGCCGGGAATCTGTTCGGTGGCGGCTGCGGCCGACGGCGTTTTGCGGTCGAGTCCCGCGGCCAAGGCGTCCTACACAGCCGCCGCAGCGCTTCAGAATCGCGCGGCGTGGGATCTTGCTGCCGACGCCTGGGAGGAGTTGCTCCGCGTCCACCCCCGTGACCCATTGGCTGCCAAGGCCCGCTACTACCTCGGCCTGTGCCGGGTTGAAGAAGGGAAATGGCCTGATGCCCAGCAGGCGTTCGCTGCGGTGATCGAATCGAACACTGCGGATGCCGACACAGTGTTACTGGCCCGCTGGGAACTCGGTCGCGGTCGATTTGCCGCCGCGCAGGCTAGTCGCCAAGCGGAGGCCTACCGGGAGGCTGTCTTGGCGCTGCGCGGCTATCTCGACTCCACAACAATGCCCCCGCAGGCAGCCGAGGCGTCGTATCTGCTGGGCGAGGCACTGTGGCTGTCGGGGGAGCGGCAGGCTGCGGTCGACGTCTGGCAGCGGTTTATCACAGAGCAGGCCGAGTCCCCGCGGTTGGCCGAGGTGCTGTATGCCCTCGGTGTTGCGCAGGCTGAGGACGGTCGAGACAAAGACGCCGCCGCGACGCTGCGGCGATTCGCCGAGACGTTTCCTGATCACCTCCTCGCCGGCGAGGTGGCAATCAGGCGGGCCGATCTTGCCCTGGCGGCGGACCAGCCCGCCGAGGCGGCACAATTGGTGGTCGGGATGGCGCAGGATGGGAAGAGCCCTCAGGCTGCCGACGCGCTGGAACGCCTGGGGACCGCGCTTTGGCACCAAAAGCGCTATCAGGCTGCCGCCGCGGCGTTCGATCTGCTTGTGGCCCGCGATCCCGCCGCGCCGAAGGTCTCCGCAGCCCTTCTCTCGGCGAGTGCTGCCTGGGCCGCAGCCGGGAAGCCCGACGAGGCCCGCAAGCGGCTGACGCAGATTGTGGCAAGCGCGGTGGACTCCTCCGATGGTGTCGAGGCGTCGGCCAGGCTCGCGAGGCTTGAATTGCTGGCGGGTGATCCTGATGCGGCCCTCGTTGCAGCCGAAGGAGGGCTGGACAAGGCGGCACCCGGCGGCAGGTTGAAGGACACCGTTGACGCTGGCATCGTCGCGCGACTGCGACTGGTCCGGGCGGAGGCACTGCTCGATCTGCCTGGCCAGCGCGACGCGTGCATCGCGGCGCTTGCCACCCTGCTCGCCGAGCATCCCAGCGACAACGTGGTGGCCGAAGCACTCGCCCTTCAGGCGGCCGTGCTGATGGAGTCGGGGAAGGTCGCAGAGGCGCTTGTGGCTGCCGACCGCTACCTCGCCCTTGACGACCAGCAGCGTAGCGAGCAGCAGCCCAAGACCTCGTTTGATGTCCGTGCGATCCGCGCCGAGGCGATCCTCGCCGGCGGCGATCCGGTCGCAGCCGTGGCGGCGTGGCGGGGGCTTGTTGACGATGCTCAAACTGATGCTTTGGGCGACACGCGTATCCCGCACTGGATCCTTCGCTTGGGCGCTGCGGAGGTGGCAGCCGAGACTTGGGCTGCGGCCCATGCGACGCTCGCTCCGCTTGCAAGCGCCCCCCCCGGTACGAGCGGACTTGACTCCACCGATCTCCCCGAGAGCCTCTTCCTCGACGCCACGGCGCTTGTGGAACTTGCCCGGCCGCAGGAGGCCCTGCTGCTCCTCGATCGGATCGACCGCGATCATGCCACCTCTTCCCGGCATCCAGAGGCGCTGCTGCTGGCCGTCCGTGCCAGACGCGGAGCCGGCGACGTGGCGGGGGCACTTGAGATCGCCGAAAGGGTTGTCGGCGGCATCGCTGGCGGGCCGCTTGCCGAGCGGGCTTGGTTTCGGCTCGGGATTGCGCGGCAGGACGCGGGAAAGCAGGCCGATGCCGTGGCGGCGTTTCTGGAGGCCCGGAGGATCGCGCCGGACGGGCCACGCGTGGCTGCCGGGCTCCTTGCCGAAGGATGGAGCCGCGAGGCACTGGAAGATCTTGCCGGGGCTGGTGCCTGCTGGAGCGAAGTCATCGACCGCTTCCCAGAATCAGCCTCACTTGTTCAGGCATTGCTCGCCCGCGGCGACGTCCGACAGCGCAGTGGGGATTTTGCGGCCGGCCTCGCCGACGCCGAACGTGTCATGCGGCTCGCTGCCGCCGCTGATGGGAGGGCGACGGATGAAGCCGACGCCGAGGCGCGGCTGCTGGCCGGTATCTGCCACTCCAGCGCCGGTCGCACGGCCGAAGCGATCGCGACTTTCCAGGCAGAGCTTACGGCGCATCCCGATTTTCCGGCGACCGACCGGGTGTTACTCGAATTGGGGATGGCACAGTCAACCGCTGGCGACAGCGCGGCGGCAGAAGCGACCTTTGCCGAACTCCGCCGCCGGTTTCCCGGTAGCCCGCGGCTCGCCGAAGGAGTACTCGAGATCGGCGAGATGCGCTTTGCCGCCGCCGACTGGATCGGGGCTGCAGAGGCCTATACCGATCTCCTGGCGTTGTCACAGTCCGACGAGGCCACCGGTGCGATCCTCGCCGAGCAGGCCCGGCATAAATTCGCCTGGACGCTCGCCATGCGGCAGGATCCGAAAGCTGCCGCAGAGGCCTTTCGCGAGCAACTCGCCACCTCCCCGGAGGGAGCGTGTGCTGCCGACGGGCGCGTGATGCTTGGCGATGCGTTGTGTCGGCTGGGCCGATTCGACGAAGCCTCGGCGGTGCTCGCTTGCGCGCTCGCTGCGCCGGCTGGAATCTCATCGGCCGATCTTCTCGGTCTGGCGACGGTGCGGGCAGCGGAGTGTGCCGCCAAGGAGGAGCATTGGCAGGAGAGCCACGATCTGGTGGCCAGTTGGTTGGCTGCCCGCCAGAGCACTGGGACTTCTGAAGACGGCGCAGAGCCGGCCGCGGCAACGGTGGCCCAGGCGCGATTTGCCAGGGCTTGGGCGCTCCAGAATCTCTCCCGGTTTGACGAGGCGCTGACGGAGTACCGCACGCTGGCCGACGACGGCCTCGGGACTGAAGCGGCGAGCCGGGGGCCGACCGAATTGGCCGCCCGCGCCCGGCTCATGGAGGGAGAGGTCCTGTTTGAGCAGGAGCGCCACAAGGAAGCGATTGCGGCCTTCTTCAAGGTGGCGTACGGGTTTGGCGACCGGCAGGCCCCCGCGGCGTTCCATCCTTGGCAGGCACAGGCGATCTTCGAGGCAGCACGCTGTTTTGAAGTCCTCGGCAAGCCGGTCCAGGCCCGGGGGCTGTACGCTGAATTGAGAGAACGCCATCCGCAGTCGCCCCACGATGAGGCGGCACGCAAACGGCTTGACAGTCTGACCCCCGCGGCGAGGTAATGGAAGTTCTGCACTCCCACCGAGCGGGCACCGATTTGGCGATGGTCTTTTCCTTCCACGGAGTCCGGTCGACGGAACATGCATGAACGACCTCGGTGACCTCCGCACCCTCTGGGAGTTGTTCCTCGCCGGTGGCCCGTTGATGTGGCCGATCACGGCGATGTCACTGCTGGTCGTGGCCTTCGGTCTGGAGCGGTTGGTGGCCCTGCGAAGCGGGCGGTTTGTGCCCCGTGGCCTGGCTGCGAAACTCCGCGCTATCGCCGATGGGGCGGCGCTTGATCCGCGTGAGGTGTCGGCCTTCTGCGATGCCCATCCGTCCGTTCTGGCGACGGTCGTCAGGGCGATGCTCGCCCGGATCGGCAGGCCGCTGGCGGAGATTGAGCACGCGGTTGAGACTGTCTCCAATCGAGAGGCCTCGCGGCTGTACGCCAACATCCGCCCGATTAGCCTCGCTGTTTCGATCACCCCACTCCTGGGCCTCCTGGGCACCGTGCAGGGAATGATCATCGCCTTTTACACGACGGCGAACCTCGAAGCGGGTGCTAATCGTTCCGCCGAACTGGCAGGCGGCATCTATCTGGCTCTGATCACGACGTTCGCCGGGCTGTGCGTGGCGATCCCCGCAGCGGTCATTGCCCATTATCTCGAAGGGCGGATCCTTTCCGGTTGCCGGCGCGTCGACGACGTCGCTTCCCGGCTCCTTCCGGCGATTGAAAGACTGGAACACCGGAGCCGCGACTCGGCTTCAGCTCCGCGTCCGTCGGAACGGCAGCCCGATCGGATTGCGGCAGTGAGGAAGCCATGATGAGTGTTCGCATCGACAAGGGACGGCTGGGGGGAACGCTCGAACTGACGCCGATGATCGACGTGGTGTTCCTGCTGATGATTTTCTTCCTGGTCTCCAGCAAACTCGAGGAGGACGACCGGGCGATCGACGTCGTTCTCCCGCAGGCCGCCGCTGCCAAGCCGCTTACCAGCCGACCGCGTGAATTCATCATCAATGTTGATCGCGACGGCAACCTCTATGCTGGATCGCGGCCGGTGTCGCTCGATGAACTCAACCGGCTTCTCCGGCAGGCGGTGGCTGACAATCCCGTCCGCCAGAAGGTAACGCTCCGCGCCGACGAGGAGGTGGCCCACAAGCATGTGGTGTCGGTGATGGACGCCTGCGTTCAGGCCGGTATCGAGGACTACCGCGTGCAGTCATCCCGAGCCGTGCCCGCTCCACCGGCATCCGAGTGAGGGGCAGTCATGAGTGTCGCACCACACACCCTGCATCCTGTTCCCCGGCCCGCCCGGCGGTGGCGGGGGCGCGTCCGGCTCGCCGTGGCAGTGGTGGCGAGTCTCTTCCTCCACTGGCTCCTCCAGCAGGGACTGGCGCGGACGGTGCTCGATATTCAGCCACTGGAAGGGCTCTTCCCCGAACGCGAGCCTTCGTTTAGGCCGGAGTTGGCAGCCGATTTTCCCCTCCATGACGACGTGAGCAAACGCGATTCGTTTGCGCACGAAGTGCCGCTGGAGGTGCCGCTGGCCGTTGATGCCGCGGCCCCGGCGGCAGCCCGGGGGCCAGGGCGGGACGGACAACGGGCTCTCGAGAGGGATTCAGTCGCTGAAGTCCCCGAGACGCCCGCTGCCGTTGCTGGACGGATCGATCGGCCTGCGATCGCCGCGGAGAGAGCCGTTCCGACCGAAGTCTCTGCCCCCGACCGCATAGCGGCGGTCGTGCCGGCAGCCGTCACGGCTGCTGAGTCGACTGAGATGCAACCGGGCCTCGAGGAACCGGAGCCTTCCCCGCAGGCACGCCGGGAACGGCTGGCCCGCAATGAGGTGGCGGGCGATTCGGAACGCCTGGGAAGCGGACTGGCGGAGGCCGATCTCCACGATGATCTGATCGGCGCGGTGCCCGTGTCGGGACTTGTCTCCCGTCGCTCCCCGCGGTCGTCAGAGTCGGCGTCTGGGCCGTCGTTGCCCACGTCGCTGCGCCGCTCCGACGTGGGCGCATCTGTCGAGAACGACGGCATGGCGGCGGCTGTTCCGGCGGTCGATCAGGCAGGGACATTGGCGGACGAGACAACCAGCGCCCTTTCTTCCACGACTCCCGGCGACTCCGGCGACGGGCTCCTGCCCCGTCTGGCCCCCCGTTCAGCGAACCGATCGGCGGGCCGGAGCGGAAGGGTATCGGGGGGATCGGCGCGGACCGTGTCGCCGACGACTGAGGCGAGCGACGGTGGTGAGGGACTGTCGGTGGCGATGGTACCGGCGGGCGCATCGCCGCTGGTCAACTCGTTGCGGCCGCGGGCGGAGCCAATGCCGGGATCGACGCTGACTGCGGGACGGGCCTCGACGGCCACCCCGCTGCCCCGGGCCCGGGCCCTTGTGCTCCCCGCCGAAACGCGCGTCAGGGAGACGGCGGAGGCTTTTGCCCGTCGTTCCCGTGAGAACCGCGGCGCCTCGGAGGCCGACGCGATGGTGGAGCGGGGGCTTTTGTGGCTTGCCGCGTCACAGCAATCCGACGGCCGCTGGACGCTGGGAAAGTACGACCCGGCGGGGGCCGGCGGCGCGGTGCGGCTCCAGTCCGACACCGCGGCCACGGGGCTGGCCCTGCTGTCGTTCCTCGGCGCGGGCTACGATCACTTCGACGGCAGGCACCGCGATGCCGTCCGCCGCGGGCTTGAGTGGCTGGTCGCGGTGCAGAAGGCCGACGGGGATCTCTATCTCCCGGCCGATCCGGTATCGGACAGTTGTGCCCGGATGTACAGCCACGGGATTGCCGCGACGGCTCTCTGCGAGGCGGTGGGGATGACGGGAGATCCGCTCCTCCGACCGGCCGCAGAGAAGGCGCTGGAGTTCATCGTTGCTGCCCAGCAGCCGGGCCGTGGCGGCTGGCGATACCAGCCGAGGATTGATTCCGACCTCTCGGTGAGTGGTTGGATGCTCGTCGCCTTGCGAGCCGGGGCGCTGGCGGGCCTGCCTGTCCCGGAGGATTCGTTCGCGGCGGTCAAAACGTTTCTGGAGGAGTCGGCCAGTCCGGGGAATGCCGGCCATTACCTCTACAACGCCCGCAGTCCCGGGCAGCGTCCCTCCGATCTCTCCTCCGCCTGCATGACGGCGCTGGGCTCGCTGATGCGTCTCCACACCGGCACGCCGCGGACCGACCAGCCGCTAAGGATCGCGGCTGCGGAACTGGCAGCGATCAAGCCTTCCTACGGCTCACGCGACGTCCGGGCCCGCGACGCCTACCTCTGGTACTACTCGTCGCAGGTCCTCGTGCAGACCGGTGGGCCGGAATGGGAAGCGTGGTACCGTCAACTCTGCTCGCTTTTGGAGGCGAAGCAGTTGACAGAGGGGACCGACGCCGGCAGTTGGGATCCGCTGGGGCCGATTCCTGACCGTTGGGGATCGTTTGGCGGACGCCTGTATGTGACGGCGCTGCATCTGTTGTCGCTCGAGGTCCCCTACCGTCACCTGCCGACGTACGGGGTGACCGACGGTGAGTAGCTGCCAGTGGAAAAAGTCCCTTCCTACCTGGTGTTCGGCCTGACATCTCGATCGATTTCGTCTTCAGACATCGCGTCATGAAAACATGAAATCTGCAAAAATAAAGTCAGAGAATCGCCGGAAAGAGCACGAGTCCCACCTTGGCACCCACGAATCCCAACGCTGTTCCGGGCAGGCGGGGATTGATGCCGGGATTGATGATCACGAGTCTGGCTCCCGCTGTCGAGACGATGCCGTGAGAGGAGTAGCTCCAAGTCCCGCCGACAAACGTATTGGCTTGATTGAACGGGCTGTTTGAGATCACACAGACGGCGACATTCTCCATGTCCAGGGCCGTGAATACGTTTCCATCATTGAATCCGTCCGACAGCCGAACGGAAACTCCGCCCGGGCCCCCGTACGAACCTGTGAAGTGTGAAAAACTCGCCTGGCGGAGCACAAGAGAGGTGCCGGCGGCTGCGGTGTTGGCCACCAAGCGGATCTCACCATTGAGCACGTAATTCATCTCGACGGCCACCGCGGTGGCTGTCTTGTTAAAGTTCAGCACCATCAAGTCGATCTGAGGTTCGTTGAGAGC
>QWOP01000035.1 GCA_003669605.1 Planctomycetota bacterium
AAGGAAGCCGAGGCGAAGGCCAAGGCTGAGGCGGCCAAGACGCAGGTGCAACTTGTCACGCTCGGCGGGACGTATGTCGATCTGGTCGGCGCGACTGACTTTGATCCGACGAGTTTGGTCCTCGGCGGCACGCCATCGAAGCGGAAGAGTTTCTACAAGCTCTGCGAGCTCCTTGAGGAAATCGGAAAAAACCCCAAGGTCGCCTGTGTCGTCCTCGACCTTTCCGACGCCGATCTCGGTCTCAACCTCGCCCAGCTCGACGAAATCCTCCGTCGGTTGGGCGCGCTCCGGAAGTCGGGCAAGAAGATCGGCGCGTGGCTGGAGAGCGCCGAGTCGGCCCACGTGGCAGTTGCCGCCGCCTGCGATCATGTTTCGATGGCCGATTTCGGCGGCGTCGACATGCCCTCGAAGACGATGCAGTCGTATTTTTACCGCGATGCGATGGACCTGTTGGGACTGAAGGCCTCGGTGGTGCGGGCGGGTAATTTCAAGGGCGCCGTCGAGCCCTACGTGAATTCGGCGATGAGCCAGCATCTCCGCCAGCACTATCTCGACATGCTCACGAGCCTCAACGACGCCCAAGTGTCGATGATTGCCCGTGGCCGCGGTCTGACCACCGAGAAGGTGCGGGATCTGCAGAAACAGCGGGTGTTTCTCCCTGCCGACGCGCTCGCCGCCGGTCTCGTCGATGAACTGGCCCCGTTCGGCAGCATGAAGACGACGATCAACCGCTGGATTGGTGACGACACCAACTGGGTCGAGGCGGCCGCGAAGCCGAAGAAAGAGATGTCGTTCTTCGAACTGATGGGGAAGGTGATGTCGGGGGGCGGCGCCGACAAGGCCCAGCGTGTGGCCGAGACCTCCATTGCCGTCATGCACCTCTCTGGGGCGATCGAAGATGGCAAGAAGGAGTCTTCGGGATCAATTGTCTCGGGCCCCACAGTGAAGGCGATCCAGGAGATCGCCCGCGACGACAAGATCAAGGGAGTGGTGGTGCGGATCAATTCGCCGGGCGGATCGGCCACCGCCAGCGAAGCGATCCGTCAGGCCCTGGTGGCGCTGGAGAAGAAGAAGCCGACCGTCGTCTCGATGGGGGATGTGGCCGCCTCGGGGGGCTATTGGGTGGCGTGTCTGGGGGTGCCGGTGTACGCCGAGCGGGGCACGCTCACCGGCTCGATCGGCGTCTTCTCGATGAAGATCAGCTACGGTTCGTTGCTCAAGCGAGTGGGCCTGCATGTGGAGAACCTTGCCTTAGACGACGCGGCCAGCGCCTTCGCCTCCGACCGAGGCTGGAACGAAGAGGATCAGGCGAAGCTCCAGAAAATGATCGATGACGTCTACGGAAAGTTTCTCAAGCTCGTAAGCGACTCCCGCGGTATTCCGCTGGAAAAGCTCCACGACTTGGCCGGTGGCCGGGTGTGGTCTGGCACGCAGGCCAAGGAGGCGGGGCTCGTCGACGAGCTTGGTGGCCTCGACGACTGTTTGGCGGCGGTAGCCAAGAAAGCTGGGATCGAGAAGTATGCGGTCGTCCATCGCCCGACGGTGGCTGCGGGAATCGATCTTTCGGTGCTCTTCGGCGATCCCGATGCCAGCAGCCGTCTGGCGGCACTCGGCGTGCCTCCGGAGGCGCGGGAGTTGCTCAAGCGCAGTGGCCTGCGGACGGCCGTGATCGACCTCTTCCTCCGCGAGGTGCTGGGGACCGCAAGCGGCCGGCCGACGGTCTGGGCTCTGGCCCCGGCAGAGTTCTCGATCCGCTGAGGCACCCCCAGCCACCACGCGAGGCGATCACGAGTCGGGTACGAGAGAAAATCGCCAGGTTTTCCAGAGAAATTTAGTTGCAAGCGCCGCCGGGAATTATCGGCCTGCGGGTGAACGCGACCCCAAATTGCTCGTGCGGCGAGGCGGCGGAGAAATCGATCTGAGGCACCGTGGTGATCGCGTGCCTCAGCGCCTGCTCCCAACTGGAGCGGATCTCACCCAGTTCCGGGTCGCCAGCTTCGAGCCGGCGGTACCGTTTCACTTCCAAGTCGTCGTTGGCGTAGACAAGCAGGTCGATCGGTGGCCCGACAGCCACGTTCGACCGCATCGTCGAGTCGAGCGAGATGATCGCGTAGGTCACCGCCTGATCGAGCGTGGTCTCGCCAAACCGGACGCCCCGGTCGAGGATCGGACGACCGTACTTGCTCTCGCCGATCTGCAGGAAGGGTGAGAGTCGCGTGCAGCGGAGCGGGTTTCCCTGTGCGTAGATCAGATAGAGCTGCGGCAATTCACCTTTGATCTGTCCTCCGACGAGGAGGTTGACCGAGAAGTTGATGTTGTCGCGCTCCATAAATTCCCGATCGAGCGATCCAACCGCGCGAACCTGACCGCCGACGCACCGGGCGGCTTCGTAGAAGTTGGCCACACTGGCCAGCCCATCGCCGGCGCGGAATTCCTGTTCGAGTCGCGTCATCACCGACTGCGTCAGCGAGAGGCTGCCACTGGCGAGGATCGTGAACATCCGCTCGCCTGGAATGACGAAATTGTGCATTTTTCGGCAGACTTCCACCTGATCGATCCCCGAATTCGTCCGCGAATCCGAGGCGAGGACGAGCCCCTGATGGGTGCGAATGCCGACACAGTAGGTCATCGAATCCTCTGCTGCAAAGGGGAAAGTGGGGCGTGGCGCAAGACTTGCTGGGATGTCTCCCCACGATGATCGCAGACTAACGGAGACGATTGTTTCGTCAAGGAAAATAGGCGGATGATGACCCAGCAACCCGCGGCCGGTGCCCTTCATTCGGGCGAGGCGTGCCCGATTTCCGCGCAGCAGGGTCTGTTTGCTGGCTATGAGCTCGGCGCGGCGTACGACGAGATGTTCGGCGTGGACTCCCTTGGCGGTCCGACCCCCAGGCCTCACTACCAGTCGCTCCACGACAGGCTCCTGCAGACCAGCCCGGAGGATTTTCGCCGTCGCAAGGCCATGACCGATCTCTCGATGCGTCAGGACGGAGTCGGGTTCACGGTCTACCGCGCCGAGGAGGGAATCGAGCGCGTTTGGCCGATGGACCCGGTGCCGAGGATCATTCCGGCCGTCGAATGGCGGCAGATCGAAGAGGGCCTCACCCAGCGAATCAATGCGCTGAATCTCTTTCTCTGGGACGTCTATCACGAGCAGCACATCCTGCGGGATGGCGTGGTGCCCGCGCGGCTGGTGCTGCAGGGAGCTTTTTTTCGCCGCGAATTCGTCGGCGTCAGCGTGCCCCGGCGGATTTACATCCATGTCTGCGGCAGCGATCTGATCCGCGCGGCCAACGGCGAATATCTCGTGCTGGAAGACAACGCACGGACGCCATCGGGCGTCAGCTACATGCTGCAAAACAGGCAGGTCATTAAGCGGGTCTTCCCGTCGCTGTTCAACGACTACGATGTGCTCCCCAACGACGATTATCCGGCGGCACTGCTCGACGTGCTGCAGTACATCGCACCTGAATCAGTGCCGCAGCCAACGGTGGTGCTGCTCAGTCCGGGGATGTACAACTCCGCCTACTTTGAGCACAGTTTCCTCGCCCAGCGGATGGGCATCGAGCTGGTCGAGGGCCGAGACCTGCTCGTCGATGGCAATCGCGTCTTTATGCGGACCACCCGCGGTCGACAGCGGGTCGATGTTATCTACCGGCGCATCGACGATGATTTCCTCGACCCGCTCACCTTCCGGCCTGACAGCGCGCTAGGCGTGCCCGGACTGGTCAATGCCTACCGGGCCGGCGGCGTGGCGCTGGCCAACAGCATTGGCACCGGGATCGCCGACGACAAGGGGGTGTATCCCTTCGTGCCGGACATGATTCGCTATTACCTCAAGCAGGATCCGCTGCTGAACAACGTGGAGACTTTTCGGCCCGAGATCCCGGCGCAGCGGAGCCATGTCCTTGAGAACCTCGAGAAGCTCGTCGTGAAGCGGGTCAATGAATCGGGGGGCTATGGGATGCTCGTCGGGCCGGCATCGACGAAGCAGCAGCGCGATGAATACCGCCGATTGATCGAGGCTAATGCACGGGATTTCATCGCCCAGCCCACGATCCAACTCTCCACGCATCCGACCTTCGTCGACGGTCGACTCGAAGGTCGTCACCTCGACCTGCGGCCGTTCATTCTCTGCGGCGAACGGGTGACTGTTACCCCCGGTGGTTTGACGCGTGTGGCTTTGCCGAAGGGCAGCCTCGTTGTCAACAGTTCGCAGGGGGGCGGCAGCAAGGACACCTGGATCCTCGCCGATAAGCACCCCGCCAACAGCCGGAAGACGTGAGGCCTTGATGCTCAGCAGAGTCGCCGACGCGCTGTTTTGGATGAGCCGCTACCTGGAGCGGGCGGATCACCTTTCCCGCGCCGTCGATGTCACGTTTCAACTCGATCTCGACCTTCATGGAGTGCTTGCCAACCCGGTGGAATTCGAGTGGAGCGCACTGCTTTCCCTGCTGCGGCAACCCCCCCCACAGATCCGCAACGGAGAGGACCCCGTCGGTGCGGTCCAGCGCTGGCTCTTGCTCGACATCACCAACCCAGGAAGCGTGATGTCGTGCGTGAACCGCTCGCGCAATAACGCCCGCAGCATCCGGGGCTCGATCAGCCCGTCAATGTGGCGCGAGCTCAACAAACTCTACTGGCGGCTCTCCGATGCCGCCCTGCCGGCGCGGGTGGCGGAATCACCGCACGAGTTTTGCGAGGAAGCGCAGATTGGCGTGCTGCTTTTTCATGGGGTTTGCGAGGCAACCCTGATGCACGACGAGGGCTGGCACTTTATCCAACTCGGCCGGTACCTGGAGCGGGCTGAGAAGGTCCTGCGAATCCTCGACTCCAAGTTTGGCCTCCTCGAGCGGGCTGGGGCTGCCGACTTGCCGATCAGCAACTTGCAATGGGGGGCTGTGCTGAAGAATTGCGCCGCCTACGAGGCCTACCAGCGTCTCTACATCAGCCGGGTCGAACCGGAACGGGTGGTGGAGTTTCTCCTCACAAACCCCGAGTTTCCGCACTCGGTTCGATTGTGCCTGACGCGCATCCTGCAGTCACTCACCGAGATCAGCGGCCGGCTCCCCGATCGCTGCGACGACGAGGTGGTGCGGACTGTCGGACGGTTGCTGAGCGACCTGGTGTATCTGGATGGTGCCGCACTCGATGGCGAAAGGCTGCATTCGTTCCTCGGCCAATCTCTCGGACGCTGCGCGAAAATAGGGAGCCTATTGCAACAGCAATATGCCCTGCAGTAGGCGCACGGGCCGCCGGCATAGAGACCATGGAGACGCAGCGATGATCCTCGAAATCCAACACGAAACCGAGATTAACTATTCGCAGCCGGTGAGCGAATGGCTCTGTGAACTGCGGATGGAGCCGCTGAGCGATGGTACGCAACGGTGCCACTCGTTCCAGATCAGTGTCGGCCAGCCAGTCAGCCTCTGTCATTATGTTGACGGCTTTGGCAACCGTGTGCATCACTTCAACCTTCTCAGGCCCCCGATGATGCTGCGAATTCTCGCCGCCAGCGTCGTGGAGACAGAGGGGACGGGAATCGGGCCCATGGCCAGCCAGACGGCCTTTTCGGCTGAGGCTTCCGTCGACGACTGGCAACTGCCGCTGGAGGCAGTCGACTATCTCCCGCTCCGCGGGCCAGTCCGTGCGACGCCGCTCCTGGAGCCGCTCCTTGCGGAGTTGCGGCCGCTGCCACGAATACGAATCGGGATGTGGGTCTGCCAGGTGGCCGAATTCATTCGCGGACGCTTTGAATACGCCCGGGATGTCACCGATGCCACCTCACCGATCGACCATCTGCTGGCACGAGGTAAGGGCGTCTGTCAGGATTTCACCCACCTGATGATCGCTATCCTCAGATCCTTCGGTGTCCCGGCCCGCTATGTCAGCGGCTACATCCACCGGGAGAACAAGGAATCGCAGAGCCACGCGTGGTGTGAGGTCTGGTTGCCCGATATCGGTTGGACGGGGTTTGATCCCACCAACGGCTGCCCCGTGAATGGGCACTTCGTGAAGACCGCAGTCGGCCGGGATTTCACCGATGTGCCGCCCAACAAAGGGATCTACCGCGGTGTCGGCGACGAACGCATCCAGGTCCGTGTCGCCACCCGCACGCTCCAGCGTCTGCCATCCCTTTCCTGGCACGATCAACTCGCACCGCTCGACGTCCCCATGCACTCCGTGCTGCGGACAGTGCCTTTGTATAGCGCCGAGGAGGAAGTGCAGCAGCAGTAGCCGACGGAGAACGGCGGACGCCCAAGCGGCTGGTTCCCAAAGTTCCCCATCAAGAGCCTGAACGGACCTTGTTTCCGAGAAATCAGCATGGATTCCTGATCCGCGGCGGTCTATGGTCCCTGGAGTTCGCTCCTCCTCGCCTTCGGAAAGAAAGTAGTCCAGTCATGAAGACCGCCCGTTTCCGCGCTGTTTGTCGATCGATCACGGTTGCCATCTGTCTCGGCGGCGTGCCGGTTTGTGTTGACGCGGTTGTGGCGGCCAACACCCAACCAGCGGCCAATCCGGCTGACGCGATTCTCGGCGACTGGCGGCCGGCTGATATGGACGTAGCCGTCCGGATCTTCAATTCCGAGGGGCAGTACGTGGGGGGCGTGGTGAAGGCGGCCAACCCGGCGCTGGTCAACACGGAATTGCTCCGCGGCATTCAGTACGATCCCGCCAGCAGCACATGGCGCGGGGAGATCTTCGCAGTGAAGCGGGGCGCTTTTGTTCCCATGACCATCCGCACGACCGCCACTGGGTTTGAGATGGTGGCCGGCTCCGGCTTTATGACGAAGACGATCGAATGGGTTCGAGTCGCTGCCGAGTAGCAGCAGGGGCAGCCTGATGAGTCGGCAGCTTTCCAGGTGGAAAGTAACGAAACAAACAGTCCTCGGTGAGAATTCCGACGGGCAGCGAGGGGGCATCCCCCGTGGCGGCGAAGCGCTGCACTTCTCGCGGGCCGATCGCAGGGCCCTGGAGCCGATCACGATCGCCAGAGGACAACGATGGCGATCCGCTATCCTTTTGCGTCTGATGTCCTCAGCGACGTCGGTTCGCAGAGAGACCTTGGGGACATGCGCCATGGCGTTCGGGCGTTCGTGCAATATTCCTTCGGTAAATCCGGATGAGGGCGTGCCTCACGAAGGCAACGAGGGGATGTCGAGTGTCTGAAGGGCCGCAAGTTCTCCGCAGAACGCAATGGCTGCACAAGTATCTTGCGGGGCGCCGGGTCGTGGGATGTCATTCGACCCGTAGCGATATCCGCGCTGAGGCTTTGAAGGGCCGATTGATTGAGCGGTCCTTCTGTAAGGGCAAGCATATTTTCATTGAGTTCGACGGTGGCGTTTTCCTTCACAATCACCTGCTGATGCGAGGTATCTGGCGGAAGTGGGACGGCCAACTCCTCTTCTATCCAGAAGCCACGTGGCTCGGTTTGTATGTCGGGCCGTTTACAATCTGCAATATCAACGGCCAAATGCTGAAGATTGTCAGCCATGAGGACGTGAAAGCGCAGTGCGATACACTCGGCCCAGACGCAATGTCACAGCCGTTTCCTCAGGATGAGATTCGCCGCTCGTTCGCCGCCACGCCACTTCCGGTATCGGAAGCCTTGCTCGATCAGAAGATTGTGTGCGGGGTGGGCAATATCGCGAAGAGTGAAGCCTTGTATCGTGCTGGACTTGATCCGCGGATCGCTGCGCAGGAACTGCTGCCCGGGGAAACGGACCGTCTCCTGGAAGCGATCCACAACGTTCTCTGGGGCAGTTACAACCAGGGCGGGCGTTGGACTCAAAAGGTCTATCGTCGGCGGGGAGAGCGCTGCGAGAAATGTGCGACGGTCATTCGGTCGATGAGGCTCACCCCATCCAAGCGTGCGACCTATTTCTGTCCAAAGTGCCAAGGGTGAGACGCTCGGTCGGTAATGAAACTTGAGAAAGCATCTGCGATGACCCGCCTCGGCCTCTGCTGCCAGTTTCGTGATCAGCCGATCAAGTTCGTCACGACGACGGCCACGGCCATCGGCAAGATGAAACGGCCCGACGCCCTGGCAAAGTTGAGCCGCCTGTGCATGGAGAACGCCGACGCCCTTCTGGCTGCACTTCAGTTTTGTGCCGACAACGGCATCGTCTGCTTCCGGGTGAACAGCCAGATTCTTCCGATCAAGACGCATCCGACCTGCGGGTATGCCGTGGGTGATTTGCCCGAGGCTGAGAAAATCGTCCGTCGCTTCAAGGAGTGTGGGAAGTTCGCCAAGAAGCACAATCTACGAACCTGTTTTCATCCCGATCAATTCGTGGTCATCAACTCGCCCCGAGCCGACGTGGTTTTGAAATCCTTGCAGGAGCTCGATTATCAAGCGGAAGTGGCCGAGTGGATCGGGGCTGATGTCATCAACATTCACGGTGGCGGGGCCTATGGCGATAAACCGAAGGCACTCGCCGATTTCGCCCGCAACCTCGACCGGCTTTCATCGAGGGTCCGAAGCCGATTGACCGTTGAAAACGACGACCAGACCTACACGCCCGCCGATTTGCTGCCGATCTGTAAGGCCACCGGCATCCCGCTGGTCTACGACGTGCATCACCACCGTTGTAATCCAGATGGTTTAAGCGTCGAACAAGCCACGAAGGAGGCGTTGGCAACCTGGGACCGGGAGCCAATGTTCCATATTTCCAGCCCAATTGAAGGTTGGGATGGCCCGAAGCCCCAGCGACACCACGACTTTATTGACGTGGAAGATTTCCCGGCGTGTTGGCAGAGAAAAAAGATCACCGTCGAAGTCGAGGCCAAGGCCAAGGAAGTGGCTGTGGAGAAGTTGATGGCGGAGTTGAAGACTCGGGAGCCGCACTAAAGCAAACCGGGGTGGGCTACCACTTCCGGACTGCGGCGAGGCTTCGCACCGTAACAGCCGGGGTGCGTTCAGCTTCCCGCCTGTCGGGCGAACGGCATCCGCGCGCCTGGCGCACTAAAAGCCACCGCGAGCCCTGGATTTCCAAGGCTCAAACAGAGTCGGGGCGAAAGGATTCGAACCTTCGACTTCCTGGTCCCAAACCAGGCGCTCTAACCAGGCTGAGCTACGCCCCGATGCACGGCCCCTTAGGAGGCCGGAGAAAGAGTGTACCGCAAAAACGACCATCGATGAGCCCCCCTGCCGGGAACGGCCGTTCCCCCCTGTTTCGGGCCCAACGGCAGCCGTTTAACCGGCCATCTGCTTGAGCAGTCGCTGGAATTCATCGAGATCGGCAAACGGGATCACAATCCGCCCGGCCCCCTTGCCGTTGGCATGCACCACCACCTTCGTCCCCAGCGCCCGGCGAAGTTGATTCTCCACCGCAGCCACCTGCGCCGAACGCTTCGTCGCCGGCCGGCCCGGCTTCCGCTTCGGGGCCACCACTGTCGAAGCGCACCCCTCCTCGCCGCCGCCGTCGGCCGCCAGGCTGTCCTCGTCGTCGATGGTCTCCGGATGGTCCTCGTCGGCGCGGAGGATCTCCTGCACCGCCGACTCGATCGCCCGTACCGAGAGCCCCTCGGTCACCACCCGCTGCGCGAGCCGGGACTGCTCGTGCTCATCGCCGAGCGGGAGGAGCGCCCGCGCATGCCCCATCGTGAGCTCGCCAGCGCGAAGGCGCTGCTGCACCGCCACCGGCAGCTCCAGGAGACGGATGAGGTTTGTCACACTCGAGCGGTCGATGGAAAGCCGCTTGGCCAGTTCGTCCTGTGTGCCGCCCCAGGCAGCAAGATAGTTCTTGAAGCTCGCCGCCTTCTCCAACGCGTCGAGGTCGCGGCGCTGGAGGTTCTCGACGATCGCGATCTCCGACATCTGCCGATCCTCGACGTCGAGGACGCGGACCGGGACCTTCGTCCAGCCCAGCCGCCGGGCTGCCGCCAGCCGCCGCTGACCGGCGATCAACTCGAAACGCTCGCCGCGGGCCCGAACCACCACCGGCTGCACCAAACCGTGCTCGCGGAGGCTGGCGGTGAGTTCCGCGAGATCGGAGTCGTCGACCACACTCCGCGGCTGCCAGGGATTGGGATCGACAAGCGCTGGATCGATCTCCGATGTGGGGAGCGTCGCGGCAACCCGCTCCACCTCCTCCGGAGCATGGAGGA
>QWOP01000027.1 GCA_003669605.1 Planctomycetota bacterium
AACTAGGACCGGCAGGACTCGAACCTGCAACCAAGGGATTATGCCTCCCACTTCGGCTTTCGCCGCCCCTTTCGGGTTCGTGGTCTGGACCATACCTTCGCTTCACGCGTCTGCCGTCTGGCCTCTACACCTTCCGCCGGATCCGTCGCCGGTCCGGCGGCTTGGCTCGGGATCGGCATGCCTCCTGCGGCCTTGACGGCCGGAAGAAAGCGAAGCGTTCCCCGAGTTTGGCAGATTCTACCGGTGGCCCCGTGCGGCACTCGTCGGCCGCACGGTCTCCGGCAACCCATCGGGAACCGCCATGCAGCGTGATCCATGAATGGACCGCGCCGCGAAGGCGGCACCCGCTAAGTCCCCTGCTCTAACCATTGAGCTACGGTCCCAACCTCTGCCTGACGGGTGCGGCTGCAACCGCCAGGCGGATCGATTATGAGGCCATCCCCGGTGCCGGGGCAAGGATCATGGGATCATGGGCCCAACGGCGGCCCTCCTGCCGAGCGGCGGCGACGGAGTGCCTCCTCAGCGCTGACGTACACCGTTCGTCCCTTCGTCCACGGGTCACCGCTGGAAGCGCCGATGACACAGCAGGCGTGGAGGATCAGCCCTGGAATGATCAGTGCCGAATACCCCGCCGCCACCGCCATAAACCAGGCGATGCTGTTGAAGAACTGACCCTTGTAGAGCTGTCCGAGGCCGGGGAGGAGCAGGCTCAGGCACGCTGCCAGACCCGGGCTATAACGCCGCCGCGGCAATTCATACTCGATCAGGCGCTCGTCGCGCGGGGAGGCTTCGTCGTGCTGGCGCCTGTCTGAAGCCGGCTGCCCTGCGTGCTGCGGCGCACCTGGAGCGGGCAGTGGGGTGGTGGGGGGGGGCGAGGCGACAGCTTGCGGCTGCCGGGGAGGCACCGCATGGGGATTGGTGGCGGTGGGGCGCTTGGGCGCTTGCTCGGCGATCTCCGCGAGGCGTTTGGTCTGCTCGGCCACACGCCGGCGGGCCTCGCGGCGCCGCACCGCCAAGGCCCTCAATGCTTCGCAGAGATTGGTCCATGCCTGGAGGAGGAGCCGGCCGCATTCACGGTGAAGCCCTGCCGCCACCAGCGACAGTCCCCCCAGCGTGAAGGCCAGCGCCAGGCCCGATCGAGCGATGGCCGTGAAGGCGATGCCGAGCGCCGCGACGAAGGCCCCCGAGGCTGCCAGCAGGTGCCGGACCCCAATCTGTTCCCAGTCGATGATCGGCGCCGAGGGGGAGGAGTCGTCGTCGGCAGTGGGGCTGCTAGCAGGTTTCTTGACGGCCCGAGGGGCTGCCACCAGCGCCTCCACGACGTCGTGAAATTGCCGCACCAGCCGGCCGCCAGAGAGCCACTCGATCGACCGGGAAGGCACCCAGTCGGGCATGCCGTCGGACCAAACCAGGTCGTCGGGCGCAAGCCATCCTTCCCGCGCCAGTTCGATCAACCGTTCCCGTGGCACCGGTCCCAGCCGTCTGCCGTCGCGGGTGTAGTGCCAGCGGTCGCTCACCTCCTCCGTCCTCCACATTGTTCCGGCCTGCGGCACGGCGCCGCCAAGGGGAACAACGCCGCTCCCAGGATACCGCCGGTGCGGTGCGGCAAAGGCGGGCCGCCACGGCGGGGAGGGGGGAAGAGTAGGATGACGCGTGGCGGATCGGGATTCCCCGGGCCCTGCCTGCGACACTCGAGGACATGATCGATGCCACAGGGAGAGAGGCTAGCGATACCGTGGCGGATGCCGAGTTCCCAGGTGCTTTGGGATGCTCTCTCGGCCAGCATCGGCTGCTTCGTGGCCGTGATCGACCCAGAGTATCGGGTGCGATCGATCAACCGGATCGATCCTGGCTGCGATGCCACCGGGGTGATCGGGCGGAGCGTCTTCGAGTTCATGCCGGCGGCGGAGTCCGCCCGAGTCCGCCCTCATGTCGAGGAAGTATTCAGCCAGGGAAAAAGCGTGGCCCTCGACCTGACGCTCGTCGATGACGGGGGACAAACGATCGTCTCTTCGATCAGCGCGAGCCCTGTGATCGAGGAGGGGAGGGTCGTGGCCGCCGTCCTCACCTCTCACGGCCAACGGCAACAGAGCTCCACGGAACTCGCGCTGCGTGCTGAACGAAAGGGACTCCGCCGCCTCCTCCAGACCCAGGAGGCGGAGCGGCAGATGGTGTCCTATGAGATCCACGACGGCCTGGCGCAGTATCTCACCAGCGCGTCGATGCACCTCGAGGCCTGCGGACACGCGCTCGATTCGCTCCCCGCGCTGACTGATTCGTTCCGCAGCGATTTCGCCGCAGCACAGCGCCTAGTCGGCTCGGCAATCGCGGAGTCGCGGCGGCTGATCAACGGACTGCGGCCGCCGCTGCTCGACGAGTTGGGGATCATCGAGGCGGTCAATGGGCTGCTCGATGAGATGGCAGCCAGCGGTGTGGCGGTGGAGTATGTCCACCCGCCCCATCTGCCTGAACTGGCCAGTGACGTGGCCACGGCGCTGTTCCGGATCGTGCAGGAGTCGCTTTCCAACATCCGCAAGCATGCCCGGGCAGGGCGGGTGCGGGTGGCGCTTCTGGCCTGCGGTGACAGCGATGTCTCCGTCGAGGTCAGCGACGACGGTGTCGGCTTCTCGCCGGAGGCGATCCTCAGCGGCTGTTTCGGTCTTGAGGGAATTCGCCAGCGGGCCCGGCTTTTCGGCCGTGAGGCGACGATCGAGAGTGGTTTGGGAAGAGGAACGCGGGTCTCGGTGGTCCTGCCACTCAAGAGCCAGCCAGCAGACTGAACCAGATCAGTTTTTGAAGGTCCCAGTGACTCGCACAGCCCCGGCGCGGCAATCACCTGCTGTCTGGCTGCTCCTCAAGTCAGGGCTAGGTCAGGGCCAAGTCAGGGCCAGGATCGCCCGCCTGAATCAGGATCGCCCGCCTGAATCAAGATCGCGCGCTTGAATCAGGGTTGAATCGTGCCGCTGACCTTGACCTGCAACTTGCCGACACACTTCGCGCCTGGGGGGACGTTGGCTTTGAGCCACAACACGCCGTCGCGCTCGGCGGGCTTCTCATACGACGAGCCGACCATGAATGGCTTGGGGGGGCGCTCGTTGCCGCCGTTCGCTCCGGCTGGCGCGATGATCGCAGCCATCACCGCACCGAGCGGCACGTGTGCCATGAGGTCCTTCTCGGGGTTGTCCCCGGCTAGGCCGTCGGGACCGGTGGCGAGCGGCGGGGTGGTGAGCTTGTAGTCGCCGCCGATGCGAATCCGGATCGGGCGGTCTTTGGCGACCGGCCCCACCTCTTGCCATGACTTCCCCGGATCGAAGTCGAACTCGATCTCGTTGGAATCGAGGATTTGGGCGGCGAGCAGTTCGAGTTTCGCCTTGATCGGCTCGTTTTGAGGATAGAGTTTCTGCAGCGCTTCGAGGATCACGCGGGCCCGATCATACGACCCGCTGTCCTCATACGATTTGATCAATTGCTCGGTGTCGCGGAGAAAGGAATCCTTCACCTTCTCCATCTTGGCATCGAGTTTCTTGACCTCTGGATTGGGGGGCTTCGGCTTGCCCTTGGGGGTGGGCTGCGCGGCGGCCGTGCCCACCAGCATCGCCAGCAGGCACCATCCTGCCGCCAGGAGATGCCGGTGGCCAAGCCCAGCGGTCACTCGCTTCAATTGATCCATTACCAGACGATCCATGTTGGTTCCCCTGACGCTGCCGGGAGTGCTTCCCGACCGGCACCGATGCGCACCCCGCCGGGACAGACCACCGCCCCGACCTCTGCGGTGGCGTTCCATGTTCACTGCCGGGCCACGGCCGACCGTGCTCCCGTCCCTCCGCCACCATCCCGTGTGTTGTACCGCGTCGGGGCGAGCGGTTCTATTCCCTCACAACCGGCCAGCCTCGCAGGCTGTGGATACACTGCCCGCCTCATCCGGCCGGAGGAGCGGGCGTGCCTGGGGGAGAGGGGGAGGCCGCTGCCGGAGCGATCGACTTGAGGAGCCGGAAGAAATCGCTGTCGGTGGTGAGGATCAGCGTGGCATCATGCCCCAGGGTTTCCCGGTAGGTTTCCAGGGTTTTTGCGAACCGGTAAAATTCCGCCGCCTTGGGACTTGAGGCATACGCAGAAGCGTAGATCTCCGCTGCCTTGGCATCGGCCTCGCCCATGATCTCCTGGACCTTGAGATAGGCCTCGGACTCGATCTTCCGCAGGTCCTTTTCCTTCTTTCCCTCGATCTTTGCCGCCTCACCGGCGCCCTGGGAGCGGAACCGTTCGGCGATCTGCATCCGCTCCGACGACATCCGTTCGTAGATCTTCTCGATCACTCCCGATTTATAATTGAGCCGTTTGACGCGGACGTCGAGCAACTCGATCCCCCAGCCGGTGACTTTCGGCGCAGCGGCAGCGAGAATCTCGCGCTCCAGTGCTTGCCGGCCGAACTGGATCGGCGCCAGGGTGGCGGTTGAATCGCCCGTCACGACGAGGGTGTCGTCCTTCTCGGCGACACGATCCTTGTCTGATCGCACAACTTCGATGAGATCGTGCCGGGCGATGACGTTGCGCGTCTCGCTGCCGAGGATATCGTCGAGCCGCGAGATGGCGCTGCGCTCGTCGCGGAGGCTCTGGAAATAGAGGAGTGGGTCGGAGATTCGCCAGCGGGCGAAGGTGTCGACGACCACGAACAACTTGTCGCGGGTCGTCATCTCACTCGGTGCACCGTCCCACTCGATGATCCGCCTCTCAAAGCGGTTGACGGTCTGAATCAGTGGCAACTTGAAGTGCAGGCCTGCTCCGGAACCTTTGGTGTCGGCGTTGATCGCCCCCCCCACTGGCCGGCCGAACTGCGTGATCACCGCCTGCTCCGTCTGATCGACGATGTAGGCTCCGCCGAGGAAGAATCCAATCACTGCCAGGAGGCCGAGTACGCCCAGCGGAGACAACACCCAGGAGGTGAACTGACGCGCGGCTTGGAGGAGAGGGTGATTGATGGGAATGGTGCTCATGGGGTGTCGTTCCCGGCGGGGGAGGCCGACCGGCGGCGGGGGAGCGGGCCGGAGGGGTTGGGTTCGGGCTGCCGGAGGTTGAGAAGGGGGAGAAACTGGCGGGCGTCGGCGTCGAGGATGATCTTGCTGCCGAGTTGCGGAATGATGTCGGCCATCGCCTCGAGGTACATCCGTTGCTGTGTCACCTCCGGGGCCAACTCGTACTGCTCAAGCTGTTTGCGGAAGCGGGCCACGTCCCCCTCGGCTTCGTTGGTCCGTTTGACCGCGTAGCCCTCTGCCTCGCTGACCTTCTTAGTAGCCTCGCCGCTGGCCCGGGGGACGACCTTGTTGTATTCACCGTTGGCCTGGTTGATCATCTGCTCGCGCTCCTGCTGGGCGCGGTTCACCTCCTCGAAGGAGTTTTGCACCCTGGCCGGCGGATGGACGCTCTTGAGTTGCACCTGCTGGACCTGCAGGCCCATCTTGAGGCCGCGGACGAGTTCTGTGAGTTTGGTGATCGCCTCATTCTCGATCCCCTGGCGGCCGATCGTCAGCACCTCGTCCACCGTCCGGTCGCCGATCACCTCGCGCATCACGCTCTCGGAGAGATCGCGGAGGGTGGGGCCGGGCTCACGGTTGTTAAACAGGTAGTCCTGCGGGTTGTTGATCTCGTACTGCACCACCCACTCGACATGCGCGGCGTTGAGGTCGCCGGTCACCATGTCGCTCTCGCGGGCCTGCTCGTTGGACACCTGATCGGGGTTGTTGCCGCCGGCGGTGCCGAAGCCAAACTCCATCTTCAACTGCCGCTTGACCGGGAGGATCGTCACCTGGTCGATGCCGAAGGGGAGTTTGAACCGCAGCCCTGGATTGACCGTGTCGACTGCCTTGCCGAACCGCTGCACGACCCCGATGCTCTCAGGACCGACGGTGTACACCATCCCGAACAGACCGCTGGCAAAGAGAAAGAAGGCCAGCGCCAGCAGCGGCAGGATCCAAGTTCCCGCGGCCGGAAGCCTCGAGAAGGAAGGGGGAAGGCTTGGGAATTCGGACGAACGGGCCATAGAGATAAAGCCGGGCGGTGGGTCGGGATCGGTGCCGGAAAGAGCCAGACACTCCCCTCTATAGTTGATCGGAAACCTCCGGGATGCAAGGAAATCCCCGGTCAGTTTCCCGCGGCTGGTCTCCCCTCGCTCCCTTTTCTGGCCCGTTCAATGAGGAAGTCGACCAGTTCGCGGCAGTGGAAGAATCCCTCCCAGAAATTGTGCCCCTGTCCCTTGGCGATGAGCAATTGCACGCGATCGCCCTTGCCGGCGGCCTCGTAGCGGCGCTTGAGCGTGGCGGAGTTGGGCTCCAGTGGCACCACCTGGTCCTCGTCGCCGTGGATGATGCACACCGGCACGTCGGCCTGTGCCGCGACGCCGATCCGCTCGATCGGGCACAGTTCCGCGGCCCGGGCGGAAAGTTCGGCGGGCTCGAGGCCGTAGGCCGCCGCCGCTCCCGCGGCTCCGGGGTAGGTCCGCCAGTCGTACACCGGATAGATGCCTCCCAGGCCCGCGGTCCATTCGGGGTGGGCGATCGCCCACGCCGCCGCCCACAAGCCCCCCCGGCTGCGCCCGAGCACGGCCGGGCGCGCCGAGTAGCCCCGCTTCACCATCTCGGCGTGGAGCAGTTCGGTGGCCCGGACTGCCTCCGGACTTCCATACGACTCGCCGGTGTCGATGCCGGCCACGGCCACTCCCGCCTCCGTGAAGCGATCGTGCATCCATCGCTCCGCCTCGTCGGGGTAGGCGGGGAGCGTGGGGGCGTAGAGGATCCAGGGACGGAGGGCGCCTGCCGGCACAGCGTCGCTTGTGGCAGGCGTGAAGAGGAATGCGGTGTGGCCAGCAACGGCAAACACCTCACCGGGGAGGATGAGGTGTTTTTCAGGCGGGGCCTGCGCTGATACCGCCGGTTCGTCGGCGATCGCCGCAGAGGAAAACAGTGCCACCGATGCCAACCATGCCCCCCAGATTGGCAGCCTGCCAGCCGCTTGCCGATGGAGGAAAGATGCCCGAGGCACTGCTAATGATGCGACGATGATTTTCATAGCCATGAGTCTACGGCCGCGGCTGCCGATTGCCTTCCCGCTGCCGATGGAGATTCTTGTGGGGGGGGATGCTGGGGGAGAGAGGGCCCGCGGGCCTTCTCGCCCTGTCTTCGGCCCGACTCGCAAGTCAGCCGACAGTTGCCAACCGGCCGTTGTTCGCCCTATTCTTTGCTCACCTCCCGGCAGCGGACGATTGCCTGCACGATCCAGCATGCATCCAGCACAATTCCCATCCGCCACCCGTGGTCCTGCGGGGAGCCGGGCTCGCGATGAGGGGTGTGCGTTTCTCGAAACGGCGCCATGCCTGTGAAATCAAATCTGCTTGTGGCGTTTCGCGTGGCGTTTCGCGTGGCGGCTGTCTGGGGAATGGCGGTGGCCCACGCGGAGCCGCCGCAGCCCAATATCGTCGTGATTCTCGCCGACGACTTGGGCTTCTCCGATCTCGGCTGCTATGGATCGGAAATCGCGACGCCGACTCTTGACCGACTGGCGGCGGACGGGATTCGCTTTTCGCAGTTTTACAACACCGCGAAATGCCACTCGTCGCGGGTCAGTTTGCTGACGGGCCGTTGGTGCCGTCAGGCGGGCGACGAGAAAATGACGCACGCGGTCACGCTCCCCGAGGTGCTCGCGCCGGCCGGGTATTTCACCGCCATGGTGGGGAAGTGGCATCTCGATCGGGAGCCGACCGACTTCGGGTTTGAGCGGTATTTCGGCCACCTTTCCGGCGCCACCAACTATTACAAGGGAAACAAAACGTTTCGGCTCAACGGCGCTCCGTGGACCGTGCCGCAGCGCGGCTTCTACACAACCGTCGCCAACGTCGACCACGCCTTGGCGTTTCTCTCCGAGGCTCGGGCGACGAAGAAGCCGTGGTTTCTCTACATGGCGTTCAACGCGCCCCACGCGCCCCTGCAACCGTTGGAGGCGGACTACCGTCGCTATCTGGGGAAATATGACGCTGGCTGGGACACGATCCGCGCCGCGCGGCTGGCAAAACAGGACGCACTGGGGATCTTTGGTGACCCCGTCGAGGCCGGCCCGCGTCCGGATCACATTCAAGAGTGGACGACGCTCTCCCCTGAAATTCGCAACTGGGAAAGCCGTCGGATGGCGGCCTCTGCTGCGCTTGTCGATCGCATGGATCAGGAAATCGGTCGGGTTGTGGCAGACCTGAAAGCCAAGGGGGATTTCGAGAACACGTTGATTCTCTTTGTGTCTGACAACGGCGCGTGCCCGTATGACCGGCGCAGTACCGACCGCGACCGCGAGCCTTTCGATGGGGAAACACGCTGGAGCGACAGCACGGGGTGGGCATGGGTGCGCAACTCGCCATTTCGTTTCTACAAGCAGAACCAGTTTGAGGGGGGCATCGCCACGCCGGGAATCGTGCACTGGCCCGCGGGGCTGAAACTGGAGCCGGGATCGCTTGTGCACTCACCGGTGCATCTGGTCGACGTGGTGCCGACGTTGGCAGAACTCGGGCGTGCCCCATTGCCAGCCACGTGGCCGGGCCGCGAACTCACTCCGCTCTCCGGCGTTTCATTCGCCCCCATCCTTGCCGGCAACGAAGCGCCGACGCGGCCGCCGATACACCTGCTGTTTGGGAGCGATCGCGGACTGCGCGACGGAGATTGGAAGCTGGTCAGTTTTCGCAGCCAACCGTGGGAACTCTACAACCTCGCTGTCGACCGCACCGAGTTGCACGATGTCGCGTCGCACAATCCGGCCATCGTCAGCCGGATGGTGCAGCAGTGGCACGACATGGCGGAGCATCTGCTCATGACGCCGGCCCACGAGCGGGGACCGGTGGCGGCCGTGGCGACAAAAAAGAGCGATCGCGAGTGGTCGAACTATTCCGCCGCCGAGAGAAGCGAGAATTCCGAGGAGTCGACAACGGAACCGAAAACGGAATAGCACGATGGGCGGCGGCATGGAACAATGGAAAGATGATGAACGCGCAGATCCGCTTTGCTGTCTCGATCGTTGCCCCGCTGGTCGTGGTCGCTGCCGGTGCCCACGCCGGGGCCGACGGCCCCGATTTCGGCCGCGAAGTGCGGCCAATCCTCGCCAACCGGTGCTTCAAGTGCCATGGCCCTGACGAGGACAAACGCCAAGCCGGGCTGCGTCTGGATCGGCGGCAGGATGCTCTGGCCGAGACTGACAGTGGCCATCGAGCGATCGTGCCGGGCCATGCCGATGACAGCGAACTGGTGTCCAGGATCGGTAGCGCTGACCCCGAAGTCGTCATGCCGCCTCCCCACACCAAGGCCCTGCTCACCCTCGACGAAAAGCGGATCCTGACGGAGTGGATCGCCGCCGGCGCCGAGTACCGGCCCCACTGGGCATTCGAAAGACCGCTCCGTCCGGCGGTGCCAGTCGTCCTGGACAGCGCCCCTGCTGCGGCCGATCCGGCTGGTGTTCCGGTCCGTTCGTTCGCTCCGCCGATCAATCCAATCGATTTCTTCCTCCGCGCCCGGCTCGCTCGGGAGGGGCTCTCACCCAACCCCGCGGCCGATCGGGCGACCCTCTGCCGCCGCGTCCACTTCGATCTGGTGGGCCTGCCGCCGACCCCGGCCGAACTCGACGCCTTCCTCGCCGACGCCACCCCGGATGCCTACGAGCAGCTTGTTGAGCGGCTGCTCGCCAGCCCGCGGTATGGCGAACGCTGGGCGCGCCGCTGGCTCGATCTGGCCCGCTACGCCGACACCAACGGCTACGAGAAGGACCGCGAACGACGGATCTGGCCGTACCGCGACTGGGTGATCCGGGCGCTCAACGACGACATGCCGTTCGATCGCTTCACCGTCCGCCAGATTGCCGGCGACATGCTGCCGGGCGGCTCCACCGACGACGTCATTGCCACCGGCTTCCACCGCAACACGATGATCAATGAAGAAGGGGGGGCCGACCCGCTGGAGTTCCGCTATCTGGCGATGGTCGATCGGGTCGCCACCACCGGTTCGACCTGGTTGGGGCTGACGACCGGCTGCGCCCAGTGCCACTCTCATAAGTATGACCCCCTCACCCACACCGACTACTACGGGCTGTTTGCGCTGCTCAACAACGCCGACGAGCCGGAGTGGGTGATCCCCGACGCCGACCAGGTGTGGGCCACGGCAGAGACCAAGGCCCGCATCGAGCGGTTGTGGCTCGATCTTCCGGCGAAATGGCCGGCGGCTCCAGCCGAAGGGGCAGATCCGCCGGCCGCCGTGCCGATGCCGCTGGCCGAGCGGTTTGCTGCCTGGGAAGGCGAGCAGATGGCAAAGGCGATCGACTGGCGGATCGTGACTCCGGAACGCTGGACGACGTCGATGCCCCACCTCGTGGTCCGCGCCGATGGCTCGATGCTCGCCAGCGGCGACGTCACCAAGAGCGAACGATACGAACTCACCCTTCCCCCCGCCGCCGAGCCGGTGCGGGCGATCCGCCTCGAGGTGCTCCCCGATCCGAGCCTGCCGGCGCACGGCCCGGGGATGTGTTGGTACGAGGGGCCGAAGGGGGATTTTTTCCTCTCCGAGTTGGAGATCAGCATCGCCGGCCAGCGGGTGCCGGTGGCCTCTGCCACCGATTCATACGGCGGCACTGCCGCCTTCTCTGGCGGAAAGAGCACCGCCTCCCTGGCGCTCGACGGTGACATGTCGAGCGGCTGGAGCACCAACGGCGACCAAGGGCAGACGCATGCCGCAGTCTTTTCCTTCGCCGAGCCGCTGGCTGCCGGGATGCCGATCACGGTGGTGATGAAGTTCGAACGCCACTACGCCTGCCCGCTGGGCTGTTTCCGGCTGTCGCTGAGCGGCGCGGAGCAGGCCGAAGCCCGCGGACTCTCCGCCACCGAGGAGGCGGCCCTGCGGCGTCCCAGAGGCGAGCGGAGCGAGGCTGAACAGGCCGCTGTCTTCCGCCGGTTCCTCGTCTCAGCGCCGGAACTCGCGGAGCCACTCAAAGAGATCCGTGGGCTTGAAGCCCAACTCCGGGGCGGTGGCACGACGCTGGTTCTCCGCGAGCGGCCAGCCGACAATCCGCGGCTGACGTTTCTCCACCACCGTGGCGAGTACACGCAAGCCCGCCAGGAGGTGGCAGCGGCGGTTCCCGGGTTCCTGCCCGGCCTCCCCGCGGGGGAAAGGGCCAGCCGGTTGGCGCTGGCTGAGTGGCTGGTGGCAGCCGACAACCCGCTCACGGCGCGCGTGACGGTCAATCGGCAATGGCAGGCTTTCTTTGGCCGGGGGATCGTGCCCACGCTCGACGATTTTGGATTCCAAGGCACGCCCCCTTCCCATCCGGAGTTGCTCGACTGGCTGGCGGTGGCGTTTGTCGAGGATCTCGGCTGGTCGCTGAAGAAGCTCGATCGGCTCCTCGTCACCAGTGCCACCTACCGGCAGTCTTCCGTGGCCACTGCGGAGCACCTCGCGGCCGATCCGGACAACATCTTCTTAGCCCGCGGGCCGCGGGTGCGCCTGGAGGCGGAGCAGATCCGCGACGGCCTGCTGCGCGCCGCGGGGCTCCTCTCCGAGAAGATGTACGGCCCCGGGGTTCGGCCGCCGCAGCCCGCCGGTGTCACCGAGACGGCCTACGGTGGCGGGGCCTGGGAGCCGAGCCCGGGAGAGGATCGGCACCGCCGCAGCCTGTACACCTTTCAAAAGCGGACGGCCCCCTTCGCCATGGTGACGACCTTCGACGGCCCCACCGGCGAGAGTTGCCTGCCGCGGCGGGATGTCTCCAACTCGGCCCTCCAGGCATTAACGCTCCTCAACGACCCGATGTTTGTCGAGGTGGCTCAGGGGCTGGCCACCAGAGTGCTCGCTGCCGGGGCGGATGACGCCAGCCGCCTGCGTGAACTCGGCCGCCGCCTTCTCTCCCGTGACTTCGCCCCTGCGGAGGCTGCCATGCTGCTCGATTTCCTCCGCGTCCAGCGGGAACGATGCTCTGCTGGTCAACTCGATGCTGTCAAACTGGCTGGCGACGGGGCCGGTGATGTGCAGGAGCGAGCGGCGTGGATGCTTGTGGCGCGGGCCGTGATGAACCTCGACGAAGCGGTGGTGAAGCGATGAACGGCCTCCTCCATTCCACCCGCCGCCACTTCTTCTCCGAGTGTGGCCTCGGGGTCGGCAAGATCGCACTCGCCGGATTGCTCGCGCGGCAAAGCTTCGCGGGGGACGGCCAAGCGTCGCTTCCCGCCGCCCGGGCATTGGCCCCCAAGCCCCCCCACTTTCCGGGAAAGGCCAAAGGGGTGATCCAACTCTTCATGGCCGGAGCCCCAAGCCAGCTGGAGCTTTTTGACCACAAGCCCAAACTGGCCGAGATTGAGGGGAAGCCCCTTCCCGCCGAGATCATCGGCGGGCAACGCTACGCCTTCATCCGCCCCGATGCCGCCGTGCTTGGGCCGCAGTTCAAATTCGCCCGCCATGGTCAGTCCGGGGCAGAACTCTCGGAGATGCTTCCGCATCTGGCCGGTGTCGTTGACGAGATCGCCATCGTCCGCAGCTGTCGCACCGACCAGTTCAACCACGCCCCGGCACAGATCTTCGCCAATTGTGGCTTTGCCCAGCCTGGGCGACCGAGCATGGGCTCGTGGATCACCTACGGCTTGGGGTGCGAGAGCGAGCAATTGCCCGCCTTCGTGGTGATGAGCACTGGCGCTGGAATCAGTGGCGGGAGCGCCAACTGGTCGAGCGGATTTCTGCCGAGCCTCTACACAGGCACCCGGTTTCGCAATTCCGGCGATCCGATTCTGAACGTCGGCCGGCCGGCAGGCGCCGACGGCAGGCTGACCGACGACACGCTGGCGCTGGTCACCAACCTCAACCGTTCCCGTCTCGCTGCCGATGGCGATCCCGAGATCGCCACCCGGATCGCCAGTTATGAGATGGCCCACCGGCTTCAGACTTCCGCTCCGGAACTGATGGACCTCTCCGGCGAGACCCCCGAGACGCTGGCCCTCTACGGCTGCAATCCCGCCGAGGCGAGTTTTGCCCGCGCCTGTCTCTTGGCCCGCCGGCTCATCGAACGTGGCGTCCGTTTCGTGACGATTTACCACGAAGGCTGGGACGGCCACTCCGACGTCGCCGGCAACGTCCGGGGAAATAGCGAGAAGACCGACCGGGCCTCGGCGGCGTTGGTAGCCGACCTGCGGCGCCGCGGCATGCTCGACTCGACGCTTGTGGTCTGGGGAGGGGAGTTTGGCCGCACTCCGATGGTCGAAGCCAGCGCCGTGCTCGGCCGCTCCAAGGGGCGCGATCACCATCCCAACGCCTACTCGATGTGGTTGGCCGGCGGCGGTGTCCGGGGGGGGATCACGCACGGATCGACCGATGAACTGGGATTCCACGTCGCCGCAGACGAGGTCCACGTCCACGACCTCCAGGCCACGATCCTCCACTGCCTGGGGCTCGATCACGAGCGGCTTACTTTTCGTCATGCCGGCCGCGACTTCCGCCTCACCGATGTGCATGGCCGCGTCGTGAACGCTATCCTGTCCTGACCCCATCGGCCGGCGTCCGGCCTCCCGGGGATCTTCTTCTTGGGGAGGTTCGTTCATGCGCTCGTACATCCGGTCGTTCGTTGGCGTCGTGCGGAATTGTCTGCTGGCCTCTTTGGTGGTCGCGCCTGCGGCGCTGGGCCTGGCCGCTGACGCCTGGCTGGAGGTGGCCGGCGGTGTGGGGGCCGGCAAGGGGAAGAAGGTGGTGCTCATCAGCGGCGACGAGGAGTACCGCAGCGAGGAGGCGCTCTCGCAGTTGGCGAAGATCCTCGCCCGGCACCATGGCTTCGACTGCACCGTGCTCTACGCCATCGATCCGGCCAACGGCCAGATCAACCCCAACACCAACGACAACATCCCTGGGCTGGAGAAGCTTGCCGGTGCCGATCTGATGGTGATCGCCACTCGGTTTCGCAACCTCCCCGACGAGCAGATGGCCCACATTGACGCCTACCTCAAGGCTGGCAAGCCGGTGGTCGGAATGCGGACGGCCACCCACGCCTTCAACATCCCCGAAGGCCGCACCCACCGCCGCTGGAGTTGGGATTCCGGCAGTGAGAACTTCTCCCAGGGTTTCGGCCGGCAGGTGCTCGGCGAGACCTGGATCAACCACCACGGCAACCACGGCAGCGAGAGCACGCGGGGCTTGGTGGTTCCGGAGGCGAAGGATCACCCCATTCTCCGTGGCATCGCTGACGGCGAGATCTGGGGCCCGACCGACGTCTACGGCGTCCGGCTGCCCTTGCCTGGTGATTCAAAGCCGCTCGTACTGGGGCAGGTGCTCGCCGGCATGAAGGCCGATTCGGAGCCGGTGAGCGGTGAGAAGAACGAGCCGATGATGCCGGTGGCCTGGGTGAAGAGTTATGCAGTCGATGGTGGGCCAAAGGGCCGGTCGTTCACGACGACGATGGGTGCCGCCACCGACATGGTGGCCGAGGGCACACGGCGGATGCTGGTCAACGCCTGTTACTGGGCAGCCGGCTTGGAGGGGAAGATCCCCGCGAAGTCGGTGGTCGACACCGTGGGCACCTTTGAGCCGACCCCCTTCGGTTTCAACGGAGCCCGCAAGGGGCTTTTTCCTGCCGATTACCGCTGAGCTTCGTCACGAAAGGAACCGCACCATGCCCCCTCCGTCATCCTCCGGCAGCAGCCTGAGTCCCGGCTCTGTCGTCGTTGCCCCTCCGCAGCACGACGCCCATGACGCCCACGACCACCACATCGCGGCCGCCCGGTATCACGACTACCGCCACGCTTCAAATCCGCTCAGCGACGGAATGATCGGAGAGATTCCCCTGGTGGAGTTTGGCGCCGACCTCCATCAGCACGGCGGGACGCGGATCGTGCCCCTGGACAACGCCGCGGTTTTGGGCTGCTCCGGACCGGCGACCAGCCCTGGGCTGTGTGCCAACTTCGTCCGGATCAGGGGGGGGGAGGCGCTGGTCACAGACGCCAATACCACAAGCCAGTTGCTGTTTGTGATGCGCGGTACGGGCACGAGTTCTGCGGTCGACGCCGACGGCCCGCCCATCTCCTGGAAGGCGGGCGATCTGTTCACGCTTCCGGCCCGCAGCCGGAGGCTCCATGCGGCCCACGATGACGCCGCGCTTTACTGGGTGCACGACGAGCCGCTCCTCCGCTACCTGGGAGTGGAGGCCACCCAGCGTCAGTTCACCCCCACCCTCTACCGCCGGGAGGCGATCCTCGAGGCCCTTGAGGCAGTCGTTCGCGATCCCTCCAGCGCCACCGCCAACCGGCTGAGCGTTTTGCTGGGCAACCGGCTGTTTCCCGGGACGAAGACGATCACCCACGTCCTGTGGGCGATGTTCGG
Organism: Planctomycetota bacterium; assembly: GCA_003669605.1. Lineage (GTDB taxonomy): Bacteria > Planctomycetota > Planctomycetia > Pirellulales > UBA1268 > QWOP01. The sequence goes on from QWOP01000027.1 coordinate 15,363, forward strand.
ACTTCTGCCAGTCGGCGCTGACCAAGCACCCCATCGCCACCAGTCGGTGGCTCTCGATCTGGTCGTTGATGCCCAGCCGGGGTGCTACACGATGGTTGGCCGGACTCTCGCCGCCGACGGCAGCATCAAGGACGCCAGGCGAATCGACTGGCAGCCGCACGCGGCGTTTGTCACGCCGCCGGGGCTGTGGCATTCGCACCACAACCAGTCGGGCCAGCCCGCCCACATCCTCCCCATCCAGGATGCCGGGCTGCACACCTTCCTCAGGACGCTGAACATCCTCTTCAGCCGCCGCCGCCCCGACGGCACCACCGAGGTGGCCGATCAGGCTGGCTGACCGGAGTCAAAGCCCTCCGGCCCGCCGCTCCCGCTCGATTCAGATCCTCGTCATCCAGCAGCCTGAGGCGGGGTGCCAGTCGTCGCGGGTCACTTTGTGACGCTCAGATTGCGGGCCGTGGCGGTGTTGTACTGGGTTGTCACACCGGCCCCGAATCCGGTGTTGACCACCGAGGTGCCGGTGCAGGTGCCCGTGGCGTATACGCCAGTTGTGGCGTAGGAGATGGTGTTGTACTGGGTGCCCGGGCCACCGATCAGCGCCCCGGTGGCCGCGTTGATCGAGATCCCGGTCGTCGCCTGGTAGATCGAGTTCCCCTGGATGATCGTGCCGGCGTTGTTGCCAGTCACGAACAGTCCGATGGTCGTCCGCGACGTCCCGGAGAGGAGGTTGCCCTGGCCGTCCAGGCCGAAGGTCACCCCCTGGCCGGCCAGGTAAGCCCCCTGCGTGTTGCCGTTGAAGGTTGAACTGAGGATCGACGTCCCGCTGAGAGCGCCGCTGGCATAGATGCCGTAGAGACTGTTGCTGACGGTGATCACCGAGATCGTTGTGCTTGCGGCCGCGGTGAGCTTGACGCCGGCCTGACCGAAATTTTGCAGCGTCACGCCGGTGACCCCGCCACCCGCCTTGGTGAGCACCAAGCCGTTGGCACTGGCCCCCGCCGCGGCACCGTTGAGTGTCAGCATACTCTTGCCGTTGACAGTCAGCGGGACTGTGGCCGTGGGCAGGGCCGAAGCGAGGTTGATGACCGTGGGCGTGCTGACGGTGATCTGCGACGCCGCACCGAGGCTGTTGATGGTGGTCATCAGCTGCCGCAATGATCCGGTGCCGCTGTCGGCAGCACTGGTCAGCGCCCACTGGATCTTCTTGCCGACAGGCATTGTCACCCCGCCGGGGGCGACGATCGTGCCGCCGTTGGCCATCACCACCCCACCGCCGCTGACGCCGGTGAAGTTGACTGCCCCGGTCGTCTGCAGGATCGGGCTCGGCAAGGCACCGATGCGGACGTTCCCACTGGCGCTGGTTCCGATCGTGATCAGACCCTTGGTCGTCACCTGACCGATTTCCAATTTGCCGATGTTTTGCACCGTCAGCGGGGCGTTGATGGCCGTCAACTTCGCCGAAAGGAGGCCGATCGTGTTGCCGGCGTTGTTGAGCGTCACGCCGCCGACGGTGGTGGCCACGTCGAGGCTCGCGACGGTCATCGCACCAGGCTGCGTGATCGCACCGCCGGCCCGGATCGTGACCGCTCCTGCCGACACCGTCGAGAGCGCGATGTCGTCCTTGTCGGTGAAGGATGCGGCCCTGTCACCATTACTGATCGCCAGCAGGTTGACGTCGTTGGCGACGTTGGTGAGGGTGATCGCCCCCGCCGTGGCCGTCAGCGAGGCGGCATTGGCGACGATCGCACCGGTCTGGGTGAGGTTGCCTCCGGTGGAGAGGGCGAGGAAGCCGGCAGTCGCCGACTCGACGACCAGATCATCCTTGTCGGTAAACGTGACGTCGCGGGTGCCGTTGGTGATCTTGATCGAGTCCGCGTCGTTGGCGGCCCCATTGAGGGTGATCGTCCCGGCCGTGGTGCTCACCTGCAGGCTCTTGGCCGTCACCGTGCCCGGAACGGTGGTGTTGCCCACGGAGGAGAGTTTCACGGTGCCGCCGGAGATCGTCGTCGTCGCCACCCCGCTGATGGCTCCGGCGGCGGTGACCGTCGTCGTGCCCCCCAGGACGGGATCGTTGATCAGGGCGCCGGTGCCCACGAAGGTCACGTTGCCGGTGAGGGCTGTGATCGTGATCGTCTTGGCGGTGCCGATGGTCTGCACCGGCCCGGTGATCGTCACCGAATCGGCGATCACCGTCAGGTTGCTGTTGGTGAAGTAGGCACCGAGGGTGAAATTCTGCCCCGGCTTGTTGATCGTGCCGTCCTTGACGATCGTCGTCGGCACGTCGGCCGGGTTGTAGGTGGGGGTCGTCTTGGTCTCGTAGGAGAGGACGTTGGAGATGATCTTGGCCGGAGGCACCAGCACGAACGTCCCGTTGACTGCCGAGATTGCCACCTGCGACGGGGCCGTGAGGTCGCCGACGATGTTGATGCTCCCTGTTGCCGAGGAGAGCGCCACATAGCCATCGACGCTGGCCACGGTGATCGGGCCGGCGTTGTAACTCCCGGCGTTGCCGTAGGCGAAACTGGTGGCTGCCGTGCCGGTGACGGCGGTCACCGAATTGGCGGCGTTGATCAGCGACACCCCCCCGGCGACCGAGGTGGCGACGAGCGCCGCCCCGGTGATCGGGCCGGTCTGGGTCACCGTTTGCTGGCCGGTGATGCTGATCAATCCGCCGGTGATCCCTCCGATCACGAGGTTGCCATCGGAATCGGAGATCGAGACGGCTCCAGCCCCATTGGAGGCGGTGAAGGAGTCGATCACGTTGGTCTGCGTGTTGAGGACGATCGGGTCGGTGCCGTTGCCGATGACGGACAACTTGGTGGCGTTGATGAAGCCCGACTGCGTCAACGGGCCGGCGGTGGTGATGTTCACCACGCCACCATGGATGAAGGCGATGTCGAGCGGGCCGTCGGCGTTCCCCACCGACACCGGGGCGCTGGCGTTGCTGGCCGCGAAGGTGCGGATGGCGTTGGCCTGCGTGTCGAGGGTGATTGCCCCCACACCGTTGCCGCCGATGGTGAGGTTGCCGGCGGTGATCGCCCCAGACTGCGTCACGGCGCCGGAGGCCGTTACCGAGAGGAGGCCGACGTTCGATTTACCGAGGACAAGATCACCGCTGGAATCCTTGACGACCACCGTGCCGAGCGGGTTGGTGGCGGCAAAGGCGTCGATCGCGTTGACCTGCGTGTCGAGCGTGATCGGGAAGCCGTTGCTGGTGACAGTGAGGTTCGTGGAGTTGATGAATCCCGACTGCGTCAGCGGGCCACCGGTGGCGATGATGTTTACCGGGCCCCCCTGGATGAAGGCGATGTCGAGGCCGCCGGAGACATCTTTGATCCCGACTGGAGCGCTTGCGTTGCTGCCGGCAAAGGTGCCAATCGCGTTGGCTTGGGTGTCGAGCTTGATCGGATCGACGCCGCTCCCGGTGATCGCCAGCACGCCGGCGGTGATAGCGCCTGACTGGGTGACCAGGCCGGCCGCCGAGATCGTCATGTTGGCGACATTGGAAGCGAGCATGTCGAGCCCGCCGAAGGCGTCCTTGACCGTCACGGTGCCGCCGGGGTTCTTGGCGCCGAAGGCACCGAAGTTGTTGTTGTAGGTGTCGAGCGTGATCGGCGAACCGTTGCTGGTGACGCTCAGCGACTGCAGGTTGAGGGCCGCCGACTGGGTGATCGGGCCGGCAGCGCCGATCCCCGCTGTGCCGCCGGTGAGGCTCGCGATCACCAGAGCATGATCGTTGGTGACGTACATCGAACCGGGCGCCGAGAGGCTCACCGAGTCGACCTTGAGTTCGATCGGATCATCGACAGCGCCGATCGAGCCGGTGTTGGAGGTGAGGCTGACAGTCTTGGCGGAGAGATCGAGCGTCGTGTCGCCGTCGGTGATCGACTTGAAGGCGGTGACGGTCACCTTGCCGTTGGTGGTGTTGGTAAGCAGGCTGCCGAGCTGCACGCCGTCAGTGGTGCTCGTGAGGATGATCCCGGTCTTGGCGGTCTCCGCCCGGACGTCGGTGGCGGAGATTGTGCCGCCGGCAGTGACGTCGACGCTGCCTGTCAGGGAGATCACCGACTTGAATCCCGTCGGGCCGGTGGGCTCGCCGAGGGTGATGTTATCGAGTTCCCGGATCGTGATGTCGCTGCTGGCCTGGGCCCCAAGCGTGCCCACCGCGGTCCGGAGGCTGATGATCCCGTCAACCTTCGCCACGGCGCTCACCCGGGCGGTGGTGGCGCTGATATTCGGCGTCAGGCTGGTGGGATCCGCGGAGAGCACGTCTCCGAGGGAGGTCAGCGTCACCACCCCCTTGGGGGCAAAGATGTTGCCGGCATAGATCGAATCGACCCCGCTGAGCGTGGTGAGCGTGACATTGTTGAGTTCAGAGCCAACCTTCGTTGCCGTCAGTGGCGTGACCGAGGTGATCGCCACGTTGTTGGCTGCCGCCACGTCGACGAGCGTCACCGGCAGGGCGCTGACGCTGTCGATCGTGATTGTCGAGGTGGGGGCAAAGGCGGAAATCTTCGCCACATCGGTGTCGAGATCGACCCGGCCGGAGGTAGAGGTGAGGCTCGCCGAGCCCCCGAAGACCTCCGCCGCGTTCCCTGTGACGGCCTGGAGGAGATTTGAGCCGGCCTGCAGCTTCACTGAGCCATTGGGGCCGGAATCGGCCCGGTAGACGCTCATCACGCCGCCGGCGATGACCGTGATCGGACCGTTATTGGCAGTCAGGCCGGTGGAGGGAGTGCCGACGAAGAGGTCGTCGGCCTCGTCGATCAACAGCGGGGCGCCGGAACCGGTCACCCGGCCACTGACCGATTCGACTTTCGTCTTGACGCTTGCGCCATTGAGGGCCGAGACCACCAGATCCTTGGCTGACACCAGACCGGCGGAGGAGGGGGTGGTGCTGGTGATCGAGCCGGCGTCGGCCTGGAGGGAGATGCTCCGCGGTGCGGTCACTGCGGCGTCGATGATCAGGTCGTTGCCGGTGGCCTGGAGCGAGATGTCTTCGGTGCGGGTGGAGTTGAAGTCGCCGGCGGTGACGGGGCCGGTGATGGTCAACTTCTGTGCCGTGACTCGCACCGAGCCGTCCTTGGTGACGGCGCCTTCGAGAGTCAGATCGCTCGACGGCCGGTTGATGATCAGGTCGCCAGCACCGGTGAGGACGATCTTGGCGACCGAGAACTGGTTGAGAAGGGCATCGAGCGGCTGCTCCAGTGCCGTCCAGCTGAGCCGTTTGGCGGAGAGCTGGGCCAACCCTCCGACCTCAGCGATCCCCGTTGCTCCCGATCCGCCGCCGCCGCTGAAGGTCACCACCGGTGCCACGGCGTATCCCGCGCCGGGGCTGGTGACCGTCACTCCGCTGACCGTGCCGCCGCTGATCGTGGCGGTGGCCAAGGCCCCCGAGCCGTAGGGCACGAGGGTCACCGTCGGCGGGGTCGCGGAACTGAAGAAGGAGCCGTTGTCGCTGATGCGGATGCTGGTGACGACGCCACCGCTGACATTGGCGACGCCGGTCGCCCCCGAGCCCACTGGCGCCAGGATCACGTCGGTCGTCGAGGCGTTGTAGGCCGAGCCGCTGCTTTGCAGCGTGATTCCGGTGACGACGTACGACGTGGTGACTGTTCCGGTGGCATCTGTGAGGGCACCGCCGCCAGAGAATGTCAGCGTCGGCGTGCCTGAGTACCCCGAACCAGGATTGGTGATGGTGACAGCGGTGACATAGCCGTTGGTCACCGTGGCGATGGCCGTGGCACCACTGCCGGTGCCGGTGATTGTGACTGTCGGTGCGGAGGTGTAGCCGGTGCCTGAGCCTGTCAGGGTGAAGCCGGTGACTCCCAGGGCCGTGGTGGCGATGGCCACCGCCCCCGAGCCCGAGCCGGAGCGGTCGACGATGGTCACCGTCGGCGGGGCGACGTAGCCCTTGCCGGGGGAGGCGAGGTTGACATGGGTGATCGAGCCGATGCCGTTGACCGACACGGCGTTGGCGGTGGCGCCTCCGCCGGAAGCGACCGGGACAAGGCTGATCGTCGTGGTGGCCGGGTTGTAGGCGGTGCCGGGGGCGATGATCGTGATCGAATCGACCACCAGTTCGACGCTCCCTAAGAGGACCGCCGCAGTGCCGCCAGAGGCTGGTGGCGAAAGTGTGATCGACGGAGTGCTGCTGTAGTTGTGCCCCGATTCGAGCGCCCGGTAGCCGACAGCGGTGTAGTTGGAATCGTTGAAGGTCAACAGCATCCCGGTGCCGCTGCCGCCGCTGACGCCACTGGCCCGGGTGGTGTATCCGGATCCTGCCCGGACGACCGTCACGCCGGTGGTGAAGGAGTCGGTGAAGACCGTCGTCGTGGCGGGGATGAAGATCCCGCCGCTGCTCCCGCCGGAGAGGGTCACGGTGGCGCCATGGATATACCCGCTCCCCGGGTTGTCGACGGAAATGAAGGTCACTCTGCCGGTGACCAGATCGATGAAGGCAGTCGCCGACGCCCCCGACCCGGCCCCATCGATGGCGTTGATGGTCACCGTCGGGGCGGAGGTATAGCCCACGCCTCCCGAATTGACATTGATGAAACCGATCTGCGTGTCGCCCTGCACTTGGAGGACGGCACCGCTGCCACCGACATGGTTGAGGATCGACTTGGTGGTGAACCCACTGCCGCCTCCACCGGCTGCCACGGTGACGGCGGTCGCCACGCCGCCGGTGGTCACCGCACTGACAGTCAGCCGCAGCCCGCTGGCAGCCAGCGCCGGGTCGGACAGATAGAGGATGTCGCCGGGGGTGTAATTGCCTCCGCCGCGGGTCACCGTCGCGGAGGTGACAACGCCACCGGCGGAGACTGCGGTGATCTGCACTTGGAGCCCGGTGCCGGCGACCACGGTGAGCAAGTCGCCAACGGCGTAGCCGGTGCCTTGGCTGGTGATAGCACCAACCGAGGCGTTGGTGATGCCGAGGAGGGGCTGGCCGGTGGCGCCGGTGCCGCCCCCGCCGGTCACCGTGGCGGTGGTGCCACCACCATACTTTGAGCCGCTGGTGGAGACCACGCCGCTGGTCACGCCACCGGTCAGATTGGCGACGGCGCTGGCTCCGTAGCCCGAGCCACTGGAATCGACAATCTGCACTTCAGGCGGCGCCGTGAATGCCGTGCCGCGCTGGGAGACATTGATGCCGGTAAGAGCGCCGGTGGAGTCAACGCTCACGGTGCCGGCGGCCCCGCCGTCGCCGGACGAGATGACCACCATCGGGGGCACCTGATAGCCGGAGCCACCATTGGTGACCGTCAGCGACGTCACGCCACTGATGCTGGCCACCGCCTCAGCCGCCGATCCGCCCCCGCCGACGAACGAGACTGTCGGCGGCGTCTTGTAGCCGAGGCCGCCGTTGCTGATCGTGATCCCGACGACCGTTCCGCCGCTGAGTTGGGCAGTGGCCACGGCACCCGACCCACTGGTGCCGCCGTTGGCGAAGACCACCGTGGGGGCGGTCACGTAGCCGCTGCCGCCATTCATAACCTTGATGAACGTCACCTTGCCGTCGCCGACGGTGGGGGTGACCAGAGCGCCACTCCCGGAGGAGAAGGAGACCGTCGGCGGGCTGCTGTACCCGGTGCCGGGGGCGGTCAGCGTCACGCCGGTGATCCGCCCAGGAGTCAGCACCCGGCCGAGTGGGGCGTTGAACGACAACTGATCAGCCACCGTGAATGTGGCATCGGGGCTCATGACGATGTTCCCCTTGTCGGCCGAGAGGACGAAGTCCTGCGTCGGGCTGAAAGGGTTTGCGTCGTTGACAAACACGTCGCCGACGGCCCGGATGTCGCCGTCGGCGGCGGAGAGCTTGATCGTGCCGTTGGTTGTCTTCAGATCGTTGGCGATCAAGCCGACTGCCGTCGTGGCTAGCGTGATGCTGCCGGTACCGGCGACAGCCACTTGGAGCGCCGTCAGCAACCCCTTGGCGTTGACGGTGATGTCGCCATCGCCGCTGACCATCACGGGGTTGAGGGTGATCCCGTCATCGTCGCTGAGGAAGATCGATCCCCCCGCCTTGGCGCTGACGGTGTCGGTGCGGGTGACAGCGATGATCGAACCGGAAGCGGTCAAATTCAGCGCCAGCGCTTCCAGGCGGGAATCGCTTTTGATGTTGCCGGCTGCGGTGAAGATGATCGTGTCGCCGGTCGCCTTGACGACTGCGGCACTGGTCGCCTTGATGTCGCCGGCAGTGGCGGTGACGACAAGATTGCCGATGCCCACGGTGCCGGCCGAGACGTTGCTGCCGATCGACACCGAACTGCCGGTGAGGGTGATGTCCCCCTGCTGCGTGGAGACAGGGCGGTTGATGTTGAGCGTGCTGGCGTCGAGCGTCAGGCCGCCGATGGTGTCGACATTGGAATTGGTAATCACCTGCCCCCGGGGAGCATGGAGGGCGATTGTGGCCTTGGAGGCGGGGAGGGCGTTGATCGTCAGATCACCCTGCACCTGGTTGATGTCGATAGCGATGTCGGCCGCCGGACCGGCACTGGTGCCGGCGAAGATGTTGTGCTGGGAGAACCCGGCGGTGCGGACATTGATGGCGCCACCATCGGCTCCAGCGTTGTTGAGCGTGATGCTGCCGCCGCCGCTGATCAGGCCGGAGGGGCCAGTCGTGATGTACCGCGGATCGACCGAGTTGGTCTGCAGGTTGACCTGTCCGGCATTCAGAATCTGGCCGTCGATCTGGATGTTGCCACCGTTGCCGCCGTAGCCGTACTGGGAGTAGGGGCTAAAGGCCGACGGGGGGACACCGCTGCCGGTGCGGATGTCGGTGGTGCCGCTGACAGTGGCTCCGGCGATGATCTTGAAGTCACCGTTGGAAACGCGGGCCTGGAGGCCGCCGGTGACGGAGTTCTCGATCTGGATCAGATCATCGGCCCGGAAGTTGTTGCCGTATTTCGGATTGAGAGCCGCTTGGACGTAGATCTGATCGGCGAGCAGGTTGTAGCCACCACCGCCGTTTGGCAGCGCCCCGGTGGGGGCGGCTCCGGCGTTCGTTTCCGTGGCGTCGGAGCGGATGATGATCGTCGAGGTGCCGATCGCTTGGCTAAAATCGACTTCCAAAGCCAGCGGCATCGAATCGCCGACATGGAGGATGAATGTCGGGTCGACCGTCCCAGGGGCACAGGAGATCCGCACCTTGGAGAGGTAGAACGTCTCCAACTGATCGGACTTGGTGTTCCAGTTGGTGGCGATGGAGTTGGCGTTGACCAGCGACACCGGGCCTTCGACGTTCGTCGCCGGCTTGCCGCCGACAGCCGGCAGGCTCGTGCCCCAGTTCCAACCCGCCGGCGCCGGTGCACCGGTAACGCCGGAGCCGAGATTCGTCAGTGAACTGAAGGCCGTTCCGTAATCGAATTGCAACTGGCCGGCGATGCCCAGATTGCGCATGTACATCGTGGCGCTGTCGTTGGGCTTCGAGGCGTCGTTGAAGATCTCGAAGTTGTATTCGTAGGCCTGCGGCGATGACGGCGTGGGGGGAACATTGGAGTGCGTGAAGCCAACGTACTGGAACGCCAGCAGACGGCGATCCTCCAGGGGCTCGATCGCGGTCATCGAGGCCTGATTGCGCCGCCGGCGGCGGGCGCCCGTCGCGCCAGCCTGAAGGCGATCGGTGTCACGCGAGAAGCGATTGAAGATGCTGCCGAGATTCATGGCGCTACTTCCTGAGGAAAACGACGAGCGAGCGTGGAGTGAGACTGCCTGCAACGGCACCCCCAAAGGAGATGAACCGTCACCGAGAGACGAGGAACCGGTAGAAAATCGTGGGAACCGACCAAGTGGCGGCAAGAGATACGGGGCGGAGGACTGCTCTGATTTGCGAGCAAAGGTTCGCCGGGCAGCGGTGCTTTTCGGCACCTCTTGTATCGGCATCGGGAGCGCGGTCTGTGGGGCGATCCCCCCGGCGACGGCACTCTTTCCCCGGCAGACAGGGGGTTAGAGCCCCCCCGCCTTCCGCAGATTGCCGCGTCAAACCGAACCCCGAGCCGGCCTGGCGGCCTGGCGAACCTTTGCTTTCTGTGTTGCCCCGTCCCAAATAGAACGGTTCTCGACGGAAAAAGTTCACTGGCGGCCCTTCATTTTTTTTTCCAGCCGTTCTCCGGTAGTCAGCCGGGGCGAGTCGGGGGCCTGCGGGGCGGGCGATTGTCTCCAAGCCTCCTCCCGCTTGGCGGCCGGGGGAGCGGGGCGACTTGCTCCGCTATTCCCCGGCGGCCGGGCCCGCTGGCTGAGCCCGCGAGCCGGGCCAGCTCGCTAGGCCGAGGCATGGAAGAGATCAAATCGAGCGGATCGGCTTACCACCGCCCCTCGAGTCCCAGTGAAACTCCCTGGACGACCGTGCCGCCGATCGTGTTCAGCGAGCCGAGCACCGGAGGGCCGTTGGGGGTGATCGTCTGGCCACGGAGCTGGTTGGTGGGCTGGGCGAGGCCCTGCAGCCACAGGCCCAGGTAGCCAACTCGCAGCGACACGTTGCAGGTGATCGGGATCGTGCCGGTCAGGCCCACTTCCCCCACGAAGGCGGCGGCCCCGCCGGCGGCCCGCACGTTGCCGGTCTCAAAGACCCCTGGCGTGACGGTCTGGTAGGTGTACCAGGAGTTCTGGACCGCGTTGTTGTAGTAGGCCCCGCCCTTCATGATGCCGTCGATGCGGAAGCCGTTGCCGCGATCCCAGAGGCGGATGTCGGTGCCGATCTGGTAGCCGTAGAGATTGTTGAGGCAGTTGTTGCGGAAGACGTCTTGCGAGTAGCCGGTGGCCGTGGTGTCGTAATGGTCGGCCAGCGACAGATTCTCGCCCCACTGCACCATCCGGAATCCGTGGAGGAAGGCCACGTTGGGCCGCCACCGCTCCCAGCGGTTGATCTCGAAACTGGAGATCGAGGCGCTCAGATCGGATGTGGCGGTGTCGAGGCCCACAAACTGATTGCCGTAGATGCTGCCGGTGACTGTTGGCGGCACCGCGGGAGTGATCGCATAGCCGCCGAGCGTCGGCAGCGTGGCTTCCTGGGAGCGGAAATTCGCTGCCTGAAACCAGGTGAATTCCCACGCCTGCTCGCAGTCATTGGTGCGGAACACCGAAAACCTCGGCCCGGCGGCCATGCCGCTCTCCATCTGACTGGCGTCGAGTGCGGTCGCCCCATAGCCGTTGGGGGTCACGGTGGGCATGTACTGCGAATAGATGGGGAGGCCTTGGGGCGAGTTTCTCCAGAGGAGAAGAGCGTCTGCCCGGAATGTCCAAGTCGCGCACTTTTTGTCGCGGAGCACTTGGAGCAGACCCGGTTGCTCAAAGGGCCCACTGTCGCCGGGGTAATTCCAGACGTCGCCGGCCCAGTCGCTCCATCCGGAGGACCCGGAGCCGTCTTCGACGATCACCCCGTCTTGGGCTATTCCCCCCCCCACGGAGTCCACGCCGCTGCCATCGTCGCTCACGTATCCGGCTGAGGTGGCAAACGTCTCTGTGCCATATCCGTCCGCACCGTCGGTGGCGGCGAACGAGGCGTCGTCCGGAGCGGAGGGGTCACCGAGGGCGACGGAGGTGTCGCTGACAACCGACTCGCTGCTGTCGTCCCCCGAGACCCATCGGCCTGAAGGCTGACTGTCCCCTGCGGTGGCTGGCAACGCCGCCCCCACCGTCGTTGCCGCGAGGCTCACCGCGGCCATCCACCCGCCCATCCGCGCCTGTTTCCGCATCATCATTGCCGTCTCCGGTGGAAACTCCGAACTGCCGGATGGAATCGGTCCTGCCGGTCCTGCGGCGGTAGGGTTGTGCCCGCAGTTCCTGTCGGGAAAACTAGGAAAACTCTGCGGCCGTCCGATCTGCAGGAATGGTCCTCCGCAGGCTGCCCAGAGGCCGCCGGATCACCAGTGTGAGGAGGCCCAAACCGGGGGGGCGGTGGCGACGATCGGCGGGGTGATCCATCCACGGAGGGGGGGATCTGCCATGGAGGGGCCGCCCAGGCCCCAAGACAAGCCGGTCAAATCAACGCAATGCCGAATCGTTGCCCTGGGTGCACGCCGACGCTAACTTGCCCAGAGGGTCTTTTCGCAGTCCTCGAAAAGGCAGCCTTCATCTGCTGCCGATGCGGAAGAGACGGTTTTTTCGCGCCTGCCGATCCTGTCGATTGCACGCCGGCTGGCACGCACGTTTGCAAAAGTAGGGAGAAGGTGGGGAGAAGGTGGGGAGAAGGTAGAGACCTGGAGCCTGCTTCCAGGGGAAAAGTCGTCTGCGGTATCAGTTCGGGGGATCAGGTCGGAGTAGCAGTCGGTGTGTGGGGAATCTTGAATTTGGGGAGTGACGCTGGGAACGGTCTGTTCCCACGCGAGTCTTGAACACTCCCCCTCGTCATCGCCAGCCTAGTCATCTGTCATTCGTCAGAGTGAGGATTCCATGTTCCTGTCCTGCTGGTTGACCTCGGTGCGCAATCTCTTCTCACAGCGTGGCCGTCGGGGCCTGCGGCGCCCGGCGCGGCGGAGGGGAGCCGATGCCCATCAGCAACTGGAGCAACTCGAGCCCCGGCAGGTGATGGCCTGCGATTTTGTCTCGGCATTCTCCAATGTCGGTGCCTTCATCACTGAAGGAGGGGTAGAGCGCGAGGCCCCACAGCAGATCACGGTCAAGTTCAGCCCGGGAGTGAAGATCGATCCTGCCACGATCGGCACCGGGATCAGCATCACCCGTATTGGCGCTGACGGTATTGCCGGGAGCAGCGACGACATCACCATTCCCTTCGGCAGCATCTCGGTCGACGACTCCCCCAATCAGAATCAGGTCGTTCTCCGCTTCGCGGAGACCCTCCCCGACGATTCCTACCGGTTGACGATCTCCGGGGCTGGGGCTGGTGGCCTGAAGACGCTCGCCCAGGGAACGACGATCCCGGCAGAGAAGTTCCGCGCCGGCGGATCGTTCGACCTCAATTTCCGGCTCGATCTGGGGGCCCAGGTGGTGTCGGTGGTGCCGCAGCCGCTCACCAAGCCGAAATTGATCACCTTCGGTACCGACATCACGCAGTACAAGGACGGCGACCTGCTCTCGGTCGCCATCCGCGGCGCGCGGCAGGTGTTCGAGTTCGACACCGACGGCAAGGTGGCCGGCGGCAACATCGCGCTTTCTTTGGCTGGCAAGTCGGCTGCGGGGTTGGCCGCGGAGGTTGCCGCCAAAATCAACGCTGATCCCGGGCTCGCCGCCGAGGTGGCATCGGCCACGGTGGTGAGCGGAACCAGCAGAATCAATCTCCGCGGGACGACGTTTACTCCCGTGGTGGGGTTCACCAGAGCCGGCTCCGTGCCGCTCTCCATGCCGCTTGCGATTGCAGAAGGTCCGGCCTTGGCCCAGTCGCTCGACAAGGTGGTCGTCTATTTTAATGCCAACGACCCGCTCTCCCAAGCGTCCGCCTCCAACCCGCGAAACTACCGGTTGATTGAGACTAACCCCCTCACCGCCGCCGATCTCTCGATACAGGTGCCGCAGAGCGTCTCCTACGAGGCGGTCAGTGGGTCGGCGGTGCTGGTCTTCGAGAGCGGCAAGGTGGCCGCCGACAAGACCTACCGGCTGCAGGTCGGCAATTCCTCCGACGAAAACAATCTGCTCACCAGCGCCGTCAACGTCGGTTCGATCTTCCAGCAGACCGGCTATAGCGTGCTCTCGTTCCTCGGCGATGGCACCGAGTTGGCCAATGACGTCGATCTCTATCGCTGGAATGTGACTGCCGGTGGGGCTGTCTCGATCGCTCTTACCCCCGACGCCACGCTCAATCCGCTGCTGCGTCTGTTCGATTCGACCGGCGCGGAGATCACCTCCGGCGTGACGATCACCGGTACGGGGGTCGGCGTGGCTCGCCTCCTGACCTACACCGCTCCGGCCGCTGGCATGTACTACGTCGGCGTATCGAGCGTCGGTAACGGAGGCTACAACGCAGCGACTGGTACCGGGGCCGCCGGTGGCACGACGCGCGGCGGGTATAGCCTGTCGATCGCCTCCGCTGTGGCCGTTGCCGCCAGTGACACCAATTCCAGTTTCGCAACTGCCGCGAACCTCGGCAGTCTGGGCAAAGCCGGGCAGACGGTGACTGCCGCGATCGACGTCCGCGCCACCGTGCCGACGCCGGTTGGCAATCTCAACTTCCCCAGTCAGCCGGGCAGCCTCGACGAACCAGGCCATGTCGACATCCCGGTGGGGGGTGAGTCGCACGGGGTGGGGCCGCTGTCGGTGGGGCCTGCCGCTCAGATTCCGGTCATGTACTACAACTTCCAGGATCTGTACGGAACCGACCCGCAGGGCAATCCTCTCCACAATGTGATCACGGAGAATCAAAAGCAGCGGGCCAGGGAAATCTTCGACGCCTTCAGTCGGGCGTCAGGCGTCCGCTTTGTGGAGAGTCTGACTGGAGGGATCACGGTCGTCACCGGTGACGTTCGTGCCGTCAGCCCTTCCGTTCCAGTGACGGCGGTGGCCGGTATTTCGGGCGGCATGGCGGTGATGAACTCCTCGATCGACTGGGGGGAGAGTGTTTTTGGCGGATATTGGCAGTCGGTGGCGATGCACGAAATCGGCCACTCAATAGGACTCAAGCATGCCTACGACATCCCCTCGGTGATGGGAGGGGCTGAGACCGCGGTTCCTGGATCGACTGCTGAAAACATCCTTCCCTTCGATTACGACGTTGTGCACCTCAATGACCTCTATCCGCGGACCGGCTCGGATATCGATGTCTATAAGTTCACCCTCGACGGCCCCGGCGCACTGACCGCCCAGACATTTGTCGCCCGGCCTGGGCAGGCGGTGTTGAGCACCCTCGACACCGTGCTCACGCTGTACCGCGAGGATAGCGGCGTCCGCACGATGGTGGCCCGCAACGACAACTACTACGGCCGCGATTCGTTTATCGGCCTCGATCTGGCAGCCGGAAACTATTTTCTCGCCGTGACGGCTGCGGGCAATATCGCGTTCAACCCCGACGTCAGCGACTCTGGGTATGCCGGCCAATCGGACGGCGCCTACAAGTTGAAACTCGACTTCACTCCCTTGGCTGCGGTCGCCAACACGCTTGTCGATGCCACCGGCACCCCCTTCGACGGCGACCGCGACGGCATTGCCGGCGGCGCCTTCAACACCTGGTTTCAGACCGCCACTGCTGCCGGGACGATCTTCGTCGACAAGACCGGGGCCAACACCCAAGCCTCGATCACGGCTGGGTCTGCCCTGGTCACGGTGGCCAGCAATGCCAATCTGGTGCTCGGCAGCGTCGCCGTTGGCGTTGGTATTCCCGCTGGCGCCGTCGTCCAGTCGCTCACCGGCACGACGCAGTTTACGCTCTCCAAGCCGGCGACAGCGACCAATGCCGCTGCCGTCCTCAACTTCGGCACGCTCGCTTCCCCCTACAAGACGATCAAGGATGCGCTGGCCGCCTCCAACGCCTCCACGCGGATCATCCGCATCGTCGGCAACACCGGGAACGACGCCACGCCGAGCGATGAAAAGGCATATCTCATCGGCACGACTCTGGCCGGTGCGGCGCTTGCCGATGGTGCGACCTTCAACGTCCCCCAGGGGGTGACGGTGATGGTCGATGCTGGCGCCGTGATCAAGCTCCGCGCGGCCAACATCGACGTCGGCAGTTCCTCGCCGCTGGTCTCCCGGGCCGGGGCGGCGCTGCAGGTGCTGGGGACTCCCGCCAGTAAGGTTGTCTTCACCTCCTATCATGACGACAGTATCAGCGGCGATAATGACGGCGTCGGCCCAGCGGTGCAGGGGGGGCAGTGGGGCGGTATCGTCCTCCGCCAGGATTCCGATTCAGCCACCAAGGCGCTGTTTCTCAATTCCATCAGCCAGTCGACGCTCCGCTACGGCGGTGGCAACGTCTTCGTCGATTCCCGGCTGCAGTCGTTCGCCCCGCTCCATCTGGTCAGCACCAGGCCGACGCTGGCCTTCAACGAGGTGCTCTTTAGCGCCGGGGCCGGGATCTCTGCCAACCCCAACGCCTTCGAGGACTCCAACGGCCGCTACGGCCCTGAAGTCCACGGCAACCGGTTGCTGGCCAACTCGGTCAACGGTCTCTTCGTCCGTATCGACACCAACTTCGGCAGCCCGATCGACGTGCTCGATGTCCCGGCCCGCTTCAAGAGCACCGACATCACCTATGTGATCCAGGAAAACCTGATGATCGCCGGGGGTGCCGGGGGGTATGACGCCACCAGTGGCCAGGTGCTGGCCCGGGCCACCGGTCGGCTGCTGATCGATCCGGGGGTGGTGGTCAAGTTGTTGGGGGCCCGCATCGAGTTGGAGCGTGGCAATGCCCAACTGATTGCCGAGGGGACGCCGGGGCAGCGCGTCATCTTCACAAGTTTCGCTGACAACCGCTTTGGGGCCGGCGGCACCTTCGACACCAACGGCAACTCCCCTGATGTCCGCGCTGCGGGCGACTGGGGGGGGATTATTGTCGACGCCGGTGCCCAGGCGAGCATCGACAATGCCTACCTCGCCTACGGCGGTGGCCAGGCCTCGGTGGAAGGGGGATTCGGCAGATTCAACGTGCTTGAGGTGCAGCAGGGGCAACTGCGCGTCGCCAACAGCCGAATCGAGAACAACGCTTCCGGCGAATCACCCAACGATCGCAACTCCCGGGGCACTAACGCTGCGGCCACGATCTTTGCTCGCGGTGCGCAGCCGGTGATCGTGGGGAACGACTTCCGCGACAACCTCGGGGCGCTGGTGAGCATCAACGCCAATTCCCTCTCGGATGTGCAGACGCCCGACCCAGGGCGGAGCACCGGAAGACTGGCCCGTTTTGAGCAGTATGACGACAACGTCGGCCCGCTCGTCCGCGGCAACCGGCTTTCCTACACGATCAACGCCGCCGCCGGCAGGCCCGCCGGCGGTGCCATTGGCGGCATGCAGGTCCGCCCCGAGCAAATCACGGTGGAGAGTGTCTGGGACGACGTCGACATCGTCTACGTCCTCATGGGCGAGATCTTGGTCGACAACTTCCACACCGCCACCGGCATCCGCCTCCTCTCGGCCACCAACGCCAGCCTCGTCGTGAAGCTCCAGGGGGCGGCTGCCGGGTTTACCGCCACGGGCACCGCATCCGACATCGACGACCGCATCGGCGGCACCGTGCAGGTCCTCGGGCAGCCCGGCTACCCGGTGATCATGACGTCGCTGCGAGACGACACCGTGGGGGCGAGTCTCGATGCCCTCGGGGCAACGATCAAAGACACCAACAACGACGGCGCAGCCACCGTCGCCGCAGCCGGCGATTGGCGGAGCCTGCAGTTCATGCCGCTCTCCAATGATACGAACGTCGCCATCATCCAAGAGACAGAGGCGCCGCAGACCGGCAAACTCGACATCAATCAAAGTGTCGTTGCCGCTCAGGTGCTCGGCGTCCTCGCGCCCAACTTTGCGACTGGCGTCAACACCACCGACTCAAGCCAGAACAAGGGGGGAGATGAAAATCGCCGGGATGGCTTCGAGGTTCACGGCCACATCGCCGCCGACGACACCACCGATGTCGATACCTACAGTTTCGCAGCTTACGCTGGGTCAGAAGTGTGGATCGAAATCGACAAGTCAAGCCCCGGGCTCGACACGATGCTGGAGTTGCTCGACGCCGGCGGCAACGTGCTCGCCCGCTCGGCCGACAGCCAGACCGACACCGGCACCGTCCGCGGCGAGGTGATCAGCCAGCCCTCGGCCACGACGAGCGTCGTCTACCAACTCGCCCATGCCAACGTGCTTCCCGGGACGCTCTCCGGGATGATCTATGCTGGCAACATCGCAGTCCAGACGTTCACTGTCGACCGGACCGGCAGATTTACATTCACTCCCATCGGGCTGCCAGCCAACTCCGTCACGGCAGGGGTGCTCGATGGTGCCACAGGAAAGGTGACGTTTACGTGGGTTGCCGCCACGGCCAATCGGATCGAGATCGGCTATGGCTACGCCGGGGTGGCGGTGGCCACGCTCGGCTACACGGCGACGGGTGCCAATGGCGTGTTGCCCATGGAGAAGAATCCGCTCTTGGGTGGCGACTTCTACACGACTAATCCCCGCGATGCCGGGATGCGCGTCATTTTGCCGGGCACTCCCGGCACGCCGGCGCAATATTTCATCCGCGTCCGCAGTCAGCCGCAGGTCGATCCGTCGACCGCGAAGGCCACGTACGAGGCGACACTCGTCTCCAACGAGAATGTCAAGTTGGGGGCCACCAGTGGGCAGTATGAACTCCGCGTCAGGCTCCAGCAGCGCGATCAGAAGCCCGGTTCGACAGTCCAGTATGCCGACATCCGTGACGCCACGGTCGGCATCGATGTCCATGGACTCCCGCGGAATTCACAGTTGGTGGGCACTACGGGCGACCCAGTCAATGGGAGTAATGTCACCTTCGGCTCCGCGCAGCCCACCGGCAAGTTGCTCCAGTCGGATCAAAACAGCATCAGCATCGCTGGCAGTTTGGCGGGAAGTGGTGATGTGCACTGGTATTCGTTCTCGCTCGACTATGCCACTATCCAGGCGATCGCCGGCGTCAACGGCGGCGGCAAGACGTGGGCCACGGTCCTCGACCTCGACTACGGCTCCGGTTTCCGGGGCGATTACACGATGTCGGTCTATGACTCCAGCGGAAAGCTGATCTACGTCGGCCGCGATTCAACCGTCGCTGCCGATCAGCCGGGGTCTGGCCAAGGGACCGATCTCGATAACCTCGCCGCCGGTTCGGTCGGAGTTCTCGATCCGTACATCGGCACGATCCAGTTGCCAACCGGGGCGACCCCCTCGAACCCGACCGTCTACTACGTCGCCATCTCCACCAATGCCACCTTGCCAAGCGCTATGGATGGCACGTTTAAAGCGGGCGCGACGTCGGCGCTCGTCCGCCTCGAGCCTGTCGATTCGGTGGCCCGCGTGATCGAGGATCACATCGGCTCCACTGGCTATACCTCGCAGGGAACGACGATTGCTCCCACGCAGGGAGCGCTGATCAACGTCGCCAACGCCCAGCAACTTTCCGCGAACGTCCGTGCCTTCTCGCTGGCTGACGTGCCGCTGTTTGTGTCGACGGGCAACGCTATCGTCACCGCCAATGCCCTCACTGGCGCCCAGACGACGACTCTCCAGGTGGGCTACGGTGACGGGGGAGTGGGCGATATCGACATGCGTCCCGACGGCAGCCTCTATCAGTACTTCGGCCAGAACGGCGACGACGGCAACGTCGGTCACCTCCGGCAGATTGACACTGGCACCGGAGCCGTGCTCTCCGATGCGGGCGATGCAATTGCCAAGGTGCCCGATTCCCCAGGCGCGGACGACTTCTGGAAGTTAACGAGCAGTTCGGTCGACGCAGTGGCGATCGGGCTGACGGGCGTCGGCAAGTACGAGAACGAGATCTTCTACTCTGTCCGCAACGGCGGCGAATCGCTGCTCTATTGGGCGCGGACCAACGGCAATGCTTCGTATACCAAGGGCGAGCCCTACAGCCTCCGCGGCCCGATTGCCGACGCCACCGGCGCCGCGCCGCAGACCGAGACAGTCGTCGGCACCGCCGGGACGTCTGCCACCTACCAGTTGAGTACCGCTTACATTGGCACCTCGTTGAGCGGTACGCTGTTTGTCGGCGGCGTGGCTGCGCAGACGTTTACGGCGAGCGGGAGCTGGATGAATTTCACCGACGTGGCGGGCTACAGCGGCCCGAAGGCGTTTTACGGCATCGCAGAGCCAGACAGCGGCAAGATCACGATTTATTACACGAGCGATCCCGGCGCCACGTCGATCCAAGCGACGTTCCGCGCCAGCGCTATCAGCGGCCTGACGACGGGTCTCCAGTTCCGCAACGAGAATGGCCAACTGTACGGCGTCAGCGCCGGCGGACAGTTTTTCACCGTCAGTCCGGGGAGTGGAGCGGCAGCGCTCGTGGCCGATTTCGCGACCAAGTTGACAGCACTCGGTGATGGCTCCGTTGGTTTCCAGGGGCTGGCGACGGCGCCGGTGAACCTGGAGAACGGCCGCTATGCCGGGATGTTCTTCGCGATCACCAACACCGGCAGGCTCGTCTGCATCGACGTTGCCAATAAGAAGTTGCTCGAAAACGTATTCGACAACAACGCAGACGGCGTGCCGGAGAGTGCCATCTCCAGTCCTATTCTCAGTGGTGCCACGGGCCTCGCCTTCTCGCCGATGGACGTCAACGCCTGGCACCCGACGACTGCCCGCGGTGGTGACGCTGGCCACGGTATTAGCGCGGCACCCGATAATTCACGGACCGGTGATGACATTCAAGGTGGCGGCACGAGTATGTACTTCGGGGTCGAAGAGTACGCCGGCTCCCCAAACACGTACGATTCTTTCAATCCCACCGGCACCAATGGCCAGTACGGCGTCAGTGGAGCGGGCGGCTACAACTGGCAGCAGGAACTGACGGCGAATACCCAGATCGGCAACAACTACAATACTCCCGGAGGCACCGCCGGAAGTCTGATCACCAACTCCTTTAGCCTTGCCGGCTACACTTATACCGACAAGCCGGCACTGTACTTCAACTACTTTCTCGATACCCCGGGTGCCGCCGGGAATAATAGTAGTAACACAATGCGCGACAGCGCCCGCGTCTTCCTCTCGGTGGACAATGGCCTGACGTGGGTCGTGGTGGCCACCAACAACTCGACGCGATCGGATATCGATACAGTCAATGCGGAGCTCCCCAACACCATCACTGCATCGTCGAAAACGGGGACGGCGGGCAATCAGGCGGTACAGGAACTCTTCGATTCGACTGGCACATGGCGGCAGGCGCGAGTCGACCTTGGCAAGTGGGCCGGAAAATCAAATATCCAACTGCGGTTCGATTTCAGCACCGCTGGGATGATGGATGCGGCGGCGCTGCGGACGACGCCCGACGAGACCAAGCCGGTCACGAGTGCCGTCGTTTCCGCGGCGGCAGTCACGCTCGGCAGCGTGTCGGGACTGCGGGTGGGGATGGTGGTCACCGGGCCGGGGATCGTCGGTGAACCGAAAATTTCCTCGATCGACAGCCTGACACAAGTCACGCTGTCGAGCGCCGTGACGCTCGCCGCTGGCGATAGCCTCAAGTTCTTTGATCTGGCGAACCGGCTGATTAACAAGATCAACGGCGTGGCCAACACCGACGGCAACCTCGGCAGTTCTGAGCGTGGCCAGAAGAACGCCTACGAGGGCTTCTACGTCGATGACTTCATTGTCGGCTTTGCAGAGCGCGGCGAAATGGTGACCGGTGCCTCAGTCGGTGTCACGAGTTCTTTTAGCGTCGCTACTCCCTCCTCCAAGACCTACCCCGAGCAGGCCCTCGGCGGCGCATATCAGGTGGAGATCCGCCGTGGTACGGAATATGCGGCGCAGCCCGATCCCTCCAAGAAAGACATCGCCATCGGGGCGTTGATCGACACCAATGACAGCCTGACGCTCGCGGCGGCAGCGCCAGCCAAGGTGCTCGACGTCAACTTGGTCGATGCCATCGCCGCCGGTGTGCTTACGAAGGCAGGGAATGGCCGAGTGACTTTTCCTGCTGCAGGGCTGCTCGCTGCCGCTGGCATCACGCCTCCTGCTGGCACGACGGTGGCCATTCTCGACTCGTCCACTCTCGGAACGGTGCAAAACAATCTACTGGCCTGGAACCTCAGTCCGAACCTTGTCAATGAGCCCAAGGCGGTGCTGGAATTCCAGTATCTGTCCGCTCCGCGCCAGGGCTACGCAGCCCTGCCGCCGACATTCACCACGCCTCTGGTGGGGGGGCAGCGGAACCTCCCCTCCGGTAATGGGGTGGCGATCAGCGGCGATGGCGGTTTGACTTGGACCACGGTGGCGGCGCTGGGCAACACGTTTGGGCAGTGGAGCAAGGTGCGTCTCGACCTCAAGGCTCTGGGGATCACCTACACCGCTACGACTCAGATCGGTTTCTTCCAGTCGGGTGACAGGCAGGTGGATCTCACCGGT
>QWOP01000016.1 GCA_003669605.1 Planctomycetota bacterium
GTGCGGTTTACCAACCAGCCCCACCGCGAATATGTCTACCGCCCCGCCTTCGAACTCGGCCGCCACCCCATCGGCTACGAGATCCAGAAAGTCCTGGCGGCAATCGACCGCATCGAGGCTCAAACAAGCGCCACAGGTGCCGCTGCGCTGCCGATCGGTGTCTGCGGTGTGGGGGAGGGGGGAAGACTCGCGCTCCTGGCCGCCGCCTGCGACGAGCGGATTGACGCGGCGCTGGTCTGCGGCGCGTTCGGCCCGCGCGAACAGACGTGGTCCGAGCCGATCGACCGCAACGTCTGGCGGCTGCTGAGCATCGCCTCCGACGCCGAGGTGGCAGCCCTCATCCTCCCCAGGCCGCTGGTCGTCGAGGCGGCCCGCGTGCCGGAATTTACCGGGCCGGCCAAGCCAGGCCAGGGGCGCAGTGGCGGGGCGGCGCCGGGGAGGATTGTCCAGATTCCAGCTGTCGACTTCGAAGAGGAGTTCACTGCGGCCCGGTCGTACGCGACACTTCTCGACGCTGCAGGGGGGCTTGAGCGCGCGGGCAACCCGGAAGCGACCGAGCCTGCTGGCGGTGCGGAGGCCTTGCAGCCGTTCCTCCGCTTCCTCGGAATCGAGAGCCGTATCGCTCCCCTGCCGAAACTCGAGAAAATGCTCGAGTCTGCCGAGTCAGTCACCGCCACCGCCCGCGACCGGATGCGGCGGCAATTGGAGGAGATGTCGCGGTTCACGCAACAGATCCTGGAACGCTCGGCTGCCGTGCGGGCCAAGGACTGGCACGACGTGATTTCGGCCGCGCAGGGGAAAGACGCGGTGAAGGCCGGCACCGCCGTCGATGCCCACCGCGACCGGATCCGCCGCGACCTCATTGGACTGATCCCCGACGAACTCCTGCCGTTGAACCCGCGCTCCCGGCAGATCCTCGACGACCCCGCCTTCACTGGCTGGGAGGTGACTGTGGACGTGTTCCCCGATGTGATCGCCGGGGGGATTCTCCTCGTGCCGAAGGGCATCGCCGCCGGAGAAAAACGCCCCGCGGTGGTCTGCCAGCATGGTCTCGAAGGGGTGCCGATGGATGTGGTCACCGGAGAGGGGCCATCGTTCCCGATCTACAAGGCGTTTGCCGCCGAACTGGCCAGGCGGGGCTACGTCACCTTCGCGCCGCAGAATCCCTACCGCGGCCACGACCGCTTTCGCACTCTGCAGCGGAAGGGAAATCCCCTCGGCCTCACGCTCTTCAGCACCATCATCCCCCAGCATGGGCGGATCATCGATTTCCTCTCCACCCTCCCGGAGGTCGACTCCGCACGGATCGGCTTTTACGGGCTCTCGTACGGCGGCAAGACGGCGATGCGCGTGCCCCCCTTCGAGCCGCGTTACACCCTCTCAATCTGTTCCGCTGACTACAACGAGTGGGTGCGGAAGAATGCAGTCGACCACGTCCCCTACAGCTACGTCTTCACCAACGAATATGAGATTTTTGAGTGGAACATGGGGCACCTAGCCAACTACGCCGAACTGTCGTGGCTCATCTGGCCACGGCCGTTCATGGTGGAGCGAGGGCACGACGACGGCGTCGCCCCCGACGATTGGGTGGCGTGGGAATTTGCCAAGACGAAGCGCCACTTCGTGAAGCTCGGGCGGGGCGACCACGCTGAGATCGAGTGGTTTGACGGCCCCCATGCCATCAACGGCAAGGGCACCTACGACTTCCTCGACCGCCACCTCGACCCCGAGAAGCAACTCCCGCGTCGCTGAGCCTGCTCACTGTCCGGGGGAAAGGTCAGCACTGCGCTTTTCCACGGTGGGCAGCCCCGGCTTGCCCAAGCACGACGCACTCGCGACTGCCTCGTGCAACTCGCTTGAGGCAGTCTGTCTGCAGCCTGCCAAGAGGGGCGTGCTTAGAATTACTTCGTCGCCAGCGGCTGTGCGGCCCGCAAGTAGGCGAACAGATCTCGCACCTGCTGCTCGTCGAGTGGCCGCAGCAATCCGGCCGGCATGATCGACAGCGGGCTGCGCTGCAAGGCTTCGATCGCATCGCGGGGAACGCTCACCGTCCGCCCATCGGCCATCCGCAGCACAACGAGCCCCGGATCCTCGCCAACGACAAAACCAGAGAGCGTTCGCCCGTCGTCGGTGACGATGACCGTCGTTTCGTAGCCCTCGCGGATCGTGGCGCTGGGGTTGACGACATGGACCAGGAGGGCCCGTGGGTCGCTCCGGTCGTGGCTGGTGAGGTCGGGACCGATTTGCCCCCCCTCGCCGAAGAGCGTGTGGCAGGTGGCACACGTGGTCCGGAACACCGTCCGGCCGAGGATCGGGCTCCCGGTACCCTCCGCGAGCAACCGTCCCATCCGCTCCAGATCGATGGCCGCAGCCTCGGCTTCACTGCCGGGGGCAGGGGGGGGGCCAAAATGGCGTTCCACGGCTGCCGCGAGGGAGGGGTCGGCATGGAGTCGGAGGCGGCGGATGACCGCGTCGGGAACACTCTTCCCGGCGAATGCTCCCGCCTCGATGGCGTCGAGAAGGGACATCGCCCACGCCGGCCTCCCGGCGAGGAGGTCGAGGGCGGCGGCCGCGACTTCCGGAGGAGCTCTCGGCAGAAGTTGGACGCAGGCTGTCGCAATGGTGGGATCATTCCAGCCTTCGAGCGCAGCCAGGGAGGCGGCCCGAACCCGCTCGTCGCCGCTGCCGGCGGCGACCTCGAGGAGCGCTTTCTCGGCGGCGGGGGCGAGCGTTTCGCCAAGCACGGCGATGTCGGCGAGACGCTCTGCAGTTTTGGCTGTCGCGTCCGCGACGAGGGCCAAGGCATCCCGGACCGTTGCTGCGTCGCCGAGGCGTAACCGGAGAGCCCGCGACCCACCACCGGCGCGGCCGATGGCGGCAAGAAGTTCTGACCGCACCGTGGAAAGTGAGCGGCCGGCGAAGGCCTGTTCGCAGCCCTCGAGGAGGTGCTGGCGGTGGGAGGCGTCGGGAGCCGTGTCGAGGAGATGGGCAGCAGCGAACTGATCGGCCCGCGATCCGAGGGCGAGCCTGCGGGCCACGCGCGACTGGAGCACGTCGCGGCCGATCTGCGAATGCCACAGGGCTCCATCGGCGTCTGCCAAGGAAGTGAGCGTGGCGTCACGATCGATCGAGAGCATCCGTTCGACATCCCACCACACAAGCAATGGAATATGGATGTCGTCGGAATCTGCAGGCCCCCCCCCCGGATCGCGGGAGAGAAACGCCCCGAGGAGTTGCAGCGAGTCACCGACGGGGAGGCGACGGGCGGAGGCTGCGAGTTGGCTGCGGACCTCGGCGTCGGCCTCAGTCTCGCCAAGCCCTTGGAGAGCCCCGCGCACCGCGGCCGTCACGGTGCCATCGTCGCAGGCCATCCGCACTGTCCAGCGACGGACAGTTTTGTCGGGATGAGCAAGCAGCCGGCAGGTCTCGGCATCGTCGAAACGCCGCAATTGCCAGGCCGCACCGAGGAGTTCGAGGCGGGAATGATCGGCGGTGGCGTCGGCCAGCAGCTGTGTGAAAATCGCCTCTCTGGCCCCCTCCGGTTGCCGCCGGACCACTTCGAGGATTGCTGACTGCCGGATCCAGCGGTTGGGGTCGGTAAGCCGCTGGATGAGCATTGCAGGCTCGTCACGCGACAGGTCTGGCAAACGGGCAGGGGGGGTGGCGCCAGCCGCCAGCCGCCAGACCCGACCCCGTTCGCGGTCGATCCGTCCTTGGTAGTGGCTGGCATGGTCGATCCGCTGCTCGTAAAAGTCGCACACGTACAGCGCCCCATCGGGGCCCAATTGGATGTCGACCGGGCGAAACCAGCTATCGGAGCAGGCCAGCGGCACATCGACGTCCTGGGTGGCGATACTCGAGCGATCGCTGCGAATGGCGCTGCGAATCACCTGTCCCTGGAGCGGAGCCACGGCAAATAAGCTCCCCGCATATTTGCCGCCGAGGGCAGGGGCATCGTTGACGGCCAGGCAATGGGTGAACCGGGGAGCGCTGGGGTGGCTGATCGGCTCAAAGAATCCGAAGGCGAAGGGGTTGGAGAGTTCCCCATGCTTTTCGAACCCCTTGCGATACCAGCCTCCCTGGACGTAGTGGAAGCCCCGCGTGTCGCCGCCGTTATGGCCCGACAGAAGCCGGCCGGAGGCGTCGAATTCAACGCCGAACGCGTTGCCCCCCCCCTCGGCGAAGATCTCATACCGGCCCGTGGGAGGATGGTAGCGCCAGATGCACTGGCCGGTGGAGGCCACCGGCGGGGAATCCGAGCCTGGCTGGCGCACCCGACTGGTGACCGTGCTGCCTTGTGCGGCATACAGCCAGCCATCCGGGCCCCAACGGAGATTGTTGGCAATGGAGTGGGAATCCTCGATCCCAAATCCCTCCAGATGGACGACCGGATCGCCGTCCGGCCGGTCGTCGCCGTCGGTATCGGAATAGAAAAGGAGGTACGGCGGCTGCAACACCCACAGGCCTGTCGGAGCGAAGGCGATGCTCGACACCAGGCTGAGCCCGTCGATGAACACGCCGTGCTTCTCGAAGTTGCCATCCCCATCGGCATCCTCGTGGAAGGAGATCCGATCGAGTCCCGGATCGTGCCGCGGCGGTGGCGCCGGAACCTTGTCGTAGACGCTGCGGAGAAAGGCATCCCGGCTGACCATCGTTAGTCCGGCCGGTTCTGGGTATTGGATGAATTCCACCACCCACAGCCGGCCGCGACGGTCCCACTTGATCGACAGCGGTTGCCGGACATCAGGTTCTGAAAGCACCAGGTCGATCCGGAGGTCGTCGGCCACGGTGAACCGCGTCTGTTCCTCCAATGCCGTCAGGGGACCGGCATCATCGAGCCGGCGGAGGGTGGCGAGGACGTCGGCAGCCGGTTCGACCTGAAAAAAAACTTTCCCTCCTCCGGCACTGGAAACGGGTTCTCCCCCACGAAAAAGCCACTCGCCGGCCAGTCGGATGGCCTCCGCGCCGCCGAACAGCACCGGGGCAGCGACATTGAATCCGGTTCGACCATCCCGCATACAAGTGCGGATCACCACTTCGTTGCTGGCGCCGCTGCGGAGCAATCCCGCCGGGAGGACAAACCGGTCGGGGCTCCCCAGCCCGCTGCGGAACCGGGGGGGGAACTGGCCGGACAGCCCGACTGTTCGACCGTTGACGACGATCTCCAGCGCCGCGTCAAAAGGCTCCACAAATAATTCCGTCCCCCGCCCCTCCCACGCCAGAGGGACATCCACCAGGCAGCGATACCAGCCGATGCCGTCGCGGCCCCGCTCCGGCTGTTTGAAGATCTCCGGGACCACGACCGTCTTATCGGGCAACGTCTCCGCTACAGCCTCCGCACTGCCGGCGGTGACCTCTGGGGGGGCGGCCAAAACCCGCTCCAGGCCCGCGCTTTGGAAGGCAAGCAGCAGGGCCAGCGCCACGATGAGGCATGTTTCACCCCCCTTCCCACTCGACACGGCTGCACGATGCGACGCCATTGAATCCCTCTCATGTCGGCCGGGAAGTCGTCCCCGGGGCGGCGATCCCCATCCCCTGACCGATTCTAGCCACTCCCTGGAAAGCGCTTCTGGCAGGTTGGAATTCCCACCCCGACGCTCCCTGGATGGGCTGTAAGTCGTTCCGCCTGGATGAAAGTGGGGATCTTGAGGTATATGGGCAATCTACACAATATGGATCGATTTACAGCAGATCCTGGCCCTGCTAGCCTGCGGCCTCAGTTTTGAGCCAGAAACTCGCGGAGACCACCCACTCCACCCGATTGAGAAGGTGGGCAGTGGTTTCAAGGAGGAACAACTCGATGGGTCTGCAGCGAACTCATTCCGGATGGATGGTTGGGGCAGCGGCACGAAGCGCTCGCGGCCACTTCCAATTCAAAGGGCTGCGTCGCCCCTTCCCCCAACTTTGCCACTCGCTTCTGGTCGGTTTCGCGCTCGTCGCCGCTGCGGCACTCCTCTCCGGGCCGGCAGGACTTCCCGGCCTCACAACCGACGTCGCCGGCGCCGAACATCAAGGCGCCTGGCATACAGACTACGAACAGGCCCTGGCGGCCGCGGAACGCACCGGTCGGCCCGTGCTCACGGTGTTCACCGGCAGCGACTGGTGCCCGCACTGCAAGACGCTCGAGCAGAATGTGCTTTTCACCGAAGAATTCCGCTCCTGGGCCGACGCCAACGTCATCCTGCTGATGCTCGACCTCCCCCAGCACGGGATCTCCGACCTGGTCCGCGACCAGCGGTCGGCGGTGTGCCGGAAATATGGCGTGAAGACGTTCCCCAGCGTGCTGTTGCTCGGACCCGATGGCGCCCGGATCGCGGAGAGGAAGGGCTACAAGGGCCAGCTGGCAGCGGCTTGGATCCTCGACATCAGCCAGCACCTTCCCGAACCGACATCGCCAGAGGTGGTGGCCGGCACCAAGGAGGGGGTCCTCGAATCGCTCGACGACGCGATTGAGACCGCCCGCGGCTCCAAGCGGCCGATCCTTCTGGTCGTTGCCAGTCCAGGCGATAAAGGGGCCAGGTCTCACTCTGACTCCCTGATCAGCGATCCCGAATTCGCCCCCTTCGTCCGGGAGAACTTCGTGGTGGCATACGTGCCTCCCACGGCTCCGAGCGGCTCGCAGACCGCGCTGTCGATGGAAAACCTCCTCGGTGGGGTCGAACTGGCACCGGAGTCGGTGGAATTAATCGTCACAGACGATGGCCAGACACCGCTCTTCAGCCAATCAGGCTCCCAGCCACCGGCGAGAATCGTCAGCGGACTCCGCCGCTTTCTGGCCGCCCGGCAGGCCTCGCGGTTCGGTGAAACCCCCCGGCGTTGAGCCCAGGCGTCCACCCCCTGGGCTTTCCCGGTCACCCCTCCGTGGGGTCAGGGCTGGTGCGGAAGCGGGCCACCTGATCATTGAGTTCGCGGATCGAACGGCGGAGTTCCCCGAGCGACGAGGCGAACACCCCGGTGGCTGAGGCCGAATCGACCGCTCCCGTCCGCAGTCGCTCCATCGCATCGCGGATCTGACGCGCCCCCATGGACTGCGTCTCCATTCCCTTGTGTACCGTTTCGAGCGATCGGGTAACCGACTGCACCGGGGCGAGGATTCGGCCGAGGTGCTCGCTGACCCGCGACACCTCCGCGATCCGCTGGCTGACCTCGTTGCGAAAGCGGTCCATTTCCATCGTCCCGCTGCTGACAGCCGACTGCATATCGCGGACCATCCGCTCGATGTCTTTGGTGGCCAGTGCCGTCTGGTCGGCCAAGCGACGGATCTCCTGGGCCACAATCCGAAAACCACGGCCCGATTCCCCGGCCTTCTCCGCCTCGATGGTGGCGTTGACCGACAGGAGATTGGTCTGGTCGGCGACCTTGGCAATGGTCGTCACCACGACGGTGATCCCGCCGGCCCGCTGGCTGATCGTCGACAATTTCCGGGTGAAGGCGTTCATCGCCTCGTCGAGTTGCTGCATGGAGGCGGTCATGCTTTCGAGCCCATCGCGCCCCTGATCGGCGACGCGGGCGGCTTCCCTGGCGATGTCGGTGACATCGCTTGTGGCAACGAGCAATTGTTCGCTGGTGGCCGAGATCTCAGAGACGGCGCTGGAGACTTCGGCGGCGGAACCACTGAAATTCTTGATGACACGCTCTTGGCGGGCCAGCGCCGTCGAGGCGTCGGCTTCCACAACAGACAGCCTGTCGCCAGCGGCCTGAATCCGCGACACCAGATCACGCAGCGACACCGACATTCGCCCGAAGGCGCCGAGGAGTCGTCCCGTTTCGCCACTCCCTCCCTCTGGGAGGATCCCGGTGAGGTCGCCCGCCGCGATCGACTCGGCGGCCACCATCGACTGTTGCACAGGCCGGGCGATCTCCCGGGCCAGCCACAGCGCGCCGAGAACCGCGGGCAGTCCAACCACCAGCGCCGAGACAATGGCTGCGTTCCCCTGCCAGCGGAGGAGGTCGCGGTTCGACCGCGACACGAGCGACACGATCACCGCACCAGCAGGGCGACCATCGGCCCTCCGCACTGGTGCTGCCACGCGGTAGTGATCGCCGACGACACGGCCGGTCGGCCGACCGTTGGAGACGCACTCCCTGATCAGGGACTCATCGGCGCTGTCGAGCGGGGTCTGGGTATCGGTGACCATTCCATTGTCGCTGGCGCGACCGGAGACCAGCGACTGCATCCTGGAATCGAGGATCCGCACCTCGCGGACGTCGCCGCCAACCAGATCTGCCACCATTCGCCGCAGCCCCAGGACGCGATCGAGTCGCTCGAAGAAGGTCGCTTCCAGACCGACCTGGACGACCCGCGGCCGATCCACTCCTTGCACGCCGACATACTTGTAGACGAGGTCGTCGATCTCGCGTTTCCTGGCATCCTGCACGACGCTGGGCAGATCACCATCGAGGAGGCGATGGAAAACGTGGGCCTGGGGCTGGAGGGTGGGGTCTTTGGAGAAGCGGAATTCCCCGGCCACCGCATCTGTCTGATAGACCGCCAACCCGGTCTCATCGGAGGCGACCAGTGACATTCCACTCCGGCCCGCAACGTTCCGTAAGCGGCTGAGGATCTCGTCGCGACTCAAGCCCGCCGTTTCCGCCACTGCCACCAACTGCGCTACCAGGCGGGCTTGCGTGAGCATCTGTTCGCCGATCTCCGCCTCGACGGCGGCCGGAACCTCCTCAGCGAAGGCCGCAGCGCGGGCCAGGACATCGGCGATCCCCAGGGCACCGCTGCGGGCCTGCTCGAGGACAGCCCGGCGGCCGATGAAGGCCTGAAGCGTGGAGGCCATCCCGACGGCGGACAACACGAGGACAGCGGCCACAAGGGCGATTCTGGACCACAACGGCATGCGGAGATTCTCCCAGGAAGGCCAGCCCGACACCGGGTGAACACTAGTGCGCAGAAGCCCCGGATGCCACTGCCTGGGGTGAACTTGGCAAATCGCTCCCCCACGGCCACCGAACTCAAGCGTATTCCCTTGCCGCTGGCCTACCGCCCAGGAGCGAGTGGGGGCCTCACGGGCGGCCGGGGGATCGCGTCACCGGAACGATCGGTACGACCGGAGCTGCCTGGGGATCGAAGGTGACCTTCGGGACCTCGGGGGGCACTGCCGGAGCCTGATTCGTCGGGAGCAATGAGGCCTGCCGAACCTTGCCGGCCAGGGTACATCCGGCAATAGGCATCAGGGTGAACATCGGGGCGAGCAGCCAGGGCACCCAAATCCGTCCCACCCCTCCCCGCGATCCACGGGGGAGGAGATCCTCGGCGGTGACGCGGGATCGGTAGGTGGCTCCCGGGATGGCATGACTGGCTGCTGGCATAGGGGGGATCCCGGCAGACGTGCGTAGGCTCAGGCAATGGCAAATGACAGTATTCAGAGAGGCCTGAGTGAGGCTCATACCCTTGTTTCAGCGCGTAGGGCAAGGGGAATCACCCGTGGCGCGAAGCCCCCAACGAATAATGGCCGAGGCGGGAATCGAACCCGCACGGAGATGACTCTCCCCGGGATTTTAAGTCCCGTGCGTCTGCCTGTTTCGCCACTCGGCCCGATACTACTGCGATCCTAACAGCCCGTAAGAAAGTCGTCCTCGAGCTTTTTTGACAGGGA
>QWOP01000008.1 GCA_003669605.1 Planctomycetota bacterium
GCCCCGAGATCTTTCCCATGTATTTCTCCACCTGCGGCGGCGTGCACTGGCATTCGCGGCGGGGGTCCCCGCGGTAGCCGCAGGGGCAGGGGTTGAAGGCGGCCACGAGCATGAACTCAGCTGGAAAGCGGGTGGTCGATTTGGCCCGACTGATCGTCACCGTGCCATCTTCCATCGGCTGGCGGAGGACCTCGAGCGTCCGCCGGTTGAATTCGGGCAGTTCGTCGAGAAACAGGACGCCGTGGTGGGCGAGGCTGATCTCCCCGGGCATCGGCACCGATCGGCCACCGACAAGACCAGCCTCGGAGATGGTGTGATGGGGAGCCCGATAGGGGCGCGTCGCGAGGAGCGGTTGCCCTGGGGCGAGGAGACCGAGGGAACTGTAGATCCGGGTCGTCTCGATCGACTCGACCGCCGAGAGGGGGGGGAGGATTGTGGGGATCCGCTTGGCAAGCATCGTTTTGCCCCCCCCTGGGGGGCCGAGCATGGCGACGTTGTGGGCCCCTGCCGCCGCCACGCACAGCGCCCGCTTCGCCGCCTCCTGACCGCGGACATCGGCATAGTCGATGTCGTAGTTGGCGTACTGATCGAACCATTCATTCACTCGCGATGGCGAGCGGGGGATGTGGAGATCGCCCGAAAAAAAACGGACCGCCTCGGTCAGCGACGCCACCGGGATGACCTCGATATCCTCCACCACGGCTGCTTCTGTGGCGCTGGCCGTCGGCACCACCACTCCGCGGAGGTTTTTCTGTCTGGCCGCCGAGATTGCCATCGACAAGGCGCCGCGGGCGGGCCGGGTGGTGCCCTCCAGCGAGAGTTCACCGACGACCGCATACTCCCCAAACCGCTCCGACGAAAATTGGCCGCTGCTGGCCAGGATCCCCAGCGTGATCGGCAGGTCGAACGTGGCCGCCTGCTTGGGGAGTTCGGCCGGGGCGAGGTTGATCACCACCCGGTCCAGCGGTCTGGTGAATCCGCAGTTGACCATCGCCCGTGCCACCCGGTGAGTGCTCTCTCGGATCGCAGCGTCAGGCAGGCCTACGAGCACCGTCGCCGGCAGGGCTCCGGTGGAGACATCGACCTCCACATCCACTGGCACCGCCTCGATCCCCTGGAGCGAAAACGTCTGCAGTCGTGCGAGCATGAAAGCTCTCCTTATTTAAGGCAGTCGTGGCCGGAAGATCCCCGTGACGACAAAAAGTGTACGCCTGTACACCATCTGCGCCAAGTCGGTGCGATCCGTGTCTTCTGCTGGCCAGAGAGCGACAGCCGTGACCTGCCCTCCTCCAGGCGGTACGATCCCAAGTCGCCACTGCACAGCGGGCCCCTTGTCACTTCCCAAAGACTTTTCAGACCACCCCCAACGGCCCGTTGCCCCAATGATCACCACCTCGTCGCCTCGGCGCGTCTCCGTAGGCGCGGCATTGATGAAGCATTCCCGGAGTCGGTTTTGCCTCGCCGGATGCCTTGTCCTGCTGGCGTGGGCCGCTCGCTGCGAGGGCGGCCTGGCATTCTGGGACTTTGCCCGGGGAACCGAGGGCTGGACGACCAACGCCGCAGTCAGCCACGACCGCATCACGGGGGAGGGTTGGACGATGACCGTCAATTCCTCCGATCCGAACCTCACCGGACCACCGGTGGACTATCCTCCCGGACAGTTTGTGACAGTCACAATCCGGATGCGATCGAATGCCGATCCGATGGGCCAGATCTATCACGGGCCACCGTTTTCCGAGAGCAACAGCCGGGCCTTTGTGATCCACAATGACGGTCTGTGGCACGAATACAGCATCCCGCTGCCACCCATGGCAGCAGGCACCCAGCTCCGTCTGGATCCCTCTCACCAGGCCGGCTCGATCGCCGTGGCTTGGATCCGAGTGGAGACCCACCCGCATCCCCGGCAGGAACCGTGGGCCCGCCCCCAGGAATTGCGGGGAAAGAAGTCTCTCGGTGGCGGCCAGTTTGGCACCGCGGGGGGGGAGAACGCCGTGACTTCGCGCTACCTGGCAAGTCATCCCGAATTTGCAGCCTCCTTCCCCTTCGATGGGTACGTGATCCCTGCAGTCCTGCCGGTCGAATGGGGCGAGCGGCTGGGATTAGCACCGCGAGAATATTTTCTCCACGAACTGCTCTGGAACACCGTCGAACTGCCCTCCGAGGCGATCGACCCCATCGTGGCGGACCTCAACTCGGTGCACTGGGGAACGCTGAGCGACAACTTCCTCAACTGCACGCTGATCGACGGGGCCCGCGGTCGCTTCACTCCCGATCTCTCCAACGATCAAGACTGGGCCATCGTGGAACACAATGCCGCCATGGCGGCACGGCTGTGTCGCGAAGCCCATCTCCAAGGCTTCTGGTTGGATACAGAGCAGTACGGCAACTATCGCTGGAGAACGAAGTCGGGAGTCCCGGAGTTCGAGACCGATCGACCTCCCAACCTCAAATTCCCCTTCGGGAAGGATTCCCCCGCATTGCTCCGTCGCCGCGGAGCCCAATGGATCAAGGCTGTCCAGGCGCAATTGCCGGCCGTCAAGATCATCGTCACCTTTGCCTGGTCTCCCGATGCAGTGGGCTACGAACCGCTCCAAGGCAGCATCCCATTCCTGGACGGTGTGCTGGATGCCATCGAGCACCCCGGCCAGCTCATCCACGGCTATGAAAACACCTTCTACTATGGCCAAGGGCCGGGGACGCTGAATGCCGCCAACGACGGCAAGCCGGCAGGCTTTGCCGGGGATCGCGGCCGCTATGAGGCGGCCCGCGCCTGGATGAGGGAATGGCGTTCACTCAGCGGCAACCCGCCGAAGTACGACCAGTTTGTGAAGACCGGCATGGCGGCGTGGATCGAGGATGACCCCTGGAGCCTCTATCCCGGATGGCCCAGTGGGACCAAAACCTCCTTCTGGGCCAATCTGCCGCTGGCACTGGCCTCCAGTGACGAATACGTCTGGATCTGGTCGGAGCACACGCACTATGGCCAAACCCCGGCGGCGGGCATCAACCCGTTCTTGGCGGCGATCGCCAACCGGACATTCAACACTGGTACCGAAGCCGCGCTGACACTCGCCGAAGACTTCGCAAGCGATCCCCTGCAGCGCGGTTGGCACTTCGACTTCGACATGCTGGACATCGGCCGCAAAGCGAACCCGGCCCACGAAGTCCCGCTGATGAGCCCGGATACCGTCCCCTACGTCTGGTCCCAAAACTCCCAGGCCGTCGCCATCAAGGGGAGATGGCCGACGGCGCGGGGGTCGGTCGGGACCGCAGCGGAAGGCTCCCAGCGGCGACGCTATGTGCATCCCATCCGGCTCTCGCCCCAAGACACCCCGTTCCAAGCCGCCTTGGATTTCCGCGTCGAATCCTTCGGCAACACGCCGAACAACCCGATCGTGATGGGATTCTTCTCGGCCGATGAATCCATCGAGCGACAATCGCTGACGCTCCAGATCGCGTCGGCGGAACAAGTCCGATGCGTCTTGGCCTCAAACGGAAAGTCGACGGCTTGGGATCTGGCCGTCCCCGGAGGCATGAAAGCCGGACAGCCCTACCGGTTCAGCGTGGATTATGCCCGATCGCCCCGATCTCTTCGGGCTTCCTTGAGTGATCTGTCTGGCGACCCGTCGCTGTCAGTCCAGATCGAGCAGAGTTTGCCCGCCTCGACAGTCCCTTCCCTCTGGGACGAATTGGGGGTGGCTCTCTGGGAGAAGGACACCCAACCCAACACAGACCCAGAGACATACCACTACCGCCTCGAAAAGGTCAGCCTTCGGCATTGAGAAAAAAGGTGCCGGCCACCGATGGCATGAAGGGCGGCCGAAGAATTCCACCGCCAACTTCAAGCGCGACGCCGGGGGGTGTGAGTCGCTGGTTTACAGGAGCCGGGCTCGTCTGAGCATGATGATCAGCGTGACTGAAATCACCAACGAAAGCACCCAGAAATAGGCATATCCGTGCCGCCATTGCACCTCGGGAAGGACGGCGAAATTCATGCCGTAGACACCACACAGAAATGTCAGCGGCAGGAAGATCGTGCTCACCACCGCGAGCCGGTTCATCGTCAGGTTTGTTCTGTGGGCGGTGAACGTGAGCGTGAGGTTTACCGCGCTTTCGAGAATGTCTCGATCGGATTCGATGTCTGCCAGGAGCCTGTCGAGGGTCTCGATCATTTTGCCGAAGAAGTCGAGCGTGCTGGCGCTGATCAGCGCTGTCTTTCGGGATACCAGATCCTCAAGGACCCGGCGGGCTGGCAAAACTCGCTTGCGGAGCACCATCAATTTCCCAGACAGGTCTGCCAGGCTGCTGAGCGTGCCTTCGTTCACATCCCGATAGATCGCCAGCCGAATGGCCTCGACATTCTTTTCCAGTTCGCTGTGAGCTGTGCGAAACTGGTTTATGAGGCCGCTCCAGATTTCGTAGATCAAAAAACTGGGCGTGACGGCATGCTGCTGAAAATCGTGGGCGTACTCGCGGCGCACAGCGGCGAGCATCTCGCATGCACCTCTGCTGGCGGTGACGAGAAAGCCCTCGCCCAGAAGGATGTCGCAGCGTTCCCAGTCGATTGAGTCCACTCGACAGACGGTGCCGACGAGCACCATGTCCAGCAAACCCTCCGACCGCCAGAGACAGGCCACCGGTTCTTCCTCAAGACCCTTGCCGTGGTCGGTCAGTTGGTCGAGCCGCAGCCAGCCGGCAGCACTGATCGGCAGCACAGTCTTGAGCAGCCCCAGGGCGGTAGCTGTGAGGTCTATGTCGATCCAGACAAACTGTCCCGCTTTGATCCGCGCTGGAATTTCCTCGAGTGAGGTCTGCCAGTGGGTGTGGTCGCGAAAATCGAAATACTCCGCCCTGATTCCCGGTCCTCGGTCTGGCTCATGAGATGAGATGCTGGGAATCACAAAGTGCCTGTCTTGCGCAACGGATGGAGTGAGCGAAGACTCGCTTGAGAATCGCATCCGACCGGCTGCTGTCGTATTCAGCAGCACCAAGGCCATCACTTCCCCATCGATGAGGTGTGGGGGATGAGGTTTTGGGGGATGAGGTATGGCGGCTCCTAGAGGATAGGGGATTGAGCCGACTGCCGCAAAGGTGTGGCGGCCTGACGAGCTTTGGTGTCTGCAGGCCCGAAGCGTCGTTCGATGACCGCGAGATAGAGCGTCATCGAATGGTCGGCGGCGTTCGGCAGCGCCTCCATCCTTTGGGCCTGGTCGGAGCCGGGCTCAGACGCGGCGGCTCGGCCGGCCCGCAGGCGGGTTTTTTCTCGCTCAAACTGCTCGGCAGTCAGTGGCTCTGGCCCCTCCTCGTTGTCCAGCGTCATGGCCTCGGCCTCCGCGCCCGAGGCTTGGAAGGCCCGCATCCTCGGGCCACCGAAAATGAGTTCGCCATCTTTGAACCACATGAAACTACCGCCGCCGCGGAGGCCGGGGATGACACGGGGAACGATGTCGTCTTGGTGGATAAAACGAAGAAAGCGGTTGCTGAGAAGTTGGTTGGCTCTCGACGCGAACGACGGGGCGAGGAGGAGGGGCTGGCCGAAGGTGATCACGCCGCGCACGGCGAACTTCTGTTCCCGGACGAGATCGAGTCCGCAGAGCACCGCCATCGCCCCGCCGAGGCTGTGACCCGTGATCCAGACGTGCCGGATGTCATGTTTTACCAGGGCCGCTTTTACCTGCCCGGCAACAGAGCGATACGCCTTGTGAAACCCACGATGGACAAGATCGGCCGGTGGTGTGGCGAGCTCGGTATCGAGGTTCGTAAACCAGTCGCCAAAGTCATCGCTCCCCTGAAAAGCGATGACGGCTTCGTCTCCGAGGGTCATCACGACCCCCTTCGCGGAGCCATCGGCAACTCTTTCATGGATCGTAAACCCAAGCCGGGGGATGCTCTTCTGCCATTCTTCAGGCGTCTGGTAGGCGATAGCCGCGCACCTCGCCATATCAACGGCCGCCGGGGGGCGTTCCTCGGTGAGGCTGCTCCATGGGGCCTGCAGTCGGTCGACAAGCGTCGAGCCGGTCGGCTCGATATCGGCTTTCTCAATCACGTTGCCGTTTCGCGTCTCGGCCGGAAAGAGCAGGATGCCGAGCATCATGGGGATGGCGACGAGGGCCAGGCCGAGGAGGGGGATGGCGATGGTGGGCCACCACACAGCGGGCACGACTTTCCAGATGCAGGCGATCAGCACCCCGAGGGCTCCCAAGGCCCTCCAGCTGACGAGTTGACGGCTGACGAACTCCGCCCATGCCGGTAACCAAGCGACGATGGCAGCCGCGACGGCGCCGCCGAGGAGAAATCCACCGCCGAGCGTGAGGAAGATCTCGACTGGATGGTTCACGGTCGTGTCCTGGGGAAACTGGGACTGCAGCCGGCGAGCGTGGACGATCCTCATTCGGGCAAGGGGGTGCTTCTGCAGACCTTGCCCAATGCGGTACTCTATTCCGGGAACCGCTTCCGGCGGCCAGAAGGCAGATTTGAAGACATCCCGGGGACGATCCATGGACCAGCGACCAGCGGCGGCTTGTGGTGGAAGGAAGAGGCCATCGGCCCAGCGGACTTTCGCTCTTTGGTGGGCGGCGGTGATCGTGGCCGGCGTGGTCGCCGCAGTGGCCTCGGCTGACGAGGGGATGTGGTTGTTCAACGATCCGCCGCTTGAGCGACTCTCGAAGGACCATGGTTTCGCCCCGACTGCCGAGTGGCTCAGTCACCTGCAGCGGTCGAGCGTCCGTTTTAATTCCGGCGGGTCGGGCTCGTTTGTCTCTTCCGAGGGCCTCGTCCTCACCAACCATCATGTCGGCGCCGACAGTTTGCAAAAGCTCGGCGACGAGATCCACGACTATTACCGCAACGGCTTCGCGGCCGCGACCCGAGCCGACGAACTCCGCTGCCACGACCTCGAACTCAACGTCTTGGTGTCGATCGAGGATGTCACCGCCAGGGTCCAGATGGTGGTCAAGCCGGGGATGTCGGCCGATGAGGCGTTTGTCACGCGCCGCAAGGAGATGGCGGCGATCGAGGAAGAATCGCTTGAGAAGACCGGGCTGAGGAGCGATGTCGTCACGCTCCATCAGGGAGGGGCCTACCACCTCTACCGGTCCAAGAAATACACCGATGTCCGCCTCGTCTTTGCGCCAGAGCGACAGATCGCCTTCTTTGGTGGCGATGCCGATAACTTTGAATTCCCCCGCTATAACCTCGATATGTGCCTCTTCCGGGCCTACGAGGATGGCCAACCGGCGGTGGTGGAGCACTTCCTCGCCTGGGGTTCCAAGCCGGTGCGCGAAGGGGATCTGGTCTTTGTCTCCGGCCACCCCGGCCACACCGACCGCGCCAACACGATGCGGGAATTGGTGGCGATGCGGGACCGGCAGATGCCGATGGCGCTCTCGATGCTCCGCCGCCTGGAGGTGATGCTCGGTGCCTACGCCGGGCAGGGGCCGGAGGAGGCCCGCCAGGCCGCGGATGATCTCTACGGGGTGCAGAACAGCCGCAAGGCCCGGGAAGGACTGCTCGGCGGGCTCCTTGATCCGCTCGTCATGGCCCGCAAGCAGGAGGCCGAACGGTTTCTCCGCGAGGAGATGGCCAAGTCAACCACGACCCGCGGCCAGCCCACGCCGTTTGCGCGGATCGAGGGGGCGGAGAAGGAGATCGACGCGGCGGCGCTGGCGTACAATCTCCTCGAGGGGGGCGCGGCTTTTAATAGCAAGTATTTTTCCACCGCCCGCGCTATCCTCCGCTCCGCCGCGGAGCAGTCGAAAGAGAGTGGCGAGAGGCTCCGCGAGTTTCGTGACTCGGCCAGGCAGTCGATGGAATTGGGACTGTTCTCCGACGAGCCGGTCTACGACGCCTTCGAGACAGTGAAACTCGCCGATTCGCTGACCACCATGGTGGGTGCTTTGGGGGCAGAGAATCCGCTGGTGAAGACCATCCTGGCTGGCAAGTCGCCGCGTGACCGGGCTGCCGAACTGGTCAAGGGCACCGGCTTGGGGAAGCGGCCCCAGGAGCATGGCCGGGAAGTGGCCAAGGACACCCGACGCGAGATCTACCAAGCGGGGCTCGATGGCGGCGTGAAGGTGGTCGAGCGGACAGGCGATCCGATGATCGCCCTGGCGGCGGCGGTGGATGGCGAGTCGCGCCGCCTGCGGAGGATCATCGAGGAGGCCCGCGAGGTAAAGCAGCAGGCGCATGCCGAGATCACGCGGGCCCAGTACGCACTCTCAGGGAACAGCCTCTATCCCGACGCCACCTTCACCCTCCGCCTCGCCTACGGCACGGTGAAGGGCTACGAGCAGGATGGGAAGCGGATCGAGCCGATCACGCATTACGCCGGGCTCTTCGACCGCACCACCATCAAGAAGAAGACGCCCCCCTTCGATCTCCCGCCACGTTGGCAGGAGCAGCAGGCGTCTCTGGAGGCCGACGGCGCCTTCCTGAAGACGCCATTCAACTTCGTCTGCACCGCCGACATCATCGGTGGCAACTCCGGCAGCCCCGTGGTCAACCGGGCCGGGGAACTGGTGGGGCTGATCTTCGACGGCAACATCCAGTCGCTGGTCCTTGACGTGGCCTATGACGACCGGCAGAGCCGGGCAGTGTCGGTCGATGCGGCGGGGATCCTCGCCGCCCTGCGCACCGTTTACAAAGCCGAGACCATCGTCGCCGAACTCACGGCCGCCTGGAAGGAGCCGGTGACGGGCGAGACTGCCGTGGCGGACGACGGCTGGAAGTCGCTCTTCGACGGAGAATCGCTTGGGGGTTGGAAGTCGACGTCCTTCGGCGGCGAGGGGGCGATCGAGGTCAGCGACGGTTCGATCATGATCGGCCGCGGTGCCGACATGAGCGGCATCACCTGGACCAAGGATGTGCCGAAGCAGAACTACGAAATCGAACTGGAGGCCCAGCGGGTCGACGGCAACGACTTCTTCTGCGGTCTCACCTTCCCCGTCGGCGACGATCCTTGCAGTTTCATCGTCGGTGGCTGGGGAGGGGGAGTGATGGGACTTTCGAGCATCGACGGCCAAGATGCCGCCCACAACGATACCACCAGCTACCGCGAGTTTAAGACGGGCCGCTGGTACACCGTCCGCGTTCGCGTCACTCCGGAGCGGATTTCCTGCTGGCTCGACGACGAGCAGGTGGTCGACCAGAAGCTCACCAACCGCATCGTCTCGATCCGCAACGAGGTCTTTCCGTCAAAGCCGCTGGGGATCGCCACCTATTCCACTGTGGCGAGGGTCAAGAACATCCGCTGGCGAGCGGTGGGGGAGGGGGCCGCTGCGGAAGAACCGACCGGTGCTGCGGAGGAGTGACCAAGCCTGCAGACGATCAGCAGACTGATGATCCGCAGTCGGGGGCTGGCCATGGTGATGAGGCTCAGCAGACGCCCGCATCGGTGCCGCCCCCTGACAAACTGCGGCTGCGGATCGCCGCAGAAGCGGGGCGGATGCTCGCCGACTCCGGCGGCGATGCCTGGCGCGCCGGCC
>QWOP01000013.1 GCA_003669605.1 Planctomycetota bacterium
CGCTGGCCGTGTTCACCAAGAGCTACGGCCTCCAGGGGGGATGGCGAGATGGCGCCGCCGGTTTCGTCGTGGCCCTGTCGCGCGTCGTCGACTCGACACTTCCCCGCGCCATCGTCAGCGTCGATCCCCCTCCGGCACCGTCTCCATCTTCCCCGGCCGATCGACCCGACGCCCTGCCCCCTCGATGAGGACAACGAGCCGGTCGATCCCCGCCACGTCAAACGCCTCCCGTTCGCCGCCGATCCAGCGGACCTCGACGCGCTCAACCGCCGCCGCGGGCCCGAGCCCGAAGTGGAGCCGGCTGCCGAAATGCCCCTGGTAGCCTCGGCCGGCATGGACCTCATCGACGCGGACAGCCCCCGGGATGACGACGCGGACGTTCGCCCCGACGCCGTCCCGGTTCGAGTCGCGGCCGACGAGGCGCACCTGGAGCCAGTGATGCTCCCCTCCGCGCTCCCGGTCGAGGTTCCGCAGGAGCGTCGGCGCCTCGCGGGCGTTGAGGATCACGCCGTCGAGATCGCCGTCGTTGTCGAGGTCGTCGAAGGCGGCGCCGCGGGCGCTGTGCCGCGGCACGGCATGGAGCCCCGCGGCCGCCGACATCTCCACGAACCTCCCCCCGACATTGCGGAGGAGGACGTTGTGATTGCGGTAGGCGGTCGTGTCGTCAAACTGCTCGACGAGATCATTGATGTGGCCGCAGGCGATGAACAGGTCGCGGCCGCCGTCGTTGTCGAAGTCGACGATCCCACAGCCCCATTTCACCCACGGCAGGCTCCCGGCCGCGGCCCCCGTCCGCGAACTGACGTCCTCGAATCCCTGCCCGGCGAGGTTGTGGTAGAGGACCGGCCGTTCCCCCTGGTAAGAGGTCATCCACAGGTCGAGCCAGCCGTCGTTGTCGACATCGCAACAGTCGACCCCCATGCTGCCGTTGGGCTGCCCGATCGAGTCGTAGGCCAGCCCCGCCTCGAGACCGACCTCCGCAAAGCGCCCCGTGCCGTCGTTGCGGAAGAGGAAGTTGGCGGCGACGTCGTTGAGAACGAAGATGTCGGTGTCGCCATCACCCTCCTCGTCGAAACAGACCACCCCCATCCCCGGCCCCGCCACCGCCGCGATCCCGGAGGCGACGCTGTCGTCGCTGAACCGGCCATCGCCGTCATTGCGGTAGAACGAATCGGGCCAGGCTTCGTAGTCGCGCGGCCCGTGGTAGAGGGGCACGCCCCGGATCCGCGGCGAGACATGCCCCTCGGGGGAGAAGCGGACGTAGTTGGCGGCGTAGAGATCGAGATCGCCATCCCCGTCGGCGTCGAGGAGGGCCAGCCCCGCGCCGAGCTTGTCGCCATCGGCGGTCCCGGCGGCAGCGGTGACGTCGACGAACGTCCCGTCCCCCATGTTCCGCCACATCCGCTTCGGCCCGTCGTTGCTCGTGCACAGGTCGGGGAAGCCGTCGTTGTCGAGATCGCCGACGGTCACCCCCACGCCATAGGCCTCGTGGTCGAGCCCGGCAGCCGCGGTAACGTCGTCGAAGCGCCATCCGCCCCGGTTGCGGGCGAGCATGGCGCGCGGTCGGCGCGGGGGGGCGGTGCCGGGAAGATCGGCCCCGTTGGGGAAGTAGATGTCGATCCGGCCGTCGAGGTCATGATCGAAGGTGGCGACGCCGGCGGTCACCGTCTCCGGGATGAAGCGGCGCCCGCTCCCGCCGTCGTCATGGACAAACCCGATGCCGGTGGCGGCGGTGACGTCCTCGAGGAGGATCGGCGGACGCTTCGCCGCGTCCGTCGGAGGAGCGCCGGCGGGGGGCTCCCCCTTCACGACCACCGCCACGACCCCCGGCCATGCCAAGCCCGCCAGCGCGATCAACCGGGCCAAAGGTGAGCGGGCCAGTCGACGAGGCATCTCAATTCCTCCCTGCCGCGCCGGGGGGCTGTGCGGTCGCCCCGGCGCGTTCCAGGAGCCCCCGGGCCTCCCCGTCGCGCCCCTGTCGGCGGTAGAG
Organism: Planctomycetota bacterium; assembly: GCA_003669605.1. GTDB lineage: Bacteria > Planctomycetota > Planctomycetia > Pirellulales > UBA1268 > QWOP01. The sequence goes on from QWOP01000013.1 coordinate 1,991, forward strand.
ATCGACCAGCGCCGTGCGGGCCTCCCGTTGGCCCGGTGCGAAGTCGAGCGCCCGCAGCCAGTCGCGCTCGGCCGAGGCCATGTCGCCGCGGGCCCGGTCGATCCGCCCGGCGATCGCATACCAGCCGGCCATCGCCTGGAGGAGCGCCGGCATGTCGTCGAGCCGGGCCGGGGCATTGGCCCGATCACGGAAAAGGCTCTGTGCCTTCCGCGCGGCGAAGGCGGCGCGGTGGCGCTCGGCAGCCTCCGTCTCGCCGAGCCGGCCGGAGGCGATGGTGAGGCCGTAGAGCGCATGGGGCGACGCCGGATCGATGGCGACGGCCCGTTCGAAGTCGGCTTTCGCGCCCGCGAAGTCGCCGTGCTGGAGCCGGGCGTGGCCGAGGAGCGTGAGCCGGTTGGGATTGCCCGCCGTGGCCGGTAACTCGCGCACGAGGACGGCGATCGCGTCGTCGGCCCGGCCGATATTCGTCAGCGACTCGCCGAGAAGGATCTGGGCCCCGGGGAGATCAGGGCGGGCGTTGAAGGCCTGCTCGAGATGCTCCACCGCGCTCGTCTCCTCCCCTTTCTCCCGGGCATACTTTCCGAGCCGAAGGTGGGCCTCCGCCGAACCGGGATGGTCCGCGAGCCAGGCCTCCCACAAGCTCGTCGCCGCGGTGAGGTTGCCGAAGCGGTCGTGCATCGTCCCCGCAAGATCGATCGGCTCGGGGGCATCGGGATAACGCTGGCGGAGCGCCGCGGCGAGCGCGAGCGCCTCCTCGCGGAGGCTTTCAAACGCCGCGGGGAGCGGCGGCCGCGGGGCGATTTCACTCGACGGGGGTCGGGGTGACTCCGGGGGACTGGGCGAAGCAGCTTGTCGGGCCGAGCCCGGTGGCCCGGCGACGGGCATCGACGGACCCGGGGCCCCGCGCGTCGCTTCACCACACCCCGAGAACGTGAGGGGAGCGATCAAGACCGCCAGGATCTGGAGCCGGACGTCGAGGCGATGCCTGGCTCCGACACGGGCTTCACGGGCAGCGCTCGTCACGCAGTCGTCTCCCCTCTGGGCTGCGGGCCGAATCTGGGCCGGCCGCGGGCAGTGATTCCATCGTGCCCGCGCCGACGCGTGAGGATACCAGGGGTGGGAAAGCCTCCGCCATGGCCGCCGGTCAGCCGCCGCGGAGAACCGTGAGGAGGCTGAGGATGTCGGCCGGGATGGGGGCCTCGAAGCGCCTCCGCTGCCCGTCGAGGGGATGATCGATGGCGAGGCTGGTGGCGTGGAGCGCCTGGCGCGTGAGGAGCGGCGCCGGATCACCGCGCAGCCTGAGGAACGACCGATCGACGACGCTGCGGCCACTGTAGAGGGTGTCGGCGAGGACCGGGCAGCCTATGGCAGCCAGATGAACGCGGATCTGGTGGGTGCGCCCCGTCTTCGGCGTCACCGAGAGCAGCGCTGCCTTCCCGAACCGCTCGAGGACCTCATAGCGCGTGACGGCATCCCGGCTGGTGGAGTGATCGCGGCGGACGGCCATCCGCTCGCGCTGGTAGGGATGGATGCCGATGGGGAGATTGATCTCGTCGCGGTCGAAGCGCGGCTCCCCCTGCACGATCGCCAGGTAGGTCTTCTCGGTGGTGCGCTGCTCGAATTGCCGGGCGAGTGCGTGGTGGGCTTCTTCGTTGCGGGCGACGATGATCACGCCGCTGGTGTCGCGGTCGAGCCGATGGACGATCCCGGGGCGCGTCGGCCCACCGACGGTGGAGAGGCCGCCGGCCACCCGTTCGAGATGCCACTTCAGCGCCCCGGCGAGCGTCCCCTTCCAGTTCCCCTTGGCGGGATGAACGACCATCCCGGCCGGCTTGTTGACCGCCCCCATGACCTCATCGAGGTACAGAAACTCAAGGGGGATCTCCTCCGCCTCTGGCCCCGCCCGCGCCGGCTCGGGAACGGTATAGGCGACGACCATCCCCGCCTTCAGTTGGAGCGAGGCCTTCGCCACGACGCCGTCGACGCGGACCGCCCCGGCGTCGATCGCCCGGGCCACCGCCGAGCGGCTCGCCCCGCCGGCATGGCGGACGACGAATTGATCGAGGCGTATTCCCACCGCATCGCCTTCGACCGCGAGGAGGAGCACCGTACCGGGAATCAGCCGCGGCCCCGCTCCCCCTGCGGCCCCGGCATCGTCAACGGCACCAACCTGACCGGGTGGCGGCGCGATTGGGGCAACGCCCCCCGCCACCGGGCCCGGTTCGGCGACGACGGGAATGACATCGTCATCGATGTCGTCGCTTCGGGCAGCGGTCTGTGCGGGTTTGGCGTCTTTCAGGCGATCACTCCTGTGCGGCAGGGGGGGTGGCCGGCGCGGCTTCAGTGGCCGGTTCGGTAGCGGGAAGTTTGTCACTCCCGGCGGGTGCGGCCGGTGCTGCGGGCGGGTCTTCGGAAGGGAGTCCGAGGATCGGGCTGTTGTCGACCGGCGGCGGGGTCGGCTTGCGGTTGTCGAACCAGGTGTACCATTCCTTGACCGTCTCCCCCTTGAGCGCCACGGCACGCTGTCGGGCCATCCCGGCGACGGCGCCGTTGGGGTAGTCCTGGGCGACCACTTCGTAGCCCTGACGGGCATCATCGAGTTTCCCGAGGCTCTCATTCGCCTTGGCGAGGCCGAACGTCGCCCGCTCGGCGAGAAGCCCCTTCCCCACACCGGCGAGGATCCCCGCGTAGGCGTCGGCAGCAGCCTGGAGCTTCGGCTTCGCCCGCTCGCGGTCGACGAACACCAACTCGGCCCCTTCGTCGAGGTCGATCTCGGCCTGGGTCAGCCTGGCCCATTGACCGGCCGGCGTTCCGGCATGCTGGCTGGCGACATCGGCCAGCGCCGCCGGGTCGACCGGCGGCATGGCGGCGAGGTAATCGTTCCAGCTCTTCTCGACGCGACCGGCCTCCTGCTGGCGGGCCCACATCCAGCCAACCGCGGCCAGGAACAGCCCGGCAAGGCCGAACAGCATCGCCCGCAGATGGGGCCGCAGCGCCTCCAGCGCCGACGTGATCCCTTCGGCCAGGGCGTTCCCGTGGACCTCTTCTTCCACCTCTTCGGATGTCTCGGAAGCGAGTGGGAGCCTGACGGGGCGCCCCTCGCGGGTGGCGAGATTGTCGTCGTCGTCTCCACGCGCGGTCTGCCGCTCGCTGAAGCGGCGCTCGTGGTCGCGACGGTCGCCAGGCCTCGCCGAACGTTTCTTCATGGCTCTTCCAGTTCTCGATACTGCGGAAAAAACCAAATAGAAACGGCCCCGTCCGGGGCGTCAAGCCGATCTCGGCCGATGGCCCCGTGGGGCTGTGGTACGATCCGGCCCCGCCGACTGCCGGGCGCTCCCCGACACCCCTCCGCACGGACGCTTTTCCACGTGAACGGACTCCCTCCGGACGTTCCCGACACCCCTTCCGCCGAACCCGACGACGGTCTCCTCGGCCCCGACTCCGCACCGGCGGCGTCCGCGCCGGAGGAACTGCCGGAGGAGCCAACCGACGACGGCCCCGCGACGCTCGGCCCCTTTCCAGGACCCGCCGGACCCGCCGGCCCCGTGGCCAGGCCTGGGCACACGCCGTCGCGCACTCTCACCGGGCTCAATCCGGCGCAGACACAGGCTGTTCAGGCGCCGATCGGGCCGCTTCTGGTGCTCGCCGGGGCCGGCACGGGAAAGACGCGTGTCGTCATCGCCCGGATGGCTCATCTGGTGTGGCGCGGATCGCGGCCGTCGCGGATCCTCGCCGTGACGTTCACCAACAAAGCCGCCCGCGAGATGATGGCCCGCGCCAAGGCGTATCTGAAGCCGAAGAAGGGGCCGCGCGGCCCGTCCGGAAAGAGCCAGGAGGATCTCCCCGAGATCTCCACGATCCATTCGCTCTGTGTCCGCATCCTCCGGCGCCACGCCCCGCGCCTCGGCTACCCGGAGCGGTTCGCGATCATCGACCGCGGCGAGCAGGAGTCGACGGCGCGGAAGGTGCTCAAGGAGCTGAAGGTCCCCGACACGACGCTCTCTCCCGGCGATCTCGTCGACCGGGTGAGCCGCTGGAAGAGCGCCGCAGTGCGCCCCGACGGCGCCATCGAGACCCTCTCGGCCGACGCGCCGGAACACTGGACGCTCGCCGCCGCCGGCTACCGCCGCTACCAACACGATCTGCGCGTCGCCGGGGCGGTCGACTTCGACGATCTCCTCATGCTCGTCGAGGAGCTTTTTGCCAAGCACGAGGATGTCCGCCTCGCCGAGGCGGGGCGCTTCGACCACATTCTCGTCGACGAATACCAGGACACCAGCGGCATTCAGGAGCGGATCCTCTCGGCGCTGGCCCGCGATCACCGCAGCCTGTGTGTCGTGGGGGACGACGACCAATCGATCTACTCCTGGCGCGGCGCGCAGATCTCGCACATCCTCGAGTTCCCCACGCGCTGGCCGAAGACGGTGACCGTGCGCCTCGAGGAAAATTACCGCTCCACGCCGGAAATCATCCACGCGGCAAACACGCTCATCGCCTGCAACACCCGTCGCCACGGCAAGACGCTCGTCTCGATGGCCCCCTCCGGCCCCGCGCCGGCGATCGTCCAGGCGCAGGACGAGCTCGACGAGGCGCGCCGGATCGTCGCCGACGTCGAGGCCCGCTTCGCGGAGGGCTCGGTCGATCCGCCGGAGGCGGTGATCCTCCTCCGCACCGGCGAGCAGACGCGGGTCTTCGAACAGGAGCTGCGGCGCCGCAACATCCCCTACGAGCTTGTCGGGAGCCGATCGTTCTTCGATCGCCGCGAGGTCAAGGATGTGATGTCGTTCCTGCGGATGATGGTCGATCCCGACGACGACATGGCCCTGTCGCGGATCGCGAACGTCCCCCCGCGCGGCCTCTCCTCCTCGGCCGTTCTCCAGGCGCGCACAGCCGCCCAGTCGGCGGGCCACAGCCTGTGGCGGGAGCTGCTCGGGCGGCGCTCGGAGGGGACCTTGAGCAGCGTTGCGGCCGGCGGGCTGACGACGCTTGAGAAGCTGATCACGCTCGGCGGCGGCGAGGCGCCCCCTGACCCGGCCGTCGCGATCCGGGCCCTCCTTGATCAATCTGGCTATCGAGCGTTTCTTGAGCGCGAATACGAGGACGCAGACGAGCTCGAGGCGCGCTGGCAGTGTGTCGAGCAGGTCGTCAACGGCCTCGCCGAGCACCACGCTGAGCATCGCCAGGAGAAGGATGTCGGCCGGCTCGTGCGTGGCTATCTCGACGACCTCGTCCTCGATGTCAAGGAAGCGGAGCGTCCTAAGGACGACAAGCCAACGAAGCGTCTCCTTCGGCTGATGACCCTCCACGCCGCGAAGGGGCTCGAGTTCGACAACGTCTGGATGGTGGGGCTCGAGGAGGGGATCCTCCCCCACCACCGGTCGCTCGCCGACGGCCTGAATGCGATCGCTGAGGAGCGACGGCTGGCCTACGTGGGGGTGACGCGGGCGCGCAAGCGGCTCGTCCTCTCGATGTGCCTGACGCGGATGAAGTGGGGGAAGAGCCGCCCCTGTCGCCCGAGCCGGTTCCTCTACGAGCTCACCGGCCAAGCCGACAAGTTCAGCGAGGCGCCGCCGCAACCGAAGAATGCTCCACCCCGCCCCGGCGCCAAGCGCTCCCAGCGCCGCGGCCGCGGCGCCCGCTGAAGCCCGCCCTGTCGGTCGCCGGGATGGTGGCCCGCCGCGCCACGAGACAGGCTGGGGGTTCAGGGTATGATTGACTCCCCGGACCGAGGCCCCCTCCCTTCTCCCCGAGGTCTCCGATGCGGCTCCTCCTGAGCCTTCTGCTGGCCCTTGCCGGCGGAGCCCAAGCCGGCACCGGAGAGCCCCGTCCCCTGCCGGACGATGTGCAGGAGTTCGTCGCCGATCCAGTTCCCGAGTCGATGCCCGACACGTTCAAGGACTTCAAGGTCACGGCCAAGGACTTCACGGCCATCCTCCGGGGTTATGTCGAGGTCGACAAGCCGCGCTGGCTGCATCGCACCAGCCATGTCGCCTTCGGCGACCGGACCGGCCATGTGATCCTCGAGGAGGGCGAGAACATCAGATGGCTCGTCAGGCCCGGCGGCCTCGCCTGGCTCGAGTTTCCCGGTGGCGAGAAGATCTCTCTCGTCTGTGGCGAGACAAAGCCATGACGACACTGGCCCATCTCACGGATCTCCATCTCGACCATTGGCCCGCCAATCTTGACGCGGCCATGGACCTTCTCGCCGGTACCGATCCGGACGTGATTCTCATCGGCGGCGACAACGGGAATGACGACGGGTTGCGACGGACCGTCGAGGCGCTCGGGCGGGCGTGGCCGGAGGCCGACATCGCCTGGGTGATGGGGAATCACGACCTCTGGCGGAAGCCCTATCGCCATCTGTGGAGCCGGTTCAGCGACATCACTGCGACGTATCTCGAGGGGGGCAATCTGGAGACCGATTCCTGCACCGTCGTGGGCACCTACGGCCACTACGACTACCGGGGTGGATTGGCCACGATCCCGTTGGAGCGATACGAAACCTTCACCGACGGCCGCCATGTCTGGAACGATCGCTTCATCGATCGACTCGGTCGCACCAACCCCCAGATCGCTGCAGAGATCGCCGAGCTATTCTGGCATCGCTACCAGGCGGCGGTCGCCCGTGGCCTGCCAATCGTCGTGCTGTCACACACTTGGCCGTTCGCCCCCACCGACGACCGCTCCCGGAGCTTTTTCGATGCCTATGGCTCGAATCAACTCATCGGCGATGCCATCCTGGCGGCGAAGCTCCGCCCGGCGGTGCTGTTCTGCGGCCACACCCATCGTGCCGATCGCTGGGAAGAGTTTGGATTTCCGATGATCAATACCGGCAGCGACTATTCTGAGGTCAAGGTGACGATCTGGGACCTGGAACGCGGCACGATCCCAGGGGCGTCTTCCGCCGGGCACGAGCCATGAGATCACCCGCGGCTGAGCCTCACCCGCGGAGGACCGACGGGAGCATCGCGAGCTACCGTTTGCTGCCATCCCACTGATCCAGCCGGGTGCGGAGCATGGGCACGAGCTGCGGCTGGGTCTCCGCCGCCACGGGCAATGCCTTGCGCCCCACGTCGATCGCATCCTCGAGATACCCGCCCCCGGCACAGGCCTCCGCGAACGTGAGAAGGACGTCGGCGTTCTTCCATCCGGTGAGTTCCGCGGCCCTGCGGGCGTGGGCGATCGCCTCGTCGTGATGGCCCGTCTTGGAGAGTGCGTGGGCTGCTCCCTGATGGCTGCCGGCGTGGCGCGGATCGGCCCGTCTGGTCGCCGCAAAGCGATCGAGTGCCCCGGGCCAATCGTTGAGTTTCA
>QWOP01000010.1 GCA_003669605.1 Planctomycetota bacterium
TCCCACTCCGGTCGATGAGCGTGGCGATTTCGCCATGCGTCCGGGCGAGGAGCCATCCGCCGGCGATCGAATCGGCGAGCGCCGGATCGGCGGCGGCGCTCTTCCGAAGGTCGGCGACGGCTTCGTCAGCATTGCCAAGTCGGAAGGTCTCGAAGGCGCGGCGGAGATCACGGGCGGCATCCCGCGATGCCTTCTCGGCCCGTTCCCGCGCCTCGCGGGCGATCCCCCGGGCCCGCTCCTCGATCACGAGGCCACCGAGGACAACCGCGGCCAGGGCGGCGGCGATCGCGCCGGCGAGCGTGGGATTGCGCCGCAGCCAGCGGCCGGCATGCTGAGCCGGGGTGAGGGGTCGGGCGAACGTCGGCCGGCCGTCGAGGAAGCGCGACAGGTCGACGCCGAGTTCCGACGTCGACTGGTAGCGATCGCCCGGCCGTTTCGCCAAGCACTTGCTGCAGACGGCGACGAGATCGGGGTGGATCCCCGGCACGATGCGGTCGGCCGGCTCCGGCTCGACGTCGAGCACGCGCCGATAGATGGAGTCGAGCGACGGGCCGGCATTCACGCAGCGCCCCGTCAGAAGTCGGTCGAGGACGAGGCCGAGGGCATGGACGTCGGTCCGGGCATCCATCGGGCCGAGCGCCGGGTTGACCTGCTCGGGGGCCATCCACTCCGGCGTCCCCAGCCTCGTACCGATCTCGGTGGGGGCGCCGCTGGGGGAATCGTGATCGACGCTGACGATCGAGGCGCTCAAGCCGAAGTCACCGAGCTTCACTCCCTGCCGTCGCACTCCCTCCGGCTCCCCGACGGTGCTGCGCGTCTCGGGCCGGTCGTCGGGGGGAAGCGGGCCGTCGTCGCTCGGCACGAGGAGAACATTCCCTGGCTTGATGTCGCGGTGGATGACGCCCACGGCATGGGCCGCGTGAGCCGCCTCGGCGAGGGCCAGGACAACACCGGCGGCCATCGCGGGATCGACGGGGCCGGGATGGCGATCGAGCCAGGAGGCGAGGCTCTCGCCGCACAGCTCCTGGGCGATGTAGGGGAGCTCGTTGTGCTCCCCCACCTCATGAACGATGACGACATTCGGATGGGTAATCTTCGCGGCGTGTCTCGCCTCGCGGATGAACCGTTTCTTCTTCCCCGTGTCGAGAACGATCTGGGGGCGGGCGATCTTCAGCGCCTCGCGGCGGACGAGCTTCGTGTCGATCACCTCGAAGACCTCGGCGAAGCCCCCTTCGCCGATCTTGTGGATGACGCGGAACTTCCCAATCATCAGCGGCGGTGGCGCCTTCGCCTCCCCCGCCGCCACCATCCGGAGGAGAAGGAGCGTGTCGAGCCGTTCGGCCAGTTCGGGGGTGATCGCGGCGTCCTCGGCGACGGCGTTGCCAGGCGTGGCAAGGCCGGCGAGTTGGTCGTCGATCGCAGCCAGCCGCTTGACGGCGGCGTCGAGTGGCGCCAGATCGCCGGGCGCCCCGTCACCTGGACCTGGACCTGGCCGATCCTCCTCGGGAGGATTGTCTGGAGCGGGGGGGGGGAGTGTCATGGAGCGGTGTTAGACGCCGCGGCCCGCACCGAAAGCACTTCCCCCGAAGTCACTCCGCACCGCGTCGAGCGCCCGGGCAAAAAGCTGCCGCGAGGCATCGGCAGAGCGATTCAACTTTTGCCCAATCTCCTCCCACTTCAGATCATCCCAGACCCGAAGGCGGAGCACTGCCTTGTGATCCGTGGAGAGCTTCTCCATCGCCTTCTCGACCTGCTCGATCTCTTCCATGCGGAGCACCGGGTCGGCAGCGGAGGGGGCGGGGATGTCGTGCAATCCGGATTCGTCCAGGCACTCCTTCTCGGCTGATCGGGCATGCCGGCGCTGGAGATCGATGGCGTTATGGTGAACGATCTGCCGGAGCCAGCCTAAAAACTCGCGGCTGCGTCCCTGGAACGAGCGGATGTCGCGCGCCACATCCACGATCGACACCATTCCGACGTCCGATGGATCGAACTTCGCCGACATTCGCTTCGGCGTCTGCTGGATGGCGAACAGCCGGCAGTAGACGTAGGCCACCTTGAGGAGCCGGTCGAGCGACTCTTGCCCCCCTCTCCGAGCAGCATCGATGATCGTTGAGAGCCCCGAGCGGTCTTCCTTCCCCCCCTCTCCCCCTTTTCCCCCGTCGTCAGCCGCACTCACGGATGCCATCCCTCACGTCCTTTCGACTGAAGCTGATGATTCGACGCGCGGCCACTGGCCCCGCCGACCGACGCCAAAAGCATACCCCCCGATTGGAACTCCTGTCCATGCCCCAGCGCCGGACAACCGGGCCGACGCACGGGCCCGAGGGGGCCAGTCAACCAGCGCTGACGGCAGGGCAGGCCGCTCGATTTCAACGTCTCCCCTGCTCCGTGAAACAGCCCCCGGGCAGGAATCGCCAGGCGATCGAGCCCCGGCGATGGCCTCGACCGTCGCCAAGGATCTCAACCTCTCCGGCGGCATCGACGTCGATGGCGTTGCCACGACCCTGACGTCGGCCGGCCAAGCCATCTCGGCCTCCTATCTCACTGTCAACCATGGCGCCAGCGTCACGCTCGATCAAAACCTGACGCTCTCCGGAAATCTCTCCCTCGATAACGCCGGCTCGATCGTGCGCACCTCTGAAACAATCTCTGCACTCGGCTTCACCGTCATCGACGCCACGCTCGATCTCCTCGCTGGCGACACCTTCAGTCCCTTCGACGCCAGTTCCGTTCAAAATGGTGCTCTCGTCAACGCCCCGGCGGGCACGTCGCTTGGGCTTCTGAATGTCTACGGTACCAACGGCAATGGCGACCGGGCCACGTTCAACGTCAACGGTGACGTGGCGCTCGCCAGCGCCTCCGCCACTTCCGACGGCGTCATCAACCTCGTCGCCGGCACTCTCTCCACGTCAAATCTCTCGCTCACCGGCGTCGGCTCCGCAGGCCAGTCGGGCGGTCACTACGACGTCACGCATCTCGTCCTCGGCGGAGGCGCGACGCTTGCCTTTGGCCTCGGCGACAGCATCGACTCGCTGTCCATCAGCGACGCCGGATCACGGCTCGACGGGCTTGCCCCGCTGACACTCACGTCGCTGTCGCTCACCAACGGAGGGATTCTCCACCTCGGCGCCTTCACCGGCACGGGTGCCATCGCCAACTGGGGGCTGCGGATGGCCGGCGACGACAAGACGTTCCTCGAGAGCCTGATCTTTGCCGGATGGATCACCGATGGCCCTTCCCCTCTCCAGGTGATCTTTGATCCCGTCTCGAACATGACCTACGTCACCTCCACTCCGGGGGCCGTTCCCGAGATCGACCCCAACACCGCCCATGGCGCCGGCATGCTCCTCGTCGGCGCTGCCGGCATCCTCGAGCGACGCCTGCGGCGAGTGGCTCTCGCGCGACAATGCCAAAGGCCCGCTACTCCCCGGCGATCTCTTTTTTCCCTGCCTCTGCGGTGAGTCGACGGCTGAGGTCAAGGAGGATCAATCGGCCATCCGCCGGCGTGTCGTTATGACGCTTCGCCCCGAATGGACGGCGGGCCAGCGTGGATCTGTTTCCCGTCACGGCCAGATACTGGCGGCGGCCAATCCCCTCGACCAAGGCTATGTGGTTGATCGCCCACCCCGGGCGGATTTCGTCGAGCGTGACGCCGCTGATCGCGTCACAGAGCCGGATGCATTTCTCGTCGGCGACAATCACCGACGATCGGTTGTGGGCCCAGATGATTCCGCGCACCATCGTGGCGTAGGGCGCCAGCTCTGTCGTGGCCTCTCCCGTGAGGGAATCAAGGATCATCGCGCGGCCATCGGTGCTCCCCACGGCGAGTCGTTCACCATCCGGCGACCAGACGAGCTGCAGATCGGGGCTGACTTCGCCGGTGAGATCGGCAAGTTGACGGCCGCTTCCGGCCACAGGGGCGCCGTCCGGCCGGAGTTCATGGACTCTGACGCACGCGCCTGTCGCAAACGCCAGCCTGGAAACAGGCAGCTCTGTGATGGCGATTGAGGCAATCTCCACGTCGAGATCATCCTCGATGCACGTCGGAGAATTGAGATCAGGCGGCCAGGCCAGGAGCGAGTTTAGGGGGTCGGATTCAACCCCCTGATAGAGCCAACCTCCGGGACCAAAAGCCATGGCGCGAGTCAACTTGCCATTCGGGTCGAGGAGAGAACAGCTCGGCTTATCCGGCGGAAAACGGTGAACGGTAATCCCTTTTGCAGTCGCAAAGGCCACCCGAAGGCTCGATCGGTCAACCGCGGTGGAAAGAATCTCATTGTCGCCCCCCAGTTCGACTCGAGTGGCTTGCTGTCTCCCTGGTCCGAGGATCAGCGGAGCCCCAGAACGGGGTGTGACGAGCCACCGTCCGTCGCCGAGACCGACGGTTGAATGGGCCGTCTGCAGGTCGGAGACGTCAATCGGCGTCGTCCCCAGCATGGATGGGCCGAGGAACGGATCCCAGAGTCGGACGGTGCCATCGCCGCCGGCGGTGAGGAGTCGACCAGAGTGGTGGAAAGTCGTGGCCCAAATCCGGGCGAGGTGGCCGACGATTTCCTGGACAAGTTCGCCTGTCGTGGCGTCGAACAACCGGATGACGCCATCCTTGCAGCCAGTTACGATGCGTCGACCGTCGGGGGAAAACCCGCACCCTTGGATCCATGCAGGGTGGCTTTCGATTTCAAGTCGCAGCGAACCTGTCTCGAGATCCCAGACTCGAACCATGTTTTCGTGCCATCCGCAGGCGATCAGCTCGCGGCCATCGGGCGAAAGCGAAAGCGATTGGACGTGCCCCCAATTCCCGAGGAACTCGCGCTCGATCGTTCCGCTGTCCAGACTGACAAGACAGACTCGTTCGTTGATGGCGACGAGCACCCGCGTCTCGTCAAGGAAGCGGAGCATTTCGATGTCGGGATCTTCCGGTCCCGGCACGGTTCCCGGTGGATCGAAGGGGCGCAGTTCAACCGGGGCCTCATCGTTGCCCTTCCCCCCCACCGCGACAACTCGGATGGTCCGATCGGCTCCTCCCCAAGCCACGCGCGCCCCGTCCGGTGAGAAGTCGACGGAGAACACTCCCTTGCCGCCGGTGGCGACATCGCGGAGGTGGCTCCCATCGTGGGCGCGCCAAAGCCTGACGCGGCCATCCTCGCCGGCGGTGGCGACCAGGGAACCGTCGGGATTGAAGACGACCTGATTGATTTCGTGGCCGGCATCAACCTCGATCGCTGCCCCGGCTGCGGTGCCATCTGGGCCAAGCGGCATCAGGGCCAACATCCCGTCGGCGGCGCCGGCGGCGAGCCGTTGGCCGTCGCGGGAAAGCGCTACCGAGTGGATCTGCAAGGCGGCCCGATCTCCCGGCGGAGCCAGCTTTCCACGATCGACAAGCAGGGCAATCTCCCCGTGCGTCCGGGCCAGGAGCCATCCTCCGGCGATCGAGTCGGCCAGTGCCGGATAGGCAGCGGCGCTCGTCCGGAGATCTTCGACGGCTCCGGCGGCGTTACCAATCCGGAAGGTCTCAAAGGCCCGGCGCAGATACCGGGCCGCATCATCGGCTGCCTTTGCGGCCCGGCTGGCGGCGTCCTTCTCCGCCACCGCTCTTTCGCGGGCGATGCCCTTGGCTCGCTCCTTGATGACCAGCCCGCCGAGGGCAACGGCCACAATCGCCACCGCGATCCCGGCGGCGAGCGGCGGATTGCGGCGGACCCAGCGGATGGCACGATCGACTGGAGCGAGCGGCCGGGCGATCGTCGGCCGGCCATCGAGAAACCGCGTCAGGTCGACAGCGAGTTCAGCGGCCGATGAATAGCGGTCGGCGGGTTTCTTGGCCAAGCACTTAAGGCAGACGGCGACGATGTCTGGGTAAATCCCAGGCACCACGAGATTGGCCGGCTCTGGCTCGACCTCAAGCACGCGCCGGTAGACGTCTTCCCGCGACTTGCTCGCGTTGACGCACCGCCCGGTTAACAGCCGGTCGAGAACGAGGCCGAGCGCATGAACATCGGTCCGAACATCCATCGGGCCGACCATCGGATCGACCTGTTCCGGGGCCATCCACTCGGCCGTGCCGAGGATCGCGCCGATCTCGGTGGGGGCGGCGCCAGGGGAATCATGGTCAACGTTAACGATCGAGGTGCTCAGGCCGAAATCGCCGAGCTTCACCCGCTGGCCCTTGGCGACCGGTGGGCTCTCGGGAGGGCGGGATCCGAGCCGATCGTCGGGCGGAAGTGGGCCGTCGTCACTCGGCACGAGAAGGACATTCCCCGGCTTGATGTCGCGGTGGATGACGCCGACGGCATGGGCGGCATGCGCAGCCTCGGCCAGAGCCAGAACGACACGCGCCGCGATCGGGGGGGAAACGGGGTCGGGATTGCGGTCGAGATAGGAAGCGAGGCTCTCACCGCACAGTTCTTGGGCGATGTAGGGGAGCCCATCGTGTTCTCCCACCTCGTGGACGGTGACAACGTTTGGATGAAAGATCTTCGCGGCGTGCTTCGCCTCGCGGAGGAATCGATTCGTTTTGTTCGAGTCGAGGAGGATCTCGGGACGCGCGATCTTCAGCGCCTCGCGGCGGACGAGTTTCGTGTCGATGACCTCGAACACCTCGGCGAAGCCCCCTGCGCCAATCTTGTGAACGACGCGGAACTTCCCGATCGACAGCGCCGCCGGCGGCTTCACATCCCCGGCTGCCATGATTCGCAGGAGGAGGAGCGTGTCGAGTCGATCCACAAATTCAGCAGGGATCTCTGCGTTCTCCCCGTCGCTCTCCTTACCGGCAGCGGCAAGCCCGGCGAGTTGGTCATCGATCCCCGCGAGCCACTGGATGGCAGCGTCGTCGACCGACGCGAGAGCAGCGGACGGCTTGTCGTCATCCGGCCGCTCACCGGCTTCGGGACCGTCTTCGGTGGGCTGTGACGGGGGCTCTTGCATGGTGCGGTGTCATCCGCCACGGGCCGCACTGGCGGGCTCGTCCGCCAGATCGCCCCGCACCGCGTCGACCGCTCGCAAAAACAGAAGACGTGCCGCATCGGCAGAGCGGTTCAACCGCTGCCCGATCTCCTCCCACTTGAGCCCCTCCCAGACACGGAGGCGAAGCACCGCTTGCTGATCCCCGGTGAGCTTGTTCATCGCCTGCTCGCAAAGCTCGCGCTGTTCCCGGAGGAGCAGCGGATCGGCGTCGGAGAGCGCGGCGAAGTCGTGCAGATCGAGATCGTGCACCACCTCGCTCTCGGCCGCACGCTTATGCCGACGCTGCTGATCGATAGCGTTGGTGCGGACGATCTGCCGAAGCCAACACAAAAACTCCCGACTGCCCCCGCGGAACAAATGGATCCCCTGAGCCACATCGAGCAGGCATTCCTGCCGGATATCAGACTCGTCGAATTTCCTTCCCAGAGCCGCGGAAACTTCCTTCACGGCGAGCAGCCCGCAGTACACATGAGCCACCTTGAGAAGCCGACTGAGCGCCTCCGCTCCGCCGTCCCGGGCGGCACCGATGATCGTCGAGAGCCCGGAGCGGTCTGCGAGTCCTCTGGGATAGGCCGTCCTGACCGTTGCCATTTTCTCCGTCCTTTCGGCTGCAGCTCATGGTGCGAACTCTTGGCCACGCCCCTCGCGGGTAGGCGGGCTCTCCCCGACAGCGACGGGGCATTCATGCCGCTGCGGGAAAGCGCCGGCCCCTCAGGCGGTTCCCCAGAAAAGTCTATCCGCCGATGCAAACGACCGTCTATTCCCCGAAACAGCCCCTCCCGGCCGAGGGAGGCGCTAGCGACGGCGCGATCCCCTCGGATGGCAGCAAGCCTGCAGCCGTCGTCGACGTCCACCGTGCTCTGAAAAACCACCCCAACGCCCCCCCTTCCCGAGTGTGACGCGCCCCCTCGTCCGACTGGCTCGGGGAGATGGGGAGCCTCGGAAAAATATTTCGACGAGGCGCGTACGGTTTTCGGGTCAGCGCTCGCCTCTCCCTTAGACGGCCCTCAAAGCGAGCGCATGCCGTCGAGAGGAATCGACCAGGGATTCGGTCAGCCCAGCGGTGCGTCACGCGATCCGATGTGGATCGGGTGACGTGGGCGCTATCGACGCAACAAGGGAGTGTCTTCGCATGTCGCCCGTCAATCGCACCCGAAGCCCCCGCACGGGCACGCACCGCAGTCGGCTCTTGGCAGGCGCCATGGCCGCAGCTACGGTCTCGCTCACCGGCCTGTGCGCCGGCCCCGTCTTCGCTCAAAACATCGTCGTCAACGGCGGTGCCGTGCAATCCAACAGCACGCCGACGACCTACGACTCGATCGAGGTCTACGGCACCGACGGCAGCAGCAATCCGTCGACCTACAACGCCGATGCGGCACTGACGCTGACGGGCAACCTGAATGCTCATGATCTCGGGGTATTCAACGTGAATGCCGATGTCAGTATCGGTACGTACGCCAGTTCATATTCCGGCGGTATCATCAACTTGAACGCCGGAACCCTCACCACCACCCAGGGGCTCTCTTTCGACGGCGCTGGGTCGGTAACGCAAACGGCAGGCAACTACTCGGCCGACAGCCTCACCCTGGCCAACGGCGCGGCCCTTGCGTACGGCGTCGGTGACGCCATCGCCAATTCCGTGAACATCTCCGGTGGTTCGACGTTCACCTTCGATCAGAATCTGACGCTCTCCGGGTATCTCTCCCTCAACAACGGCGGCTCGATCTCCCGAACGACCGAAACGATCTCCGCACTCGCCTTCTACGTCAACAACGCCACGCTCGACCTCATCGCCGGCGACACTTTTAATCCCAGCTATTCGAGCTACGTCCAGAATGGTGGCGTGGTCAACGCCTCAGCGGGCGCGTCACTCGGGTATCTGAGCGTGCAGGGCACCAACGGCAATGGCGACCGGGCGACGTTCAACGTCAATGGAGACGTCACCGTGAATGGAAGCGCCTCCGTCTATTCCGGCGGCATCATTAACCTGAACGCCGGCACCCTCACCGCCACCCAAGGGCTCACCTTCGACGGTGTTGGCTCGGTAACGCGAACCGCTGGCAACTACTCAACCGACTACCTGTATCTCTCGAACGGCGCCACCCTCGGCTACGGTGCCGGTGACACCATCACCGGCTCCGTCAACCTCTCCTCCGGCGCTGCCCTGACGCTCGTCAAGGATCTCTCCATTACTGGCGGGCTCGCCATCGATGGCGCTACCACGACGCTGGCATCCGCCGGCAACGCCATCTCGGCCGGCTATCTCAACGTCAGTAACAACGCTACCGTCACGCTCGATCAAAA
>QWOP01000055.1 GCA_003669605.1 Planctomycetota bacterium
CAGCCGGGCGGCACCGGCACCGAGGCCCGCCGGTCCGGCTGCCGGCGGCGGGCTCGCCAGCGCTGCCGTGCCCTCGGTCCGCAGGCCCGCAGAAGTCGCCTGCGGCTCAAGGCCAGCCCGTCCGAGGAGTGCTTCGAGTCCGCGTCCCAGGCGTCGTTCTTTACTCACAGTCCCGCACCTCCATGCACAATTCTGTATAGGCCCGCGCTCCCCGCGAGCGCGGCGCGTAGTCAAGGACACTGCGGGCGTGGCTCGGCGCCTCCGACACCGCCACATCGCGGGGGATGACCGTCTCAAAGACGATCTCCCCGAAGAAGTCCCGCACCTCTTCCTCGATCTCCCGTGTGATGTCGAGAGTCTCGTCGTGCATCGTCAGCACGATGCCACTGAACCGCAGCCGCCCCGGCCGCTCCTGCATCACATCTCGGATCACCTCGATCATCTGTGTCAGCCCCTCGAGGGCGAAGTACTCGCACTGGATCGGCATCAGCACCTCGGTGCTGCCGGCCAGCGCCGTGCGGGTCAGGTCGCCGATCGAAGGGGGACAGTCGATGAGGCAGTAGTCCCAGGCGTTGAGCCCGCTGGCAAGGTGGGTCTCGAGCACGAACGATCCGGTCCGTGCCAGGCTAGCGATCCGCTCCACATCGCGGACGCTGCGGCTCCCCGGAAGGAGTGAGAGCCGCTCCACTCCGGTGGCGACGATCGATTCGGACAACGCGATCCCCGACACCAACGGATGGATGGCGGCCGGGATGGCCCCCATCCCGGTGGTGGCGTTGCACTGCGGGTCGAGATCGACAAGCAATGTCCGCTGTCCTCCCTTGGCAAGAGCGGCAGCGAGGTTCGACGCCGTCGTCGTTTTCCCCACGCCCCCCTTCTGGTTGGCAACGCACAGAATCCTTCCCACAGGCACATCCCTTCCAAGCGATCCTTCGTGCACCACGGGTGCATCCGGAATATCGGCCACGGCAGGCACGACCGTCATCCCGTATGTCGCTGTCGCCAGAACCGTTCCGTCGCGCAAGGTTGCCGCAGACGTCAGGCAGGAATCGGGGGCCAATCTGCCCAGAATCGTTTCACGTGGAACGCGAGGCTTCGCTGATGCCCCCAAAGCGCCCAGCCGCTGATGGCTCCCCGTTTCGGCCATCCTCCCTAAACCGACCGTTCCACGTGGAACAGTTCCGGTGGCAGGCAGTTTTTCACTGGGAAAACCGGCTCTGTTTTCCCGTGCTGCGCCCGCGCCCAAACCGGGGATATCCGAGGTGGAAAAAGGTCAGGGATGGCTTTTTCCACCGGGAACTAGAGCGGATTGAAGACCAGCCCGGTTGCCAACTTAGGGTAAAAGTACGTGCTCTTGGCAGGCATCCGCTCCCCGGTTTCGCATACCGCGCGGATGTCGTCCACGCTGGCTGGCATCACCAGTGCTGCCAGAGAGTGGTGGCCGGTCGTCAGGCCGTCGATCACCTCGCCAACTTGATGGACGTAGCCGGGAGTGGGGATGGCGGCTGCTCCCAGCAGGTCGGAGATCACCAGCCGATGGAGGATTGAGACCCCCAAGCCCCGCCAGGCCGGCCCGTGTTCCGCGGCCACAACCGCCATCCTCGCCGTGCCCGCCGGGGTGATGCGGGCCAGGGTCCAGAGGCGATCGCCGGCGGTGTAGAGCCCGAGCGTGCCCTGCCGGTCGTCGATCTCGATCCGCTCCCACACCTCTGTGGCAGCAGCGGGCCCCTCGCCGGCGATCTCCACCGTGAAGCAGTCACCGAGACGGGCTGCCAATTCGGTGGCATTGGCCACCGTCGGCCCGGTGAACAACCTGTGGGTGGGGAGAACCAAAAGACCGGGGTCGTCCATCGCCACGAGCATCATCAGCACGAAGTTGGCCGGGTGATCGGAGGGGAGCGGCCCGCCGAATGCCGCTGCCACCTCGTCGCGGTAGTTGCAGGCGGTCTCATAGCGATGGTGACCATCGGCAATGAAAAGCGGCTTGGGGCCCATCATCCCTGCCACCGTCGCCGCTACCCCCTCGTCGGAGATCGGCCACAGGGAACTCTTCACCCCGAGGTGATCAGTGGCCTCGATGGGGGGCTGGCCGGCCACGGTCCGGTCGAGGAGTTCCTGCACGCTTCCGACGGCAGCGGTTCCTTCGTCGTCGTGGTAGAGGCCGAACACAGGGCTGAGGTTGACCCGGCAGGCACGGGTCAGCAGGAGGCGATCCTGCTTCGGGCCCGACATCGTTTCCTCATGGGGATGGATGTTGCCGGTGCCGAACCGCTCCAGACGGACTCGCGCCATCACCCCCCGGCGGACCAGCCGCGACGGGGGATAGCCAGGGGTTGTCTGCCAGGGGGCTTCAAACTCCTGGTGGCAGACATAGAGACAGGCGGCCGGCTCCTGCATCACCACCCCCTGCTCGCGCCACGAACGGAGAAATTTGGCCGCCCTGGTATAGCGGTTGGCGACTGCGTTATCGCCCGGTTCCTCACGGTTGCATTCGACCCGGACGACGTTGGCTGGATGCCGCTGGTAGAGCTGTTCCTGGAGCGCGTTGTCGATCACGTCGTACGGAGGTGCGATCACCTGCGAGAGTGTCCCGATGTGCTTGGGGTCGTAGCGGAGGCCACGGAGAGGGGCGACGTTGGGCATGGCGGAGAGGGAGTCCTCGGGGGGCGTTTGGCAATCGGGAGCAGGCACGGGACCCGTATGGGGATGGTAGCACCTCCGCCCCCCACTCCCCCCGCGGTTCGAGCGAGAAGTGGACGAGGCTCCAGTTCCCGCTCGAGTTCCCCCTCGAGTTCCACCGCCAGTTCCACGTGGAACCTGGGAAAAAGAAAGCGGGGGTGCCGCCGGAGCGACACCCCCGCTGGGTGCGAATCAGGAATCAACAGGACGTCAGCGGATTGGCTCGACGCCCCTCTTCCCTGGGTTAGTAGCGGTAGTACTCGGGCTTGTACGGGCCCTCGACGGGCACATGGAGATATTCCGCCTGCTTCGCGGTGAGCTTCGTGAGCTTGACCCCCAGCTTGTCCAGGTGCAGCCGGGCCACCTCCTCGTCGAGCTTCTTGGGGAGCAGGTGAACGCCGACAGCGTACTTCTCGCTCTCCATCCAGAGGGCCAGTTGAGCGAGCACTTGGTTGGTGAAACTGGTGCTCATCACGAACGACGGGTGGCCGGTGGCACAACCGAGGTTCACCAACCGTCCCTCGGCCAGGACGAGCACCGAGTTGCCGGAGGGAAGGGTGTAGCGGTCGACCTGGGGCTTGATCTCGACCTTCTTGACCCCCTTGGTGTTCTCCAGCCAAGCGATGTCGATCTCCAGGTCGAAGTGCCCGATGTTGCAGATGATCGCGTCGTTGGGCATCCGCGAGATGTGCTCACCGAGGATCACGTCGCGGCAACCGGTCGCCGTCACGAAGATCTGGCCCCGCGAGGCGGCTTCCTCCATGGTGGTCACTTCATACCCTTCCATCACTGCCTGGAGGGCGTTGATGGGGTCAACCTCGGTGACGATCACGCGGGCCCCGAGGGCCTTCATGGCGTGGGCACAGCCCTTGCCGACGTCGCCGTAGCCACAGACCACCACCACCTTGCCGGCCACCATCACGTCGGTGGCCCGCTTAATGCCGTCGGCAAGGCTCTCGCGGCAGCCGTAGAGGTTGTCGAACTTCGACTTCGTGCAGGAGTCGTTGACGTTGATCGCCGGGAGCTTGAGCTCGCCATTCTCGTGCATCCGGTAAAGGCGATGGACGCCCGTGGTGGTCTCCTCGGAGAGGCCGCGGATGCCGCCGAGCAACTCAGGGTATTTGTTGTGCACCATGGAGGTGAGGTCACCGCCGTCGTCGAGGATCATGTTCAGCGGCTGGCCGTCGGGGAAGACGAGCGTCTGCTCGATGCACCAGTCGAACTCCTCATTGGTCATCCCCTTCCAGGCATAGACCGGGAAGCCGGCCTTGGCGATGGCCGCGGCGGCGTGATCCTGCGTCGAGAAGATATTACAACTGCTCCAAGTGACTTCGGCACCGAGCTCCTTCAAGGTCTCGATGAGGACCGCCGTCTGGATCGTCATATGGAGGCAGCCGGCGATCCGGGCCCCGGCCAGCGGCTTCGAACGGCCGTACTTCTGCCGCAGCGACATCAGGCCCGGCATCTCGTTCTCGGCCAGCATGATTTCCTTGCGGCCCCAGTCGGCAAGCGCAAGATCAGCGACCTTGTAGGGAAGGTGGGTTTCGACGTGGGCCACAGAAGACCTCCTTGAATGGGATACGGGCAGAGAGACGGGCAGTAGGTGTTGACGGGGGACGGTGGCAGAGGGCTCTGCAGGAGTCCCGGTTGCAACGGAATAACGAATCTTAGCGGCCAGTCCGGAATCGCAAAGTCGCTCGATTGCGATTCGGCAGCGGCGGAGAGTCTCCGGGAAACGCCGCCAGGGCGGCGGCCACGAAGGCCCGCACGAGCCGGGGGTCCTTGTGGCCGGGGGACTGCTCCACGCCGCTGGCGGTGTCGACCGCCCGAGCGCCACAGGCCTGGATGGCAGCAGCGACATTCGCGGCCGTCAGGCCCCCGGCGACTGCCAGTGGCAGCCCGGGGTCGCCGGCTGCCAGCAGCCGACCCCAATCAACAACTTTTCCGGTCCCCCCCAGGCTGCCGGCTGCCGCCGAGGGGGGGGCGCCGGCATCGACGATCACCATCGCCGGGCGCTGACCGGACGACTCTGCCGCGGCGATCCAGGCACGGGCTGGATCGAGGGCCGAAGCCGCTGGGCCGTCCTCCCGCAACCGCACGGCACGGATCACGGGGAGGGGGGCCAATTGTGCACACAGTCCCGGCGGGTCGAAGGGGGGGGAGGCTGCCGTCGGCATGACCGAGGACTCTCCCCCGAGGTGGCCATGGAGTTGGATGGCGTCGAGACCGACCGCATTGGCAATGGCCACGATCTCAGCGGCGCTTTTGCCTGCGAAGACTCCCACCCGGAGCACGCCCGGCGGGATGGCAGCGGCGACGGCACGAGCCGCCTCCACCCCGAGTGCCCGCGGGGAGCCGGCGACAAAGTTGAGCCCGATGCAATCAGCTCCCGCCTCGGCGACCATCCGCGCGTCGGCGGGCGTTGTGACGCCGCAGATCTTCACCCTAAACATGCCGTCGAGCCCCCAATCCTTTCCGCCACGACTGCCGCTGGTCAGCGGGAATATCTGTCTCCATGCCGCTTCCCACCTCCCCCCGTCATCGCGGGAAGGGGGGCGGAGCATCCGGCAGATTCATTGCCACCGACACCGCTGGCGGCGGTCGGTACAACCGGAAGAGTCTACGCCGTGGCGACACGGTGGAGGAAGCCGCCGTGGCTGGTCGAAACAAGAGAAGCCGGTAGCACCGGCACTCTGGCGCGATCGGCGCACCACCCCAGGAATTCCACCCTCCGATGATCGCACCGCGTCGTCCGCCGTCGAGTCGACCGTTCCTCGCTGCACCGCGGGTCGATTTCTATCACCCCGCGCGGGCCATCGATGCCGCGCTCCATGGCACGGAGCGCGGTATTCGCCGCGCCGAGGGAATCGGCCTGGTGGTCGGCCCCCCAGGCACGGGCAAGTCGCTCTTGCTGGCCAAGCTCGCTGAGCACGTTCGGGATGATTTTGATGTGGCGTTGCTTTCCGGTGCGAGGATCTGCACGCGGCGGGCACTCTGGCAGGCGATCCTCGCCGAGATCGGCGAGCCCTACCGGGGGATTGAAGAGGGCGAACTGCGGATCAGCGTCGTGGAGCGGGTCCGTGGTTTGGCGGCCACCGGGTCGGGATTGGTGGTCCTCGTCGACGAGGCCAATACCCTTCCCACCCGACTCCTCGAGGAGTTACGGCTGTTGACCAACATCCCCACGCCACTCCCCGCGGTGCACGTCGTGCTCGCCGGCACACTGGCGATGGAGGAACGGCTGGGAATGCCGCGGATGGAGAGCCTCACCCAGCGGATCGGCGGTCGCTTCTATCTTGAAGCGCTCGATCACGCGGACTCGGTCGCCTACCTGCGGACTCAGATGAAGATGGCGGGATTGCAGTGGGATGCGGTCTTCGAGCCGGGGAGTGACGACGCCGTCCATTCGATCACTGACGGCGTGCCAAGGTTTATCAATCAGCTGTGCGATCTGACCCTTGTGAAGGCTGCCGAAGCGGGAAAGAAACGGGTTGGCCCGGCCGACATCGCCTCTGCCTGGAGAGACATCCAGCGGTTTCCGGAGCCGACCAGCCAGCGCCACGGAGCAGAGGAGCAGGCCGACGCCC
The DNA here is from genome assembly GCA_003669605.1 of Planctomycetota bacterium. GTDB lineage: Bacteria > Planctomycetota > Planctomycetia > Pirellulales > UBA1268 > QWOP01. The sequence continues at coordinate 6,267 of QWOP01000055.1, forward strand.
CCGCTCCATTCGGCGCACGCTCCGCGGAAGAGGATGATTTCACCACCGTCTCCTCCGCCACAGATGGATTCGACAGCGACATCGAATCAAGCGCCCCCGATGGAATCATCGAATACGGGGCCTTTGACGGACCGGAGGCCCCCGCGGATGATACCGAGGTGTTTGAAACGATGACGGCAGGCTTGTCGCGCGGTGACACCGCTGCGGCCACGACCGCCGGAAATCCCTGGTCGGGCCCGGAGGTGGAATTGGTCTTCGACGCAACCGACGATCCCTTCGCAGAATATTTCGCTGATGAGCAACGGGCCGTGGAGCGGTACGTGGTGAATGGTCCGGTCGATTTCAGTGGCTGTCGCCATGTCGCCAGCCGGGAGGGCGCGGCCTTGGCGAGGCAGTTGATCGTGGAACGGAGTGCCCCGCTGTCTGTTCCCGTCGTGCCGGCCTGTCCTCCCCCCGCTCCGGCGGCGGCCCAAACCAACGAGGACGACTCCGACATGGTGGTCATCGAGGAGGATCTGTGGACTCCCCCGGAACGGTCCGACAGGAAGGCGCTGCCGGTGCGACTGGGCGATTACCGCCGGTTGTTCATCCGACTGCGCCGTGGCGGAGCGTGGGAATGAGACACGCTTTCTCGCCGGCCGCTCGATTTTCCTCAAGGAAATGAATCCGCTTCGGGCGCTCTCCACAGCCTCTCAAACCCTCGGCACTTTTGAACATCGCAGCACCGTGACAATCAGCACCGAAAATTCTGACACGCGCTCGGCGGAGCCGTGGCCGGCGGGCCGGGTGCTCGTGATGACGGCGACGTACAACGAGCATGAATCGATCGCCGAGATCATCGCCCGCGTGCTGGCGATCGATCCCGGCTACCAGTTACTCGTCGTCGACGACGAGTCCCCCGACGGAACCGGCGCCGCCGTCCTTGAGGCCACGCGGACGGAGCCGCGCTTGCACCTCCTCGGCCGCCGCGGTCGCCGTGGCTTGGGAAGCGCCATCCTGGAGGGATTCCAGACAGCGCATCAACACGGATTCACTATCGCTGTGAATATGGATGCCGATCTGAGTCACGATCCCGATGATATCCCCCGCTTGCTGGCGGCCATGGACCCACTCGGTGGTCGGCCGATGGATGTGGTAGTGGGGTCGAGGCGGGTGCCCGGAGGGCGGATCGTCGGCTGGCCGATTTCGCGGCATGTGGTCAGTTGGCTGGTGAACTGGTTCACCCGCTGGGTGCTGTGCGTTCCGGTGCGGGATGGCTCGGCCGGCTTCCGGGCGCTGAGGTTAACGATGCTTGATCGGATCTCCGGTCCGTTCGAGCAGGGGTATGCATTCCAGGAAGACCTCCTCTGGCACATCCATCGTGCCGGTGGACGGATCGCGGAAGTCCCGATCACGTTCACCAACCGCATCGAGGGGGCGAGCAAGGCGGGGCTGAAGCAGTCGGTGGAGGGGATGCTGGCCCTGCTGCGGATGGCGGCCCGGACCTGGATCCCCGGCTTCTATCGGCGCCGCTGATCGCCCCCCAACTGTGCCACGGGCTGCTAACGGCCAAGCGCGGGGGCCAGTGTCGGGGCAAGCGTGGATGGCAGCGGCGGTTTGGCGAGCGAAGGCACGCCGGGAACTCCGGGAAGCGTGGTGGCCGGGCTGTTGAGTGGGGCGCGCACCGCGTCAAGATTCTCCTTGGCTTGCTTGAAGTCGGGGGCAAGGGCGATGGCGCGACGGAGCTCCGCGATTCCCTCCTCCAGACGACCGCATTTCACCAGACAGACGCCAAGACTGTTGTGCAGCCCTGGGTCGTTCGGCATCGCTTGGGCCAAGAGGCCAAGCTGCTCGCTGGCCGCGGCGAACCGCGACTTGCTGACCAGCAGGCTTGCCAGGTTCTTGCGGACGCTGTGGGCCTGAGGATTCATCGAGAGGATCCGTTGATATTCCGCCTCGGCTTCTGGGTGTCGGCTCGTGTTGGCATAGAGGTCGGCGAGCATCTGTCCTGCGGCGGTGTCGCCCGGTGATGCGGCAGTGAGGGCGGTGAGTTCCTTGATCGCTTCGGGGGAGCGATTGAGGGCCACAAGTGCCTCGGCGTGATTCCGCAGGAAGAGGGGAGCGTTCTTTTGAAGCCCCATGGCGGCGCGGAACTCCCGCTCGGCGCCTGCGTTGTCCCCACGTTTGAGCAGCGTCACACCGAGATTGTTGTGGGTTTCGGCGAGATCGGGCCGGAGCCTCGTGGAAGCCTGGAAATGGCCAAAAGCAGCCTCCAGATCGCCAGCATTGAGCTTCCAAACCCCCAGACGGTTGTGGGCCTGCCAGGCGTCGGGGTTCGTGCGGAGTGTGTGTTGCCAGAGAGTTCCCTCATCGACCCATGCGGCAGCATCTCGAAACGAGGCAATGGCGAGGAGGAGGACGATCGTGGCGGTGGCGGCGGTGGCGGCGTGCCGGGCGTTTCCGGTGAGTTGCTTGGCGGCAGTTGTGATGGCGGCGGCGAGCAGAGCGACGATGGAGATCATGGGGAGGTAGACGAAGTGATCTGCGACCCAGGAGATCCTCATGTAGGAGATGGTGATGAAGCCGAGGACGGGGAGGATCATGATGAGGAAGAATCCGCCGGCGAAGAGGATCTGCCGTCCCCATGTGCGTCGGTTGAACCAGCATGCAGCCGCGAGGGCGGCGAGGCACGGCCAGGAGATGAATTGCCAGATGTGGGGGGGATCGACCTGCCAGCGGGGATAGATGGGGAGGAGGCCGATGGGGAGGAGGATTTTGCTGAGATAGAAGGGGATGGCCATGCCGGCGATGGCGAACCGGGAGGCTGGTCCGCCGACGGGGATGACCGCGGCTCCGATGGCTCTTCCGTGCTGGAACCAGATGGTGACCAGTCCGAGGAGGAGTGAGACGAGAAAGAAGGGCGCGGCGCGGAGGATGTCGCGGAAGGAGACGGCGCCACGTTTCCACCAGGCATGGAGGAGGATGACGACGGGAAAC
>QWOP01000065.1 GCA_003669605.1 Planctomycetota bacterium
AGACGCTGGCGGAGATCCAGGGAGAGGAGCCGCTCGTGAGCCCCTGCGTCGACGGTCAGGCCGTGGCCGAGGTGATCGCAGGTTGGACCGGGATTCCGATCGGCCGCATGGTGTCGGACGAGATCCGCGGCGTGCTCGATCTCAAGGCGCGGATGGAGGAGCGGATCGTTGGCCAATCGCACGCCCTCGAGACGATCGCCGAGCGGATCAAGACATCCCGCGCCGGGCTCACCGACCCGCGGCGGCCGGTGGGGGTGTTCATGCTCGCCGGCCCCAGTGGCGTGGGCAAAACGGAGACGGCCCTCACGCTCGCAGAGCTCCTCTACGGTGGCGAGAGCCACATGACGATCATCAACATGAGCGAGTTCAAGGAGGAGCACAAGGTTTCACTCCTCATGGGTTCGCCCCCCGGATACGTCGGCTACGGCGAAGGGGGCGTGCTCACCGAGGCGGTCCGCCGCCGCCCGTACGGCGTCGTGCTGCTCGACGAGATGGAGAAGGCCCACCCGGGCGTGCAGGACATCTTCTATCAGGTGTTCGACAAGGGCATGCTCCGCGACGGCGAGGGACGCGACATCGACTTCAAGAACTGCGTCATCATCATGACGAGCAACGCCGGCACCGACACGGTGATGAAGCTCTGTGCGGATCCTGCCACACGGCCCGAGCCCCCTGCCCTCGCCGAGGCGATCCACGGTGATCTGCTGAAGCTGTTCAAGCCGGCATTCCTCGGCCGCGTCACCGTGATGCCTTATTACCCGCTCGCCGACGACGCGCTGCAGGGCATCTGCAGGCTCAAGCTCAAGGCGATCGGCCGCCGGCTGGAAAATGCCTACAAAGCAAACTTTTCCTACGCGGATGACGTAGTGACGACGGTCGTCGATCGCTGCCACGAGGTGGACAGCGGTGCCCGCAACATCGATCACGTGCTCTCGGAAGGGATGCTTCCCGAGCTTTCCACGCGGCTTCTCGGTCGCATGGCAGAGGGGAAACCCGTCCAGAAGGTGCACGTGGAGATGGGGGGCGAGGGAAATGGATTCCGGTACAAAATTGATTGAGCTTCGACGACGTTGCCGCGTGGAAGCGGTAACATGAGAAGTGACGTGTGTTCCTTTCTTAGGAGAATGAATCATGAGCTTTGCAAATTATGACGGCGCCGAGGGCAGCGCCTCGGCATCTGGCTACGAGAAGTGGGTGCAGACCAAGTCGATCGATGTCGTCTGCACACGCTCGGGTTTGACCGGAGTCACCGGAGCCCTTTCTCAGCAGCGTTCCACGGGCGTCGCCCAGTTGGGCCCGATCAGGATCAGGCAGGATCTTGACAAGTCGTTTCCGAAGCTGGCCGAGGCGATGCTCGGTGGCAAGATGAACAAGAAGATCCAGTACGTCGAGACACAGACGGTCGGCGGCAAGCTGGCGACGATCTGCGCTTACACGTTCGAAAACTGCCTGCTCACGGGTGTGAAGCAGGTGTCCGACGAGAAAGGCTGTTTCGCCGAAGTCGAGTTCATGCCGCTGAAGATTGAAATCAAGTTTACCGAGTACGATCCGAAGGACGGCTCCAAGAAGGGTGACGTGGCCGGCAAGGCCGACATGAGCGAGCAGAAGGCCGGCTGATTCGCCACCTGCGGTTCGAAGTCTTTCCCCGTGCATGTGATGCACCGCCATTTCCGGCAGTTTTGAGCCGGAATGGCGGTGCATCTGTTTGAGGAGACCCAAGACATGGCGAGCGCGAGCGTCGATCTGATCGGGTTCATCAAGATCGGCGAACTGGAGGGCGGCTCCGCCGACTCCCAGCATGCCGGCTGGAGCGAGATCACGGGCTTGGAGTGCTCGATCGCGCGCAAGATAGGGAGCTTCATCAAGTCGCAAAATCCGGTCGGAAGTACCGAACTCAGCGACGTCTGCGTCGTCAAGGTGGTCGACGGTACGACGCCGAAGATTCAGAAGTCGTGCGCCACGGGACAAAAACTCTCCAAGGTCGAGATCCACGTGATGGCCACGGTCAACGGCCAGTCGAAGGTGACGTTGGAATACAAGATGGAGGACGCGATCGTGGCGCAGTATGCGATCGGTTCGGGGGCATCCGCGGAGGCGGCACCGGCGCTGGAGCAGAAAGGCGGCATGCTTCTGGAGCGGGTCTGCTTCAGCTTCGCCAAGATCAGCTGGACCTTCCATAAAATGGACTCGCTCGGCAACAGCCAGGGAAAGATCCAGGAGAGCTACACGGTGGGGACCTCCTAACGCGCCGGCCTGATCCATCGGAGCGCGTCGTGGCCATGCCCTCAGCTGTCCGTCGACAAAGCCATCCCTGTTTGTTGTAGAAATCGAGCACGAGCCCCGGATTTCGCCGCCAAGCCTCTGGGCACGCCACTTCTTCAGGCCGGTAGCCACGCCAGAGGCCATCGGCTCCGCGGAAGGTCTTCAGCCCGCTCGACCGAACCAGTTCCAGCGACTCCTCGAACGGGATCACCTCGTCGGCCCAGGAGTGGAGGAATCCAGATACCGACGACGCCAAGTGCTTTGTGAGCTAGCCGTCGAACGCCATCAAGACCACGGCTGTCACGATGCTCACCAAGGGGGCAAGAAGTGCGACCAACACCGCGCTGCGGTGATATCCGTTGCATCCGAGGTAGAAGGACATCACGACCGACGTCGCACAAATGATCGGGAATCCGACAATCGTGACGAAGAGGCTACGGAACCAGAGCAGTCCCCACGGATTGTTCTCATACCCGCCAGCCGACCCGTACATCATGCCGAACCCAAGCACGCTGCCAAGGGCCACGGGTATTTCCAGGAATCCCAGGACGATGACCAGACCGTTGGCGAGGATGGTGGTTCTGGGTAGCTCTCTCATCCCAGAGGGCGTCGGAGGCTCTGCCTCGCCGATAGGCGTACTGCTGTCGACCTGCGATGGGTTTGGATCACGTACGCTGCACCTCCCGGAATGACGACCTGCTTCGCCGTCGCTTGTCGGCTTGTCGCCAGCCCGCTCAGTTGGCGATCCACTGAACAGCGCTATCAGGAAGTCGTCGGATCATCTCCTCGATCATCGCCTGGGGCCCTACTCGTGTCGATTCGAAGATCACCATTGGCGTGCCGGAACGACGGCTTCTCGGCCACGGTCTCGGCGCGGGCGTTGGCGAGCCGATTGCCGATGGTCGTGTCCTTGGCCCAGACCGCCACGAGCCCCAATTCAGCCTCACCAGCTCCCGGGTGTACGTGCCCGGCTTCTGCCTGACGGCCACGACGAGCTGCGACGGGACGATTCGTCCGCGGCATCCCGAAGCCCTCAAGTCCTGCGGCCGAAGTCTGGATCAACGCCCCCGGAAAACGTGGCGATTCCACTCGCGATTCAGCTCCCAAGCGACACTCATTTCGTCACGCAGGTGTCTCAAAGTCATTGACACGTTCCGTGGCCCCTGGCTTCCGAGGTGGTGCTTAACCACCAACGCGTGTCCAACGAAGCAGACTTCCTTGGCACCTCGATGACCCCGCGCTGTCTCGGGGCGTGGTTTGGACATCACCCAAACAACGTTTCGGCGACTTCGTCCCGGGTCAGCCCTGCGTGCTCGGCCACGTCTTTCAAGATCGCATTCAGCGTTCCAACCCGAAGCGGATCGTGGAGCGGGATCGTGATGTGGTGCTGTCCGTGCGCATCGGTTGAAAGGCGTACGTGTGATCCTTTTTGACGCGTGAGGACGTAACCGAAGCCGGACAAAGCCGCCACCAGGGCTGCGCCGGAAACATCGCGGGGCAGCCTCATGGGGCGAGCAACTCGTCGCGAACGAGATGGAGCCGGATCACCCGCGGCCCGTGCCCCTCCTCGAAGTGGCAGGCTACGGCTTCCCGGATCGCGGTGCGAAGCGACTCGAGCGTGTCGGCCTCGGTGTGAATCGAAGCGCCGACGGCCTTGGCGACAAAGCCCCCCTCGGGAGCCTCCTCGACCACGAAGACTATCTCGGTCACCGAAGCACTCCTCGGAAGAAAGTCTGGGGCAGCCAATCGGCCGCCAAGGGCCGGGGAGCCCGCGTCGGCATATGCCGTAAGACGCGATGCCGTACCGAACGACCAGCGACAGATGGCCCATCGCCTAGCCAGCCGTCCACGAAAGAGAATGGACGGCCGGCACCAACCAGTCGGGGCGACAGGATTTGAACCTGCGACCTCTTGACCCCCAGTCAAGCGCGCTAGCCAGACTGCGCCACGCCCCGAATCAATCGCACAGCAGCCAAACCTCTCGATTCGCCGCCGTTGCAAGGGCACACTATCGCACAATCCACCCCAGCCTTCAACATGGGTTCTCCAACCCAAACCACCGGCGGAATTCCCGTATGACGCTCCCCTCCCAGCCTCTGCCCTCCCAGCCTCTCCCCTTCTCCTCCCGACTCGAAAGCGCCATCCGCGCCAAACAGACCCCCGCCTGCATCGGACTCGACCCCAGACGCGAATCACTCCCCCCCGCCCTCGCCGCCTCCGAAACCCAAGACCCCGCCGCCCTCGCCACCATCTACACCACCTTCTGCAAAGACGTTATCGACGCCGTCGCTCCCCTCGTCGCCATCGTCAAACCCCAACTCGCCTGCTTCGAAGCCCTCGGCCCACACGGCATGCTGGCGCTGGCCGATGTCATCACCCACGCCCACGCACATGGCCTGCTCGTCCTCGCCGACGGCAAACGTGGCGACATCGGCTCCACCGCGGAAGCCTACGCCGACGGCTGGCTCGCAGGCCCCTGGGCCGCAGACGCCCTCACCGTCAATCCCTACCTCGGCCTCGATTCCATCGAGCCATTCGTGAAAACCGCCACCGCCCGCCACGCCGGAATCTTCGTCCTCGTCAAGACATCCAACCCCGGCAGCCGCGACTTCCAAGACCTCAACGCCAACGGTTCGCCCCTCTACGAACACGTGGCCGCCGGTGTCGAACATCTCGCCGCCGCGACCCTCCCCGACAACACCACTGCCCACGGAGCATCGTATGGAGCCGTCGGAGCCGTTGTCGGCGCTACGTGGCCCAAGCAACTCGACACCCTCCGTGCCGCCATGCCCCATGCCTGGATCCTCGTTCCCGGTTTCGGCAAACAGGGCGGACGGGCTTCCGATGTCCGCGGAGCCTTCGATCCGAAAGGCTTGGGTGCCATCGTCGTCAGTGCACGCGACGTGATCTTCGCCCACTCCCGACCCGAAATGAATTCCGGGCTCGCCGCCAACCAGTGGCAGTCCGCCGTCGCACGCGCCTGCCACGACATGATCGAGCGCCTCGCCGCCGATACCCCGGCAGCAGCGCTGCGTGACTAACAGCGGCGACCATTACTCACAGCGGCGATCATTGACCGCTGGCAGAGACAGCCGCGGCACCCGAAGAGGATTTCCAAAGCGGACACACCGCCCGTGCCGCCCGTGCCGCACGGGCCGGCTCAAATAGGAACGACGGTTAGGCCCGCGATTCGGCGATCAGACGCGACAGCAAAGGCAACAATTGCTTCTTGCGACTGACAACGTTCTTGAGGGAATACAGACAGCGGTCGAGACGCGGGTAGTTGATCTCCTCCCAAGCCTCCGACTCCTGCGAGAGCAGAAGCAATGAGCCGTTGCTGACCACATCCGTTACCAGCAGCGCCGAGAAATCAAGCCGCTGCCGAGTGGCGAAGTCCTCAAGCGCCTTGCGGAGGTCGTCCTTCCGCTCCCAAAAGAGGTCAAACCCCGTCTCCTCGATCTGCGAGATCGAGAAGCGGACGTTCTGCTCAGAAAACTCCTTGCAGTCCTCTCCGATTACCTCCGCCGGCGTGCTCGATCTCAGCGCCGAACCGATCTCGAAAAACTCGCGGGCGTATTGATCGAGATCCACCGGACACAATCCCCGCAACCAGGCAAGCACATCACGGTCGACGTCCGTGGTCGTTGGCGAGCGGAGCAGGAGGGTGTCGGAGATGATGCCCGACGCCATGCAGAGGGCGATCGCCGGCCTCGGTTCCAGCCCCGAGGCCCGGAACTGCCGGGCCACGAGCGTGCAGGTGGATCCGACTGGCTCGTTGATGAAACGGATCGGCTGCATCGACTTCAGGCCACCGCCGAGGCGGTGGTGATCAAGCACCTCAACGATCTCTGCGTCCTCCGCGCCGCTGACAGCCTGGGCGAGTTCGTTGTGATCGACGAGAATCAACTTCTGCCGGGGAGGATTGACCAAATCCGACTTGAACGACAGCCCGACCAAGACGCCGTCGTCGTCCACCACCGGAAACACCGGCTGCGCCGAACGCTCCACCGTCGCCCGCGCCTCGACCACGCTCGCCTTGGCAGGCACCGTGACGACATCCGTATCCACAACCGGGTCGATGAACTGCGATGACTTGATCCGCAACGTGGTGTTGAGGGTGTCAAAGGGACTGATGATCACCGACACCTTGCGGATCTTTGCCAACTCCACCAGCCCCGACGACAAGCGAAACCCGCCGGTGAGCACCAAGGCCCGCACCCCGTGCTCGATGGCCGGCAACTGGATCGAAGGCCTGTCTCCGCAGACAACGATCAGCCGCTCTGCCGGAAACTGCTTCATCCGGTCGGTGAAGCCCTCCGCGCTCATCGCCCCCACCATCACCAGCAACTCGTCGCGCTGCTGCGGATCGATGACGTGCTGAAAACTGCCGCCGAGGACGTCGTGGATCTTCTGCAGACAGCTGGTGACTGTCCGCGATTTGATCGGATCCCCCTCGTCGTGGAAGAAGAGATCCATGAGGTGGAGGACCGAGAGCACCCCGACCACCTTCCGGGCATCATCGATCACCGGGATCGCCCGCAGGTCGGCGGCCTGCATCCGCTGGTAGGAATCGTGAAACGAATCGCCAAACTGGGCCGTGACAATCTCCCGGCGGCAGATGTCCTCCGCCGACGGCCGCACATCCATCACCATCCGCGGTGCCGGAAGGCCGGCCCGGGCGAGGACATATTCGGTCCGCTTATTGGGCGGACCACAGCAGGCGGCGATGGCGTCGGGCCGGGTGGTCTGTTGAAGAAGATCGGCGTAGGCAATCGCCGAGCAGATCGCGTCGGTGTCAGGATTGCGATGCCCGAAGACGAGGACACTCATAAGTGGAAAGACCAGACGAACAACGGTGCGGAGGCGGAGGTGGGAAGCGGAGGCGGAGGTGGGAAGCGGAAGCGGAGGCGGGAGGCGGAGGCGGGATAGCGAAAAGGAAGACCTTTCCAGGGCCGTTCAGACCTCCCCGGGAGCTTGCAGCCAGTGTGCCAGCGACGGCTTCCAGGACTGCATCTCGTCGGGCTTGAAGTACAAGGCGACCTCGCGGGCGGCCGATTCGGGCGAATCGGAGGCGTGGACCAGATTCATCTGGCGGCTCGCGCTATAGTCGCCACGGATCGTGCCCGCGGCGGCTTTCAAGCCACTGGTGGCACCGAGCATCTCGCGGACCACGCGGATCACCTCCGGACCGGCAAACACAGTCGCCACGACAGGGGAGGCGGTGATGAATTCCTCGAGCCCCGGATAAAACGGCTTGGAAACGTGTTCGGCGTAGTGCTGCTTGGCCAGAGCGGGCGTCACTCGCATCATCTTCATCGCCACCAACCGCAGCCCCTTTTCCTCAAACCTAGCCAGGATCTTGCCGGTCAATCCACGTTCCAGGCAGTCGGGCTTCAACATTACAAACGTCAGTTCCATCGCGTCAAAACTCCGAAAGAGGGGCTTCGCGGCACAGTTGCCGACCACGGGTGGGAGAGTCTACGCCCCCGTTCGCCGGGCTCACAACCCGAAACCGACGCTCTTTCGGCGTTCATTCGGCGGAAACATCGTCGCCTCGGGGAGCGAGCACCCCGGGCAATGCGCCAGCCTGGACTGCGAGGAGAAACTCCCGATTGCCATCGAGCAGCGCGGTCTCGGCGAGCAACTCCTCGATCGACAACCAGAAGATCGCATCGACCTCGATGGGATGAGGGACCAGATCGGCTTCGGGGGCCATCTCCACCGTCCACCACGCAAGCCCGGTGCCCCAGGGGGTGACGCTCCGCCAGACGCACGCCACCGCCCGCACCTCCACCGCCAGTTCCTCGCGGCACTCCCGCTCCACCGCCTCGTGCTCGGCCTCACCGGCTTCGATATGCCCACCGGGGAAACAGACCCGCCCCGGCGCCGCCACTGCCCTTCCCCGGCGGATGGCCAGGAACATCCCCCCCCGTTGGGCCACCGCCACCACCCCCCGCTTCACGATCGGCACGCCAGAGCCGCATCCTCCCGAACCGGTGCTTCCGGGACGCGGCGCGGACGGATCGTGGCTCACAGGCAGTTCTCCGCAGGATCAGCCCACAGGCTCCGGGAGAGACGTCCCCGGCGGGAGCAGTGAAAGCCGATCTATCGAACAGGAAAATACGCAAACCGGAGCCTTAGACTACCATGGGCCCATTTGCGAACCTTCCCCCCCGGAAGACAAGCCGACGATGGATATGTCCCCACCTGACAAGTCCCCAGTTGAAAAGCCCCATTCCGAGAGGGGCTCCCCAAAACCAATGGCCGGACGCCCCTTGGGGCTGCCCGCCATCATCATGCTCATCTTGGCGGCGATCGCTCTGGTGACGCTTGTCCTCCGCGAACAAGCGGGCGTACCGGCGGCGGTCAGTTACGACGAGTTCGTCCGCCAGGCCAAGGGGGGCAACGTCGCCGAGGTGGAGATCTCGGGCAACACCCTGCGCGGTGAATTCAAGACGGCCATCGGCGGCACCGGTGAGGTCGGCGGTGCCGCTCCGAAGGAGTTCCACCTGGAACTCTCCCCGTACATCGGCGAGGGGCTCAACGAGTTGCTCCTCAAGTCGGGAGTCCGCACCACTGTCCGCCAACCGACCGACGGCACCGGACTGTTGCTGGGCCTCTACATGCTCGTGCCGCTGTTGCTGATGGCCGGGTTCTGGATGACGCTCCGCCGCGCCCGCGATCCGCTCGGTGGTTCCGGGTTTCTGGGCGGATTTAGCAAGTCTCCCGCCAAACGGTACGGCACCACCGACAAGCAGGTGACGTTTGCCGATGTCGCGGGACTCGATCAGGTGAAAGAGGATCTGATGGAGATCGTCGAGTTCCTCAAAGATCCCCGCAAGTTTCAGCGCCTCGGTGGCCGGGTGCCGAAGGGGGTGCTCCTCATGGGACCACCAGGCACTGGCAAGACACTGCTCGCCAGGGCGGTCGCTGGCGAGGCCGGAGCCCCCTTCTTCTCCATCTCGGGCAGCGAATTCATCCAGATGTTCGTCGGCGTGGGCGCCTCGCGGGTCCGCGACATGTTCAAGACCGCCAAGGATGCCTCGCCGGCAATTCTCTTCATTGACGAGATCGATGCCGTTGGCCGACACCGCGGCACCGGACTGGGCGGGGGACACGACGAACGGGAGCAGACGCTCAATCAGATCCTCTCCGAGATGGATGGCTTCAGTCCCTCTGAAAGCGTGATCGTGCTCGCGGCGACCAACCGCCCCGACGTCCTCGATCCGGCGCTCCTGCGACCGGGCCGCTTCGACCGTCATGTCACCGTCGACCGCCCCAACCAGAAAGCCAGGCTGGCCCTTTTCCGCGTCCACACCCGCAAAGTACCGCTTGCTGCCGATGTCGATCTCGATCGGCTGGCCAACGGCACGGTGGGCTTGACCGGCGCCGACATCCGCAATCTTGTCAACGAGGCGGCCCTCTGGGCGACGCGCCACGACAAGGATGCAGTCGATTCCTCCGACTTCGACTACGCACGCGATAAGGTCCTGATGGGACCAAAGCGTGAGGAAGTGCTCGTCGGCCGGGAGAAAACGATGACCGCCTACCACGAGGCGGGGCATGCCCTCGGCTCTTGGCTCCTCCCCGGCGTCGACAAACTCCACAAGGTGACGATCATCCCCCGCGGTCGGGCCCTGGGAGTCACGCAACTGGTGCCGGAAGAGGACCGGATGAACATCGGCCAATCCGACCTGGAAAACAGGCTGGTATTCATCCTCGCCGGACGCGCTGCGGAGAAGCTGGTGTTTGGCGAGTTCTCCGCCGGCGCTGAGAACGACCTCGTGCAGGCAACGCGCCTGGCGCGGCGGATGGTGGGCTACTGGGGGATGAGTGAGAAGGTCGGTCCGGTGGCCTGCCACGGTTCCAACGAGACTCCGTTCCTTGGCCGCGACGTCTACGAGCAGCGCGAGTTCAGCGACCACACCGCGCGGGTCATCGACGACGAGGTGTCACGGATGCTCAGCGAGGCCGCCGACCGAGCGATGAAACTGCTTTCGGAGAACCGCCCCAAGCTCGACCTCCTGGCCGGTGAACTGGAGCGGCGCGAGATGCTCGACGACACCGAGGTGGTTGATATCATCGGCCCCGCCACCCCCCGCCGTCCCATCGAGAACGCCACGCCCCCCCAACAGCAGGCTCCGGATTCCCCTTCCTCACCACTTTGATTCCTCCCCTCGATGCTCGCACACTCCGTCTTCTTCAGACTCAAAGACCGCTCGCAGGCCTCGATCGACAGACTGGTCGATGGCTGCCGTGAACACCTCGCCGGCCATCCGGGTGAGGTGCTGTTCGCCGTCGGCACCGCTTCGGTGTACGACCGGCAGGTGAACGACCGGGATTGGCAGGTGGCGCTGCACATCGTCTTCGACTCGCACGCCTCCCACGACTCCTATCAGCAGGCGCTGCGGCACGAACTGTTTATCGCCGCCCATGCCGAGACATGGGCTCAGGTCCGCATTTTCGACGCCGATCTCTCGGTCTGCGACGCCTCGCCGCGCCAGCGCTGACTGGCCGTCACACCACCCGGCAGCGCGAGAGGGCGATGCGGCCGCCGAAGCACACGTCGACATCACCCCCTGCCACGCGCGGACGGTCGTGATACCGGGCGGAGTATTGCCAGCCGCCGCTGGTCTCCCGGAATCCGAGGCCCAGCGGCGACGGATCGACAGGGCACTCCACCACCGCGGGTTCCAAGTGATCTCCCGCAGCGTTCTGCGGCGGATCGGGCAGGTTGACGTTCCAGAACTCACCCGGCGCCAGGTCGATAGTCTCAAGCAGCCCGAGAACGCGGACCAACCAAGCCTCGGCCTGCTGCCAGTTGATCTCTGTGCCGCGGCGGTACTGTGAGGCAGCGATCGCCCGCCGGCCGTGGAGCGCCGCCTCCCGGGCAGCTGCCACCGTGCCCGAATGATGGGTGTCGATTCCCAGATTGCCGCCGGCGTTGATGCCGGAGAGAACAATCGATGCCTCCGGGACGATCACCGCCAGGGCAACCCGCGTGCAGTCTGCCGGCGTCCCGTCGACGGCGTAGCGGTCAGGCCCGATGGTGTGGACAACCAGCGGCCGGTCTGTCGTCACCCGGTGGGCGCCCCCCGAATGACAGACTGTCGGCGCCACGACCACCAGTCGGCCTCCCAGACACGCCGCCGCCGACGCCAGCGCCACCAGCCCCGGTGCACCGATGCCATCGTCGTTGGTGAGGACAATAGTGAGACTCATGATGCCGAGGCTCCAGTTGATGCCGAGACGGCGTCCTCGGCCAGAGCGGCCAGGATCGCCCACACACCATCCGACGCCGTGGCCGCCAGCCGGCAGACATCATCGGCATCGGTCTCCTGCGGCGCGTCGGGGCGGGCGACATTGGTAACCACGGACACCGCTGCCACATCCACCCCCAGCCGCCGGGCCGCAATCGCCTCCGGCACTGTCGACATCCCCACTGCATCGGCGCCGAACCGAAGCAGCATGCGGTATTCGGATCTCGTTTCGTAACTCGGGCCGAGGAGCCGCGCGTAGACCCCAGTCTGGGCCGGAACGCCGGCGCGGCGGGAAGCCGCCAGTGCCAAGTGCACCAGCCGCGGCGGATACCACCCAGCCGATCGGCAACCCCCGGCTGTCATTGCTGCGCCATCAGCGGGGCGCTGGACGAAATCGAGATGATCCTCAACGATCAGCAGATCTCCGCTGCGCATCTCCGGGCGGAGGCCGCCAGAGGCATTGGTGAGGAGGATCGTCCGCGCCCCGAGGGCCACAAGCAGTTCAATGCCGCGGGTGATCGTGGCGTCGTCGAATCCTTCGTAGGCGTGCACCCGTCCCTGGAGAGCCACAACCGGACAGGAGCCCACCAGGCCGGAGGCGATCATCCCGGCGTGACCGGTGGCAGTCGATCCCGGAAGCCATCCGCTGGCCGTGCTGGACAGGAGCCGGAGATGGTCAAAACGGTGGACAATCTCGCCGAGCCCGGTACCGAGGACGACCCCGAGAATCGCGCCCCTGCCGCCGGCTGCCACCACCCGTGCTGCTGCCTCCACTGCTTCTCTCCGCAATCGCCCCTCCGCTGGCATGCCCGCTCCTTATCCTCCGCAGTTTGCCTGCGCCCTTTGCCGACTCCCTGAAAAACTCGTATTCTCGCCCCTTTGGGACGGGGCGCACACCCCCTCGGCACCAACCCGGTGTGGGTGGTGTTTCCCCGAGCCTGCCAGTCCCATTCTTCGAAATGCCCCTCTCCTTCCCCCCGAGACAAAGTCCGATGCCGAGCCCAGTCGAGACGCCCAGCCAGACACCGAAACCCACCCGTGCGGAACGGTTCGCCGGGTTGTCGGTGGCGATCGTCACTCCCTTCCGCGACGGCAGGATCGACTCCGGACGGCTCCGCGAACAGATCGAAGCCCAGATCACGGGGGGCGTGAGTTGCATCTGCCCAGTGGGGACCACTGGCGAATCGCCGACCCTCTCCCACGACGAACATGAGCGGGTGATCAAGGAGAGCATCCAGGCCGCCGCGGGGCGGATCCTCGTCATGCCCGGTACGGGAAGCAACTCCACCGCCGAGGCGGTGCGGCTCACGAAATGCGCCGCCAAGGAGGGTGCCAATGCCGCCCTCGTCGTCGGCCCTTACTACAATCGCCCCACACAACAGGGCATTTACGAACACTTCAAGGCGCTCGCCGAAGCGGTCGAGATCCCCATCTGCGTCTACAACATCCCCGCACGGACTGGGCGGAACATTGAGCCGGAGACGATCATCCGCCTCGCCGAACTGCCGGGGATCGCGATGGTCAAGGAAGCGACTGGGCTCATGGACCAAGCATCGCAGATTCTCGGCGCCACCGATCTGACGGTCCTCTCCGGCGACGACAGCATGACGCTGCCCCTGCTCTCCATCGGCGGCCGCGGCGTGATCAGCGTCGTTGGCAATCTCGTTCCGGCAGACATGCGCGCCCTCATCGACGCCTTCGAGCAGGGTGACTTTGCCTTGGCGAGGCGTTGGCACCACCGTTTGTTCGGCCTGTGCCGCGACCTGCTAGGATTGGCGAGCAACCCGATTCCGATAAAAGCCGCGCTGGCGATGCTCGGACGCGACAGTGGTGAAGTACGGCTGCCGCTGGTGCCACTGGAGCCCGCGCAGGCCGACAAACTCCGCGCCGTCCTCATTGGCTATGGCCTGCCTGTATCCTGATTCCCACTGGCGGTACCCATGGATCTGTCCATCGAGCGTCGCCCCGTTTTCGGGGCCGGAGGCGACACTTTCGATGACCGCATCGATCTTGTGGCCCGCGGCCGGATCGATATTGAGTCGGCGGAGGAACTTGAGGCCGCGGTCGACGAAGAACTCCGCCTCGGCCGGCACACCATCCGCCTCGACCTCACCGAAGTGGGCTTCCTCTCCTCCGCTGGCATCCGGGTGCTGTTCAACATCCACCGGGCCGCCAAGGCCACCGGCGGCAGTTGTCTGATCTCTGCCGCCAGCGAACCGATCACCCGCGTCCTCACGCTCGCCAGGCTGGCCCCGATCCTCATGGAGCAGCCTGTGGAGCAGCCTGTGGAGCCGGCTGTGGAGGCTGTCACTGCGGGCCACTCAGCACCATCCCTTCCCGCGACGGCGACGCCGCGACGAGGGATCGACCAGCGGATCGAGGGAATCCTCCTCACCGGCTGTGACTCCTCTGCGGCGGTGCCGGTTGATGGCTGCCTCCTCGGATCCTCGCCGTGGACCAATGGTCGCGCTGTCACTGATCAGCCGCCGGTGAACGTTCTCCGCGCCGGTTTCGGCATCGGCATCGGCTGCTTTGCCGATGAAGGTCCGGCGGTCACCTCTGGGGGGGAACTGCTCGCTGCCTGCGGCGCCGTCTTTATTCGTCCGCCTCGTCCCTTCGCCGCCGCCGACTCAATCGTCGGCAGCGGCGACCATGTCCCGGCGGTCCGGGTCGCTGCGGGGCTCTTTTGGGAAGGCCTCCCCCGTGGCCTGAGTGGCTTCGAAGCGGCCGGCGACGAGACAGCCGTCCGAGTCGACGAACTCGTCAGCATCATCCTCGACCGCGCCCAGGCCGATGTCGTGGCCGTGGTGATCGTCGCTGAGGTGCAGGGGCTGGTGGGAGCGGAATTGATCCGGCCGCTTGCCGAGGCCCTTTCCGACGACCATCCCACCTCCGGCATTGCCGCCACCGCCGCCCGCTGGCTGTCGTTCTCGCGTGAGCCGGTCCATCCGGGCACAACGGCTGTCATCGTCGGGGTCGCCAGCCGCAACGCAACCGGGGCACTTGCCAGCTTCGTCCGTCCACTCGACGGCGCTGCCGCGGGAGCCGGTCCCACCACCTCCGGACACCTTCACGCCGCCATCTTTCCCCACCGTCCGTTGCGCCGGGGTGTCTCCGAACTGACGCCGATCATCGACGATCTGGCCGCCTCCGCCCCACTGGCGGTGATGCATCTCCTCGGCGATCCCCTGCCGGTGCTCGGATCGGGGCAGTCAGAACTGGTCCGCGGCGTCTGCTGGTTTGCCCCCCTCACCATCCGTGCCGGGACCGCTGGATGATCACACTTCTCACGACTTGGACGTTCGGCGTCACCCTGGGCTTCGTGGCCTTGGGAGTGTTTGTCAGTTACCGGTTGTTCGCCTTCCCGGACATCACCACCGACGGGTCATTCACGCTCGGCGCGGTGGTGACGACAGTCCTCCTGGTCGCCGGCCACCATCCACTTCCCGCCACGCTGGCCGGCGCCGCCGCTGGCGCCATGGCCGGCAGTTGCACCGGAATGCTCCATGCCCTGTTGGGAATCGAGCCCTTACTGGCGGGCATCCTCATGACAACGGCGCTGGCGAGTGTGAACCTCGTCATCCTCGGCCGCAGCAACGTCCCCTTAAGCGGAGTCCCCACGGTCCTCGACAGGGCCGAAGCGGTGATCCTACCGCTCACCCAGGCACTTGGTTTCACCGATTCCGCCACGGAGGCAGCCAGACTCTTGGCGGTGCTCGCGGCCGCCATGCTTGCCGTGCTCATTCTCTACCTCTTCTTCCGCACCAGTCTCGGCACGGCGATGCGGGCCGGCGGCGACACCCCGACGATGGCCCGCGCACTGGGGCGCAACACCAGCCTGCTGACGGTCGCCGGACTGGCAATCGCCAATGCACTGGTGGCACTCTCCGGAGCGCTCGTCGCCCAGGTGCAAGGGTTTGCCGACGTGCAGATGGGGATCGGGATGGTGGTCTGGGGAATGGCCAGCGTGTACCTCGGGGCAGCGCTGGTCGGACCGGTGCGGCTGGGAGGGGCGCTACTTGCCACTGTTGCCGGCAGCATCACCTTCCGCCTGCTCGTCGCGGCGGCACTCCGGGCCGGGCTCGATCCCGACTGGCTCAAACTTGCCACCGCAGTCGTCGTTTTGGCGGCCTTGGTAGCCCCCCGTTTTCTCTCCCACCGTCCCCAGGCTTCCGCCGCACGCTAGTTCCCCTTTCTCCAACAGCCGACCATGCTCGAAGTCTCTGCAGCCACCGTCGCCTTCACCGCCCCCGGTGGCCCGATCGTCCGCGCCGTCGACGGCGTCAGTTTCACCGTGCCGGCTGGGGCATTTGTGGTCGTCATCGGCACCAACGGCTCCGGCAAGAGCACGTTGTTGGGATCGATCGCTGGCACCGTTCGCCTCGATTCCGGCACGATCCGTGTCGCGGGGCAAGACATCACCCGCTGGCGCGAAAACCAGCGCGCCCGGTACGTCGGCCGGGTGTTCCAAGACCCCCGGGCTGGCACCGCGGCGAGCCTCACGGTTTTGGAGAACATCGCTGTGGCCGCGGCCCGTGGCCGGCATGCCGGCCTGGGCTGGGCCACCCGTCGCACCCTGCGGGCCGAGGCATCCTCCAGGCTCGCGGCGATCGCCCCGGGGCTGGAGATGCGGCTCGATCAGCCGATCGGCTCGCTCTCCGGCGGCCAGCGGCAGATTGTGTCGCTGGTGATGGCCACCTGGCACCGACCCGATGTGCTGCTCCTCGACGAGCACACCGCCGCACTTGACCCCGCAGCCGCCGACCGCGTCGTCCAGGCCACTGCGCGATTGGTTCGGGACCAAAAACTCACCGCCCTGATGGTCACCCATTCACTCAAACAGGCTGCGGGGCTGGGAGACCGGCTGCTGCTGGTGCACCGGGGTCGGATCGCCCTCGACATCGACGGGGCGGCGAAACGGCGGCTGTCGGCAGACGCCCTGGCCGGCCGGTTCGATCGGCTCAGACGTGCCGATCAGCTCGACGATGCGGCTGCCCGAACCCTCCGCGACAATTACATCTGACCCACTGCGCGGAAGGCCTCCATGCTGACGACGCTCCTCTCCATCCTCCGCCGCTGCCTCCCCACGGTGCTGCTCCTGGCGGGTGCGTCGGCGCTCCTCCTCCTCACCGACAGGGCCGGCGCGACACGGTCGTTACCGGCAGTGGCGATCCTCCAGCAGGTCAGCTCGACCGTCCTTGACGATGCGATCACGGGGATGCTTGCCGGCCTGGCCGAGAAGGGCTTCCGCGAGGGGGAAACGGTATCGATCCGCCGCTTCAACGCCGAAGGGGACATGTCCCAAGGCAACGCCATAGCCCGTGAAATTGCCGGCGGACCGTACGACATGGTGCTCACTTCCAGTACGCCGTCGATGCAGCAGGTGGCCAACGCCAACTCCCGCGGCCGACTCAAGCATGTGTTTGCGGCGGTGGCCGATCCGTTCTCAGCCGGTGTCGGCTTTGACCGCGCCGACCATTCCATTCACCCTCCCTGGCTGGTCGGCTATGGGAGCCTCGCCCCGGTCGATTTCACCTTCGGCGTGGCACAGCGGATCAATCCGAAGTTGGCCCGCGTGGGTGTGCCCCACAACCCTGCCGAGAGCAACTCGCGTCGCTTCATGGAACTGGCCCGGACGAGTTGCGAACGGCGTGGCATCGAACTGCTCGAGGTGCCGGTGGAAAATTCTTCCGGCGTGATCGAGGCGGTGCAGTCGACGATTTCACGAGGTGCGGAGGTGATCTTCTGCCCGGGTGACACGACCGTCATCAGCGCCATCGACTCGGTGATCGCGGTCGCCGGAAAGGCAGGCATCCCTGTCTTTACAGTCAACCCCGGCGTGCCGGATCGGGGCACATTCTTCGACGTGGGCTTTAACTTTCTCGAGGTCGGGCTCGTGGCCGGCAGGCTGGCGGGAGACGTTCTCAACGGAACCGATCCGACGACGGTGCCGATCCGCGAGACCGCCGCCGAAATCCCCCCCTACCTGACGCTCAACCTCACCGCCAAGGGGATCGATCGCGGTCTGTGGAGAGTCCCCGACGACCTGCTCTCGCAGGCCCGCTACCTGATCGATGACGCCGGCCGGCACGATGCCAAGGATGCCGTGTTGCCAGGTCCGTTCACCGAACCGCAGCCGTGAATCGGAGCCTCGCTCCCCGGGACTCGAAACGGGCGATCACCAGGTCGTGGTCGCGGTCGAAGCCCTCGCTGGTGAGGCGTCCCACCAGGGTTTGCGCATCGGCGTCTGACTGACAACAGACGAGCACCGCCGGGCCCCAACTGCTCTGTGCTGCACCACGGAAACCGATCTCACCGAGCCGATCGATGAGCCGCCCGGTTGCCTCGTGGAAGGGGAGCCTGCCCGACTCCGACTCAAATGGCACCCCAGCCAGCCTCCCGTAGGCATGCAGGGCCGAGGAGAATCTGGCGAAATCCCCCTCCATCGCCGCGGGGAGCAATTCCAGCAACGCCAGCCGCGCCAGTTCAGCCGTCACCCCCGGGTCGACCGCGGGCAGGCGGGAGAAGGCTTCCTTCTCAGGGTTGCCGTAGAGCCCTTCGGCATCCCGACGGATGACGAGCACGCCCCGCCACACCTCCGGCAGCCTCACCTGGGCGATCAGCGGCGAGACGCCGACAGCGGCCGGGCCGGCAGGCAACCATCTCCCCGCCTCGACGATCAAGCCGCCACCGCCAAACCCATAGATCCCCACGCAACTCCGCCGTCCCCGCCCCACCGTGCGCCCAAGCGCCAGAGCCTCCTCCGCACAAAAGCGCCGTTCTTCCCCGATCTCGATCGGCCCGCGGGGACTGTCGGGGGGGGCATGAAGAGCGTGCAGGCCGGCTGCCACTGCCAGTGCCAGTTGGGTCCCGCTCCCCAGCCCAACATGGGAGCGTGGCGCCGACAAGACCTCAATCCGGCAGGCGGCGTGGCGATCCAAGCGCATGGCGGCGGCGCATTCGCGGGCAAACTCCACCGCACGCTCGCCGAGCGTGCCAACGCCTTGGAACTCGGTATCGCGTTCCATCCGCACTTCCACCCCGGGGCTCTCAAGCATCACCCCGATCCCCCCAAAACCACGCATCGCTGCCTGACCGAAGGAGAACATCCCCAGGTGGACCCGGGCCGGCGTCCGCACCTCGACGGCTGCATGGCTCCGCCCGGAAGATGACAGAGCGAAGGGGGATGGGATGGGCAGTTGAGCCATGCCGACAGTAGACGGTGTCGGCCCGGGACGGGGCAAGTCAGCCGCGTGGGAAACCATCGGCATGCTCCGCGACCCGCGAACTGAGCAGCGCGAAGGCCTCGGCCTCCCGCTGCCCCCCTGTCTTCTCCACCAGAACAGCGAGGGCCGCGAATTGGTCGCGGACGTCGTCGATCGGAAGAATATGGAGACGGGTGACGAGGATCGCAGCCTCGACGACCGCATGCCGGGCGCGGACAAAACCGGCCCAGGGGCGCCCCTGGTGTACACGCTCGACGCGGGCCTCGAGGCGATGGCGCTGCCCCGACCGGTCGGCGGAATCGATGCGAAACTCCCACGCCCGGCAGGCGTCGGCGAGCCTCCACCCAGTGACCGCCTCCGCAGCCAGCAACGGGGGAATCGGCGCTCCCCCAACAACCGTTCGAGCGAGGAGGAGGACGTCGTCGGAGATCTGGAAAACTCCCTCCCCCGCCACGACAAGATTCCGAGCGGTGAGGCTGGTGGCAAAGGGCTTCAACAGCAGCCTCTCGATGCACCCGGAGGCCACCGCCTCCTCATCGACCTCCGGCCCCATCGCCGCCAGATGGGGACGGCCGTCAGCATCCCGGGTGGTGATCAATCCTTCGAGAATCATAGCGCGATTGTCCGCGGGATTGGAGGGGCACCTTTCCGGAGCGACTGCCTGACAGGCTGCCCAGCATCAGCATTCGGGATCGAGCCGTGCCCGGCCGGTGAACTCCATCCAGGCGAGGTATCCGGCTGCCCCAAGCCACACCACGATTTGCAACACTAGCAGCGACCAGTGGCATTCAAGCAACCGCTGGGGAGCAAGCAACGACACCGCCACACCCGCAAGCACCAACCGCGCCGGGAGATCTGGCCGCCGCGCTGCCAAGACCATCAGCGCCACCAGCGTCGGGAAGAGCATGATGTTGTCGTAGAACCGATGATAGAGCAGCACCCGCATCGGTACGGCGCACACCCCCGCCAGCCCGAGAAAGCTGAAACGGTGGCTGTTGCGGTGGAGGATCACGGCCGCGGTGATCCCCCCGGCCATCAGGATCGTCATCGCCACATAGGTTCCGGCCGCGCGGGGAAGTCCCAGCGCCGCCAGACTTTGACCAAAGAGTGATGACTGGGCCCCCATTGCCGCCGGAATCCGGAACACCCAGTGCTCGAGCATCGCCCCGGCAGACACGCCAGTCCAAGCGCACGCCGCCAGACTGAGGCCCAACAGAACAGCCCCCCCCACGACCCCTCCCTGCCACTGCCGCCGGACGCAAAACAGCGCTGCGAAGCCGAGGCTGTTTTGCGGCTTGAGCATCGAGAGGGCCCAAGCGACCCCTGCCTCTGTCGCCCGCCGCTGCTGGAGAAACATAATTTCAAGGACAACCAGTGCCGTGCAGATGATCGAGAATTGGCCCAGATTGAAGACGTTGGACGTCCCCGCCATCGCTCCGGCGGCGAAGGCGGCGATCCAGGCCATTTCCACCCCGGCGAACCGCAGCGAACGCCAGCCGAAAACCCCCATCACCACGAGCGCCGCCAGCGACATCGCCTGCAGCATCGCCGTGCCCTCGATCATCCCCTCCCCCGGGAAGAAGAGCGCGAGCATCGGCATCGCGTAGGGAGGATAGACGGTGAACGGCACCCCGGGCGGAATGGGGGGGGGGATGAGGGCGGGGTTGGGATAGACGCCGCGCGCGAACCACTGGTACTCCCGGAACCGAATCCCCAGGTCCTGGGTGTGGAAGTTTACAAACCACTCCAGATGGATCCCACGGACCACCATCCACACCGAGAGGATCGTGATCCCCACCGCGATCACGCGGAGGAGCAAGGTGCGGCGCCCGCGTTCCTTTTCCGACAGCACACTCCCCGCGCCCCGACCGCTCGTCGCGGTGGCGACGTTCCTCGCGGAACTCGGAATCGGACGGGAGCGGGGGAGTGCCATGCGCGAGAGCGTTATTTCCAGTTCGAGTAGTCGGTGGGCACGAGATATTCCGAGAGGACTCCGTCCTTGGCTTCGGTGAGTAGGCCACCGGCCTTCTTCTCAGACGCCTCGCGGGCGGTCACCCATTCCGGGTCTTTGCGGAACGATTCAAACGAGGCCTTCGCCGCCTCGACGCTGTCGTGGGAGAGGAGATAGATCAGTTTCCGGTCGGCGTCGGGGCTCCCCTCGACGAGGTTCCAGTAGATGAGGTTTCTCATGCCATGCCGAGTGAAAAGGGCGAGGGTGTGATCCCGAAAGCGGGCGTTGAGCCCACCGAGATTGCCGGGAGAGGAGGTATAGGTCCGCAGTTCAAAGACCCGTTTCTTGGATTCGTTCTGGATGTCGAGTGCCGGCGAGTAGTCGGTGGTCGTCATGAACGTTTCAGTTGCCTTCTCAACGAGTTTGCCATCCTTCTCGGAGGCCGAATAGGCCGCCTTCCACTCCGGATCGTTGACGAACGCCCCCCACGATGCATCCCGCGCCTGGCGGTCGGGATAGGAGAGGAAGTAGACGAGTTTCCGCTCGGGGTTGTCACCCACCGGCACAAAGTAGCCGACGTTGGTCATGCCGTGCTTGGCGAAGAGTTTCGTGGTGTGGTCGCGGAAGCGGGCATGGAGGGCGTCGAGCTTGCCGGGAGGGGCGAAATAGACGCGCATCTCGTAGAGCCGGCCATCCTCGGCCGCGCGGACAAGCGTCATCCCAAGCATGGCGATGACGAACGTGGTGAACAGAATACGGATCATCAGGACTGCTCCTCGGTGGTCGGAACGATTGCTGAAGGTCTTGAATCTACGTGCTACAGGCCGGAAGGGGAACGGCCCTGCCCCACCACCGACGTGGAGGATTGTCTGGGATGACTTTTTCCACGGCGAGATAGACTGCAGGAACACCCCGCTCCCTTTCCGACACTTTCTACTGCCGTGACCGCCTCCCGCCAGCGCATCCACTTCGTGACCGGCCGGCTCGCGGAACCATCGCTGCGGGAGGTGCTTTCGCGACTCGGTCCCACGGTCGGCTTCGAGCCGACCGTTCAGGTGATGAACATCACCGTTGCCGCCTTGATGACCACGCCGTGGATCTCCAAACGGCTCCAGGTGCCGGAGGGAACCGACCGAGTGGTCCTTCCTGGCGCCGTCAGCGGCCCGCTCGACGCGGTGCAAAAGGTGAGCGGTGCCCCTGTCGAACGGGGCCCAGAGGACCTGCGGCGGCTCGATGAATACTTCGGCCAGCAGCGGAGCGATCTTGCTGACTACGGCCCGCACTCCATCGAGATCATCGCCGAAATCAACCATGCCCCGCGGATGACCAACGATGCGATCCTCGCCGAGGCGCGGCGAATGCGTGCCGACGGTGCCGACCGCATCGACCTCGGCTGCGATCCCGAAGGGGGCTGGAGCGGTGTGGCCGACGTCGTTCGACGCCTCGTCGACGACGGGCACTCGGTCTCCATCGACAGCTTCGATCCCCAGGAAGTGACTGCCGCCGTACAGGCCGGGGCATCGCTCGTTCTCTCGGTGAATTCCACGAACGTCGAGCGGGCGGCCGACTGGGGCTGCGAGGTGGTGGCCGTCCCCGACGTCCCGGCCACACTGGAGGGGCTCTACGAGACCGTCGAACGACTCGATCGCGCCGGCGTGAAAGCGCGCGTCGATCCCGTTCTGGAACCGATCGGATTTGGATTCGCCGCCAGCCTCGGCCGCTATCTCGACGTCCGCCGCCGGCTCCCGACCGCCGAGATGATGATGGGGATCGGCAACCTCACCGAACTCACCGACGTCGACTCCGCCGGGGTCAACGTCCTCCTGCTGGGATTTTGCCAGGAGGTGGGGATCCGTTCGGTGCTCACCACGGAGGTGATCCATTGGGCGAAAAGCAGCGTGAAGGAATGCGACCTCGGCCGCCGGCTCGTCCACCACGCCGTCACGAAGCGGACGCTCCCCAAGCATGTCGAGCCCCGTCTGATCACGCTCCGCTCGGGAAAGCCGCAGCAGTACAGCGACACCGCTCTCGACCGGCTCGCCGCCGCGATCCGCGATCCCAATTTCCGCATCTTTGCCGAGCGGGGTGAGATTCATCTGGTCGGCCGCGATCTCCACCTGGCCTCCGCCGACCCATTTCAACTCTTTGCGGCACTCTCGGCGGCCGGCAGGAACGACATCGATCCCTCCCATGCCTTCTACCTCGGTTACGAGCTGTCAAAGGCGGTCACGGCCCTCACGCTCCACAAGGATTACCGCCAGGACCAGTCGCTTGAATGGGGCCACCTCACGCGCCCCGAGATTGCCCATGGTCCCTCGCGGGCGGCGGCAGGCGTGGCCGGTGCCATCGACCCGGTGGCGCCGGACGACCCGCCGCCGGGAGCCCCGGCTGCCGGGGAGGAAACACCATGAGCCCATCGTTCCTCGCGCTGCAACTCTCCCGCTGCCGGGCGACGCCTTCGGGGGCTCTCGTCGCTGAGTTACCGGCAGACGTGACCGCCGTCGACATCTTCAAAGCGCTCGCTCAGGCTCCCCACCGGCTGTTCCTCGACAGCGCTGTGATCGATGGGACGGCCGCCAACGGCAGTGTCGCGGCGACTGGTTCGGCACCGCGGCTGGGCAGGTTTTCGTTCGTGGCAGCCGACCCGGTCCACTCACTCACACTCGTGGCGCCGCAGCCGTGGGGGCCCGCCGCCGCAACGGCAGTCGGCGAGGCATTCTCCAGCATCCGTACCCTGCTTGCCGACCTCGCCTGCCCGACGATCCCCGGGCTGCCCCCGTTTCAGGGAGGGATCGGAGGGCTTGTCGGTTACGAAGCAGGCTTGGCGTTGCTCGGCATTGGCCCGCCGGAAGGGACCACGTCGACGATGCCCCTTCTCTCGCTCCATCTCTATGACGTCGTCTTTGCCTTCGACCACGATCTGGGGAAGGGCTGGGTGATCTCGCAGGGAGTTCCCGCCAAGGGGCCGGTGGCTCGGGCCCGCCTGGCCGCAGCGCGGATGGATGCAATTCTCGCCCTCCTCCGCGGCCCCTGCCCGACTGCGTCCACCATCCCTGGCAGGCTTCCCGGAAGCTGCCAGCACGCACTCTCAGGCCATCCGGGGGTGTTCTCGACGCATTCCCCTGCCGACTACTACGCCATGGTGCGAGCCGGTATCGAATTCGTCCGCAGCGGCGACATTTTCCAGGTGAACCTCGCCCAGCGCCTCGCGGTGGCTGGTGAGATCGATCCTACCCGGCTCCACCTCCGGGCCCGCGTCGTCAACCCCGCCCCGTTCGCTGCCAGCTTCGACGCCGGCACCGCCCGGATCACGAGCATGTCGCCAGAACGGCTCCTCTCGGTGTCGCGTGGCATGGCGCGGATGCACCCCATCAAGGGAACGCGCCGCGTCCTCGCCAGCCCCGAAGCCGATCTCTTCGCCGGGGACGATCTCGGCGCCAGCGCCAAGGACAGGGCCGAGAACGTGATGATCGTTGACCTCGTGCGCAACGACCTTTCCCGCGTCTGCACGCCACACAGCGTCCGCGTGGAGGCCCTCTGCCGGCTGGAGCGGTATTCCACGGTGCAGCATCTGGTGTCCATCGTCACCGGAAAACTCCGCCCCGGCTTGGGGCCGCTCGATGCCCTTCTCGCGGCCCTCCCCGGGGGAAGCGTGACGGGTGCTCCCAAGCACCGGGCCTGCGAAATCATTTCCAGCCTCGAGCCCTTTGCACGCGGGGCGTACTGCGGGTCGATCGGCTACCTCGGACTCGATGGCAGTGCCGACTTCAACCTCCTCATCCGCACGTTTGTGGCGGCAGACGGCGCCGTGACATTCGCGGCCGGCGGGGGGATCACGGCG
The DNA here is from genome assembly GCA_003669605.1 of Planctomycetota bacterium. Lineage (GTDB taxonomy): Bacteria > Planctomycetota > Planctomycetia > Pirellulales > UBA1268 > QWOP01. The sequence goes on from QWOP01000065.1 coordinate 24,541, forward strand.
GCAAGTGATCCAGGCGCCGAACATGCCGAGAGCCTGCACAAGGCGGAGGGGATGCTGCGCGTGCTCGCGTCGCTCGGCCGCGATGCAGACGTCTCCAACGGGAGCGTGCCATGATCATTCTTCTCGACAACCGCGACAGTTTTGTCTTTAACCTCGCCCGCTATTTTCATCTCCTCGGGGTGCCGGCATTCGTTCTCCCCAGCCACGAGGTATCACCAGACGACATCGAGCGGTTCGAACCCCAGGCGATCGTGATCTCGCCTGGCCCCTGCACGCCACTCGAGGCAGGCTGCTCGATGGCGGCGGTGCGGGCGTTCCGCGGACGCGTGCCAATACTCGGCGTCTGCTTGGGGCATCAGGCGATCGCCGCGGCGCTCGGCGGGCAGATCGTGCGGGCCCGCGAGCCAGTCCATGGGCGAACAAGCCCCGTGCACCACGACGAAGTGAACCTCTTCGCGGGGATCCCCAGCCCGATGGTGGTGGCCCGCTACCATTCGCTCGTCATCGAGCGTGAGTCTTTGCCAGAGTCACTGGCCATCACCGCCGTCGACGACGAGGGAACGATCATGGCGGTAGAGGACCGGGCCCGGGGGCTCTACGGCGTGCAATTCCACCCCGAATCGATCCTCACCCGCCATGGTTTTTCGCTCCTGGCAAACTTCCTCGATCTCGCCGGTATCCCCCGCGAGCGCGGGCTTCCGGAATCGGAGGCAGGCGCCGAACCGGCAGACGGATCCGCCCCCCCCGATGCCGATGAGCGGATCGTGACCTTCTGACAGGCCTACACGTCAAACCGCTGACTGGTGCTGTCCGACTGATCCGCAGCCGCAATCGGCGTGCCATGTCATCGGTTCCCGGCAGAGTCGGCTTCGAGCGCACGCAAGCCACGAGGCCGGGGCTCCTCAGGCCCGCCGAAAACCGCCGTTGACCGGCAGCACCTGCCCGGTGACGAACGCCGCATCTGATGACACGAGCCAGCGGACCGCCGCGGCAATGTCGGCAGGCTCTCCCCAGCGTCCCAGCATGCTCTCACGCACCGCCCGCTTCTGCCACACCTCGCTTGCACCCTCCCCCCACTTGGTCCTGATCCACCCCGGCGCCACGCAGTTGACCCGCACCTGGGGGCTGAGTGACCGCGCCACACTCCGCGTGAACGCCATCACAGCCCCCTTGCTGGCCGCGAAGAGTTCGCCGGAATCCCCCTCCATGCCACTCTCGGCCTGATCCCAACCGGTGGTCACGATATTCCCCCGCGCCATGCCTGTCGCCGCCTGCTCGTCGCTCCAACGCTGCTTCATCTGTCGGCCAAAGGCCCGCGTCAGGATCATCGTCGATGTCACGTCGACCCGCAGCAACTCCTCGAGTTTGCGTTCAAACCCCCACGCGGCGGCGGCGCCTGTGAGCACGTCGGCTCCGGCGACGAGGACGAGCGTGTCGAGATCGGGAAGCCCCGTTGACACATCGTCGACCAACCGCAGGAGAGCCTCGTGATCGCCGAGATCGCAGAGGAACCTTCCGGCATACCGGTCCATCTGTGTCAATTCCGCGGCAAGGTCAGCGGCGGCGGCGGCCGAGCGGCCATGGATCGCCACCGCCGCGCCGGCTGCAGCCAATTCCAATGCCACAGCGCGGCCGATGCCATGCGTCGCACCGGTGACCAGCACCGTCCGCCGCCCGAGGTTCATTGCGGGGGAATCTCTGGCGGTAGCCGCGGTCATGGCGCCGGCGTCTCCGTTACGGCGGCGGCCTCCGGTTCGGCGGCGGCCTCCGGTTCGGCAGCGGCAGGAGCGGCAGGTTCCGCTGCGGGCAGCGTTTCGTCCCCCGGCATGGCGGTCGCCCCCTGCCGCTGGCTTCCTGCCAGCAGCGGCAACTGATAACAGACGGCTTCGACGGCGTTCCGCAGGAGAAGTTTGTCGCCGATCACTGCCGGGCTGTTCCAAGTCTGGTCGGAGAGGGCGTGGAGGCGGGCCAGTTCACGATGGGCCTTGGGAGTCGCCTCGACCAGAACCACATCGCCCGGCTCGGATTGGACGACGAGGAGATCGTTGACGCGGAGCAGTTGCCCCTGGTCGTAGCGGCCTCCCTTCCAGGCCCGCTTTCCGTCGGCTGCCCGGACACACTCAAGAATCCCATCGGAAAGCCCGTAGAGGTGGCCGTCGTGGAAAGCGACGTTGGTGAACTTCGTCTTCAGGCTCCCCTTCGCCCGCCACGCTTCCTTGACTCCCCATGCGCCGTCGGTTGCGGCAGTATCGGCGCACGCGACATCAAACGCGGCGGCACCGATGCCATAGCCCTTGGAGATAAAGATCCGCTCCGCACCGATCACCACCGGTTGGGTGCAGGAGGCATCGGAGTTGCTGTGTCCCGACCACGGGAAACGCCACGCCTCGGCATGGTCGGCAGGATCGAAGCCGATCACCTGCGACTCAGTGACCGTGACCAGGAACGTCTTGCCACCGACGGTCAGCAGACTCGGGCTCACATAACTGATCTGGTCGTCGCCGGCCGTCCAGCGCCGCTCACCCGTGTCTCGCGCGTAGGCGACCAGCGCCACCGGCCCATCGGCCCCAGACTTTCCCCTCCGCGGCCCCCCCCCCGGTACGACAACGATGTCGTCGAGGAGCAGCGGCGATCCGGCGCGTCCCCAGGCGACGGCAGCCTCGTGGCCGGCTGGATCGATCCCCAGATCAGCGATGACGTCCTTTTTCCAGAGCACCTCACCGGTGGCTCCGGCGATGGCATGGAGCCAGCCGGTGGCCCCGGCGGCGTAGACGACTCCGTCGCGGATCGTCGGCGTCGACCGCGGGCCAACGCCGCCGAGCACCGTCTGGTGGCGGCTGGGCACCGTCACCTGCCAGAGTGGTTCGCCAGTGGACAGCGTCAGGCAGGTGATGATCTCGTCGTCGCCGCGTTGTTCAAGGGTCACGGCATGATCCCCCTCGGTGGCAAAGCCGCTCCAGCCGGCGCCGATCGGCCGCCGCCAGAGTTCCCGGGGAGGACGATCGGTCCAAGCCGGATCGATCGGCGCAGCGATCGCATCTGGAATCGATGCGTCTCCAGCGGGCCCGAGGAATCGCGAAAAATCCTCTGAAGAAGGCTCCCAACGCGACTTCTCCGCCGCAGGCCCGACCACCACCGGAGCCAGGAGCCTGTCACGCGACGTCTGCCAGACCCAGCGAAACTCCGGCAGCAGGTCGCCCGAGACCCGTTCGATCCGCAGTGTGGTGAGCCCCAAAGCCACCACTCCCAGGAGGCTAAAAGCCACGGCCCACTTCAGCCGCGGCGCGTGCCCACTCTCGCGGAGAAACCAGACCACCGCCGACATCAGCGCCGAAAAGCAGAGGATCAACGTGATGATATTGCGGACGGCCCCATCGACGACGCCGCCAACGACATGCTCAAGGAGCCCGGCCCGCACCATCAGGGCCGCTGCGGCCAGCGAACAGAGCGAGACGATCAATCGCCGTGGCGGTCGGAGGGAAGCCGCCAAGGCAGCCTCCGGAACCGAACGCCCTGCCGCCCCGCGTGGCTGGGCGGAAGTCGGTGGCTGCGGGGAGGCTTGGGGCTGGGTGTGGGGCTTGCGTCTGGACATCTGTGGGCACCTGACAGGACCGGCTCGAACCAGGCCCGGGCCGTGGGACCGGGAGGGATTGGGCGAGTTTACCGCTCGTGCAGTTCCCGCGCCCATTGCGATCCGTGGCGCTCCCAAAGGCCTCCGCTGAGGAGGCCTTTTCCTTGTGGCATCACCGGGGCTGGACTAGACTCCGCCGACGGCCCCATTCCCCCACCACATTGGATTCCCCATGGCCCACTCCGATCCGCACGCCTCCTCCGGCACCTCTCCTCCAGTGCCCTCCCGTGATCCAGACGCTCTTCTGTTCCGAGGAGTGGGCGTGGGCCCATCCACCGCCGCGGTCCATGCCGGTGAGGCTCGCCAGAAGCCCGGTTTCTCGATCACCGATCCCATCTTTGCATCGTCGACCTACACCTTCCCCGACACGCGGTCGATCGTCGAATTCATCGAGGAGAAGCAGTGCCGCGAAGAGTATGGGCGCTACGGTAACCCAGGCGAGCGGGTGGTTGAGGAAAAACTCGCGGCGCTCGATGGCGGCGAGATGGCGGTGCTATTCGCCACCGGCATGGCAGCCTTGGTGGGGACGCTCATGGCCCACCTCAGCGCCGGTGAGGAGGTAGTGTTCTTTGATGAGTGCTACCACCGCAGCCGCGAGTTTTGCCGCCGGCACCTGACCCGCTTCGGGGTCGGTTTCCGCGAGGTGAAGACCGGCGACTATGCCGCCATGGAAGCGGCGATCACACCGCGAACCAAATTCCTGGTCAGCGAGTCCCCCACCAATCCCCACCTCTCGATCGTCGACTGCGCCGCCTTCGCCGACCTCGGCCGGCGGCACGGCGTGCTGACGCTTATCGATGCCACTCTCTGCACTCCCTACAACCTCCGGCCGCTGGAGTCGGGGGTCGACTTCGTGCTCCACTCGGCGACGAAGTATCTCGGTGGCCACAATGACCTGCTCGCAGGCGCCGTGGCCGGCTCCCGCGAACGACTGGAGCCGGTGCGAAACCTCCGGGGGATCATGGGTGGGATCAATTCCCCGCATAATGCCTACCTCCTCGAGCGGGGTCTGAAGACCTTCGCCCTGCGGATGGAGCGTCACAACTCCAACGGCTTAACAGTGGCCCGTTTCCTCGAATCACACCCCCGCGTGGAACGCGTCTTCTATCCCGGACTGGAGAGCCACCCCTACCACGCCATCGCCGCCCGGACGATGTGCGGATACGGAGGCCTCGTCACCTTCCTTCTCAAGGATTCTGACTGGCAGCGGACTGCCCGGGTCGTCGATGCCGTCCGCATCCCGCGGATCGGCCCGAGCCTCGGGGGAGTCGAGTCGCTCATCGAGCAGCCGATGGTGATGAGTTACTGGAACTATTCCCCCGCTGAACGGCGATCGTTCGGCATTCCGGAGAACATGATCCGGCTGGCGTTGGGCATCGAGGACTCGGCCGATCTCGTGGCCGACCTCGGTCAGGCTCTCGACAGCACCGTCTGAGAGTCGGAATGGCTGAGAGTCGGGCTGGAAAGCAGCGTTGATCCCCCAGCCCTCCCAGCCCAACGGAAGGCAGCGATCGGCCTCGTTTGACATTTTTTATCCGACAGACCTGGGCGCGGCAGACTCCCAAGCGAGTGTGCCGTTTTGCCGCAAAGTCCCCCGCGCTCCTCCATTTACCCCCATTGCGTCTCGGGACGGCGCAATTCGGGAGGCGTGGGGGGCTTCTACGGATCGCGGCGATTTTCACGGAAGTTCCGGTCGAAAGGATGCCGATACCGAATCCGACTACAGAAACTCTGACGTCCCCCTTTCCGTCAGGTGTTGCTCTTCGGAGAAGTGTCCATGAACGTCGCGAACGGTTTCCGCCGGGTGATCAGTTTGGTACTCCTGGCCGTCAGTACGCTAGCGGCGAACGCCCAGGCGCAGTCCGGTGCTGATCGGGAGGCAGCCGATGCCGCAGCCGCTTTGCGTTGGGCGCCGCACCGAGCAGCCGCAACGGTGACGGAATCTGGCCCGACTCCCACCGCCCCGGCAACTCTCGAGCCGGTGCCGATGGAGGATCAGGAGCTGGCCGCCGACATGGTGGAGAGCCAACAGCCCCCCCTGACGCGGGCCCCAGCGAGTTATCGCCTCCCAGGCCCCCGGACAGCCCCAGACGCCGCGGCTGGCGCTGGCATGCCTCGTCGCAGCGTTCGCGCTGCTCCTCAACCCGGCCGTGGGGCCCCCGAGCGACCGACCGACGGATCGCGACTTCCGCCTGCGCAAAACCGCGCTCCCGGAGCGCCACGCGGCACCGCTGCGGGCGACGGCGAAACGTCGCTGTTTGCCATGAACTTCTTCCGCGTTCCTCAAGGGGACGTCGGCCGACCGATTCTCGCCCGTGAGATCGCCCCGCAGCGGGGAGCGGTTCGTCCTGCGGCCGCCAGCGGCGGAGAATCGTTCCGCCCCAGTCCGCGGCAAGTCGGGGTCAACAACCCGCGGCTCGCTATGGCACCGGAGGTTGGCTCGTCGGTGATGTCGCGTCCGCCGACGTCCTCGATGCCACGGGCGCGGGTTCCCGCCCGCCGCGTCGCCAACCAGCCGACCCCCGCTGGCGAGCTGCCGTCCCCCACAAGCCTGCCCGCCGAATCCTCCCCACGCTCCCGTGGACCGGTGACGATGGGCACTCCTCCACCGGCGATGGAGGACATGGCTGGCGATGGCGAGCTGTCGTTCGGAGGCTCCGCGGGGGACCTCGGATTCGGCGACATGCCGATGAACATGGGTGACGGCGGAATGTCCGACCCGACGCTTGGCGACCCGTCGTTCGGTGGCTACGAAGGTGGCTACGGCGATGGCTACGAAGGCGGCTACGAGGGTGGCTACGGCGACGATGGGATGTATGGCGATGCCGGCAGGCAGAGGGGAATGAGGCGTGCGCCGCAAACCTGGAGCGGCGACTACCAGCTCCACATTCCGTCCTTCTTCGACGACCCCTACGCCTGCGAGGACAACGAAGCGTGTCCTGGCTGCTCACCAATCTGGGATCAGGATGGCCGGATCTGCGCCTACATGCGGCGTTTCGGCCGGCCCTACTACGGCTGGCGGTGGTATCGCGATTTCACTGCCAGCGCCGGCGTGACGTCGTTTCAGAACACCAGCGACCTCGGTATCCATGGCAACTTTGGCTTCAACGAGTACGCCAACTGGGCGATGCCGTTTTGGAATGCCTTCGGCGTTGGCTGGCAGATGGGCATCCGCGGAGTCCAGGCTGATTTCCAACCCACCCAGGTCCGAGCCGCCAATGGCAACACCATCTTCAACAACCAGGCTCGCAACCAAGTCTTCTTCACCACCGGATTCTTCACCCGGGCCTTCGAGGGGCGTGGAATCCAGGGAGGAGCGGTGTGGGACTACCTCCAGAACAACTGGTACGACACCTCAGACCTGAGCCAGGTGCGTGGCGAGTTGAGTTACGTCTGGGGCTACCATGAGTTCGGTGTCTGGGGCGCCTACAACACGTCGAACTCCGATGGGATTTTCGTCAACGGTTCCCGCGCCCTCACCTACCACGACACCCTCGACGTGTACACCGGCTTCTACCGGCTGCAATTCGGCGATGCCAATGAGATGAAGATCTGGGGCGGGGTGACCGGCCAAGGGGACACCATCGTTGGAACCCTCGTTCGGGCACCGATGTCCCGCAGCTTGGCCCTTGAGGGGACGTTCACCTATCTCATCCCGCGGACGGCAAACACCGTCACGCTGCCAGCCGGCGGTTCGGTGAACTACTCCGAGCAAGCCTGGAACGTGTCGACAAACCTCGTCTGGTACCCGGCCTGTCGGGCCCGCCGCAGCCTGGCGAGCCCCTATCGTCCGCTGTTCGAAGTGGCCGACAACGGCAGCATGATCCAGGCCATCACGGTCACCAGAACGAAGCGCTGACATCCCCGCCCGCGGGAGCCCCGGCCACTGGCCCGTGGGCTTTTTACGGCCAGAGGGCCCCTGCCGCAGAGGATGATGTTTCTGGTATCCTGCCTGGGTCTTGGGCTCCCACGAACCGAGCCCGCACGTCCCCAGGAAAGTCACCCCCCCATGCCGGAATCAAACGATCCGTGGGCTTCGCTCGCCGACAACCTTGGCGCCGGATCGGCGCCGGAGCCGGCTCAGCCCTCCCGCCCGACCACACCGCCGCCCCGCCGGCCTGAGGCGCGGAAACCGGCCGCGGCGGCCCCGCCCCTCCCCTCTGCCGACTGGGGGGACATCGTGTCGGGACTGGGCCTGCAGCCCGATGCTCCCCCTCCACCGAGAGCCAGTTCCCCTCCCAGGCCTGCGGCGGCCGTTCCACCTGCTCCTCCGACGCAGCGCCCCGAGCAAGGTGCGGCTGATCGCGGACAATCGGAATTCGACTTCGATTTTCGTCCCCCCGCGGAGCGATCTGGGGCTGACAGGGGGAGCGAGCGCCCCGCGGCCCGCCGTGACGACACCGTCCGCGACACCGCGGACCGAGACAATCCCCCCCGCAGTGGCGAGGCACGGCAGGACCAGGGGCGCCGGGACGACTCCCGCGGCCGCCGCGACGGGCGGGGACGCGGTGACAACCGCGGCGGCGGTGAAGCGCGGGTTGGCGGCGAACCGCCCCGTGATCAGCGGCGCCGCGATGATTCCGCAGGGCGATCGGAAGAGCGTCGCGTTGATCTCGGCGACCAGCCATCCAGCGAGCGGCGGCCTTCCTCCACCGAGCGGGTTGCGTTGGAACGTGGCTCGGACGACCGCAGAGACGACCGCAGGCATGGGGACGACACGGCGGGCGTGGCCGCGGGCGATCGGGACGGAAGTGGACAGACT
>QWOP01000067.1 GCA_003669605.1 Planctomycetota bacterium
AAATCAATTCAGACCGCGCTGCGGAGAGGGCCATCCGCAACGGGGCATTCCGCGCCGCAAGGAATCCTTGCGAAGCGGTCGTCTCGCCCCGTTGGTATCCGCGCTCGGCTTGAACCGTGGCCAGAAAGAAAAGCGTGCTGGCCAGCCGGAAGCGGTCAAAGTCGGGCAGAACTGCGTAGCATGCGCTGACCAGTTCGTCGATCCAATAAACCTCATCAATCACCGCCGTGCCGTACGCCTGCCAAGCCGCCGCGTCAAACGATTCGGCCAGCAGCAAATCGGCCAGCCGCTGCACTCCCGAGAGCCCGTGGGCAATCCCGCTGCTGTGGAGCGGATCGATAAATCCCGCCGTGGTGGGAAGCATCGCCCAGCCGTCCCCCGAGGCCCGCGACCAAAGCCTGCTCATCTTCGGCATGATTGACAGCGGCCGCGTCGGTCGGCTGGCGGCGAGGAGGAGGGCGATCGAAGGATATTCCGCCAACTTCTTTTGCCACACGGAGTCGAGCGTGCCATCTGCGCCTCCAGCCCATCGCCTGCAGACATCGGCCGGCTGGACGATGCCGACGCTCGCAAGATCGTCACCGAAGCGCAGGATCCACATCCAGCCACCGTCGATCAGATGGTGCTGCGCCGCATCGTCGGAGCGAAAGGGCGAGGTCGTGGAGAAGTTGCCGGCCGCTGCCTGGAGGCGGTCCCACGAGTCAACCCCGTGGAAGTGGCCAAACAGAGCGCCGGTGCGAGTCAGCAGCGTGTCGTCGAGACGCTCGAGACCGAGGGCTCTCGCGACCGCGCCGCCACCGCCGGTGGCGTCGATGAGAAATGGCGCCCGTGCCGTCTCGGCAGCATCCTTCACCCCCTCGGTGAGGCTCCGAAACCGCACCGACCAGTCTGCTCCTTGGCGCTCGATCGACTCGATGACGCAATCCTCCCTCGACGCCGCGCCAGCGCCGACGGCCGATGCATGCAGAAACTGGTCGACATCTGCCCGCAGCCAGTGGGTATCGCTGCCGGCATCGGTGGCACTGGCGGCTACGAGCAGCGACGCGGTGTGGTCGGCAGTGTCGCTGAAGGGCTCGCCGCGACGGTGATGGAAATAGGAAAAACCCCGCTTTTTGCCGCAGCCGATGTGGGGATAGGTCGCCTGCCACGATCCCCACCGGGCCAGGGGGGCAAGTTTCGGCAACTGGTGGCGGGTAGCGAGATCGGCGAGGATCAGATCTGCTGCCGGTGTGCTCGATTCGCCAATCGCGAACCGTGGATGACGGCTGCGGTCGATGATCAGCACGCGCATCCCACGCGCCGCGAGAATCCAGGCCAGCAGCGCGCCTGAGAAACTGCTGCCGAGGATGATCGCTTCACACTCCATGCCGGCACCCGCATTGGAGAGGGCAGGGGGGAAGCCACTGCTGAGCCCGGTTCATGCGCTCGATCCGTGCCCGCCGCGGCGCCCGGCAATCGTCACACTGCCCCGACATCTGATCCCAGCCCCAGGGATCGAGTGTCACCAGGCACCGCGCGACAACGCTGCCCATCGCCCCGGCAAGCGCCGCTTCGGCAGCCGCCGCCGACACTGGCGTGAAGCGACCCGTGGCCGCCAGGCTGTCCACGTGCCCGTTGCCGCCCCGCGTGGGGATGAGACTTACATGCCGGCAGCCTGCCTGGGCGGCAAAGCGGGCTGCATCCACGGCTAATTCCACCGACTCCTCCGCGCAGATTCCCGGGAGCCCGAGAAGCACGAATGCCCGGGCGTCGACACCGATAGCACGCAGTCGGTCGCACGCCGCCGCAAAATCGTCCGGAGTCATCTGCTTGTTGAGCCACGGGAGGAAGCGGGCATCAACCGTCTCTAATCCCAGCCCCACCTCGAGCCGTCCGCCGATCGCCCCGGCAAACAGTGCCAGGGAATCGTTCACCAGCCGCGGATGGGTCTCGACGATCACCCTCTCGAAGCCGTGGACGAGGGTCGCAATCCGCGGAAGGTCGGCAGTGGGGACGGCACGGGGATCGGAAAAATTGCTGGCGTTATAGAGCTTGATCCACTGCGGCACGCCAAGCCCTGGGGCCGGTGGGATCGCCAGGGCCGATTCCACCTGCAACGGCAAGGCTCCGGCCGGGGTCGGGCCAGAAATTGTCTGCCGCCACAGATCGCACATCGCACAGGTCAACGAACACTCAGCCCCGGCGAGGAACACGACCCGGCAGACGATGCCCCTGCCCGGTGCAGCCACTTCCTCCTCGTCGCAAACGGCGACCGGGCGCCACGGATCGACGGGCTCTTTCGGCCCTCGCGCCTGGCGGAGGGCTGCCGACGACAGCATCACAGGCCCCGCGAAGAGGCTCCCGCTGCTCCCGACCACGGAAGGCCTCATCGGGGAGCGTTCCCGGTGGCCTGCGGGTGATGCAGCGTCGCCGCCCGGTCGACCTCAATGGCTGCGTGCTCGCTTTTCAATCCATCGGGCCAAACGACGCTGACGTCGACTGGGCCGGCAGTTTTTCCCAGGCCAAAAGTCACCGCCGTTTCGGACTGCGATTGGTAACCGCGCGTGGGGCTGACGCGGCGGGCCTCGACTCCGGCTGCCGTCTTCACCGTGACCAAGCCCCCGATGGCGTCGCGATTGGCGCCGCTGCCGACGAGACGAATCCGCAGCCAGTGGTGGCCGATGGTCTGATCGTTGCGGAGCAGGCGGGGCTTCGATCCGCTGGCAGTGATGACAAGATCGCTGTCGCCGTCACCGTCAATATCGGCTGCCGCCATCCCGCGCCCGACCAGTGGCCTGTGGAAATCACTCCCCACCACATCGAGCGGTGCGGGGCGGAATTCGGTCGCCTGTTCAGAGCCGCAGTTCCAGAACAATTCGGGCGATTGCTCGTAAAATTGCGTCTTCTGAACCTTATTGATGTCCTCCTCGAGATGGCCGTTGGCGGCGAGGATGTCGAGCCGGCCATCGAGATCAAGATCCTCGAAAAGGACGCCGAAGGTCAGTTCCTGACGGGTCTCCGGGCCGAATCCGTTGGAGACCGCGTCGTCCTTAAACTGCATCTGCGATCCTGAAGAGGACCCTGAAGAGGACCCTGAAGAGGACCCTTGAGACACCCCTTGAGACACCCCTTGAGACACCCCTTGAGACACCCCTTGAGACACATAGAGGGCGTTCATCTCGTTGGAGAAGTTGCCGATCACGATCCCAATCTCGTCGTCGTTGCGGAAGCGGGCGATGTCGATCCCCATCGCACCACGCGCTTTCCCCTCGACGTCGTAGGCCACGCCGGCGAGGTTGCCCACCTCCTCGAAGGTTCCCTTTCCCGTGTTGCGAAAGAGGAAATTCTGCACGGTATCGTTGGCCACGACGACGTCGAGCGCTCCGTCGCCGTCAAGATCGTCGAAGGCCAGCCCGAGCGATTTGCCGACCGGCACACCGGTGTCCGCGTTGCGGACGCACACCCCAGATTCCGCGGAAATATCGGTAAATTTCCCGGTTCCGTCGTTGCGCCACAACCGCGGGAAGGCGCCGGCGAAGTTCTGCGGCCGGCCATAGGCCCGCCCGCCCCCCACGAGGCGGAAGTCCTGGGAACGGTCGATGTCACGCGACCAAGCGACATAATTGCAGACCAGCAAATCGAGGTCACCATCGCGGTCGGGATCAAACCAACCACAACTTGTCCCCCAGTCGGCGTCATCGCCCGCCACCCCCGCCGCGGCCGTGACATCGGAAAATTTGCCGTTACCGAGATTGCGGAACAGCCGGTCGGGGCCAACGGCGCTGATGAACACGTCGCAGCGGCCGTCACCGTCAAAATCGCCCACCGCAACACCGGTCCCATAGAGCGGGACGTCGAGACCGGAAGCCGCGGTCACATCGCGGAACATCCCCGTGCCGTCGTTGTCGTAGAGCCGCATCGTCGGTGGTGGCTCGATCGCTCCCCGCTCATCCCACGGCCACCGATTTCCCTGGACCAACAGCAGGTCCTGATCGCCATCCGCGTCGTGGTCGAAGAAGGCACACCCTCCCCCCATCGTCTCCGGGAGAAGTTTCTCACCGGCCGCTCCATTCTCATGGACAAAGTCGATGCCGGCTGATTCGGTGATGTCGGTGAACGGGATCGCCGGCATGACCACCGTCGACTTCTCGCGCCCGGCCGGGAGGGAGAGCGTCGCCTCGCGGGGTGGGGCCGGCGGTGGCTTGCGACCGAGCCACCAGGCGGCGGCCCCACCGATCACGCCGATGGCAATGATGGCTACGAGTGAACGAACGAAGGCGGTGCCGATGACGGAGTCGTCTCGTTCCTCCGCATCAGTGCCGTCGTCGTCCGGGGGCGGTGACGTATCGCGTCTGGCCATGAGAAAACCTGGAGAAAACCTGGAGAAAACCTGCAAGCCTGGAAACCTTGTCAGTCAATCTTCGAAAGCCATCCTACCGTGACAGCGTCACATCATCGGTGGCGCGACGGGATTCGTCTGCGGATGCAGGGGAGGGGGGCTGCTCCTGGAGCCCCGCCTGCGGTGGCGGGCCGGGCAGTTGCGGCGCTCCTGGACGCGCGAGCGGATAGATGACCAGTGCCTCGGCTGCGAAATTGGCAGCCGGATACTTGCCACGGGCCAGCGACACCGCCCGGTCGGCGGCGTTGTCGTCGAGTTTGTAGCGCTCGTGAAGGCGGCGATGCTCCTCCGATTTCGACTCCTCACCCAACTGGCCATAGATCAACTGCAGGTTGTAATGGGCACTGACGTTCTCGCTGTCGAGGAGGAGCGTCTTCTCGAATTGCCGCGCTGCCTCCTCGAGCACTGCCCGCCGCCCCAAAGCCCCGTCGGCCCCGCGGAACTGGCTGGCGCGGTCGTAGAGGGTGAGCCCGAGGAGGTTTCGCACCTCGTAATCCTTGCTGAAGTCGAAGCCGCGTTTTCGCATCTCCTCGGTCTGGTCTTCGAGGACCTTGCGGAAGTTCGCCTCGGCTTCCTCAAGCCTCCCCTGTTGGCGATTGACCAGACCCGAAAGCCAGGCCACCGTCCACGCCGGCGGTGCCGGATCGGTGTGCGTGGCCGCCCGGGCCAGGGCCGCGGCTGCCTCATCAACGCGCCCCTCCTCGAAATACACCCGGCCGAGATTGACCGGGCCGTCGAAGCGGCCAAGCGCTTCCACCGCCAGGAATGCTTCCTCGGCCTGTCGCAGCTCCGCCTTGCCTTTGATCAACAGGCCAATCCCGTAATCGTTCCAACGCTCCCAGGCAGGGATCTTCCGCTCGAGCGCGGCGGGTAACGCGGGCAGTCCGGCGACCGGAAAGGTGACCTCGTCTTCCGCCATGGTGACGATCGGCAGTTGGTTGACATATGGCTCCCCCTCCACCCGGCCCCGCAGCGGCCAATCGCCGGGCCGGGCTCTCGATGAGGCGTACTCCATGTACTCGGCGTCGAATTTGCGGTAGCGGAGTTTGACGTTGACCGTCACCGGCGCGGAGAGATCATCCGGAAGCTGGATCCCGTAATGCACCGTCCAGGCCGCTCCGGGGGGGATCTGGTGATTGTAGAGCGGGACGAAGATGTCCTGCGGGTTGCGGCGGTTGATGCGGTTGCCGTCGCGGTCGAGCATGAAGATGTTGATGAAGTGGGAGTAGCGGTCGACCTCCTCGCCCTTCGATGCATCGAGGCCACCGCTGCGGCCGATCACCCGGTCGCCAGAACTGACCGTCACATCCAGCCAGACCTCGTTGGAGTCGGCCGTTCCCTGCGTGAACAGATGGCCAAGTTTGAGCGTGCGGATCACCGACTCGATGAGATATTCCTTGCCCGGCTCGAGGATCGGCAGTTCCGGCCGGAGAGGGGCGTGGAGTTTCCCGTCGACTTTCCCCCCCTCCTTGATGCCGAAGATGTCGACGCGGGTGATGTCCTGGAGGTACTGGGAGTGGACTTCGATCACATCGGGGCGATTCTGCAGCCACGCTTGCCCCGTGTTGGCGGCCGGGAAGAGGTGGTCATGGACGGTCAGCCGGCCGGTATCGTCGTAGAACTGCGCTCCAAAATCGGCGGAACCTTTGAGAGGCATGTGGCAGGAGGCACAACTCTCCTTGGCCACTGCCGGGTAGTAGAAACTCCGTGCGCCATGGCCGGAGACCCCGGAGAGGAGAAAGGGGTCGTAGTGGTTTTGGCCGCGGAGAAATTCCTTGTAGGCGGTCAGTTCCTTGGGGAGGTGGACCTTGTGGCAGGTGGAGCAGAACTCCGCGTCGCGGTGGAAGTCCTTGAGAAAGGTCTTCTTATGCATCGCCGGCTTGGCCTTCACCAGCTGGTTGTTGACCCACTGGAGGAGCGGATTGTCGCTCTGCGCAAAGGGATAGTGAATTGGTTCGTCGATCGTGTAGTCGGCGTTGCCCCGCGTGCTGTTGACGTGGGTGATGGCATGGCAGGTGGTGCAAGTGATGCCGGCCTGCGAGGTGGGGTGGTGGACGTCGTCGTAATCCTTGTCGTCGAAGGCGCCGCTGTAGAAGGGCACCGGATCGTGGCAGCCAGCGCACCACCGCGCCGCGGTGACGCTGCCGTCTCGTTCAAAAGAGACCTGCCTCGTTTCGCGGACGCTCGCCAGGTAGACCGGATTGTTGAAGCTCGAGAAATGATGGCTGCTTCCCTCCCAGCCGGCATGGACGTCTGCGTGGCACTTCTTGCAGTAGCCATCCATCATCATGATGTCGGCGGGGATGTAGTTGCCCGAAGCGGTGCGGGCCAGCGACGGCTGAAAGTACTGCGCCCCCTCCTCGGGCCCCTTGGCATGCCAGTGACGCGGGTCTTGGGAGTGGAGATAGACCATCAGACCGATGGCACCAGCCACGACGCCGGCGTATGTCAGCCCCATCCGCCACTTGATCTTCGGTCCTACCAGGCGGTGCAGCCAGTAGAGCCAGCCTGCAGCCACGGGGCATGCCACATGGGCCCAGTACGTCGCCTGTGTGACCAGCGGCGTCCGCGCACCGGCATTGGTGACCCGCAGCCCCAGCAGCAGCCCACCGGAGATGAGCACCACCAGCGAGACGGCCAACAGGGCGTAGCCGACGCGGACCGCGCGGCGGTTTTTCCGGTTCCTCGTGTTGAGCATGTGGAGCATGCCGAAGACGACAAACGGCGCCACAAACACGAAGCCGAGCACGAGGTGAACGAGGAACATCCACTGGTAGAGCCAGTTTTGATACGTCTCCCGAGAGGCCCACTCCAAGAACGTGATGCTGGCCAGGTAGGCGGAGTTGGCAACGATCACCGCTAGGAGACCGAGGACGACGTTCAGCAGGACCCGCAACCGCGGACCAATGGCGGGGACGTGCGGCCGGCGGGGGACTCGCGCGGGAGCGAGCGCTGCTGGTCGAGGGGATGCACCGGCCGGATCGTCAAACCCCATCTGTGCTGTTCCTCGAGTGGGGTGCGGCCACCCTGCCTACAGGATCGACCCCCGAAACTGCTGAACTGTAGGCAGCCCCCAAAGGAGCGTCAACGCAGCGGGGCCAGAGGCCTGTTACGGGGCCGCTGCGGTGAGCGGCACCGCCCGGCCGTCAGGGCCGACCTCGAATACCTGCTTGGCCTGGGGATCGGCGATGAGAACCTTGCCCCCCCGGATTGCCAGGCCTACCGGCCCTTTGAGCGGATCCCCTTGGATCCACTTGGAGGCCGTGCCGTCGGCAGCGACCTTCCACACGGCCTTGGCGTAGTTGTCGCTGACATAGGCGGTGCCGTCGTCATCCACCACCACATCGTGGGGAAATTCGAACACCCGCTCCCGAACCACCCCTTCCACCGTCCCGTCGGCACCGATCCGGACCAGCGGTGCCGATCCGGAGGCGGCGATCGCCCACAGCCGCCCGCTGCCGTCGACGAACAAGCCGCGGGGGGCGGCAAGCGTGGCCACCTCTTTCGGCTCGCCCCCGGCCGCAGGCACTCTCCAGATCCGCTGCGACTCCAGATCAGAGACAAACAGGTCGCCCGAGGGATCGATGGCGATGTCGACAGGAATGCCGATCTTTCCGCCGGTCAGCGGCACCGGTTGGCCGTCGGCGATGCGGTAGACGTCGCGGGTTGCCGAGTCGGCGGCGTAGACGGTGCCGTCGGCAGCCACCGCCACGGCGCGGACGGCGTTGAGCGGGGTGCGGAAGTTCTTTTTGCCCTGAAAGAGCACCGTCGCCTGCCCACCGGCCACGCGCCATAGTCCGGGAAGCGTCCGATCGGCAACCAGGAGCGACGCATCAGCACCTGCCGCCACCGAGAGGGGATACTGCATCTCCTCGGCCACCACGGCCGCTCTTCCCCCGGGTAGGGCGGCGACCACGCCGCCAACCACCACCGCCAGACGCCACCAGCGTTTCACCAGCCTTGTCATCGCTCGTTTCTCCACGCGCCATTCCCACCCATCGGCCGGTGATCACCGCCGGCCGTCAGTCTCTCTGAAACTGTCTCCCTTGAGCGTATCACCCCGCTCGCCCCAGCGGCGGATCGCCCTCCAATACCCGTCGTCCTGCTCGCGGGTCTGGTCGTCTTGCAGCCAAGCCCCCCGGGCAGGCGTCGCCTCCGGGAGGTCGTCGGCAGCGGGCGGGTACGACCGCATGCCCCGGAAGGGGAGCGGTTCGACCGTCTGCCCCTCCGCCGTGGCGAGGTTGGCATCCTTGTCCCAGCCGACACTCTTGAAGAGAAAACTCCGTCTCCAGCCGGCAGGGGGGCCGGGTGGGACCGGGAAGTGGACCGTCATCTCGTCTCCGGCCCCCATGATCACCAGCCGGTCATCCTCCTCGGTGACAAGCGTGGTGACGTCGCCAAAGCGGGTAAAGCGTCCCCGCATCGGCGGCCAACGGGGCTCGGTCTCCGCCGGGGAATAGACAAACCGTTCCGGCCCATCGCCGTCGTCCTGCTCGATCCGCGACCGGCCACGGCGGTGGAGATCGGCCGACTCAGGATCGAGTTCCACAACCGTCGTCGGAGCGGGGGCTTCGCCTGAAGAGAGGAAGGCCGCATCCCAGGAGATCTCCATCGTGGTGTCGATCCGCAACCGGGCCCGGGCCTGATCGAGGAGTCCGGAGACGTCGATGGCGATCGATTTCGTCTTTCCACCAGGGAAGCCGCTGAAGGGAATCACCTCGCGCCAGCCCCCCTGGCCATCGGGCACCGAGATCGACGGGGGCTTGGGGAGCGACAGGGAAGGATCGTGCGACAGGCCGACGTTCTGGCTGACGGTCGTGGGATAGGTCCAGCCGGTGAGAATGAGTGTCGCCTGGGAAGGATCGGGGATCGCACCAAAATCGAGGATCAGCGAGTTTTCTGTGACGAGGCCCTGACGGAGTTTGCCCACGGAGGACCGGGCAAACCGGCCATCAGCAGCCACGACATCAGCCAGCAGATCGTCGCCGCCGCCCGTTGTGGCCGCCACCGGCCGGATCGGCCTCCCCACAGAGTGAATGCCAAAGGAGGCGACGGCAGGGGGACCGACCTTTTCGTTGGAATAGATCTCGACGTCGGCGGGATGGTCGACCACGAGCAGACGCACCTGATCGAAATAGGCGGCTTCCCAGAGTTCCTCAGTCACCTGGAGGCAGTAGCGGCCATCACGCGGCAGCAGCGGGGCATCGATCTTCAGATACTCCCACTCCCGCGCCGCCAGCAGTTGCCCCTCGGCGCGCTGCAGGCCCAATGGCGCCCCCCAGAGGAGGTCGGTGGCGAAGACAAACCTGCTGCCATCCCAGGTGTAGAGGTACGGGCAGGAGCCGAGGAGGATCTGCTCCTCGCAGACGAGGCTGTCGGCGGCGGGACGGATCACGTTCTGCGGCACGCCGTTGATCCAGGCGACGCGGACGACGTCCGCCTCCGGCAGGTTGCCAAGGCCGAAGTGCGTGGTCCGCCGGCGGACGGGGCGGGGCTGGTAGCGGGCCCCGGCCTTCAGTTCGAGAAGGCTCCCCAGGCCATGGGTATTGACGCGGCCGCTGGGGGAGAGGGCCGTCCCCTTGATCTGCTGCGCCTCAAGGGCCACGTCGATCCAGTGATTGGCATTCCCGCCGACGTTGATCACGATCGAGAGCCCGTCGGCGGTCGCGAACACCAGATCAAGATCGCCGTCACGATCGAGGTCGGCGCTGTCGAGAGCCCGCAGCGGCAGCTGGCCGGACGGGGCGATGCCAGGAAGAGGATTCCCCTTGTATTTCCAGCCGCGATCGGCCTGAAAAAGGCTTGCCACTCCGAATTTGCTCCAGGTGGCAATGTCGAGTTGGCCGTCGTTGTCGAAGTCGAAGGCGTGGACACCGACACAGAGGGCATTTTCTAGAAACGGCCCCTTCGTCGAGGCAGGCCGGACGACGCCAGTGGCGCTGCGCCGGGTGGGCAACAGTTGCACGCCCCAGGGACCGGCGGCGACGAGATCCCAAGCGCCATCGGCATCGGCGTCGATGACGTCGAGGGCCGCGATCGGCCCGGGGACCTTCAACACTCCCTCGTCGGCCGACTCTTTCTGTTCCCCATACGCGATCTCCCACGGCACGAAGCGGAATTGTCCATGGAGAAGGTTCTCAAGCCACCCTCCTCCGTCGTCGGCTCCCACGATCACGTCGACGTCGACATCGCGGTCCCAATCGAGTGGCAACAGCGCCATCCCCCGACCGCCAATGGGAAACTCCGCCTTCCCTGGCCAGGCCTGGAACGACCCTTGGCCGAGATTGCGCCACAGCCGCAGACTTCCCGCATGGCCAGAGACGATGTCGAGATACCCATCAGCGTCGAGATCGGCGACGGTGGCCGACTCTGTTGTCCCGGCGCCCGCCAGCGGCTCGGCTTTGAATGGCCGCAGCGTGCGGAGGCCCGAGGCTCGATCGAGGACGTTTTCCAAGACCACTATCCCTGCGTCGCCGACAACGACGATGTCGAGGTCGGCAGCCGGACATCCGGCGGCGAGTTTTTCGGCCTGCGGATCGATGCCCGGCGGGTCGGTGCCCGGACGGACGGGAGTTCCCGGTCGCTTCGCCTCATCGAAATCGAGGTCGAGATCGGCAGCCACGATCCCTTTGGCGCCTCCAACAACCGCGGCAGAGGCGATTTGGTGCCACGGTGTGGAATCCTTTGCTTGAGCAAAGACGTGGAGCATCTCCCCGGCGACGACGATGATGTCGGGACGGCCGTCGAGATCGAAATCTTCCAGGACCAGGGCCTGCACCACTCCCTCAACCTGCGGAACCGCCCCCGCCAGTACGGGATCCCATGTCACATCGATCGCCGCCTCGTCGGCCCCGCCATCGAGGCCGTTGGCCGCGTAGAACGGGGGGCGATACCGCTCGGTGACGAATTCCAGCGGGTGCCGTTCGATCGCCCGTCGATCGGCCTCCGACTGTGGCACGAGCACGTTGGCCAATCCCCGCAGCCGGCCCGCCACGCCGGCGGCATCACCGGCCCTGGCTGCGGTGGCCGCCTTGTCGAGGAGATCCCGGATATCGACATTGGCAAACGTCCGGATCGAGGGCGCAAAGGGCTCCATCGCCTCCCAACGCGACTCGATTTCCGCGGCCAATCCCCCGGGCACGTCCGGAGCCGGCCGGCCGCCCAGCCGAAGGCTCGTCGCCCGGCACCATTCCACCACCAACCACACGTTCCGGGGGTCGAGCCGGCAGGCATTGGCAAGCGCCGCATCGACCACCCCCGCCGCGTCGTCGCCGTGGTCCCCCTCGCGGAGCGCTTTCCACCGCTCGTACCAGGCGGCGGCGTCCTCCGGTGATGCCTCGACCAGCAGCCTTGTGATGTCTTCCCAGGCGGCGGCATCGCGGCCGACCATCGCGACGCGGGCGGCGAGCCAGCGATGATCGCTCGACTCCCCTTCGCGGCGGACCATCTCGGCCAGACTGGCCTGGGCACTAGCCCAGGAATCCTCGCCGAGTTGCTGGCTACCATCCCCGAGCGCCACGATCCTGGCGATTGCCAGGTTGCGGGCCGGCAATGGTTCGGCTGGGAGCTCTTTCACCAGTCGCTCGAACATCGTCGTGCAGTCATCGAGAGCCTGGTTCTCGAGTAATCCCAGGGCGATGTTGGTGCGGGAGAGCGCATCGCGGGCCGCGACGGGGCCGAGCGGCGATCCACTCCCGCCACCCAATTTCGCTCCCAACCAAGGCGCCAGAAGCACAAGCGCTCCCACGCCCAGGCTGAGCCCGACTGCCATCAACGCCCAAGCGGAATAGTGTGGTGAGCGACTCAATCCTCAAGCCTCCAAAAGACACCAGTCCGTCCGATCCACCCAGGAAACGGGGGCACCGCTCGCAAGGGCCCTGCCCACCCCAAAAGCCCGGCCCTGCCCACCCCCACAGTCAAGAGTTCCTTGGGAATTGGATCGTCTCCATGGAACGGAAGCCAGTAGGACGACTATTCTGACAACCAGACCAGCCTGGCAAGCAGCAGGTGTTGCTCCCGGGGAGACCGTTGCCCCTGACTGTCTCTCCGAGTTTTTCCAATCGTCTCCGCCATGGCCAGATCCCGCAACTCTTCTGTGCTCCTTCCTGCCGCCATCTGCCTGGCACTGGCTGGCGGCGTCTGCTGGTGGTCGCTGGGCGGCGGCGGCCAGGGGGGGCCGCAGGGCCCCGACGCTGCGATCGGGCCGTCAGTGGCTCGTAGCCAAAAGCCCCGCGGGGCTGATCCGCCACAGGTGGAAGCGCCCCCCCGCGGAGTGCCCCCTGGCAACGAGGGCCCCGCAGTGACGGCCGTGGCGGCCAGAGAGCCAGTTGTGCCCTTGAAAAAACCGGCCCCGCGGCCAGACGACTACGTGGGTTCGCAGGCCTGCGCCACCTGCCACGCCGCCATCACCGCGACCTATCAAGACCATTCGATGGGGCAATCGATGGCGCTTGTCGATGGCGGCCGCGCAATCGAGACCGACCCCTCTGACTCCGAATTCCACCGCGACTCTAGCCCCCCTCCTGCCACGGCAACGATCCGCGACCGGGAGCGGGAATACACCGTTGAGCGCCGGGAACATGGTGAGGGGGGCAGCACAGTCTGGCATCACGAGCGGGTTGTGGACGCCGCCGGGATCCCGATCTACGACCAGTCGATGCCGGTGCGCTTCGCGGTCGGCTCGGGCACGCGGGGCCGCTCCTACCTCATCGACCACGATGGCCAACTGTTCCAGTCACCGATCGGCTGGTACTCCAGCACCGGCAGGTTCGATCTCTCCCCTGGATACGAACACGACCGCGGGCTGCGCTTCGAACGGAACATCGGTGACGGTTGTCTCTACTGCCACGCAGGTCGCGTGGAGCACGACCCCGACCGACCGGGGCATTACTCCCGGCAGGTGTTTGCCGAGGCATCGATCGGCTGCGAGCGGTGCCATGGCCCCGGCGCCAAGCACGTGGCGCGGATGACCGACTGGCCCGCGGGCCTTCCCTGCCCAGACACCGAGATCGTCAATCCCACCGCTCTCGAGCCCCGCAGACGCGAGGCGGTGTGCAACCAATGCCATCTCGGCGGTGAGGCCGCGATCCCCCGCTTCGGCCGAGGTTTCTACGACTTCCGCCCGGGCGACCTGCTCGACGACACGCTGTTGGTCTTCGTCCACGACGAGACCATCAGGGCCGCCAACGGCGAGAAGCCGGTCAGCCAGGTGGAACAGATGCGACAAAGCCGCTGCTACCAAGGGAGTGACGGGGCGATGGGGTGCGTCTCCTGCCACGACCCCCACTCCAAGCCGGGGCGACTGGAGCTGGATGACTTCTATCGCAGTAAGTGCAACGCCTGCCATGCAGAGCAGCCGGGGGAGTCTTCCCAACCCGTCGGGCACCCCTGTTCGCTCTCCGCTCGCGAGCGGGAGGCAGCCCCGGCCAACGGTTCCTGTATCCGCTGCCACATGCCTGCCCAATCACTCCGCGAGGTGCCACACACCGCGATGACCGACCACCGCGTTCCCCGCCTCCCCTCCGGAATCGGGCAGCCTGGTACCGTCTCCCCCACCGCATCGAGTCCTGGTGATCTCGTCGCCTTCGACGACGCTGCCACACGGGTGCCGCGCCGCGAACTCGACCGGGCGCGGGGCATGGCGCTGGCCGTACAGCCGGGGGCGATGCGGAGCACCCAGGGGCGTCAGCAGGCGGTGACGATGATCGTGCCGCGGGGCCTCGATCCCGGCGACTCTCGGGGCGTGGTGGCGGCCCTCGATGGCGACGCCGACGCCCTCCGGGCACTGGCGGATCTGTACGCGGCCGGAGGGAGGATGGACGCGGCAGTCGCCTGCTGGCAAGGGGTGCTGGAGAGTGACCCCGCCGACGAGGCCACACTCTCGGCCTTGGCCCGCCAGTACCAGCGGAGTGGGCGGATGCGTGAGGCGCTGGGCTTGGTCGACCGTCTCGCCGCCACCAATCCGTCGATCGCTGCCGTTCACGCCCAGCGGGCGGCGATCCTGGCAGCACAGGGGCACAGCGACGACGCGGTGACTGCCGCCCTCCACTGCCTGCAACTCGATCCCTCGCGGCAGCAGTTCCGCAGTTGGTTTGCCGATCTGCTCGAGCGGATCGGCAGGGGGGAGGAGGCCGCTTCGCAGCGGCAAGTCCTCAGCCGACTCGAAGCCGCCGCTGCCGATTCCGGACCATCGTCCAAGCGGTGAGCGCTCTGGCAAGCGGTGAGCGCTCTGACAAGCGGTGAGCGCTCTGACAAGCGGTGAGCGCTCTGGCAAGCGGTGAGCGCCCGCCTTTCTCAACCGCTCCAGTCGAGTCAGGGACGCTCTGGCGACGGCTCGCGGATGACGAGGAGCCTGTCTGGAAGCACGTCGGAAAGCGACTGCGTCAGCCCGCTGGGCCAGAGCACCTGGAGCGAACAGGGACCGGCTCGCTCGCCGAGGCCGACGATCAACTGTGGCTGATGGGAGCTTGCAAAACTCGAGCCGCCGCAGAGTTCTTGGACCCACTGGCCGTCGGCGCTGGTTACCGTCACCCGGCAGCCGATGCCCCGCCGGTTGCTCTGCACACCGATAAACCGCACCGCCAGAAAGTGGCCCCGCTGCGAGCGGTTCTCAAGAAGAGCCGCGGGGGTGTTCTGGTGGACCACGGCGGCGTCGAGATCGCCGTCCCCGTCGTAGTCGGCCAGCGCCACTCCCCTCCCCACCTGCCGCTCTTGGAAGAATCCGCCGGCAGCAGTGCTGCAATCCCGAAACCGGGTGCCGTCGAAACTGAACAGTTGCGGCTTCATCCGCAGGAGGGGATTGCCGGGAAAATTCTCAATGTGACCGTTGGCGATGAGGAGTTCTTGGCGGCCGTCCTGATTGAAATCGGCCATCGCCGTGCCGAAGCCGAGGCGGGGGAGAGTTGGCTCGTGGAGACCGACGATTCCCGTCACATCCTCGAAGCCGTTGTTCCCCAGGTTGCGGTAGAGGGTGTTGGATTCGTCATAAAAATGGGTGGAATAGATGTCGAGCCAGCCGTTGCCGTCGTAGTCGCCGACCGCCAACCCCATGCTCGCCTGGGCCATGCCGTTGCGATCGACGGCACAGCCGAGCAGCACCGCTGATTCCTGGAAGCGGCCCTCCCCCTGGTTGACGAAGAGGAAGTTCGCGGTGGTGTCGTTGGCAACGTAGATATCGGGACGGCGGTCGTTGGTGAAGTCGGCCACCACCACGCCGAGGGCCTTGTTGCCCGGCCCGAAGAGGCCCCGTTCGGCGGCCACCGGGCGGAACGTGCCATCCCCCTGATTGAGATAACACTCGTCGGGCCAGTGCTCCACGTCGCGGGGGTGGCAGATCCGGGCCTCGCCCCGGACGTTGCGGCAATCCATCGGATGGAGCGGGTCGTACTTCAGGTAGTTGCAGACATAGAGGTCGAGGTCGCCGTCGAGATCGAGATCGGCCCAGGCTGCCGAAGAACTCCAGCGCTCGTCACCGACCCCCGCGGAGTCGGTGACTTCGCCAAACGTGCCATCTCCGAGGTTTTGAAAGAGGGTGTTGCGACCGACGTTGGTCACGTAGATATCGTCGAAGCCGTCGTTGTCAAAATCGCCGATCGCCACCCCCTGGCTGTAGGCCGGTTCACGGATCAACGAGGCCTCTGTGACGTCCACAAAGCGGCTCGCCCCTCCCGGCAATTCGCCGGGAAGCTGGCGGAAAAGGCGGTCGATCGGCTGACCGGATCGGTCGGCGGCAGCCGGATCGCCCCCTTGGGTGAAGTAGAGGTCCCAGTGACCGTCACAGTCGTAATCGAGCCATCCAACACCGCCACCGATCGCCTCCACCATCAGCGACTCTCCCGCCTCGCCGTTGGAGTAGGTGAAGTCGAGGCCAAGCGCAGCGTGGAGATCCTCGAAAAGCGGACAGGCTGTTTCCATTCCCGGCTCTGGGGATGCCCCATGGCCTGCCTCAGCCCCATCGAGGTGCGGCCCGCCGGCGGTGATCGGCCGCCCCTTGCGCTCGATCTTAAATGGCGATCCGCTGGCCGGCGGCGCCGGCACGGCGGGCTTTGCCGTAGCGGCGGAGGGGGTGGCGGGGACGCCAGCCGGCGGCTTGGAGGCCGGGGTGCAGCCCACCTCAAAAACGACCAACAATCCCCCGGTGGCGATCAGGCTGGCCAAGCGGGTGAGGCGACGGAACATGGCTTTGAGAAACGATCTGGGAGAAACGATCTGAAAGGATCAGCAATCCAACGCCAAGGACATCCCAAGGAAACTTTGCGGACTCGCCAGAGAATACCCCACAAAAAAACGGGGCCCGCCGTCTCCGGCGAGCCCCGCATGGATTGAGTTCAGAAAATAACTGTTGCAAATCGCGACGGGCAACTTTTGCCAGCCATGCTCATCATGCGAATCATGCGAAAGCACGCAACAACATTTACTCGGTTTGCGACTCGCGGCCGCGGGCGGTCGCGAGGCAGTAGCGGACAAAGTGATCCTGTTGCTCGTTGTAGTAGCCTACGCTGCCGTCGGCACGGAGGGCGTGAGCACCAGCGGGATGGTTGCTGCTCCAGCCGTGGCACCGCTGGTCACCGGCCCACGACTGCCAAGCAGGGTTCGTGTTGTTAAGCGGCTTGAGCAGGCTATCGACAGTGGCGTTGGGATTGGCCCAACCACCATCTTGCTGGGGGTCGTAGTTAAACGTGCCGCCGTTGCCACCATTCCAGTGCATGTTCTCAAACACCGCTATCGTCCGCGACGTGCCATCGACGATGTCGGAGAGTTTCCGCGGGCCCACCTGCTTGAAGACGCCGTTCATGTTGGCCTGCTCGTTCAAGCACTCGCCGTTGACCCATGGGGTGCCTTGGCCCCCCTTGCCGAAGCGTCCCTTGCCCTCGGGATCATTGAACTCTGGGATCTGGCCGCAGTCGTGCCAGCCGGTCCAGACGTGGCCCAAGGAGCCTGTGTAGTCCGTCGCCCCCATCGTGCGGCCGCCCCAGTCGAAGTAATTGAGGGCCTGGTTCTGCCGGACTGGATCCATCGAGGTATTCGACGGGCAGAGGAAGTTCTTCAGCGGCTTGGCAATCAACATGGCGTTGTTGACTCCGGTGGTGCTGGTGTCGTCAGAGTTCAAATTGAAATTGAACTGATTGTAGAGGGCGTTTTCCTCGATGAAGGGGAGCACCATCACTATCCACGAATAAGCACCGTTTGAGGAGAGTTTCCAGAGGCCGGCGCCAGTGGAGGTACCAGACTGCCCGCAGATGGCCTGATCCTTGCTGTAGGGGAGCTCATCGTTCTTGGCAGAGGCGTAGTTGAGCAGCCCCAAGCCAATCTGCTTTTGGTTGTTGGAACACTTGCTGCGGCGGGCCGCCTCGCGGGCAGACTGCACGGCCGGCAGCAGAAGGCCGACGAGGGTGCCGATGATGGCGATCACCACCAGCAGCTCAACGAGCGTAAACGCCCTTGGGCGTCCGAGTTTTGTGGACATCAGTGAATCTCCGTGAATGAAACCGATGAAAGGATACCGCGTGTACGCACTGAAACCGGAAGCACTGAAACCAGTGTCAGCAGTGAAGAATCAACCATTGCAGCGAACGAATCGGATGAACGAATGAAAATCTCGACAAAGAGAAACCAACTGGCCAAAATTCTGTCACAGTTCGAGGTCGATCGTGTTCTGCCCCGACTTTACCTCCACCTCCTTCGGACTGGTGGAAGCAGACCCATACTCCTTGGGGAACGTCGCCTTGGGAACTGCCGGAGCTTTCCCACCCCCTGAATACTGAGCCATCATCGCTTCTGGTGAGCCCGGCGCGCCGCCACCGCCAGCAGCGGCATTGAGCACGACCTTAAACTTACCCGCCACAGCCCCCTTGCCGCGCCCCTTGGTGCCGGCGCTGCTGGTGAGCTCATACCGCCCCGTCGCTGCGTCGATGCTTCCAGACGCGATCGGCTTGTTGGTGTCGAGCGGATAGAAGGAAACCTGGACTCCGGAGGGCAACTGGCCGCCGATGGTGACTTTCCCACTCACCGGATTGAAGGCCGGGCCAGCGGGGGCACAGCCGACCACCAGACCGATGACGAGGCCGAAGGCCACCGCCATCATGCCGCTGGAGGAGACGGCTGCAAAACGATCGGGGACGCCAGACGACATCTTCGACATGGTGCGGGGGAGCCTTGCTGGACAAAGTGGCGGAATTTGAATCTCGCGAACACCAGTCTGGATGACCGGTGGGCGGATCGGTTTGGACTGTCGGATGGGGTCAGAAGAGAAAAAACGACCAGACAGAGGAAGTATCGTTCACGGTCGTCCGGAGACCGAAACTTTTCCGGATTCCCCGAATCACCCACCCAGAGGAAATCTAATTCCTCTCCTCCACTGGCGTCAAGGGTTTTGTACGAACGGTTCCGGTCAAAGGGTTTGTCCTGGGGCTCTTTTCCTCTCCGCTGGCAGCCGCCAAGCGACGTCGGCTGGCGATCCGATCCGCCGTGAGGCCGTCGCCGCAGCCCCGGGCGTAGTCCTCCAACTCGGTTTGTACTTCCGGCGGAATGGAGCGAACGTCGGGGAGTTCGAGGATCATTTTGCGAAGAGCCCTTCCCTTGGCAGCCAAGGCGGCCAGGCGGGCAGCCTCTGGAAGGTTCCCCTCCTTGCGAAGCACCCCGGCGAATTGGTGCTGGGTGGAGAAGTCGTAGGGGTTATGCACCAGAGCCCGACGGTAGGCCGCCGCCGCCAGATCTCCCTCCCCCTGCTGGGTGTGGACCCAGCCCTTGAACCGCCAGAACCGGTTGTCGTTCTCCGCCTCTGGCGGGCTCTGGGCCAATAACTCCGCCACCCGGTCGATGTCCCCCTTGGTGGTCGCCTTTTGGAGAAAATACGCCAGCAACTCCAGGTTGCCGGGAAACCTCTCCAAGAGTTCCGCGAGCCGTCGGTCATGCTCCTGGACCGGCGGGGCTTTTCCGTCACCGGCCGCCTCAGCGTTCCCCGTCGCCTCAGCGTCACCGGCAACGTCCTCCTCCAGCCCCTTGTTGCTCACATACCCCCGGGCCGCAGCCACCAGAAAAAGCTCGTCGTCGGGTGCCTCCTGCAACCAATGGGAATTGACCGACATCGTGTTGGAGAGCGTCAGCCAGTCGGAGCCGATGCGGTAGATGTAGGTTTCGGGAAGTTCGCACCCCAACTCGATCGCCAGGCGGGCCTCTTCGGCCAGCCGCGTTCTTTGCAGCGTGGCGGCGTAGTAAAAGCACAGCCGCTTGCGGGCTTCGACCGCTGCCTCAAGCGACAACGAGCGCTGGGCCAGGATCCGCGCGCAGTTTGCCGCCGCTTCGTGCGGCTGACGGAGGTCACCGAAGAGCAGGTCGGCCCGCTCGATCAGGGAGGGCACGGTCAGTGGATCACCGTCGGGGAGCCGGGCCAGCGTGTCGGCCGCTTCCTGCTTCCTTTCAAGCCCCAAGTACCCCTGCGCCAGAAACACAAGCGCCTTCGAAGCGCTCGGTGCCACTCGCAGCCAGGCCTCGGCCAAGCGAACCTCATCGCCCCACTGCTGGGCATCGCGGGCCCGGCGGCACTCGCGTTCCAGAACGACCGCCCGGCTGTCGTTCCAACCAATCACGCCATTGATGATCAGGGCCGTTATTCCCACGATTCCCAAGGCAGCAATCGCTATCCTCGCGGGAGTCCAGCGTCTCCCGGCGGAGACTGGCCTGGCGGCAGCGGGGCCGACACCGGCCGGAGCGGTGCGGGAACGACCCCGATCGGTGCGGCGCGAGCGTGCCATCGGTTGGGAAACAGGGGGCCGCGGTCGGGTGGAAGAAGAGGCACGAAGGAGGCGGAAAAACCGCCCCTCGCTGCCCGAGAATAGGCCATCCAGGAGCGGTTGTCGACGCGGCACCGCTTTCGGCTCTTGGTATTCTTCCAGAGTTGACGCCGCCCCCTGGAGACTCTGTCGATGCCCCCTCGATCCACCGCAGCGATCCGCGCCCTCGTCATCGGTCTGATGGTCGGTCTGATGCTGGCCGTGCTCCCTATGACTGCCGCACGCTCCGCCGACTGGACCGAGTTTCGCGGGCCCGGCCAGCAAGGACACTCTGCTGAAACAGGCCTGCCGCTGGCTTGGAGCGAAACCGAACATGTGGCCTGGAAGACCGACGTCCCCGGCCTCGGTTGGTCGAGCCCCGCAGTTGCTGCCGGAAAGGTATGGATCACCACCGGGGTCGATGACGGCCGCTCCCTCCGGGTCCTGAGGCTCGATGCCTCCACGGGGGCGATCGAGACAAATCTCGAAGTCTTCACGCCGGCAGAGCCGGGCTCCGTACACTCCAAAAACAGCCACGCCTCGCCGACACCACTGATCGAGGGGGATCGGGTGTACCTCCATTTCGGCAGCCACGGGACGGCATGCTTTGCGACCGACGGCACCGAGATCTGGAAAACCAAACTGGACTACAACCACCGCCACGGACCGGCCGGCTCCCCAGTGCTCTGCGGCGACCTGCTCGTGATCAGCTGCGACGGCACGGATGTGCAGTTTGTCGTCGGTCTCGACAAGGCCACTGGCCAGGAAGTGTGGCGGCGGCCCCGCGGCGAGGGGCGGATGGCCTACTCGACGCCGACGGTCACGGAAGTCGATGGCCGGCCCCTGCTGATCAGTTGCGGTGGCGAGTGGGTGGTGGCCTACGAGCCAGCCACGGGGGAGGAGCGGTGGCGGTTTCGCTACCCCGGCGGCTATTCCAACGTTCCCCGTCCGGTGACTGGATTCGGGCTGACGTTTGTCAGTTCGGGCTACGACACGCCGGTCTTCTACGCGCTGCGGCTCGATGGCCGGGGGGAACTCGGTGAGGACCATGTGGCCTGGAAAACCGCCAAGGCTGTGACCCGCAATTCCTCGCCGCTGCTGGTGGGGGAGGAACTCTACATGGTCAGCGACAACGGCGTGATCTCCTGCCTTGATGCCCGCACCGGAAGCGTCCACTGGCAGGAGCGACTCGGCGGCGACTGCACCGCCTCGCCGCTGTTCGCCGACGGACGGATCTACATCACCGACGAGAACGGACTCACCAAGGTCATCGCCCCTGGCACCACCTTCCAAGAACTGGCCGTCAACCAGCTTCCTGGCAGAACCCTGGCCTCGCTGGCGGCCGCCGACGGCGCCCTCTTCCTTCGCACCGACTCAAGCCTCTACCGCCTCGACGACTGATTCGCCCCGCGGATCACCGGCGGCTGCAGAAGGCCGTCAGCCGGTGCGGGGGTGGCGGCAGAAGAATTCCCAGATCAGGGGATTGGCGGGGAAGGAGAGGGCGGAGCTGCCGAGATAGAACGAGTCGGGCACGCGCCCGGGCCAGGTGTGGCCGGCGCCATCGATCACGTAGAGGATCACCTCGGCCGCCGTGCCGCCACCCCAGGTCAATCTCTCGATTGCCATCCCCGCATCGCTGCAGGGCACCGGCTCCCGGATCGGTTCCGGATCGAGCCCGTTGCTCCGTACCCAGTCGAGCAGGCCTGCGAGGATCGGACGGTGGTCCGTCCGCGTCACGCTGCGGCGGCCGATGCCCCCCTCCAGCGGCGTGAACTGATCGAGCGACCCATGGAAGTGGAGGAGGGGAACTCGTCGCGAGGGGCTGATCGTCGCCAGTGCCAGCGGTCCGGCCACCGGTGCGATCGACGCGATCCTGTCGGCCAGCTCCGCTCCCACTCGGTAGGCCATCATGGCGCCGTTGGACATCCCCGTGGCATGGATGCGGCTGTCGTCCACAGGAAAGCGGCGAGCGAGGTCGCCCAGCAGGTCGCGGACAAAGCCCACGTCATCGCTCCCCTGATCGCGGGCCTCTCCGCAGCAATTGCCCCCATTCCAAGTCAGCATGCTCTGCCGACTCCCGCTGCCAGCCGGATAGACCACCAGCGCCTGCCCGGCCGCGGCGAGACAATCGAGCCCCGAGAAGCGGCGCATCATGTCGGGATGACTGCGGCCCCCGTGGAACGCCAGCACCACCGGCCAGCCCCCCGGCGGCGGCTCCGCGGCAGGGCGGCAGACGACGGCCACGCGCTGTCGGTCAGCGACACGGACTTCGAGCAGTTGCTCGCTGAAATCGTCCCCCATGGAGGGCGTGAACTCGGGCTGCGGCACGTCTGGCATCGCTCCTCGCGGCTGGCTGATTGGTGGAAAAAAGTCGTCCGAGATGATTTTTTACTTGGAAAACAGGCGGTTTTCTCCTCTGCTCCCCACTCGCGATCGCCTCGTGAGCGTGTCCGGCAGTCTCTTCCAGAGCCTGAAAGCCAGAACCTGAAAGTGCGGCTGACGATCGGCACTTCCTGTCGCGGTCTGTCGACGCCATTTCTACACTGCCATTCCCGGACCACATCCGGCAGTCCGGGCCACGGAGTTTCACCATGACACCCCTCGCGAATTCTCTCCATCCAGAGTCCTTTCATCCGCATTCCTTGCCACCAGCCCGAGCCCCGTCGCGGGTGGTGATTGACCGGGTGGGACCGGAGGTGGACCGGGGACGATTTGCCGTCAAGCGGACCGTGGGGGAGCCATTGGTGGTGGAGGCCGACATTCTCTGCGACGGCCACGAGGAACTCGATTGCCGCCTCCGCGTCCGTGCTGGTCGCTCTGCCTCCCGCCCCGGCTCATCCTCCGGCGGATGGCTGGAGGTGCCGATGGCATGCGTGGGCAACGACCTGTGGCGGGCCGAAGTTACGCTCGATCGGATCGGCCCCTGGCAGTTTGATGTCGTCGCCCGGATCGAGGTCTACGCCACCTGGCTCCGCGACCTGGCACGGCGGACCGAGGCCGGCGAACCAGTCGCGGGGGAACGGGAGGTGGGGCGCGAGATCGTGCTGGCGGCCGCTCTGGTCGCCCCCGAGAAAGACCGTCAGGAACTGGAGTCCCTGGCCCGCGGCTTCGACGGGGACGACTGGATTCCACTCGCCTCCGCCCCGCGGCTGCGAAGCCTCGTCGCCCGATGGATGCCGCTCCCCGACGAGGTGCGCCTCGATGCCCCGCGGCCGGTGTGGGTCGACAGGCGGCGGGCCCGGGTGGGGAACTGGTATGAGGTCTTCCCCCGGTCGTGGTCCGGCGTCCCCGGCCGCCACGGCACGCTGGCCGATCTGGCCGACCGGCTCCCCTACGTGCAGCAGATGGGGTTTGACGTCCTCTACCTGACCCCCATCCATCCCATCGGCCGCTCCCACCGCAAGGGAATGAACAACGCCGTCACCGCCGTCCCCGGCGATGTCGGCAGCCCCTGGGCCATCGGCTCGGCCGACGGTGGCCACACCTCGATCCATCCCGACCTTGGAGACTTCGCCGACTTCGCAAGGCTCCGGCACCGGGCCGCGGAACTCGACATCGAGATCGCCCTCGACCTCGCGCTCCAATGCGCCCCCGACCATCCCTGGGTGACGGAGCACCCCGAGTGGTTCCGTCACCGCCCCGACGGCTCGATCCGCTTTGCCGAAAACCCCCCCAAGCAATACCAAGACATCGTCCCCTTCGACTTCGGCGGCAGCGCCTGGCGCGCACTGTGGGAAGCGATTGCGGACGTGGTCCGTTTCTGGGTCGGGGAGGGGGTGCGGATCTTTCGGGTCGACAATCCTCACACCAAGCCCTTCGCCTTCTGGGAGTGGCTGATCGACGAGATCCACGCCACCCACCCCGACGTGCTCTTCCTTTCCGAGGCCTTCACCCGGCCGAAGACGATGTTTCGGCTGGCGAAACTGGGATTCACGCAGTCGTACACCTACTTCACCTGGCGGACTGAAAAACGCGAGACGGCCGACTACCTCGTGGAGGTGACAACCCCGCCGGTGAACGATTTCTTCCGACCGGCCTTCTGGACCAACACCCCCGACATTCTTCATGCCACGCTGCAGACGGGAGGCCGGCCGATGTTTCAGGTCCGTCTGGCACTGGCGGCACTCTCAGTGGGCACCTGGGGGATCTATGGCCCCGCCATGGAATTGCTAGAGGCCATCCCCAGGGAAGCGGGGAGCGAGGAATACCTCGACTCCGAGAAATACCAACTCCGCCACCGTGATCTCGATGCCCCCCAGAACCTGTCCAGTTTCATCGCGCTGCTCAACCGGCTGCGCCGCCAGGAGCCGGCCCTGGCGGCCGACCGGCCGCCACGCATCCAGTCGATCGACGACGATTGCCTGCTCGCCTGGGCCAAACACGATCCCGCCACCGGAAACACCGTGCTGGTGATCGTAAACCTCGATCCCGCAACAGCCCGCTCTGGACTGTTGTCGCTCGACCACACGGCGCTCGGTCTCGACAAGCAGCGCCCGATCGCCGTCGTCGACCTGCTCGGTGGTGCGGCCTCCACCTGGCCGGCAGACCAGCCGATCCGTCCCGTCTTCAGCGCCGCACAACCGCTGCTGGTTGTCCGCCTCTCGCCAGCGGTGGCCCCATGAATCGCATGCATCGCATGCCCCCCCCGATTCCCTCGGCCGGCGGAGATGATCCGCGCCTCTGGGAAGAGCAGATCGCATCCTGGCTGCCGGCGGCCCGCTGGTTTGCCGGCAAAGACCAGCCCCTCGAATCCGTCTCCATCTCCGACTTTGTCAGGCTCCCTGCGTGCGGCGGGCTGGCGCTGACACTGCTCGATGCCCACACCGCTTCAGGCGCGATCCGCTGCGTCGTGCCACTGGCGACGGCCAGCGGCACCGATGCCAGTGGCCACGCAGACTTGGCCGCGTGGCTTGTCCGCATGGCGTTCGACGGCACTACGCTCGAGGCCCACCACGGCACCTTCGTCGGCCGGACGATCGTGGCAGCGCCTCCGCTGGAGCGCTGGCAGGAGGTATCGCTCGCGGTGCTCGGCGGCGACGCCTCCAACTCGTCGCTCCTGGTGCGAAGTGCCGGCGGAGAGGGGAGGGGGAGCGGCGCTGGCGGCGCGGTGGTCGTCAAACTGCTCCGCCACTGCCAGCCAGGCATCCACCCGGAGGTCGAGGTGGGGAGGTTCCTGGCCACTGCCACCACCTGGCGGCAGACGCCGCCGTTCCTGGGATGGATCGAGTATGTCCCGCATCTGCCCGACAGTCCCCGGACGGTGATTCTCACCGTCCACAGCTTCGTGCCAGAGTGCTCAAGCGCCTGGGACAGACTGGCGACGCTGCTCGCCGACGGCGGCTTGGCGGGGCCACAACGGCACACGATCCTCGCGATCGTCGAGGCGCTGGGATTGGCCACCGCTGGGCTGCACGCGGCGCTGTCGTCGCGGGCCGACATCGCCGATTTCGCTCCGCGCCCCGCCAGCCGCGCTGGCCGCGAGGCGCTGGCAGGAGCGCTGGTCGCTCACGCCCGCCAGACGCTCCTTGCGGCCCGGCTGCAGCAGGGACCCAAGCCACTGGCCCACCGGCTGGAATCGCTCGCACGCGCCGCCGACCGTCTCTGTGAGCCGCTGGCGGCGGTGGCCCATGCAGGCACGACTGCTGCCGAGATCCGCGTTCATGGCGACTATCACCTGGGACAGGTGCTGATTGGGCCAGACGACCGGACTGTGCTGCCGATCGACTTCGAGGGGGAACCGCGCCGCAGTCTGGCCACGCGGCGGGAGAAGACGAGCGCCATGAAGGACGTGGCGGGGATGTGCCGGTCGTTTGACTATCTCCTCAGCCATGCCGCCGGCAGTGGCGCTGAAAGCCAGGCGGCTGGCGACACCTCCCGGGCAACGCTGGTGGCTGCGTTTCTCGGTGCCTACCGGGGCGCGGCGGTGGGGGCCGACTGGTGGCCCGCCGATGCCGCCGAGGAGGCGATCCTGCTCTCTGCCTTCACGATCGACAAAGCGGTTTATGAACTGGCCTACGAACTGGCCAACCGCCCCGCCTGGGTGGCCGTGCCGCTGGCATTCCTGGAGTCGCAGTTGCCATGACGCTCACACTCCCTTTCAAGCGCCGTCATCCCTTCCGCGGCGACTTGGTGCCGTCGGGCTCGACGGCGACGTGAAAGATCCGCAGGTTGTCGAGCCACGTCATCATCTCGTCATGCTTGAAGAGCCTGGGGATTGTCGTCCCCGCCTCAAGATGCCCGAAGTAGAGTTCGGCAACCCCCTGCTCACGCTTGCCCACGCGACTGGTGACCCGCACCAGCGACCCGGCTGGCAGCATCTCCACGATCACCGCCTCGAAATGGAGGATGTCGCCGGGGATGGCCTCGAAGTGGAAGTCGGCACTGGCGACCTTGGCGAGCACCACCTGCGTCTTGAAGTCCATCGAATCGGCGACGAGGATTCCGCCGGTCTGCGCCATCCCCTCGAGGATCAACGTCGCCGGTACCAGCGGAGTGCCGGGAAAGTGGTCGTGGAGATGTTCCTCGGCAAGGGTCACGGCCTTGATGGCAGTCGCCCGGGTGTGCCGCACGAATTCGGTGTAACGGTCGATCCAAAACCAGCGCATGCGAGCTGTCCGCGGAGTCCAGGGAAGGGGTGTGGGGGGGGAAAACCAGTCCGGGGGAATCGGCCGCGGCCGACAGAAACAGAATGGACCGGCAACCTATCGGCCGGATGATCTCGTCGCTACCACCCGGACGCCGGTTGTGAGGAGGTGGGGGAAGGGGGGCAGTTTATCCACAGCCCGCTGGCGTTTCTTTCTTTTTCGTTATGAAATGTCCCGCCGGAGCTCGTCTGTCCGCCTTATTCCCTATGGTGCCGCTTGGGGAACGATCTGGGAATTGACCGGTCGCGGGCCACATCACTGGGGAGGGCGCCGCGGGGAGCAGCGTATGAGCAAGCAGCATGATTCCATCCGCTCCGCCGTCGTCCGGCTCGTTGGATCAAACAGCCCACCGGACCGAGCCTCCCACCCCCGCTACCGGCCGCTGATTATCGGAGCGGCGATCCTCTTCAAGCCACTGGAAGAGCCTCGAGCGCCGTGGCTCGTCGATCTGAGCGAGGACGATCGCTTCCGTCCCGACGCCCCCGCGACGGCCACCGACATCCAGCGGGTGGTGAGTTGGAAACGGCTGCAGGGGTGCCTCTGCCGCGTGGCGGCGGCTCTGGTCTCGTCGAGCGACATTCAGTCTCGTGGCGGCCGTGCCGATCGCCGCTGCGGTCCGGCGTACCGGCTCGTCGACCGCAGCCGTCTTCCCTCCGGCCAAGCCTTCTCTTCGGAGATCTACGGCTGGTCGCTGATGGTTCAGTTGCCGGGTATGCACGACCGGGCCATGATCGATCCCCATGAGGTCTTTGCGGACCTGCCGGCCTACTACGATTCGCCGCTGGAATTGCTCGATCGGGGGGCCTATCTCACTTCCCGCGGCATTCCCAATCGCCCCATCGCGCTCCTCACTCGTCCGGAGGATTTCATTGCCAGGCAGCCCTCTGGCACTCCCGGTGGACAGCCAGGCCGTGCCAACCGCTTCTTTCCGGGCTTGAGTTTCCGTCGGCCCGCAAATCTCTCCCGGCTGATGTGACCTTTTTTCGTCGCTGAATTCTGCCGCGATGCGGCCGGGCACCGCATACCCCTCCGGCAAAGCAGGGCCCTTCAAGCGGGGCTTCCACTCCCACGCGCCCCGGGCTTCCAAGGGGTGAGCGACGTTCGCCAGCAGAGACTGCGGCGGGTACACTGCCCACATGGGATGGGTTCATCGCCTCCGGAGGGGTACCGGATCGACAGTACCGGATCGACAATAGATCCTCCGGTTGACGCTCTCTTTTGGCGATCAATAGGTCGGATAGCATGCCTACGGTTCCGCGCCACCACGACACCTCTCCGCTGCGTCCCCCAGCGACTTTTCCGGCCCACAGTGGCGGCGGCAGCCCGACTCTCAAGCCCTCCCTCTCCACCGGCCCGATCCTTGCCCAGAAGGCGTTCGGCAGGGCGGGGCGGGGCGCGGGGGTCGTCGCCATCGGCCTGATTGCCATCGGCCTGATTGCCATCTCCACGGCCTCTGTCATCTTCGGTTGGAACTTGACAGAGGACCTCCGTCGCAAGAATGTCGCCGAAGACAACGCCGTCAACACGCTGCTCAAGGGCGGGTTTGAGGCGTGGGAGTGGGGCGATGCCGCCACCGCGAGCCGCCAATTGAAAATGGCCGCCAACAGCGACCGAGGGCGTCGTCTCCCCACGTCGCTAGCGGTCCGCTGGCTCGACCGCAGGCTCCATGGCGAACAAGTAACCATTCTCACCCAGGCGGATGGGCCTCCGCCGCCTGCCTGCATCGCCGCGTCGCCCGACGGCCGCTGGCTGGCGGCCGGTGGCAGTGACGGCCTCCTGCGACTGCTTCAAAACGACACCGACGGAGGCCACACATCGCCTCCGTTTTCAATTCACGCCGATAGCAGCATCAACGACGTCGCCTTCTCCGCCGATAGCCGCTTGGTAGCAACCGTCGGCGCTGATGGTGTCCTCCGGACCTGGCTTCCCTCTTCGGGGGGTGAGCAGGCAGAGGAATGGCCATCCTGCGACAACACGCTCTTGGCGGTGGCGTTTTCACCCGACGGTGGACGGATCGCCTTTGGCGGCGTCGACCGCGTCGTCCGAGTTCATCCGCTTGCCCAGGGAGTTGGCGGCAAAACGGCCGCGGTCGTGGAGCGGAAGTCGTTCGAGCTCCCTGGCGATCCACTGGCGGCAGCCACCTTCGAGGCCCGGGGGAGAATTGAGGCCATCCGCTTCCTCTCCAACAGCGAGTTGTTGGTGGTCTGCGGCAACCGGGCGGCGGTGATCTCCGCGATCGACGGTACCCTGGTCCGCGAATTCCCTCCCGAGGTTGGCACTCTCAGCCATCTGGGCATGACTTTGGATCGGGGCCGGTTCGTGACTGCCGCCCCCGACGCGGAAGCCGTGACGCTTTGGGATCTGCATCTGGGAAAGCAGTTGTGCCGCTGGGAACAGCCCGACTGTGTGCAGGGCTGTGCTATTTCCCCCGACGGCTCGGTGGTGGCCGCGGGCTGCCGCAACGGCCAGATCCTCCTCCTCGATCCCAGCGGACTGGCTCCCCCGCGCCGGCTGACTGGGCACACGGGCACCGTGGTCGACGTCTGTTTCGAGCCCTCGGGAATGTTGCTCAGTGGCGGCAGTGACGGCACGATCCGCCGCTGGGATCCCTCTAGATTGCCATCGATGTCGGGGGTCTGGGAACTGCAAGTACCGGGAAATCCGCTGCGGGAAGTGTTGGCACTGGCGGCCTTCTCACCTCCGCTCAAGTCGTCCACGAAGACGGTCACACCGGCCGACGGCACGGTGCCATCATCGACGAGAGCCTTCGGTGACAGCGCTTTGTCGCGACCGCTGTTGTTGGTTCCCGTCTCCGGTGAGCCGAGCGTTCTCGATGCGGTCTCCGGGAAGACCGTGCCAATCGAAGGGGCAGAACTTCTCGATGGCAGTCGACTGTTTGCCAACCCAAAAAGCGACCGCTTCCTCGCCCTCTCGCCACGCTCTCGCATCACGATCTTTCCATGGCCGGGAGCTGAGGGGGGGCCGGGGGCTGAGCCCCGCAGCCATGCCCTGCCGCAAGAGGCACTCGCTGCCGCCTGGCTCCCCGACGGCCGCGTTGTCACCGGGGGCTTGGATGGGATTCTGCGGACGTGGTCGGACGATCTCACCCGATCCGACGACATCACAGACCTCGGCGGGGCAATCGCAGGGATTTCGCTGGCGGCGGTGGGGACGCCGCGGCTGGCGGTGGTGGCCCAGGGCCAGCTGATTGTCTGTGGCGTGCCGCGACCGGAGTCGATCGGCCGCTTTTCCTGCCGGACGCTCGTTGACGACCCGCGGCCCACAGAAAAACTGACGGCGGTGTCGTGGGCCCCCGACGGAAGGCGGTTGGCTGTCGGCACGGTCGCTGGAGAAGTCCGGGTGATCGACGCCGACAGCGGCTCTGTCGTCAGCACGCATCCCAAGCATCTGGGGAGGATCGTGTCGCTCCTCTGGAGTCCCGAAGGCAAGGCGCTTGTCTGTGCCGATGCGGAGATGGTGCAACTCTCCGAGGCCTCGACAGGCGCCCGCTTCGACAGCATTCATCCCGGCTGGCAGATCGCCGGCCTGACCTGGGCCGACTTCTCCGCCGAGGGCTCCGCCGGCGACCAGCGGGTGCAGGGGGGATTGGCCGGAGTGGTCGACAGGCCCTCGCGGTCACCGGTGAGCCTGCCAACCCGACCGCCGTCGCTGCTGATCTTCGGTGGCCTTGCGGATGCCTCGGCAATCTCAAACCGACGTGGCAGGCTGGCGATCTTGGAACTCCCCGTCCCGTCGCCGCGGTAGCCGCCCGCGACACAAGAGTGACGTTGAAGCTGTTTCCAGACGCTCTGTGCAGCCTGCTGGCCAGGAGTCATTCGCTGGCGGCGACTTCTTCTTGGAGGGCCAACCAGCGTTCCTCGGCCTGGGAGAGTTTCTCCCCCACGGCAGTGAACTCATGGTGAAGTTTGAGGGCCTCCGCGGCGTCTGTGGCGGCG
Organism: Planctomycetota bacterium; assembly: GCA_003669605.1. Taxonomy (GTDB): domain Bacteria; phylum Planctomycetota; class Planctomycetia; order Pirellulales; family UBA1268; genus QWOP01. Next base: position 30,749 of record QWOP01000067.1, read on the forward strand.
AGGAGCCGCGTGTTGAGGGCCTTCTTTTCGGCGTCGAACTTGGCGATCGAGCGTTCGAGATTCGCGATCTCCTTACGGAGCTCACGATCGCCGCGGGGCGCCGACGACTTCCCGGTGGTCCGCTCCCCGCTTCCTCTTGCGCCGCGATCGCTGGGCGGCGGAGCAGGCTTGCGGCCGGCTGGTCGGCGGCCCGGTTCGGCAGCTTCGGCGTCGTCGATCTCTTTAGTGACCGCAGCCAGGTAGGCGCTGTAGTCACCGAGATAATTGACGACGCGGCCATCTTTGACCTCCACGACATTGGTGGCGACAGTCTGCATGAAAGACCGGTCGTGACTGGTGAAGATCACGGTGCCTTGGTAGTTGAGCAGCGCCTGGGCGAGGGCATCGACAGTCTCCACATCGAGGTGGTTTCCTGGTTCGTCGAGGACCAGCACATTGAATGGGCCGAGGAGCAATCCGGCCATGCACAGCCGGGCCCGTTCCCCGCCGGAGAGCACTTTCACCCGCTTCTCGATGGCCTTGCCGCGGAAGAGCATGGCACCAGCCAGATCGAGGATCTGTTGCTGCTTGGTGCCGATCATCGCCGCGCGTTCGAGGTAGTCCAAGACGGTGTCGGTCTCGGTGAGACTCGTGTAGACATGCTGCGCGTAGATGCCGATCTCGCAGCCGTGGCCCCACTTCACCTCGCCTTTGATCGGCTGGAGGGAGTCGACGATCGTCCGCAGGAAGGTGGTCTTTCCTTGGCCGTTGTCGCCGACGATGGCGGCCCGCGAGCCATGGACGATCTCGACATCGATCCCATCGGCGATCATCCGCTCGGGATACCCGATGGCGACGTCGCGGCAGCGGACGGCGGGGCCCCGGCGGGGGGCCACCCGCGGGCAGCGGATGGCGGCCGTGGGGGCGCTGACGGCGACCTCCTCGACCTCGAGCTTTTCGAGTTGCTTCTCCTTCGACTTGGCCCGCGAGGCAGTCGATGCCCGGGCCTTATTGCGGTTGATGAAATCCTCGAGCTGGCGGCGTTTGGCAAGGACAGCGGCGTTGGTGCGCTCGACGTGTTCTTGCTGTTCTTCCTGGAAGGTGAGGAAGGCGTCGATCTTCCCGGAAAAAACTGTCAGGCGGCCGTTGGAGAGGTCGAGGGTTTGGTCGCAGGTGGCAGCCAGGAAGGCCCGGTCGTGGGAGACGATCAGGCAGGCTTCCTTGTAACCGCGGAGGAAGTGTTCGAGGAGGATTTGCGTCCGCAGGTCGAGAAAGTTGGTCGGTTCGTCGAGCAGCAGGAGCGTCGGTTCGTGGAGGAGGAGCGCGGCGAGTTTGACGCGGGTCTGCCAGCCACCGGAGAGTTTGCCGACGGGGCCTTGGAGTTGGGAGGTCTTGAGTTCGAACTGGCCGGCGACTTCGCCGCACTTCCAATCGGGCTGACCGCTATCGCGGATGAGGAATTCAAGCGCCGTCTCGCCGGGAAGAAAGGGGTCGTGCTGGCGGAGATATCCCAGTCGCAGCCTGGGGTGGCGGATGATCTCGCCGGAGTCGAGTTCTTCTTCGCCGAGGATGACGCGGAGGAGCGTCGACTTCCCGGCTCCGTTGCGGCCGACGAAGCCGATCTTGCCATCATCGGTGATGGTGGCGGAGGCGTCGTCGAGAAGGACCTGATCGCCGTAGCGTTTCGAGGCGTTCTTGATGTCGAGGAGAACTGCCATCGAGGGGTGGGGAGGTCACAGGCTGAGGAGGGCGGCGGGATATTCGGGCAGGGATTGCAGGCGGGCGATTGAGGCCGTGAGCAGGAAGAGCAGGAAGAGCAGGAAGAGCAGGGGGGATCGGGCCTCGCGGTGAAGCGACGACCGAAGAGGGCCGGGTCCTGATGGTGACTCGGCTGAGGGACTCGGCGTCAGCACGAGCAAATTCTTCGAGAAACAGTGTGGCAATTGAGCGGAGGGCATGGGATTCGAACCCACAACCGGTTTCCCGGCACCACATTTCCAGTGTGGCCGCTAGCCATTCGCCTACCCTCCAAAC
>QWOP01000041.1 GCA_003669605.1 Planctomycetota bacterium
CAGCTGGAAGCGATGCTCGACGGCCCCATGCCAACTGACACTTCTGAGACGGTGGCCAGCCCAGCCGCCGCTGCGACATTCGCCCCTCCGCCGGTGGCGATCGCGGAAACATCCGCTGCAGCCGCCAACACGCCGGCCAGCCTGGCGACGGTGCCGCAGGAGCCGGTGGCCGAAATCGGACTCCTCGACGTGGCGCCAATCGAGGTCCGCTGACTGCCGCCCCTCTGGATCAGCTGCTACCAGCTCCCTTCACTGGTGCGGGTCGACCACCCACCACCTGCGGAGTGGGAAGACGGCCCTTGTCCCTGAGTCCTCTGCCCGCCTGAGCCCCCCATCGGCAGCGTCCGCCAGGGGTCGGGCCCGGCCAACGTGCCGCCAGGCAACTGCACCAGCCACGGACCAGAACCACGCGACATTCGGACGTAGGATTCCTCCATCTGCCGGCGCCGCACTTCCTGTTCCCGGGCGTGACGCCGCGACTGGGCCTCGGCGCTGGCTACCGCTTGGGCCTCTCCCGAGAGCCGCTGCGAATCGCTGGCGGCCTTGATGGCATCTTCGTACCGCTGTCTGGTGAGAAGCCCCTTCGCATCCTCCAGCGCCGCCACGGCACTGCGGACATCCGGCTTCACGCCTTCGGCATACCAACTGGCAACGGAACGCACCTGCTTGTCGGCCTGCTCGATTTCCGCAAACCCCTGCCGTGCCAGTCGCCCGTCGTCATCGGCCAGCTGCTCGGCGCGGCCGGCGGCCACGTCGGCAGCCTCGATCACCTGCCCTGTCCGCGGCAGGTCGGGCTGCTGCATCGCCAGACCACGCCCGGCGACCTCAACCAACCGTCCCGCTTCACGGCACTGTTCGTTGGCCCGCACCCGGTCGGTCGATTCCTGTTGGAGCCGTCTGCCGATGGCGCCCACTCGGCCGTTGACCGTCGCCAACTTCTCTGGCAACGATGCCCGCAGGTTGTCGAGTTCCGCCCGCCGGTCGCTGACTGCTGCATGGCAGCTCTCCACCCAGTCGAGTTGCCGCACAGCCTCCTCGACCAGTGCCAGGCCCCGCAAAAAGGACTGTCGGTGCGGCGTCGATGCCGCCTGCGCCTCGGCCACCATGGCCCGGGCACGCGACAGCCCCTCATCAGCCTTGGCGACATTGTCGGCCACCTCCGCCCACGATGACTCGGCATACGCACCACCGAGATGTTCCAGTGCCCGCAGCGAACCGGCGCGCCGCCCGGCGAGGACCTCGATCCGCGCGATGCAGCCAGGGAGAAGTTCCTCGACACGCGTTTTTGCCGCGACAACATTCTCCAGCAGCGCCGCTCCTTCGGAAACGTTCTTCTCGGCCGCTTCGATGTTTTTCAGGGCAGCCTCGATCTCGCCGGCGTCCAGCAATTGTCCGGCCAACGCTTCTTGCTCGCGGGCAGCCTGCACCTGGACCGCTGGATCAGCGCCGGGCTCAGAGAGCAGCCAGCCCTCGGCACGCTTCGCCCGGATCTGTTGATCGAGGTGGGCGGCCGCCTCGCCCCCCCTTCCCCGGCGGTCGTCTGCTGCTTCGAAGGCATCGATCCGGGCCACAGTCGCTGCGAGTTTGATGCGGGCCTCTTCCAGCTGGCCATGGGCCAGCACCGGATCGGACTCCAGATTCTGCTTGGACAGGCCCAGCCCGCGGGCGATGTCCGCGGTTGTTCCCTGGAACGACGCCGCTGAGCGCCCGCGGGCGGCAAACCCCGCCAGCCGCTTCCCCGCGGTCCCCAACGCCGCTTCGACGTCGGCAGCGAGGCCCCGCGCGGTTTCGTGCGCCGCTTCGAGAGTGTCCAGAGGCGTCCGGCACTCCGCGGCAACCTCGGCCAGCGGCGGCCGCGCCTCCGCAGAATCGAGAAGCGCAATCGCCTCCTCAGCGCGGCTCGTCCCCAGAGACGATTCCGACTTGATCGCTCGGTCGGCCTTCTCCCAGACCTCCATCAGCGACAGCCAGCGTTCACGGTACCGGCCCAGCGATGCCTGCACTCCCTCGTACGTCTCCCGCGTCTGCCCCTCCATAGGGGTGACAAAATCGGGGTCGGAGTGGGGCAGCATCCTGTGCCGCTCCCGCTGGCCATCGATCAGGTCGGAGAGCGCGACGACCTCCTGCTTGAATGTCGCCAGTTTCTCAGTCGCCACGCGCAGGCGCCGTTCGTGCCGCGACCGCTGTGCAAGCAGCCAGCCCAGCCCAGCCAGGCCAGCCAGACCGGCAGTGGCCAGGGGCAGCGTCTGGGTGCGGAACACCCGATCCCTCTGCTGCCGCGCGACTTTGAGATCGATCCGCTCCTTGACCCAGGCTTCGGTGGACTTGACCAGGCCGACCAATCCTCGATCGATGCGGCCATCCTGCGCCTGGGGCCGAAATACCTTCTCGATCAATTCGCGCTGGATTGTCTCCGGGTCGAGGCCGCTTTGGGTCTCCAGGCTCAAGGGGGCATGCATCGCCAGCCGGTGGCCGTTGACGTCCACGACAATCAGCACGTCCTGCGCAGGATCAAAGGCCGTGGTCGAAGACCCCGCCGCCGCTTCGCGGCCCCATCGCTCAAGGATGCCGTCGAGCACTTGTCGGGCAGAGCGCCCCTCCGCGCCGACGTCACCGACGATGATCACCCTGTAGTCGCGGTTGGTGTCGCGGTGAACGCGCTCGATCTCCGCGCGGAGATCATCGAATGTGTCGGGTATTCCCGACACAAACACCCGCTGCTGGGAATCGGCCATCACGGCTGGCAACGGATCCTGACCAGGGGCCGGAACCGCCACGGCGCTTGCCAGAACAACCATCCAAGCCACTGGCCACCAGTTGGTGCAGCAGATCGACTCCAGCATGATTCCTCCACCGGGGGCGTTGAATGACCAGACAATCCGCGGGCGGATCCCGACCCATTCTACGGCTGCACCCTCCCGTCGCCATGCGGCAACGGGGCTGCCACGCCGCGGGACTTTAGCCAGTCGCTCCTCCGGCGACGATGACGACCGCCCCCCCAGCTGCCGTCCAGGCCACCAGCGGCAGTCCGGTGTCTGTCGCCGCCCTCCTTGCCGCCGCCATCACGGGCTCATCGCCGACGACCATGATCAGCCGGGCCTGGAGTCGGGCGGCTTCGGCTGCCAAAGCCTCAGCCTCAGCCGCCGCTGGCAACGGTCCGCAGACACGGACGCGGTGTGCCCAAGCCACGACGGCGAAAGACTCGGCCCAGGCAGGGGCCTGTTGGCTGACAGACTCATTGCTGGCAACCACCAACACCGGCCCACTCAAGCCCAGTCCGCGGAGCGTCATCGCCAAGTCGCAGGCTGCGATCGGGATCGCAGGCGGGACCGCATCCGGGAAACTTCCAGGCTGCCGGGGGTTGGTGGCCATCGGCAGAGATGCTCTCGCGGAGTCCGTTTGGAACAGCGGACTCCGCTTGAAAACGGACGTGACAATTGGCCCCCGCTTGCCAACGCCTCGCAGCCCCGTTAACGAACCCCCACGCTGCGGGCTGGAGCGGATGGAGGTGAGGCCAGTCTACCGATCCCCACTCCGCCACCCGATGCGGCAGAATCGGCACGCACCGAACGCGCCGCATTGGAACTCCCCCGCTGCGTGGCAAGTCCGGCACGGGCCGTTGTTGTTCCGGACTGTGTGAGTGCTTTGTTGTCGCTTCGGGAAGGACCGCCACCCGCACGGGAAAACGTTCCCCCCAGCGGTGATGGCGCGACACGCGGGGGGGGCGTTACGGACCGGGAAGAGGGTTCCGCAGCCGGCTGCCGCTGGCGGAGGCTGGTGTGCACTCGGGGGCCGGGCGCCGCCGCGACTTCGTCAGACTGCTCGTTGATCCGTCGGCCGGCCTGTAAGACCCGATCGGACTCGCCACCATACCCAGGGCGGGCCGCGATCCCACCGCCCCGCAGACCGCCAGCCAACGGGGCGAAGGTGCCACCCCGCAGACCACCATCGGCGGAGATCCCACCTTGGTCGAGACCGTTGGCCTCCAGAGCGCTTGTCAGCACCACGCTCGCCTCCCCGCCGAGAGGGCGCCGGTCACGGACGGCTTTCTCCGGACGCAGGGCGTTGCCGTCGATGTCCTTTTCAGGAGGATTGTCCCCCGATTCGGTCACTTCCGTGAGTGCCTTTTCAACGCGGTTCATCTCGGGAGTCGCCTGGCCAGCCAGGCGAGATTCATAGTCCAAACCGGCCTCTGATGGGCTGAGTGCACCGTCCAGATCGGGTAGCTTTGTGAGGGAGTCGATCCTCTCTTGATATGTCGGTACGGCAGCCTCTTGGTCGGGCTCCTGATCCTCGTCGGCGTCGAGATTGAGACTCTCATCAAGCCCTCCCATCGCCGCCCGGACGATCCGGTTGCGCCGCTCGCGCGATGACGCGATCGACTCCTCGAGGTCGTCGATGACTCCGTCTTTATTCTGATCGATTTCCTGGGCCATGGCTAAGGTTAATTGCCTCCGGGCGCCCACGTCGAGGCCGTCGGTATCCACATGCACGACAAGTGGGGCGTTGGGATTGATGGCAACGGCATCGGTTTCCTTGACCACCAAGACTTTCTCATCGATCTCCTGCCAGAACGAGGAGCGGCCCGCTACGAATCCTTCCTTCATCGACTGGAGCAACTTGGGGGACAAGGCCCCCTGACCGCTGCCGAGCGCTCCTCCGGGTGCGCGGGCCCGCGGGCGATTGAATTCGCCAGGCGCTTTGTTGGTGCTCGAGGCCGACAAACCAGCCGGAGAGTCAGCCGCGATCGGTTCCCTCGGCAGGGAATCCTCGGCCCACAGCGGCGCTGCCAGCAGCATCAGGACCACGGCCGGAGCGAACGATCCCGGCAGGAGGCGACTGCCCCTCTTCCAGAACCGCTTTGCAACGAGCGGATCCCGGTCACCGGTCTTTTCACCACCACAAGACCTTGGGCGTTTGCGCACGTACATCATGCTGCGACTCCGTTATGCGCAGGCTCGATCTCCCCACATCCATGGGGACCGGTTCTCCAGAACCGGCATCAGCTCCGTCACCGACTATTTTCCGAACAGCGCGGCATACGCCGGCGCTGTCTGAAAAATGCTGCGGCACGTTATCAGCGCCGTCACCGATTTGCCTACTCCCCCCCCAAGTGGATTCTCCTCGCGGTGCTCGCCTGCACGGCCCGGCAACGGCTTGAGAAAAGGCGTTTTGTCGGCCTCAAAGCGTTTGTTTGGAGGCGTTCTCCCACCGATACCGGGCCGCTTGGCAGCGATTCTCGAAAGTGGCCAGAGGCCCACTGGGGGGCCCGCCTCTCCGGGGGGCCACGCGTTCCCGGCAGGGCTATTCCCCTGTCAGCCGCTCTGCGAGGGCCACCGCGGCCAGGCTTACGTCCCCTGAAGCTTCGAGTTGTCTGCTCGCCACATGGCAGTGGACGAGATGGCCGTGGGCACGCAGCGGCGGCGGATCTTGTTGCCGACAGACCGCTTCTGCCAGCGGGCAGCGGGGATGGAACCGACACCCGGACGGCGGTTGCGAAGGACTGGGAACATCGCCCGAGAGAATGATTCGCTTCCGCCTCCGCGCCGGATCGATCGCTGGCACGGCGGAGAGCAGGGCGATGGAGTAGGGGTGGAGTGGAGCCTGTGCCAGCTCCGCGGCAGTCGCCTGTTCCACAATCCTCCCCAGATACATCACCGCCACCTCGTCGGCGAATTGCTCGACGACCGATAAATCGTGGGAGATAAACAGGTAGGTGAGCCCGAGTTGCTCACGGAGATCAACCAGCAAGTTCACAACCTGCGCCTGGATCGAGACGTCGAGCGCCGAGATCGGCTCGTCGAGAACGACAAACTCCGGTTGGAGAATCAAGGCCCTGGCGATGGCGATCCGCTGCCGCTGCCCCCCCGAGAACTCGTGCGGATAGCGCTCCAGCGCCTCCCGATCGAGCCCGGTGCGCTCCAGGGCGACAGCTGCCGTTTCCCGGCGATCAGCCTGGGCTCCCATGGAGTGGATCACCAATCCCTCCTCGAGGATCGCCCGCACCGTCATCCGCGGATTTAAGGAACCATAGGGATCCTGGAAGACGATCTGCATCCGCCGCCGCTGGTCGCGAAGTGCTCTTCCCCCCAGTCGACCGATGTCCGTGCCGCGGTACCGCACCGCCCCCCCGGTCGGCTCCACCAGACGGAGAATGCTCCGCCCCACCGTCGTTTTGCCGCAGCCACTCTCCCCCACCAGTCCCAGCGTCCGCCCACGCGGAATCGTAAAGCTCACGCCATCCACAGCCCGCACCTCGCCAACGCGGCGCCGGAGCAGTCCGCGGCGGATGGGAAAATGGGTCTGGAGGCCGTCAACCTCGAGGAGCGTCTCCACTGGCCCGGCGGCCTGGCGGAGGGAATCGCTGGGGAAGCCACCGTCACCGCTCATCGGCGCCCCCCTTCGGCGGCTGCCAGAATTCCATCGGCTTCGTGACAGCGGACAAAGTGACCGGGAAGAATCTCGCGCAGCGCCGGCATCTCTGCGGCGCAGCGCAGCACGCTGATCGCTGCACACCGCGGATGGAACCGACACCCCGACGGGAAGTGCTGCGGCGCGGGCACCATCCCCGGAATCGTCTGCAGGCGTTCGGTCCGTCGCTGCCCAGGCTGCGGGCGGGAGGCGAGCAGCCCGATGGTGTAGGGATGGAGAGGGCGGGCGAAGAGTTCGGCGGCGCTTGCCTGCTCGACGATCTTCCCGGCGTACATCACCGCCACCTCGTCGCACGTCTCCGCCACCACCCCGAGATCATGCGTGATCAGGAGGATGGCGGCCCGGAGTCGGTGCCGCAAATCGGCCAACAGATCGAGAATCTGTGCCTGGATGGTGACATCGAGTGCGGTGGTCGGCTCGTCGGCGATCACCAGGTCTGGGTCGCAGGCCAGCGCCATGGCAATCATCACCCGCTGCCGCATCCCGCCGGAGAGCTGATGGGGATACTCGTCGAGGCGGCGCTGCGGATCGGCAAGCCGCACCAACCGCAGCATCTCCAGCGCCCGTCCCCGGGCCTCTTTGACCGAGAGCGGCCAGTGCAGTCGAACCGCCTCAGCGATCTGCGCGCCGATGGTGATCACCGGATTAAGGCTCGTCATCGGTTCCTGGAAGATCATGCCGATCCGCCCGCCGCGGACACCGCGCAGCTGCCGCTCTGGGAGCGTCACCAAGTCGAGCGGCGGCCCGCCGGCAGCCTCCCCCTCCGCTGCGCTTGGATGGAGGAGAATCCGCCCCGATTCGATGCGGCCGGGCGCCGCGACGAGGCGGAGGATCGACATCGCGGTCACGCTCTTGCCGCAGCCGCTCTCTCCCACCAGCCCCAGCGTGCGGCCGCGTTCGATGACCAGCGACACCCCGTCCACCGCGGGCACGCGGCCGGATGGGGTGTGGAAGGCGGTGACGAGGTTCTCGATCTGCAACAGCCCCTGGGGCGGCTCGACGGCGGATGCGGTCACTTCCGGGCCTCCCGCAGCCGCGGGTCGGTGGCCGCCTGCAGCCCCTCGCCGACGAGGTTGTATGCCAGCACCGTGAGAAAAATAGCCATGCCGGGAAAGACCACCAGCCACCAACTGTGGAGGTTGCTACGGGCGTCGTTGAGCACCGCACCCCAACTGGCCGACGGCGGGGGGGTGCCGAAGCCGAGGAACGACAGCGAACTCTCCGTGAGGATCGCCGAGGCGATGCCGAAACTAATCGGCACGAGCACCGGAGCCAGCGCGTTGGGGAGGATGTGGCGGATCATGATCCGCAGCGGACCGGCTCCCGTGGCCCGGGCGGCGAGGACGAATTCGCTATTCCGGAGACGGAGGAACTCGGCCCTGGTCAGCCGGGCGATGCCGGTCCAGCCGGTGATCCCGAGAATGGCCATCGTCTTCCAGATCGTCGGCTTCTCTACGATCGCCATCAGCGCCAGGATGAGGACCAGCGTGGGGATGCACATCACCACCTCCGTGACCCGGCTGGCGAGCATGTCGACCCAACCACCGAAATACCCTCCCAACGCCCCAACGATGATCCCGATCGACCCCGCAATTCCCATCGACACCAGTCCCACCAGCAATGCCGTCGTGGTGCCGTGGATCATCTTCGCCAGGACATCGACACCGTACTGATCGGTGCCGAAGAGGTTCCAGCGGTTGGGACTCCCCTCGCCGCGGGTGGGATTGGCTGGCTGCCCCGGCCACTCGTTTTCGCGCACGGCCCGGTAGGGATCCTGGAAGAGCAGCGGCCACACCGCCCAACTGGCGGGATCCTTCTCCTGGAGATTGCGGGGATAGGCCCCGCGAAAGCGGTCATGGGTGAAAATCGCCGGCTCGAGCCGGCGATCGAAGTACGCCAGACAGGGGGCATAGAGACGCCCCTTGTAACGGCAGACCACCGGCTTGGTTCCGGCGATCGCCGGCGCAAACACCGCCACTGCAAACAGGAACGTGACCAGCACCAGGGCGGACATCGCCAGCGGCCGGCAAGAAAAACGTCTCCAAGCCTCGGCCCAGAATCCCACCGAACGCTGCCGGGCGACGCTTGCCAGGCCAGGGCTTCGTGCCTGCGACGGGGCGTTGGCAGCAGCGGGAGTCATGATTCGACACTCACCCGCGGATCGACCATGCAGTACAGGATATCGGCGAGAAACTGACCAAGGAGCGTCGCCAGGCTGAACGTCAAAGTCAGCCCCATGATGGTCGGATAGTCGCGTTCGCGGATGCTCTCGAAGAACAGCCTCCCCATGCCGGGCCAGGAGAACACCTGCTCGATGATCACCGATCCGCCGATCAATCCCGGCAGCGACAATCCCAGCAGCGTCACCAGCGGGATGAGCGTGTTGCGGAAGGCATGAAGAACGAGCACCCGCCACGGACCAGCCCCCTTGGCACGCGCGGTGCGGACATAGTCCTGGCGGATCGCCTCCTCCATGGTGGCCTTGATAAACCGACTGTCGTAGGCCAGTGCGACGTAGGTCTGGCAGACCACCGGAAGGATGGCGTGCCGGGCGATGTCGAGGACGCGGGAGGCCCATGGGGCATCGGTCGGAAGGTCGGTCATGCCAAACAGTGGCAATTCCCAGGGGGTGCCCTTGAGCCAGACGGCGAAGGTGATCTGGAGAAAAAGCGCCGCCACGAACGTGGGGAAGGAGTAGAGCACGTAGAGCAAGAGGCTGGTGAGACGCTCGTCGGGGCTGCCGCTCCGCGCCGCTGCGTAGAGCCCCAGCGGCACCGCCAGGAACCAGACAAGCGTGAATGCCGTCCCGGAGACCAGCAGCGTCGGGCCGATCCGCTCGCCGATCAGCGTCACCACCGGCTGCTTTCGGGAGATCGATCGCCCCAGATCGCCGCGGATCACATTCCCCAGCCAGAGGCGGTAGCCCTCCGGCCATGGCTTGTCGAGTCCGTAGGCTTTCTTCATCCGCTCCAGATCAGCGGGATTCTGCTTTCGGCTCGGATCGGATTCGCCGAGTTGCGACGTCAACGGCGTCCCCGGCATGTTGCGGGCCAGCCCATAGACCACGGCGGTGATCACCAGCAGCGTGAGCAGTCCGAACACGGTCCTCTGCACCAAGTAGCCTGCCATCGCTCACTCCTGCCGCGGCCGCCACAGGCTGCGGTAACCGGGGGAATAGTGGTAGGGCCCACGGGGACTGAAGACGTAGCCACGCAGTTCCTTGGAGAATCCGTAGAAGCCATTTCGCCAGTAGAGCCAGGTGTAGGGCTGATCCTCCCAGAGGATCTCCTGGATGCGGCCGTACTTCTCCGCCCGCTTGGCACGGTCGAATTCCCGCCTCCCCTCCTCGTAGAGCTGATCGACATCAGGATTGGAATAGCCGACGTGGTTCCGCGCTTCGCCACTCTTCCAGATGTTCTCGGTGGAGTCCGGATCGGTCCCCGTCCCCCAGCCGCCGTGATAAGCCTGGAATTTTCTCTCCTGCGTGCGGTCGAGGAGCACGGTCGTCTCCAGCGGCTGGACATTCATCCGGACACCAATCTGTTCGAGGTTCTCCCGGAGGAGGTTGCAGGTGGCCACGCGGATCGACTGCTGAGCAACGAGCATCGTGAACTCCAGCGGCACCAGCCTGCCGTCGATCTCCCGGTCGCGGATGCCGTCGTTATCGGTATCGATCCACCCCGCCTCGTCGAGGAGTTGCTCCGCCTTGTCGAGATCCTGCTTGGAGGGAGCCACCTTCTTCTTGCTCGCCATCCAGGCCGCCTCGTGGAACTGACCGGTCGATGGCTGGTAGAGCCCGTGGCAGAGGTCCTTGAGCATCCGTTCGTGGTCGAAGGCGTAGGTCATCGCCCGGCGCACACGGCGATCGGCAAAGAACGGCGTCTCGACGTTCCAGGCAAAGAAGAAATTCACCCATTCCGGAGCCGTGGCCTTTGTGGAACGCTCGTAAAATTCGTCGCCTGTGCCCTGCCACTGCTCGGGGGTGAGGATCAACTCGTCGATGTCGCCGGCCTGAAGGGCCAAGAAGGCGGTGTTGGTGTCCTCGATGATCCGGAACCGCACCTCGCGGAAAAAGGGCTGCTCGCGAACCTGTTTCCCGTCCACAGTCGACCACGAATCGCGGCGCCGCAGCACGATCTGCTCCCCGCGCTTCCGCTGGGCGATCTCATACGGGCCTCCAACCACCGGATGCTCCTCGAGCGCCACATGAGCATCGCTGTCTTTGAGGGTCGGATCGGCCTCCCAGGTCGATTCGTAGACATGCCGGGGGAGAACGGGAAAGTTGATGTTCCAGACGTTGGTGGCCAGCGATTCCTTATGAAAGAAAACGAGCGTCTGGTCGTCGTAGGCGTGGACCCCCCGCAACTGGTCGGTGCCGCTGCGGACCGCCGGCACCGGCACGCGGTTGTCCATGATCACGGTATAGGTGAAGACCACATCATGCGCGGTGATCGGCCGACCATCGCTCCACAGCAGATCGTCGCGGAGGACCACCTTGTCGAGGAGGCCATCGCTGCTGGACTGCCAACTGGCAACGGTCTCCGCCGTGGCGAAGGGCTCCATCCTCCGGTCGAACGAGAACAGTTCGAAACCGGTCAGGCCAAGGACGTCGAATTCGTTGGTGGAATTGATCATGATCGGGTTGGTGCTGTTGACGTCGCCACGGAGGTGGCGTTCGAGGCGGGCGCCGGGGTCGGCCTCGCCTGCGGCAGGCAGCCTGCCGAGCGTCGCCAGGATCGAGGCATTGGCGTCGGCAGAGTTGTTCCGCAAGGCCAAGGCCTCGGCAACGGTCACCGGGGGCGTCTCGCCGGCCTGCTCCGCACGGAGCATGACCAAGCCATCCTTTACCGGGCGGTCGACCCACTTGGCATCCCGCTCCAGAGCGTCAAACGTCGGGGGCACGAAGGAGACGTCGGGGCCCTTGGGGACGGGCTTTGCCGGCTTGGCGTCGAGTGATTCGAGGGTCACACCGGCAGGCAGGCCCTCGGGCCGGCGACTGCACCCGCCCGGCAGCACCGCTGCCAGACAGGCCGACACCACAAGAAACACCATCCTCTGACGGGTCTGGGATTCCATGGGGCTTTCCGGCTGGGGAGCGAGGCGTCTGTTCCGACCCGGAACCGACGATGCTACGGGCCACGGCGCGGCGCGGTCAACCAATGCCTGGCGAGCGAGCTCCCCGTACAGGCACCACCACCGCAGGTTTACTCCGGGAACTGGTGCCCCATCTTCTCCCGCTTCGTTGCCAAGTAGCGCTGATTGAATTCGTGGACCGGCGGGAGGATCGGCACCTGATCGACCACCTCCAGATCAAAGCCGCCGTAGATGAAGGCGTCGGTCTTCTTCGGATTGTTGGTGAGCAGGCGGACCCGCCGCAGGCCAAGGTCCTTGAGGATCTGGATACCAACTCCGTAATCGCGGGCATCGGCCTTGTAGCCGAGGGCGAGGTTGGCCTCGACGGTGTCGAGCCCCTTGTCTTGCAGCGCGTAGGCGCGGATCTTCTCCACCAATCCGATCCCCCGCCCCTCCTGCGGCAGGTAGACGACCACCCCCACTCCCTCGCGGCCAATTGTCTCGAGCGCCATGTGCAACTGGTCGCCGCAGTCACACCGCAGGCTGTCGAGCAAATCACCGGTGAAGCAGGAAGAGTGGAGCCTGACGAGCGGATCGGTGGCAGTGGCAGGGTCGCCCAACACCAGCACGATCGGCTGCTGGGCCTCGAATTTCACCCCATAGGCAATGACCCGAAATCGTCCCCACTTCGTGGGCAAGTCGGCCTCGGCGATCCGTTCCACGAGTTTCTCGCGGGTCCGGCGGTGGCGGATCAACTGCTCGATGGAGATGATCTCCAGGCCGTGCTCGCGGGCCATGCCATGGAGCCGGGCCCGGTCGGCCCGATTGCCCTCGTCGTCGAGGACCTCGCAGAGCACGCCGGCGGGGACCATTCCCGCCATCCTCGCCAGATCGATCGCCGCCTCGGTGTGGCCAGCGCGGCGGAGCACGCCCCCCTCCTTGGCGACCAGCGGGAAGAGATGACCGGGACGGACAAAATCGGTCGGCCGGGCGGCGGGATCGAGGATCGCTTTGATGGTCGTCGCCCGCTCCCCCGCCGTGATCCCGGTCCGGGCACTGACGTGGTCCACCGGCACGGTATAGGCAGTTCCCAGCGGGGTGGAGTTGGTTTCCACCATCATTGGGAGTTCGAGTCGAGAGGCCATCTCCGGCAGAATCGGCATGCACACCTGCCCGCGGCCGTGACGGATCATGAAATTCACCACCTCGGTCGTCGCCGCCTCGGCAGCACAGACGAAGTCCCCTTCGTTCTCCCGATCCTCGGCGTCGACGACAACGATCACCGCCCCGCGGCGAAAGGCGGCAACGGCGGCTTCAATCGTGGAAAATCCTTCCGGCATGGCAGGGTCCTAGGGGGATCCACTCAAGGCAACGGCAGCGGGAACGCCACCTTGATTATAGGATGGACCGTGAGGGAGTCTGGACCCTCCCCCGCCCACGGCCGTGAGCGGCCGCATTTCCCCTGGGGGTAGACCGGCGTGCTCGACCGCGAAGAACATATCGAACAGGCGCACCTGTTCCGCGTCTTCGGAGAGCGGATGGAGGCCGGGATCGCCTCCCAGGAAGCTCTGGTGTCGATCGGCCAGGAGGTGCTGGCAACCACCAAACTGCCGATGGCGATCGACTACTTGGTGGCCGAACTGAAGCTCTTCGGCACCATCTCCACCGCCATGTCGCGGCTGCCGCACTACTTCACCCCCTTCCAAACCTTCGTCATCGACCGCGCCGAACAGGAGGGGGGCCGGTTTGACATGCGCACGGCGCTTGCGATCCTGGAGCGGGAGGCGACCTACCGTGCCGCGGGGGCCACGCCGCAGGGGCTCTTCTTCTACCGCTTCGAATGCCTGTCGCGGAACCGGCTCGACTACGGCCAGGGGCTCGATGCCGTGGCCATCGACGACATCTTCGATGACGAATGGAAGTCGTGGATCCGCACCGTGGGCCGGCAGGTCGGGCTCATCGATCTTGGCGACTTGGTCTGCGTCCGCAGCCCGGAGTACTGGAGGCTGGAGAAACGGGGGGCGCTTCTGGCCGGCCGCGAGGCCACCGGCCCCGACCGGGTGATCCTCTTCGGCGAGAAAGAGGGGCGGATCGCACGGGCCAACCGGGGCAAAGACCCGCTGTTTCTTTTTTCAGCCCTCCAGCGGCAACTCGGCTACCCCGCCGTGCCCAGACCCACACCCGCCACATCCCCCACAGAATCGCCGGCGCTGCTGGCCCGCCGTCTGCAACGGCTGGAGCTGCGCGTCAAGTTGCTCGAGGAGGAGGCCCGGGGGGGCATCGACCTCTCCAAATTTGATCCGAAGAATTTCCAGTCACCGCCGGGTGAATAATGGCCACTCAGACCGTCGCCCGCGCCGACGCGGAGCAGATCTGGCAGGCGGCGATCAACGCAGTCGATCCGCAACGACTGCTCGCCGCGGCCCCCGCCGATCTCCTCGGGCCGTTGCCGGCGGGCAGGGTGGTCGTCGTCGGTGCCGGCAAGGCGGCCGCGGGGATGGCCGCGGGGATCGCAGCGAACCTCCGGCAGCGTGGGTTGCCGCCGGAACGGCTGGCGGGGCTTGTAAGCGTGCCGGCGGGTTGCGGAAGGCGGATCGAGAGGATTGAAGTCCGCCAGACAAGACCAGCCGGCGCCAACCTGCCGACACCGCAGGTGGTGACGACGACGGCGGAGATGCTTGTCCAACTCGGCAGCCTCGGCCCCGACGACTTGGCCGTTGCCCTGATCACCGGCGGCGGGTCGGCGCTGCTGGCGGCGCCACGCGTCGGCGTCACCCTCGAGGACAAAATCGCGGTGGCTCGGTTTCTCTCCGCACGTGGCGCCGGGATTGTCGAATTAAACACCGTCCGCCGGGCAGCGAGCGCCGTGAAGGCCGGTGGCCTGGCACGCGCTAGCACCGCCGGCAGGCTCGTGGTGCTTGTCCTCTCTGACGTCATCGGCGATCCGCTCGATCTCATTGCCTCGGGGCCCTGCATGCCGACCCCTGCCAATCCACAGGCGGCCCTCGACGTGCTCCAGCGTTTCGGTGCCATCGCGGCCGGGATCGCGCCGCGGCTGGTCGATCTCCTCAACGAAGACATCGCCTCCGGATGCTGCCTGCCCAGCGGCGCCGGCAGCGGCCCAGATTGGACGACGCCTTTCGGTTGCCATGTCGAGCACCGGATCGTGGGGAACAACGACACCGCTGTCGATGCGGCCGTCGCCAAGGCCCAGCGCCTCGGCTACGAAGTCAGCGTGCAACACGCTCTGGCCGGCGGCGGCCCGGAGACGCACGGGGCGCGAGTCGTGGGGATCCGCCTCGCGGCACAGGCCCGCGCGCTAGCCCGCGCCACGCAGGCCGATCGACGTCTGCGGGCGGGCATCGAAGGCGGCGAGGCGACTGTCGCCCTCCCGCCAGACCATGGACTCGGGGGCCGCAACCAGCAGACCGTGCTCGAAACCGTGGTGGCCCTCGAGGGCGACTGGCCCGCGGGCCTCGTTGTGGCAAGCGTCGGCACCGATGGTGAGGACGGCCCCACCGACGCTGCCGGCGGGGTCATTGACGCGGCCGTGGCGGCCCACCTCGGCGCCGAGCCACAGGCCGCCAGCCAGGCCATCAGTCGCTGTGATTCGCTTCCGCTCCTCGAGCGTGCCGGTGGCCTCATACGAACCGGCCCCACCGGCACGAATGTCGCCGACGTGCGGATCGTGCTGGTCCGGCCATGAGGCGATGCCTCCTCAGACGTCACAGAGGCTGACTGCCTGCTTCAGGCCAGACAGCGCGTCGCGGGTGGGGATGAATTCGTGTCCCACCCAGCCCTTGTACCCGAGTTCGACCAGCTTCCGCATGATCGGCGGGAAGTTGATCTCCTGATTGTCGTCGAGTTCCGCGCGGCCAGGGTTGCCAGCGGTGTGGATGTGGCCGATGACATCCTTGCACTCCTCCAGCCGACGGATCACATCGCCGTTCATCACCTGGACGTGGTAGATGTCGAAGAGAAGTTTCACGCGCGGCGAGCCGACGCGGCGGCAGATGTTGGCCACATAGTCGATGTCGTCGCCTTGATAGCCGGGGTGGCCCTTCATCGGATGGCTGCCATCACGGGTGTTGAGGTGTTCAAGACAGATCGTGACCCCCTGCTTCTCCGCGTGGGCGGCGATCGCCTTCAGCCCCTTGACGCAGTTGTCGGCCCCCTCCTCGAGCGAGATCTCGCCACTGGTGGGATCGTCGGCGTCGCGCCACTTGTAGCCAGTAAAGGCGATCACGGCCGGCATGCCGGCAGCCGCACAGCCGTCGATCGTCTTCGAGGTCCGCTCGATCACCTCCGGCTGGTAGACCGGATTGTTGAAGCCGCGCATGAAGGGCGCCCCAGGCATCCCGTTGGCGGCAAGCGCGCAGGTAAGGCCGTGCTTTTTCAGCGTCGGGAAGGCGTCGGGTTCGAGGATCTCAATCGACGTGCAGCCGAGGTCTTTGGCCACCTTGCACATCGTCTCGAGGTCCCACTTGTCGCCGGCGATGTTGTAGCACCAGTAGACGAGCGAGTGATTGATATGGCCCAGCATGTGTGGCTCTCCGGAAGGCGTGTCGATGGTTGGTGGTCGGGTCGCGTTGACCGGCAGCCGTGCCGCCGCCGGAGTCGCCCCCTTGAGACCACGGCCGAGGCTACACTACCACCTGTCCAGCCACTCCGGAAGCGTCCTCCATGCCTCCCCACGCGCGTTCGTTGTCTGCCGCTCTCTTCTCGCGTTCGGCCCTGTCGCTCCTCGCCGCCACGGCCCTCCTCCCGACAGCCTGGCTGGCCGCCGCCGCGGCCCCCGGTCCGGTTTCGTGGTCGCTCCGCGCAGGCGACCGCGTCGTCCTGCTGGGCGACACGGTCATCGAGCGCGAGGGGGAGAGTGGCGCGATTGAGACGGCGCTGGTCGCCATGCATCCAGGCGCCAACCTCACCTTTCGCAACCTCGGCTGGAGCGGCGACACGGTGTGGGCCGAGTCGCGGGGGGTGTTTGACGCCCCGTCGGCCGGCTACGCGCGGATGATCGATGTCGTCCGCGGTCAAAAGCCCACCGTCGTGATCGTGGCTTACGGCCGCAACGAATCGTTGGCCGGCGCTGCCGGTCTTGAGCCGTTCCGAAAGCAACTCGATCGCCTCTGCGACGACCTCCAAAGGCCGACCCCCGCCGAGGGAGACGCAGCGGACGCTGCTCCCCGTCTCGTTCTGGTCACTCCGCCGCCACTGGAAGGGGTGTCGCCGCTCAAGGCTGCCGCCGCCTTGGCGCGCAACCAGACCCTTGCCGACTACGCCGCCGCGATCCGCACGGTAGCGGCTGCCAGGGGCACGGGAATCGTCGATCTGTTCGCGGAGGTGGCCGACAAGCTCCCCGCCGGGGCCCACCTCACCGAAAACGGCGTCCACCTCAGTGACGCTGGCTACGGCGCCGCTGCCGCGGTCTTCGCCGACTCCTGCGGCCAGCCGCTGTCGGGCGACTTCGCCAGCCGCACCACCGCCATCCGGGACGCGGTCAACAAGAAGAACCGGCTCTTCTTCCACAGTTGGCGCCCCGCCAACGAGACCTATCTCTTCCTCTTCCGCCGCCATGAACAGGGGAACAACGCCATCGAGATCCCGCAGTTCGACCCGCTCGTGGAAGCGGCCGAGGCGACGGTGCGGGAATTGGCCAGGGAGTCACGCTGACATGCCGAGCATTCCTTACCTGGCCCGCCGCGCCGCCCGCCACGCCATCGCCGCGGCGATCCTCTGGATTGCCATCGCCCCGCGGCCTGCCTCTGCGCAGCGGGCCCTCACCGACATCCCCACCCCCGATCCGGCAGCGGAACTGGCGGCGATGGAGGTGGCCGAAGGCTACGAGGTGAATCTGTTCGCCGCCGATCCGGCGATCCGCAAGCCGCTGCAGATCAACTTCGACCCCAGCGGGCGGATGTGGGTGTCGTCGTCGAGCGTCTACCCGCAACTCAAGCCGGGTGAAGTGCCCGACGACACGGTGACGATCCTCGATGACACCGATGGCGACGGCGGCGCCGATGTCTGGCAGGTCTTCGCCTCCGGCCTCCATATGCCGACGGCCGTCCTGCCCGGCGACGGCGGGTGCTACGTCGCCAATGCCACCGAGATGCTTCATCTGGCCGACACCGATGGCGACGGCCGCGCCGACACCCGGCGCACGATCCTCTCGGGATTCGGCACCGAGGACACGCATCACCTCATCCACACCTTCCGCTGGGGCCCGGATGCGCGGCTCTATTTCAACCAGTCGATCTACATCCATAGCCATGTCGAGACGCCCCACGGGATCCACCGCCTCAATGGCGGCGGGATGTGGCGATTCCGCCCCGCGACGCTCGACCTGGCTGTCTTCGCCCGCGGCTGGGTCAATCCCTGGGGGCATGCGATCGATCCCTGGGGGCGGTCGCTCGTCACCGACGGCGCCGGTGGCGAAGGGATCAACCTCGGCTTCCCGGGCGCTGCCTATTTCACGGCGGTGGGCACGCCGCGGATCCTCCATGGAATGAATCCGGGGAGCCCGAAGCTCTGCGGCCTGGAGATCCTCTCCGGGGCCCATCTCCCCGACGACGCGCAAGGGACACTCGTGACCCACGACTTCCGCGCCAATCGCGTCTGCCGCTACCGGCTCACCGAATCGGGCTCGGGGTTGAAAAGTGAAAAGCTCCCCGATCTGATCCGCTCATCGCGCGTCGACTTCCGGCCGATCGACGTGAAGATGGGCCCTGACGGGGCGCTCTACATCGCCGATTGGTACAACCCGATCATCCAGCATGGCGAGGTTGATTTCCGCGACGACCGCCGCGATCGGACCCATGGCCGGATCTGGCGGGTGACGGCCAAGGGGCGGCCGCTCGTGCCACGCGTCGATGCCACGACGCTCTCCGACACCAAGCTTCTCGATCGCTTCGACACGCAAGACGGCTACGCCCGTGACGCCGCCCGGCGTGTCCTCGTCGAGCGGGGGATCGCGGAGGTCGGCCCCGAACTCGACGCCTGCGTGGCCGCCGCACTCCGCGCCGCGCCCGGTACCGCCGGCTACCACCGCGGCCTCGAACGGCGTTGCCTCGAGCTCCTCTGGCTCCGTCAGGGCCTCGATGACGGCTCAAATGCGGCGATCGATAGAGCGCTCCTGTCGCGGGTGCTCACCTCGCCCGACCCGCGCGCTCGGGCCGCCGCCTGCCGCGTCGTCGTCGACTGGGCCGACCGGCTTGGCCGACCGGGCGCAGGGCCCGACGGCAGCCCCGGCCCCATCGACCTCCTCGCCCCGACCGTCGACGACGATGTCGCGGCGGTCCGCCTTGAAGGGGTGCGGGCGCTCGCGGCCGTCGGGGCCCTCACGGAGACCTCTCCTGCCGACGCGACTCGCGCCGCGGCGCTGGCCCTTCACGCCGTCGATCACCCGCGTGACGACGCCCTCGACTATGCGGTGTGGCTAGCAGCCCGCGAACTCCAGGCCGCCTGGATTCCAGCCGTCCTCGCCGGCACGTTCGACGACGGCGGCCGGCCGGGACGAGTGATGTATGCCATCCGGGCCGCGGAGGCCACCCAGACCGCCACCTGGATGGTCGATCGCTGGCAAAGCGGCGTCGCGACTCTCACCGATCTCGATCAGTTGATCGACAACATCGCCCTGCTGGGTGATGCTGAGCAGCAAGCCCTGGTTTTCGCCATGGCGATCGATCCTGCGACCCCGCAGGTGCGCGCGGCGACCGTCATCGGCCAGCAGGTCGAGGCGTTCCGAAAGCGCCGGGTGGTCCCCACGGGCGATCTGTCGGCGGTGCAGTCGCTGCTCTCAAGCGCGGAGCCGTCGCTGACCGCCGCCGCCATCGATGCCGCCGCTGCCTGGCAGGTCGAGGCGGCTGCCGATGCGTTGGCGAAGATCGCCGGCGACGGGGATCGGCCGCTCCCCGTCCGCCGCGCCACGATCCTGGCGCTGGGCAGTCTTCCGGGGGATGCGGCCCGGGCGGCGCTCTGTGCCACCGCCGCCGATCAGGACAGCCCCGCGGAAATCGTGGCAGCGGCCTTGTCGTCGCTGGTCACCCGTTCCCCCGCTGATGCCGCCCCACTCGCGGCGGCGTGGCTCTCCCGCAGCCCCGGCGAGGGCTTGGTGCATGAGGTGCTGCGAGCGTTCCTCGGGGCCCGTGGTGCCGCCGACAGGCTGGCAATTGCGCTTCAAGGGACGGCGCTCACGCCCGCCACCGCCCGCGCCGCGCTCCAAGACGTGACCGCAGCCGGCAGGCCGGAGCCGGGGCTCGAGGCGATCCTGGGGAGCGCGTCTGCGACCGGCGGGCCGCGGTCAATGACAGCCGCACAGCGCGCCGAACTGCTGACACTGGCACGGGATGGGGCCGACGCGACCCGCGGAGCTGCCATCTACGCTGCGGCGCAACTGCGCTGCATCGCCTGTCACCGCATCGACCGGGAGGGGGGACGCGTCGGTCCCAACCTGACCGCCATCGGCGCCGCCAGCCAACCCGACTACCTGCTGGAATCGCTCCTCGAGCCAGCAAAGAACGTCAAGGAAGGCTACGCCTCAGTGGTCGTCCTCACCACCGACGGCCTGGTCGTCAGCGGCATCCCGGTATCGCGATCCGACCGTGAATTGGTGCTCCGTGACGCCCTCGACAAGGAGATCCGGATTCGGTTGGTCGATATCGACGAGGAGTCCCCCGGGACATCGCTGATGCCCGCCGGCCTCGTCGATGGCCTCTCGCGCGAGCAGCTCGCCGACCTTCTCTGCTATCTGGTGTCGCTGGGGCGGACAGCCGCGGTGGAAGAAGCGCGCTGAATTTTCAGCAGCAACCTCGTTGCCTTGCCTGCAACGGTCCCCGACGGCCTACCGCCAGGCACGCAGTCCGGCAACTCCCATCGCCACTGCGATCATCCCCGCTACCAGACCGAGCCCGTCGAAGAGCCAGTCAAACAGATCGGCGTACCGCCCAAAGAAGGGCTGCGTGGCCTCGTCGAGCATGGCAAACACCAAGAGCCCCCCGACGAGGCTCAGGCCCAGCCGCATCGACCAGCCCCCCCGGGCTGCCGCCGTCGAGCAGACCAATCCGCCGAGGACTCCATAGGCGAGGAGATGGAGCGTCTTGTCGCCGGGGGGATTCGCGGGGAGAAACTTCTCCGGCCGCGGCACATGGGTGTAGAAGATGAGGACGAGGAGATAGAGACCACTGGCCACGGCCAGCGGTCGGAATGCGGCCCTCGACCAAGGCGTCAATCCGCCGGGAATGCGGCCGATTATTGACCTTCGCTCAGAGTCTGCCATCCGCTACTCTCCCCCCCCACCAATGGCACCGACCGGTGGTCGCCCCATGGCACCGCTGCATCGTAGCCGATTCGCACGCAACGTCTGTCACCCCGGTGGGTGGGAAACGAATCGTCGTCGATTCGCCCGCTGGCGGGTGGCCCGTATGCGCTCCCTCATCTCTTGCCCTCCTTCGGAGTCAAAGCCCCTCATGGAACGCAAGGAACTCTCGGCCATCGTCCTCGAACTGCTGGAGAAGGAGACTGGCGAGACCTATCCCGCCGTGGAGGAATCGACGACGCTCCGCGAGGGGCTGAACCTCGATTCGCTCGACATGGCAGGACTTGTGCTCCACATCGAGAGTCACTTCGGCATCCAGGTTGAGACCGAACTCCTCGATGGGGTCAAGTCTGTCGGCGATCTCCTTGATGTTCTGCAGATGAAGATCTCCGCCAAGCCGGCGGTCCGCCGGGCGGCCTGACACGAGCCCTTTGCAGGTTTCACCGGGGCCAACCGTGACACCACTCCCGCTTCCCTTTTTCTGCCCGATCGCGGGTCACGCCACCGTCGTGGAACTGCCGGCTGCAATTGCCTCGCTGCGCGACGCGCCGCCGCCCGCGGGCGCTCCGTCGTTGCCAGCCCGGTTCCTCCGCCACGCCGACGAACACACCGTCTTGGGCGTCCGCGCAGTCCAGAAGGCGATCGCGATCCTGGGGAGAGCGCCGGGGGCATTCGACCGCTGGGCCGTCGTCGCAGCCCCCTGTGGCGCGGGGCGTCCGGCAAGTGCCCGGACCCTCGTGCAGCTCTTGGAGGGGGGGGGCGTCACCGTCTCCCCGCATGTCGTTCCCCAGTGTTCGCTGCATGCTCTGGCAAGCGCTGTGAGTGTCGGCCTTGGTATGCACGGCCCCAACATCGGCATCGGCGGTGGCCCAGACGCGCTCGCGGAAGGAATCCTGGCGGCCTTTTCGATCCTCGAAGAACCAGCCGTCGCCGGGTGCTGGCTGGTGTTCACCGCCTGGGATGAGGAGCCGGTGCTCTCCCCGCGCGGCGAACTGCCACCAGACACCCCCTGCCGTGCTGTTGCCTTGGGACTCGATCCGGTCGATTGCAGCGGACTGCGGATGTCACTCTGGCCAACGGCCGCCAGCGGAAAAGCGGCAGGCTTTAGTCCCGCCGAAAGAGACAGTTCCCTGGCCGCATTTTCGCGCCGGCTCGCTGGGATGGAGAGTGCTTCCGAGCCCGACCGTGCCGGCGTCCGCTGGTCGCTGCCACTGTCCTGGGGTGGACTGCTGACCCTCGAACAGGGTGTCGCGGCAGCGCTCCACGCGGGAAGGAGAAGCGCATGAATCGCGGTGGCGTCTCATCCCCCCGAATGTCCCCATGCCAAACCGCTTCGATGGATGCGGTGGTCATCACCGGCGTCGGCGCCGTCACCCCCCTGGGGCACGACTTCAGCACGATCGCTGAGGCTCTCCTCGCCGGAACATCGGGAGTCCGGCAGGTCGACGGCGGGCCCTACTGCCGCGAACAACGGCAGTTCGCCGCCGCCATCGATGCGATCCCCGTCCCTCCCGGAATCGATCCGGCCACGATCCCCCACCTCGACCGGCTCGGCAGCATGTGCCTGACACCGCTGGCCGCAGCGCTGGCCGACGCCGGCATCGACGCCTCGGCAGCGGCTGCCGCCGGGAAGCGGATCGGATTGGTGCTCGGTCTGGGCGCCGAGCATCTCAAGGGGTGGGAGGCCGACTTCCTCAGCGGCGGCCAGCGGGTCTTCTCCCCGCAGCAGGCCCCGTCGCTGGTCCACATCCTCGCCGGCATTCTTGGGATCAACGGCCCGGCGGTGACGGCCGCTGCCGCCTGCGCATCGAGCGGCTATGCGCTGGCGCTGGGCCGACGCTGGGTGCGGGCGGGGCTGGTCGATGTCTGTCTGGCCGGTGGGTGCGACATCCTCAGCCCCACCGGGTTCGCCGCCTTCTACAACCTCCGTGCGCTCTCCCGCCGCGGCGACGCTCCAGCGCAGGCATCGCGTCCGTTTGACCGCGACCGCGACGGCTTCGTGATCGGTGAAGGGGGGGCCTTCCTGGTTCTCGAGCGTTACAGTGACGCCCTCGCTCGTGGTGTCCAACCGCGTGGCGAACTGGCCGGCGTGGGAATGTCTGGCGATGCCTCGCACATGGTGATCCCCAGTCCCGACCCGACACAAGCCGCGCGGGCTATTGCGCTCGCCTTGGGAGACGCTGGCGAGGCCCCGGAAGAGGTCGATTACATCAACGCCCATGCCGCTGGCACGCCGGTGGGGGACGTGGCCGAGGCTGCCGCGATCCGCCTGGCCTTCGGCACCGCTGCTGAGCGTGTCCCGGTGAGTTCTACCAAGAGCATGTCGGGGCATTTGCTCAGCGGCGCTGCCGCCTTCGAGGCCATCGCCTGCCTGGCCGCCATCGACCGGCAGTGCCTGCCCCCGACGATCAATCTCGACTCCCCCGACGACCGCTGTCCGCTCGATCACATCCCACACATCGCCCGCAAACGCTCCGTGCGGGTCACCGCCAGTAATTCCTTCGGCTTCGGCGGCGCGAACCTCTGCCTCGTGATCCGCCGCGTTGCCTGACCACGTCATCCCCCCGTCATCGATTTTCAACCATCCCGCAAACACTGACCTGGAAACACTCAGGAGATCCTCCATGACAACCTGCTCCTCGCAGTGCGGCTGCCGCCAATCCGCCGATCCCTCGTCGCCGCCGCTGCCCGCGGCCGACATCGACTCGCTCCTGGAACGCCTGGTGGCGGAGTGGCATGTCGTCGACCCCGCGCACAAAGCGGAGGAACTGGAGGGGCGGATCTGCGACCTCCACAAGTTCAACTTCCAACTCTGGCATGAGGAAGACATCGCCCGCTCACCCGAGGTTACCGATGCCAGGATCGCCGAAGTAAAGCGGAATATCGACCGCTTCAATCAGGCCCGCAACGACAGCATCGAGAAGGTCGATGACTGGTTGGTGGCGGAGCTGGGCCGCCGCCAGATCGAGGCTCCCGCAGGCACCCCCGCCGCGACCGAGACACCAGGGTCGGCGGTCGACAGGCTGTCGATCCTCGAACTGCGCCGCTTCCACATGCGCGAACAGATCGACCGCGCTGACGCCACCCGGGAACACCGCGAGAAGGCCGCCGCCCGGATGGCGGTGCTCGACGCCCAGCGGGGGCACCTCATCGAGGCCCTCGATCGGTTGTTGACCGAGATTTTCCTGGGCCAGCGGCCGCTGCGCGTCTTCCGGATGATGAAAATGTATAACGACCCCTCCATGAATCCTTACCTCTACAAGGCGCAGGGGCAGGCCGCCGCCTGACACACATCGATGTTTGAACAGCGCCGCGAACCGCTCCTCCCCAGGCACACCTTTGCCTGGCGCGTGGTCTGGCACGTGGCATTGGCCTCGGCTCTGGTGGCTGCGGCCCTGGGGATCGGCGTCCTCGGATACCACAGGTTTGAAGGGCTCGACTGGATCGATGCGCTCCTCAATGCCTCGATGATCCTCGGCGGCATGGGACCGGTGGATACCCTGCGCACCCCAAGCGGCAAGTATTTTGCCTCGTTTTACGCACTCTTCTCGGGGCTGCTGTTCGTGGGGGCGGCATCGATCATCGTGGCCCCGTTTGTTCACCGGATCATGCATCGACTCCAAATCGACGACGAGGAGTGACTGCTGATGGCACTCCGCAGGGGCGCGGTTGATTGACCGGCGGCCGGCCGGTGAACTACTGTGCGGGTGTCCGGGGAAAACACCAGGTGCAGACTGAGGCAGTCGTTCACCTCCCCGTGGCCTCTCATTCACTGCCCCGGAGGTTCTGTGCCCATGGCTGCGAAGAAGTCGACCATCCGTCAGCCCGCAGCCGCGAAGCAGCGCACTCCCGCTGTCGCCAAGAAGCGCACCACGGCTGCCGCCAAGCCCGTTGCCGCCAAGAAGCGCACTCCCGCTGCCGCCAAGCCCGTTGCCAGCAAACCTGCGGCCACGCCGAAGCCGGGCCCACCAGCCACCAACTCCATCGGCGTCAAGCTGGTGCCGATTCCAGCCGGCTCCTTCATGATGGGCAGCCCGGTCTCGGAGAAGGATCGCGGCACCGACGAGGGGCAGGTCCGTGTCACCATCACCCATCCGTACCTCATCGGCCGCACGGTCGTCACCAAGGCGCAGTGGAAGGGGGTGATGAAGTCCGAGCCATGGAAAGGGGAGCGGTGTGTCGCTACCGGGGATGACGCTCCGGCGGTGTACGTCGACTGGCATGACGCCGAGTCGTTCTGCCGCAAGTTGACGGCACAGGAGCGGGCCGGGGGATGGCTTGCAAAAGGGGAGCACTACCGGCTGCCGACCGAGGCGGAATGGGAGTATGCCTGCCGGGCGGGCACGACGACGCCGTTCTCATTCGGAACCGACTCGCGCCAGCTCAGTGACCACGCCTGGTTTTACAGCAACACCACCGGCAAGGCGCACCAGTACGCCCACCGCGTCGGTCGCAAGAAGCCCAATCCCTGGGGCCTGCGCGACATGCATGGCAACGTCTACGAGTGGTGCTCCGACTGGTATCGCTCAACGCTTGGTGGCGGTGACGATCCCCGCGGGCCGGCCAGCGGATCGGCCAAGGTCCTCCGCGGCGGTGGTTGGGGATACGACCCGGCCCGTTGCCGATCGGCAGACCGCAACCGGAACGAGCCTTCGTTCAGCGATTTTTCCGGTGGATTCCGGATCGTGCTGGCGAGCGAGTGATTCCCAGTCGCAGCGCCCCAATCGTTCACCAACCCCAACCGCGCCGCCAACTGCGCCGCGCCACCCGGTTGCCGACGCGGATGGCGTGGGCGGAAGGGCCGACGTACGCGGCGCGGGGTGGAAAGTACTGGGGAGCGTAATACGAAGGGGCGTAATATGACGGGCCGTAGTATGACGGAGCATAGTACGACGGAGCAAAGGAGGCCGAGCGGTAGACAGGCCCCGCGAAACCAGGATACCCCCATCCCACTGGCGCAAAGCCCACTGAACGACGCGGCCCATAATATCCAGGGCCGAATCCGCCCACGAAGGCAGGGCCGCCCCACCCCCAACTGCCGACCCACAGCCCCTGCGCACTGGCCGACTGCGGCACCAGCGACAGCGTCCCGACCACCACCGTCAGCAGCAATCCGCGACGCACTGCATTCACGATTCTTCTCCTTGAAAAATGAGTCCGGAAAAATGAGTCCGGAGAAACACGGGCGCACTCAGTGGGCAACACAGCTGCAAACAACGACAATCCTCCCTGACCTTTTTCCACTGGGAGCCAGGGCTCAATTGGGCGTTGGTCCGCTTCTCGGCCGGCCCACTCCATCACCCTACCCAATCATTCCAACAAACGCCCGTTTCGGGCGCAGAACCATCTCTGGCAACCGCTGCCGCGGCCATTTTTCCGCAGCCCGCCTCGGAAAGCACTCGATCTGCAAAGACACTTTCCTGCCAGCACCGCTGTGACAGCACCAGTGGCTCTTCCCTGCCGGCCCGCACCCAAAGCCAGTTTGGCCTTTGACGAAATTCCCCATGGCGCTGATCGAGATCACTGACGTCGCCAAGGTCTACGATCTGGGTGATGTGCGCGTCGAAGCGCTCAAGGGGGTGTCGCTGTCGATCGACCGCGGCGAATATGTCGCCTTGATCGGACCATCGGGGTCTGGCAAGTCGACGCTCATGAACACGCTCGGCTGCCTCGACCGGCCGACGTCGGGCAGTTACCGCCTCGACGGCCGCGAAGTGGTGACGCTCTCCAACGACGAGCGGGCAGCGGTGCGGAACAGCCACCTGGGATTTGTCTTCCAAAACTTCAATCTCCTCGCCAGAACAACGGCGCTTGAGAACGTGGAACTGCCGATGATCTACGCCCGCGGTGTCCCCGCTCGGGAACGCCGCCGCCGGTCGATCGCGGCCCTGGAAAGCGTGGGGCTGGCGGATCGGATCGGCCATCATCCCAGTCAGTTGTCGGGCGGCCAGCAACAGCGGGTGGCAATCGCCCGGGCGCTGGTCAACGGACCATCGATCCTCATGGCCGACGAGCCCACCGGCAACCTTGACAGCCGTACCGGCCAGGACGTGATCACGCTGTTTCGCCGCCTCAACCGGGAGCAGCGGCTGACGGTGATCCTCGTCACCCACGATCCCGAGGTGGCCCAGGCCGCCGACCGGACGATCACCCTCCGTGACGGGCGGATCGTGTCCGACACGCGCTAGCAGGCTTTTGCAAACCTCCGCTTTTCTCCAGCGCAGCACTCGCGACTGCCTCCGGCGGCGAGGACCACTACTCGTAGCGGAGGGCCTCGATGGGGTCGAGCCGGCTGGCGCGGCGGGCGGGATAGTAGCCGAAGAAGATGCCCACCAGCGCCGCGAACCCGATCGCTGCCAGCCCTGCCGGCACCGAGACCACAATCGGCCAATCGGTGCCGCTGGAGTAGGCATTGATGAGGAGCGTCAGCCCGGCCGCCCCGGCGACCCCGAGCGCGAATCCGATCACACCGCCGATCGCTGAAAGGAGGATCGATTCCACCAGGAACTGGCGGAGGATGTCGGCACCGGTCGCCCCCAGCGCCATCCGCAGGCCGATCTCCTTCGTCCGCTCGGTGACGCTCACGAGCATGATGTTCATGATTCCCACGCCGCCGACGAGGAGCGAGATCCCGGCGATCGAGGCCAGCATCGCCGTCATCACTCCCGTCACCACGCCCAGGGCCTTGGCAATCTCCGTGGTGTTCTGCACCTGGAAGTCGTTCCGCTGCCCCGCTGCAATCTTGTGCCGGTCGGCGAGCAGATGGCGGATCTCCCGCTCCGATTCCGCCATCCTCTCCACAGATCTGGCCGAGACCAGGATCGCATGCACCCCCTTGAATCCGTTCCCTACCAGCCGCTTGCGGGCCGTCGAATAGGGCATGACGAGGATGTCGTCCTGATCATCGCCGACGATGTTGGCCCCCTTCTTCTCCAGCACGCCGATGACGCGAAAGGGGATGTTGCGGATGCGGACGATCGACCCCAGGGGATTGGCGGTCTGGAAGAGTCTGGCCGCGACGGTGTGCCCCAGCACGCAGACCTTCTCCGCCCCTTGGACGTCGCGGTCGCTGAAGAAACCGCCGCGGCGGACCCGCCAACTCCGCACCGTGGGATAGTCGACGCCGACACCGAACATCTGCTTCGGGCTCCAGTTGGTGCTGCCGTGGATCACCTGCCCGGCGGCCGCGACCAGCGGCGTGGTGGCGAGCACGGTGGGGCACTGCGAGGCAATCGCGTCGACATCTCCCTGTGAGAGACTTGGCAGTGGTCCTTGACGCACGCCGCCGCGGTCGCCGGTGCCGGGAATGACGACAATCACATTGGTGCCGATTGCCGAGAACTGGCCACGGATCATCTCTGCGGCGCTCTGCCCCACCGATACCAGCGTTGTCACAGCGGCGATGCCGATGACAACACCGAGCACCGTGAGAATGGCCCGGAGCCGGTTTTTGACCAGCGAGCGGCAGGCGATCTGGAGCGTGACCATCAGCCTGCTCCGGGGGGAAAGGGGTCAGTCATCGTCGGGAGCCAGTCCGACGACCAGCTTCTGCCCCGGTTCCACAGAACCACTTACGCACTCCGTGAAGCGGTGGTCGCCGATCCCGCAGGTAACGGCGATCGCCCGTAGGAAGCCGTCAGCCTCAACGACCCACACGTGCCGCTGCCGCCGCTGCTGCTGTGCCTCGGCCTGGGCTGAGGCACTCGGCGCCTCGCCGCGGGCCTCGTCGTCGGCCTCCAGCGCCACCCCATCGAGGATCCCCCTATCGGCCTCGCGGACATGATCGCGGAGCGGATAGTAGCGGAGGGCGGCGTTGGGCACCTTGACGGCATCGTCGCGGCGATCGACCTGGAAGGAGATCTCGGCTGTCATCCCGGGGAGGAGTTTGAGATCGGGATTGGGGGTCGAGATCACCACCGGATAGGTGACCACGTTTTGGGCGATCGTGGAACTGAGGCGGATCTGGCTGATCGTCCCGGTGAACACCTCGCTGGGATAGGCATCGACGGTGAACTCCACTGCCTGCCCGGAGTCCTGGGCGCGGCGAATCTGGCCGATATCGGCCTCGTCGACAGATGCGAAGATCCGCATCTCTCGGCGCATATCGGGGGCGATGACAAACAGTTCCGGCGTCTGGAACTGGGCGGCGAGTGTCTGACCGAGTTCCACCTTGCGGTCGATGATGATCCCAGAGACGGGGGCGAGGATCTTCGTGTATCCGAGGTTGGCCTCGGAGGTGTCGAGATTCGCCGCGGCCTGCTGGATGGCCGCTTCGGCCATGACAATCTCCGCCTCCATCGCGATCCGGGTGAACAGCGCCTGATCGACATCGGCATCGGAGATCGAACTGGCGTTGCGCTCCTTGAGCGTCATGGCCCGGTCCTCATCACGGCGGGAGTGTTGCAGGCGGGCATCGCCCCGTTCCAGTTCAGCACGGCGGGCTGCCAGCACCGCCTGATCGCGGGCCACGTTGGCCCGGTAGGTGCGGGGGTCGATCTCGGCGAGCAGATCCCCCTCCTCCACCTCCTCGTTGAAATCGGCGTGGAGTCCGACGATTGGCCCGGAGACGAAGGCCCCGACATGCACCGACTGCACCGGCTCAATGGCGCCGGTGGAATTGATGACCTCGACGACATCCCCTCGTTCGACATTGAGGGTGTCGAATTTCGGTCGGTTGCGGGCGGCCCACCAGTCAAGCGCCGGCCGCCACCCGGCAGCACAAGCGCCGCCGAGGATCCCGATGACGAGGAGAAATTTCAGGAAACCGCGCATGCCAAGTCGTCCCTGGGGGAGAATCTCCATCATACCGATATCGACGCCTTCAGTCGGCGCGCCGCGGCGTCCGGCGTCTCCTCACCCGATTGCCTCTCACTGATGCCAAGGCCCACTCTGCAGCCCCGCGTAGCGCTTCTGGTCGGCCATTCCCGGCTGCAGATGCGTTCAGTCGCCCGCCTCCTCGGTCGGGCCGGCTTCCGTTGCGACGCCATCACCAGCGATCAGCGGATGGCCCCCTCAGGGACTGTGCGGCAGGTCATGCCCTTCGAGACCGCTGGGCGTTGGATCGGGGTGGCGATCGGCTGGCAGTCGCGTACCGGCGGCCTTGTCGTCCCCTGCGAAGACAGTCTCGTCCGGCAGGTCCGCGATGCCGGGATCGACGACGCCACGAAGTGCCGGTTGATTCCCGTCACCGGTCCGGAGCACCTCGGCCATGTCGGTTCGAAGGTCGGCCTCGCCCGGGCACTCGCTGGAGCCGGCGTGTCGGCTCCGCGGTTTACCGTCGTCGAGTCGGCCGCTGGCCTCGTCGACGCCTGCGACACGCTGGGCTATCCACTCATGGTGAAGGTCGACGAATCGGGAGGCGGCCAGGGGGTCTTTGAGTGCCACAGCACCGCGGAGGCACGGGCGCTCTCGATGCGCTGCCTCCCCTTGCCGCTGCTGGTCCAGGAATGGATCGATGGGGAGTTGCTCGATCTCTCCGGCTTTTTCCGCGCCGGGCGACCTGTCCATTTTGTCCACGCGCAATTCATCTCCACCGTGGGAGGCCGCTTCGGCCCCTCAAAGGTGCGCCGGTACACGCCGCTGGCCAACCTCGATTGGCATCTGTGCGACTCGCTTTCCGCCCTCAGTGCGGCTCTCGGCCTGGACGGGTTTGCCAACATTTCCGCGCTGCGTCGCCGCGACGGGCGACTGTCGTTCATCGAAGCCGATCTGCGGCCAAACGTGTGGGTCGAGGCGACGCGTCTTTTCGGCGATGATCCCGCCCCGGCAATCCGGGCCGCGTTCGCCCAAGGGCGTTGCAGAGCCCGGCCGCGGCGGCGCGTCTCCCCGCGGACGGTCGACCTCCCCTACCCGTTCCGCTTGCGGGCCTGGGAGGTGCTCTGTAACCGTCACGGCGTGTGGCGGACGCTCGGCGAGCATGACCCGCTCGACCTGCTGCGGCATGTGTCCGGCCGCCCGGGGCGATTGCTCACGCGGATGGCCAGCCGTATCGCAGGCTTTGCGCAGCCGTCAAAGGCGGCTCCGTCGCCAAGTGATGGCGGGCGGTGAGCGGGGGCGGGATGGCGGCGGAGCGGTCGGGAGTGCGATACTTTCCCTGGCCGGCCCCCTTTTCCCCGTCAGCACACCGGACTGATGACCACTCCCGTTCGCAAGCGTGATCCGATCTGCCGCGGCCCGTCGCGGCGCCGGTTGCTGACTGCCGGTCTGTCGGGGCTCTCGGGGCTTGGCAGTCTGGGACTTGTCGATCTGCTCCGGGCTGAGGCCCGGGCTGAGGCGGGCCATGCGGCCCCGCGCCGCTCGGTGATCCATATCCATCTCGACGGCGGCCCACCGCAGATGGACACGATCGACATGAAGCCCGATGGGCCAACGGAGGTCCGTGGCGAGTTTTCGGCTGTGGCCACGGCGGTGCCGGGGATCCGGGTGTGTGAACTGCTCCCTGGGATCGCCAGGCTTGCCGACCGGTTTGCCTTCCTCCGCGCCGTGGTCGGCTCGGCTGGGCAGCACGATGCCTTCCAGTGTCAATCGGGCTACGACCCGGAGCATCTCAAGTCGCAGGGGGGCTGGCCGGCAGTTGGCAGTGTGCTTTCGAAGCTCCAGGGTCGGCCGGGCGACACGGCGCCACTGTTTGTCGATTGTCAGCAGGGGCGAGGAATGGTGCGAAACTCCGCTCGCCCCGGCTTTCTTGGGTCTGCGCATGGCCCATTCCGCCCCGACATCGGCGGGCTCTTTCAGCGTCCCCTTGAGCCGGGGATGCAGGGTGAACTGGCGGCCCGTGGCGCCGACTTCGCGACCTCACTCACCCTCGCTCCGTCGCTGTCGATCGACCGGCTCGGCACCCGCAAAACGCTCTTGGCATCGCTCGACGGCTGGAAGCAGCGTCTGGCGGCGGCCGACGGTCTCGTGGCCGGCGACCGCTTCCACGAGCAGGCAATCGGAATTCTCACTTCGGGGCGCGTGGCGGCGGCGCTCGATCTGGAGACAGAGTCCCCCGCCACCCTCGCCCGTTACCGGATGACGACTCCGGAGCTTCCTCCGTTTGAGACTGCCGACGGCCCGCGGGCGGTGCTTAAGTTTCTCCTTGCCCGGCGGATGGTGGAGGCAGGGGTGCGGTGCGTGAGTATCTCTTTGAGTGACTTCGACACCCACGCCGGCAACTATCCCCGATTGCGGCAGTTGCTCCCGATTCTTGACGCGGGGCTGTCGGGGCTGATCGGCGATCTCGAAGAGCGGGGGATGCTCGACGACGTCTTGGTGGTGGTCTGGGGTGAGTTTGGACGGACGCCGAAGATCAACAAGGATGGTGGCCGCGACCATTGGCCGGCGGTCTCGCCGGCACTGCTTGCCGGCGGCGGGATCCGTGGTGGCCGGGTGCTTGGTGAAACCGATCGCTGGGCAGCGGCGCCGGTTGGCGGCGCGGTGTCTTTTAAGGATGTGACGGCGACGGTTTGGCATGCCTTGGGGATCGATCCACACACCACGACGCTCACCGACGTGACGGGCCGGCCGCACCCGCTGATCGACCGGGGGCGGGTGCTTTCGGAGTTGCTGTGAGGGCCGGAAACATTTGCGTGCCGCTGCGACAATCGACGCCGAACTGTTCTGTGTCCCCCGTGGTGCTGGCCGGCAACGCCGTCTGGCAGGCTCCCTGCAAGCCTTCTTGTTGGTGGCAGTGAGGGGCCGTACGATGACGAGATCCGACGTCTGGCCGCCATACCCGGCGTACGCTCCCGTAGCTCAGTTGGATAGAGCGGAGCTTTCCTAAAGCTCAGGTCGCAGGTTCGATCCCTGCCGGGGGTACTTTTTAGAGCGGCTGCGCCGGAGGTGTCACGCACTTCGCTGCATGAGGTGCACGAACTCGCGGCCGGAGAGGGGCTGCGGCAAGGGTTTGCCGTCGTGCTCCAGTGTTTCAATCGTCTCTTCAACGA